>CAYFMT010000015.1:0-64923 GCA_964344305.1 uncultured bacterium | reverse complement strand
CCCAAGAAAACTGTGGCTGCCTAATGCACTTTTACAGAACTTTTTGGACTTGACCTGATTATTCCATTAGTTTTCCAAATTCTTTTTTCAGTTTAACTCACATCAACAACAGGTTTTCTATGCTGTAAACAGTGTAAGATTCAATTAATTACTTGAAAAAAGGACCCCACTCAACAAAGTGGGGTCCTTCATAATTAGATGTGCAATTGGATTAGTTACATGGACCCATATCTACCCATGTATTACTCCTTGGGGGTTCGACATTTTTATGGTTTCTTAATGCCTTCCACTCCCTGCCATTGTGTTTGCACAGGTCGTTGGTCTTATAGTTTTTATTACTCTTCCAATCTTTTGCACTGCATTCATTCTCATCATCGTCGTCATCGTCATTGTCGCCATTGCTGTCATCATCATCGTCGTCATCGTCATTATCGCCGCCTGATCCATTGTCATCATCATCGTCATCATCATCGCCACCAGAAGATTGTGAATCATCATCGTCATCGTCGTCTCCACCGGATGAACCAGAGTCGCTATCATCGTCATCGTCATCACCTCCGCCACCGGAATCAGTTCCACCACCGCCGGAACCTGAATCATCACATGCTCCCATAGTGTCTCCGTGTCCCTGGTGTCCTGGCCATGCAGATGCAGGAATAGTCAATGTTTGTTCTGCCGGGGTACCGGGTTTATGACAAATCGTATATGTTTCTTCATCATCGTCCCCACCATCGTCGTCATCACCCGTACCGGAGTCATCATCATTGTCACCACCGCCAGAATCACCATCGCCACCACCGGAATCTCCACCGTCTCCATCATCTCCGCCACCGGAATCGCCACCACCGCCGGAATCACCTCCGCCACCAGAACCCGTGTCTCCGCCACCGGAATCTCCGTCATCTCCACCACCAGAGTCTCCTCCGCCACCGGAGTCTCCACCGCCACCAGAGCCTGTGTCACCACCTCCTGAATCACCGTCATCTCCACCTCCAGAGTCTCCGCCACCACCGGAATCAGTACCACCGCCGGAACCGCCATCATCTCCACCACCGGAATCTCCTCCGCCGCCAGAAGATCCTTCTTCATCTCCACCACCTGTGGAACCTCCTCCACCAGGTCCTCCACCAGACTCTCCACCGCCGCCGGTATCACCACCGACGCTGCTCATAATGCAGTCTGGTCCCTGAACAATCTCCAGAGTGTAGGTATCATCTCCTGAGGATGTATATCGAATTTTTGTGGTTGGTTCCGTTTCGGAATAAACAAAGTCCGTTTTATTTCCCCCTGAATTCAAGATAGACCATTCAGGTTGAACTTTATCCAGAACAATACCCAAACCATCCTTTGTAGGATCCTCAAAATCATCAGCATCCGGGTATACTTTTCTACCATCAGTAATTATCTTTTTGTCCGCGTAGTGATCCAATCCGGTCTTTACATTTCCAATGAATGAGAACACATTTCCCCTGTGCGCTCTGCAGTTTAAATCAAAAATTCTTGGTGCTATAACAGCCATTAATAATGCCAGGATTATAATGACCAGTATAATTTCCATTAAGGTAAAACCTTTTTCATTCCCTCTCATAACAACTCCAGGATAGGTATTTGGTTAGTATATTTTACAGCAAATACATCAAAAATCATACCAATCAGGATTTTATAGACCCTATGAGGAGGATATAACTAGGGATGTGTAAAAGCACCTCCCTATTGTTTATTTGTGATACACCTCACTAACCTTTGATGCATCATCTTTAAACAATAAACTAAACACAACAAGACAGATTACAGACACAAGAATGGCTGGCAATACTTCGTCTGTTTGATTATATACAGCATCCGGGATGACACGGTGAATAAAATCCGCCTCTTTCCAAATCAGCGTCATCACCGTTCCTCCGATTATGGACGCAATGGCACCAGCATGTGAAGCACCCTTCCAGAATAACGCGGCTACCAATGAAGGAGTAATAGCCGCACCATATATAGTATAAGCATACAGTGCGCGCTCGAAAAATCCGGCAGACTCTGCAAATCCCCTTGAAACGATATAGGCTAGAATACCCAGCCCAAGCACCACCAGACGACTTAGCAGCACAATAAGTTTTTCACTGGCATTTGGATTGATCCTCATCATGTAAATATCACGAATGATGGTGGTTGCTGGAACCAGTAAATATGAGTCTGCCGTCGATATGATAATACCCACGATGGTGGTGAGCATGATGGCCCCCATAAATGGTGGCAACAACTGTCGGGCCGCATAGATGAGAATATGCCTTCCGTTCGCCGCATCTGCTACCATGCTGGAACTCACCCAGGCAGATGCGATGATCAATAATTCAATGACGGCCACAGCGAGAATCAGGATAGTCGTTGCAGATGTTGCCCCTTTTGCATCTTTGCTGGCAAAAAATCGCTGGTACATATTGGCATCACCCAGCACCAGCAAAAATGGTGGCAGACAGAAGTTGATGATATCCATTGGTGAGTAGACCCCCCAGAAAGACATGTGCTGAGGTTTATCCATGGCAGAAAATGCTACCTGCATTCCATCCCAACCACCGGCTTTAACCCAGAGGATTGGAAATGCAACAACCAGGGAAATCGTCATGATGATACCATTCCCAACATCGGTGTAGGCCACACTAACCAACCCTGCAAGCATGGTATACGCAATGATGAAAACAGCAGCAATAATGGTCGCTGTTTGAGCGCTGATCAATGGGTCACCATTGGTATCTGTCAATATGGTTTCGAGAACCGCCCCTCCCGCATTGTACTGATAGCTCACGATAACCAGGTATGCCATGATCAATGCCACCACACTCAAATACCTGGCCGTCTCCCCATATCGATCCCCCAGTATTTCCGGTACTGTGAATTTCTCATAAGCCCGTACCCTCCCAGCAATCTGAGTCAACAGGATGATACCCAATACTCCTCCCAGAGGCAGCATCAATCCTGCCATACCTGTAGAATACGTCTTCCCGGCATTCCCAAGGATTGAACCGGTACCGATCCAGGTGGCAAGCATGGTTCCTACAAGAATCCATGGTGTAAGAGACCTTCCAGCAACTGAGAAGTCCGATTGAGTCTTTATCTTTCCGGCTTTGTAGACACCAATCCCGATAAGTATAAATAAGTATATAGCGATAGTTACGATGTAAATCATGGTCGAGTGTTAGATTAGTTTTCCAGGGATTAGTTTTTTAGCAATTCCTGTCTCAAGAATCGAATAGGTATGGATCCATGAGACAGCAACTCTTCATGGAATTCCTTAAGGTTAAATTCACCTCCGCGAGTGTCCTCCACATCCCTGCGTAAATCCCACATGAGTGAATACCCGGTAAAGTAAGTTGATAGTTGAGTGGACGTCAGCTGTGCACGTCTCCATTTTCCAGTGGCTTCTGATTCTTCCTGAAATGTTTCATCAATCATTAGAGCCATAGCCTCATCTTTTGTCATGTTATCAGCATGAATCCGATAATCCATAATGGCGTTGGCTATGCCACGCAATTTCCACTTCCTTTCCACCAGTTTAAGCCTGGGATCAGCCTGACCAAATCCTTCATCTATCATCATATCTTCCACATAATGAGCCCACCCTTCCACCATGACACCACTGCTAAATACAGAGCGAACCAGGGAAGGATGACGATTCGCGTAATAGAGCTGAACATAATGACCCGGTAACGCTTCATGAATGGAAAGTATTTTCACGGAAAAATTATTGTACTCCTTCAGAAATGATTCTGCCTGTTCGTCGGTCCAATCAACTGGAACTGGAGATACATTGTAATAGGTTGGGAGATTGCTTTCCAAAGGACCAGGTGATTGCAGGGAAGCAATGCTAACACCCCGCTGATACTCTGGTGTTTCACGGATTTCTAAAGGATGTTTTGGATCCAGAGTAATGATATCATTTGCTTCGATAAATGCAATGAGTTCATCTATGGTCCCATTTGCATTATTCACCACGTCGTCTCTTGATACATGGTCAATACTAATTTCATCCATTACACGTCGAATCAATTTCAGTTGTTCTGCATGGGTATTGAGAATTGGCGTTTCCTTAAACCAATCTTCATACAATGGTAATGCAAGATCGAGCATTTCTCCCTGAATAAATTTTAATTGTGATTCTGCTCTCGCCAGGACTTCTTTTGAAGAAATTCCTTCATTCAATGTATAGTGCAATTTTTGTTGAAACAAATCCTGTCCGATCCTGAATGTTCGATGCGGACCATTTGCCATTCGTTCCTCTAAAAATGATTTAAACGAGATGAGTGCAGGTATAGCCTGATCCAACGAACTGGATAACCTGCCTCTTATATCTTCACTCAGGTGTTTTTTTTGTTCGGTATACCCAATGTCCAGGTGACGAATCAAGGCATCCAACTGATGAATCGCTGTTTCAAGGTGCGGTTCGGGCATGGCAACAAGATTCATCATGGCCTGTTTTACAAATGTATCTGTAGCGTTCAGTCGTCCTATCAATGATTTCATGCGCTCGGTCACAGGTGCAAAATCGTAATTCGCAATGGATTCATAGGCATATCCAAGAGATGAAATATAGTAGAGTGGGTTCCATATATGGGATTTCAACTCTGTGAGATTGAATATACGTTCATCCACGGAATGGGATAGAATTTGCAAGTCATGACGACGATAATCCCTTAATCCAAGGGAATTTATGTTTTCAAGTTTGGATTGAAACGAGTAAAGTACGGTTAGTTGATCCTGGATGGATTCTTCTGACAGGTCCGGTAACCTGCCATCAAAAGCATGATTTCCGATCCAGGTGGCAGTAATTGGGTTTGTTTCAAAATAAAATTCAAGAAATTCTGATTCAATTGCCTCAAACTCCTTGTAGGGTGCATACGTCATGGAAAAATATACCAGAACGCTAATGGAAGTCAAAAACAGTAAAATGTATTTTGATGTGAGTTTTTTCATAAGTTGAAAATTAATCGGAATAGACCCTTATTCCTATGGATAGATGATATGACTTCCTTAAACTCTCTCGATCTTTTAAAAAGAACATTAGATTTCATCCATGAAATCCTCCCTCTCAGAACAGCTTGGGTCTGTGTTTGCCCATATTCAGGATTTGTTTGATACAGCATTTCACAGCATTTTTAAATTCGGTAAAAATCGAAAAAATGCGAAACCACATGGCCGTGTTATGAAGGAGATAGGAAAAATAGGTGATTCCTATTACCGCACCTATTCTGAAATTAAATCCAAAGAGAAAAAAGAAAACAGTTAACCTGTAATCATAAGGCATTATATGAAGATTAAACTACACTGGCAGGTACTAATTGCAATGGCACTGGGGGTTATTTTTGCCCTGGCAGCAGGTGACACAGCCAAGGTTGTGATTCCTCTTGGAACCCTGTTCATGCGACTGCTAAAGATGATTATTGTCCCTCTTGTCCTGTTTTCTATCACGTCAGGAGTGGCAAGTCTGGGGGACAGCAAAACACTGGGACGCATGGGACTGAAAACATTTGGTTATTATTTCCTTACATCCATTACAGCTATTGTTGTGGGATTATTTCTTACCAACATGATTCAACCGGGTGTTGGTGTGTCAATTGATTCTGGTGCTGGAGCCTTTGATACATCAAATCTGTCAGATTCTGGTGGATTAGTAGGGATATTGATGCGAATGATCCCAACCAATCCCATCCAGGCCATGGCTGAAGGAAAAATGCTGGCTATCATCTTTTGGTCCATTCTATTTGGTTTTGGAATTACTCGCCTCAGTGAAAAACCAAAAGCCATCATGACCAATTTTTTCCAGGCGGGTTTTGAGACCATGATGGTCGTAACCCATGGTGTTATTCGACTGCTACCCATCGGTGTTTTCGGGCTGATCGTTAAGGCTGTAACATCCACAGGATGGGAGTTGTTTAGAGCAGTTGGGCTCTACATGATCACCATTTTTTCCGGACTCACCATTCATGTATTTATCCTGTTGCCACTTATCTTTTGGCTGTTTACCAGAATCAGTCCCATAAAACATTATAAAGCCATGGCATCAGCCATGATTACGGCGTTTTCCACCAGTTCATCCGGTGCAACATTACCGGTTACCATGGATTGTGTTGAAAACAATGTGGGTGTTTCAAATAAAACCACCAGTTTTGTATTGCCTTTGGGTGCCACCATCAATATGGATGGCACAGCATTGTATGAATGTGCCGGAGTGTTGTTTATATCCCAGGTACTTGGATTTGATTTATCGTTCACGCAGCAATTGGTCATTGTCCTAACGGCGTTCCTGGCATCGGTGGGTGCAGCGGCCGTACCATCTGCCGGACTAGTCATGATATTTATTGTGCTGGAGGCTGTTGGACTTGGGGATCATCCCGGTGCAGCCATGATTGTGGGCACCATGCTTGCGGTGGATCGCCCTCTGGATATGTACCGTACCATGGTGAACATTACCAGCGACAGTATTGGAGCGGCAGTTATAGCAAAAAGTGAGGGAGAAATAGAGCTTTACAAAAATGTTGACTGACAGTACACATTCAGATGTGTGAGACTGTGGTCACAAAAATTTTCCCTGAAAGCTAAATGATTTGATGTTCAAATTTCCCCTGCTAAATTTGAATTAGCTTTTTTACAATTCCCGTCACTGATGCGATTATCCAGAATCTCAAGTACTATCAATAGGAAGCTGTACTTTGGATACAAAAAACAGGCCTTCTCTGCTTGCGGGGTAAAGGAAGTTTGCTGTAAACAAGAGGTTTCCACCGTTAATCATCAACGGTTCTGGAAATTATTCAGTGGCGGGTTTTTTTATATCTGATTCTATCTGACGAAGACGTTTTTCAGGCCCTTTCAACACCAGTCGTACACCATCCTCCTCGTAGTGCCGATCCATTACAATGACACCTCCTTCCTGCGCGGATGCCATTTGTTTTCCCTGGTGATAGGTAAAGGTCACTTCCAGAACACTGTAGTCTGCATTCATTTTTTCCTTAATGGCATCGAGAAGACGATCAATTCTCAAATGTTCCTGTGCAGAAATGGAAACAGATTCAGGGTACTCACGCATGAGATACTGTAGGCGGCTGGGTTCATCCAGTAAGTCAATTTTATTCAATACGATCATCTGCTCCTGTGATGCTGCACCAAGATCTTTCAGAACCTCTTGGATGGTGGAATAGTGATCCAGTATCTGGGGCGATGAAGCATCCAAAACGATAAGAATGAGATCAGCATCTGTGACTTCTTTTAACGTGCTGCGAAAACTGGCAACCAAATGGTGAGGGATCTTCCTGATAAAGCCTACCGTATCGCTCAATAATATTGAATGATCTTCGTCCAGTTTCACCATTCGTACAGTGGTGTCAAGTGTAGCAAACAATTGATCCTGGATATACACATCATCACCGGATACGGTTTTCATAATGGTGGATTTCCCTGCATTTGTATACCCAACAAGGGCTACCCGGTAAAACTGGCTTCTATTCTTACTCTGGGTATCCCTCTCCCTGTCGATGCGCTCAAGATCTGTTTTCAACCTCGATATTCTAGTGCGCAGCAAACGTCTGTCCACTTCGATCTGGGTTTCACCTGCCCCGGCCCTGGTACCGACCCCGCCCATCTGCCGTTCAAGGTGAGTCCACATACGCGTCAGTCTTGGGAGCATATACTCTAGTTGTGCAAGTTCAACCTGGGTCTTGGATTCCTTTGTTTTTGCATGTTTGACAAAAATATCAAGAATAAGAGTCGACCGATCAATGACCTTTATATTATCGACGAGCTTTTGGTAGTTCTTTGTTTGTGTGGGACTGAGATCATCGTCAAAAATGATGAGAGATACACCCAGTTCCTTTGCCTGCCGAATGACCTGATCTGCTTTTCCTTTACCAATAAAGAATGCGGGGTTGATTCGGGAAATTCGCTGGGTTATGCGTCCAACCACATCTGCACCCGCTGTATCTGCCAACAGGTCCAATTCTTCCAGGTGTTCATCCACTACACTTTCTGAATTTGCACCATGGATGGCACCCACAAGGATGGCTTTTTCCCTGTTGTGCGTTAAGTCCCTTCTCTCTTGACTGCTCAAGACTACCCTATTTTTCTTTTGTGACAGAACGACCTATGATGGTCTCCAGAATAAACAATCCGATAGCGATCATGAGAAACATTCGCCACATGGATTTTCCCAGACGGATATCCTGTAACACACCTGTCAGCTTGATGTCAGGATCAATCCACCTAACCTGACCTACATCAAAATAATTCAAAATGATATCTTCGGGTACTCTTGTTGATGGATATTCACCGGGTGACAGGTGGGTAGAAAAAGCGGTATAAGGTAATCCATCTGCTAAAACGGTATAGGACCCGAGTTCATGTGTTTGATCCACCAGTAGCATTTCAGAATTAAAATCTGGAATATACAACACCGTTCGACCTGACGGCATCACCACAGACCATTCGCTGTGGATGAGGTCCCTGTCCAGCGCAATGGCTTTTGTTGCATCCACTTCAATGGGCATGCTGTTGGATTCATCTGTGGCAAGTACAAGGAGAATTCGGTGAAGGAGCGGAACCATAAACCCGCGCATAGGCAAGTCATTCCATTTTAAATCCAAAAGGCTTGTGCACACCACCAACTGTCCATTCCCCTGCTGCATACTTGCAAGGAAAGGATCACCATTACTCAGGCTCAGGATGGGATTATGTTGTGAACTTGTCTCCACCTGCACATATCGGAAAACCTGTGGTAATTCTGTCTCAAAATTTCTGACATTCAGTCCGTCCAGCATGGGGTGGTTCCGGTCTGGAGCCACTACGGGGATAAAATTTTCACCTGGAAGGATGACCATTTCCCGAGGAACAGGAAGTTTTAATCCGGCATATTGCATGGACGTTTTATCTGTTTCAAACCCATCCCCCATAAACCAGATGACACCTCCACCATCGTTTATGAAGGATTGAATTTGCAGGATAGCTTCATCGGTTATCTTTTGCGGATTCACCAGGATCAGCACATCTGTCTCATCCAGGGGAATTCTATCAATAACCGGAGCAGTTCGAGAATTTACCAGCAGAAAATCAGATTGTTTATCAATGGACGCTAATGCCGTTTCAAGAAGGTAGATGTCCTCAGTTTTTTGTCCTATGATCGTACAGGCTATTTGATCTGCAATTGAAAGCTCAAAGGTCAGGGAATTATCAGGAGTAAAATCATCGTTTGGCACGGTTATTTTTCCATGGATGATGCCGGTTTTCCCGGGAAAGGCTTCAAATCCAAAATCTTTACCAAAACCGGCTGTAAGAGAAGAGACAACCTGTCCTACACGCTGGCTGCCAAGGTATAATTCCACGGGGAAATAATCCATGGTCATTTTTCCGTCATTTTCAATGTGGGTTTTGACTTTCATGATATGATCCGGAAGTCTGACCTGACTCACTACCCGTCCCGTCCGTATGGAAATATTGTGATTTATATCCGGTTGATCCACGAGGTAAAACCGCCAGGGAGTATCACTGGAATCTGCCATGGATAAATAAATAGGTTTCTGGGGTGTCGTTTGGAAATCGCTGAAAATAAAACATTCACGATTGGGTTCACGTACATCCAGATCTGCCATCATTGTGTCCAGTGCACTCCAAATGTGGTCTTTAGAGAATGTCATTGGGATATCCCCAATTAACTCACGGATCGCCTGTTCATTGGCCGGTCCTGAATAAACCCGTGCAGGAGGGCATGTTTTCCAAATATCCACGGTTGTTTGTCCGGCATACTGATTCAAAATTCCCGGAACTTCCTTCCGGACCCTCTCAAGAAGTGGGATTGATTCCACTTCTGCTGACATGCTCACAGAGTTATCAATGAGAATGGCCACTCGTGTTTCCTGCTCCCCGGTCATGGCTCCAGAGATAAAACCCTTACCTACGGGTCTTGCAAACATCAATACCAGTGCAGCAATCAGAAGCATTCTCAGGAGTACCAGGATCCAGTGCTTGAGTTGTAGTCTGCGAATAGATTCATGCTTTAATTCTTCAATAAACCTAATAGAGCTGAACTCAATTTCCTTTGTCTTCCTCAAACTCAATAAATGGATGATCAATGGAATTGACACAGCCAGCAATCCAAAAAGTATGGTGGGGGATAAAAATGTCATTTGGTTATCCTATTACCCACAGCATGGTTGCACCCATTACTGGGATGACCACATTATCATCAATTGGCCAGGGAAGTACTTCCATAAGCATGGCCCAAGCTGAAGCAAGAAGCCTCGTGGATAGAGAAAAAGATGAGAATGGTAATGATACAAGAATACAGGCTGCCATCCCTGCCAATGTCCCCTCCAGTGATTTACCAAATATTTTGATGGTACCAAACTTCATTCCTACCATGGCAGCCACCGGATCTCCAACATGCAAGAACAATAGTGACAACACAACAATATCCCGTGGAAAGAGAATCCCAAGTACAGCCACAGTGACAAAGGTCCATGATGCCCCTGTCAGCCTTCCCTTCAGCTCGTGCTCTTTTAGCATGGGATCAAACCATCTAGCAAAAATATTTTTTATAAACCCATCACGTTTCCTGCTTAACTCAATGATAACAGATATAATACTCACAATTACAAAAAATGTGACGAATGATTCCCTGGTCTGAAATACAAATATATAGCTCAGTGCGATCCAACAATTTGCAATGTGGATGAGCTTCCGGTTGATGTCTTTTTTTAGAGAAATGGTCGTCAAGGTTTACTGGTTGATAATTCGATTAAAAATGTCATCCATATCCAGTACACTAACAGTAATATCGATATCCTGTGCAGATTCTAAAACTGTTCCCGCATTGATGGACTGATCCAGCACGGTGTATGGAATTAAATCATAATTCTGCTGATAGAATATTTTGCCAATTTTCAATCCTGCCTTTGCCAGTTCTTCTTCTGCCTTGGCCTTGCTTAAACCAAAAATATTCGGTACCTGGAAGAAGTTCGGTGGCAATCCTTCACTGATAGTGAGGTGAACGCCATGACCTTTTTTTAAGAAGTCTCCCCCTTTTGGACTTTGCCATGCCACTGTACCTTTAGGGTAATCCGGGTTGAATTCAGTATACACTGTATCAATTGCCAGTCCAAGCTGGTACAATATTATTTCTGCACTTCGTCTTGATTGACCTACAAGTGAAGGAACTTCAACCAGTTTTTCAGGGGCCGTAATCATTAATCGTATTGTGCGACCGGGTTTTACCTGTGTATTGGGTTTTGGGAATTGATCCACCACTATACCTGGGGGCATATTGTTAGTATAAAGTGTATCATATACCAATCCGGAAAATCCTTCAGAAGTGAGTTTGTCCATGGCTGCTGACAATGATCGATCTTTCACATCCATGAGATACCTTGTATCACCTTTCCTGATATAAACAGGCATTACAACGTAATCCATAATGATAATAATCAATAAGGAAATAACCCCAATTGTCAGGATGTATTTTATTGTTGTTTTAACCATGTTTTTTTAGTCGGATACCAAACATACCATCCAATGCATGTTTGTGGGAAAAGGTTTCAATTGCCCCATCATCATTTTTCCATAAGTGCAAGGTATCAGGAATATGAGGATCAATGGAAAAGTCTGGAAATCTGGTCAGGAATAATTTAACCACTTCCATGTTTTCTTCCGGCTCCATACTGCAGGTACCGTAGACGATAGTGCCGCCAGATTTTACATATTGGCTCATATTGGATAGAATACCTATTTGAGTAGAGACATATTCTGTCAACTCACCTTCCTCCCGTCTCCATTTTATATCAGGGCGTCTTCTAATAACTCCGGTACCGGAACACGGGGCATCGATGAGTATTTTATCTACCATTGGAAATTCATCCCTGGAAGCATCAGCCACCCGCCATTCAATGAGTTTATTCCCATGGCGGTCCATATCTTTCATGCCAAGATTCATACGGCTTTCATCTACATCACTGGAATAGACATAACCTTTCCCGGAAAGTTTTTCTGCAATGTACAGGGATTTAGTGCCCGGTGCTGCACACACGTCCAGAATAGTATCCCCAGGCTGTGGATCCAACAATTCAACAAGAATCCCTGCCCCTCTATCTTGTATGGAAATAACTCCCTCATGAAATCCGGAAAATGAAAAAATCTTCCCGGCATTTTTAGTGATTGTATAAAAATGCTCTGAGTATTCTGTTTTAGATATATCAATACCATTGGATTGACACCATGTTTCGAATTTGTGGGCTGTCAGACGATTAGGATTCAAGCGTATCGACATGTGGGGATGGCGATTCCCTTCCTCCAATACATTGTAAATCTCGTCGGTGTCAAACTGCTTTTTCCACCGTTTAACCATCCAATCCGGGTAAGAATACCATAAGGACAGGTACTCATTGGAATTCACTGTAGGGAATACATCACGTTTGTCAAGCCGAGTTATGGACCGAAGCACCCCATTCACAAATCCTTTTGCATAGGCCCCTGTTCTCTTTCCTGCCAATTCAACTGCACTGTTTATCGCCGCATGGTCAGGAATGTGGTCATCCATTGTAATTTCGTACGTAGCCATTTCAAGGATAGTAAGTATGATGGGTTTAATTTTTTTTATTGGTCTTGATGATGCTACTTCAATCCATGTATCCAATCGATACATGTAGCGTATCACATCCCTGGTCTGGACAATGATTCGCTGCCTTTCCTGCCCAGAAATTGTGTGATTATTAAAATAGGAATCCGTAACCGTTTTAAGTCTGTCGTTTGTTTCCCAGAACTGAAGAAGGATGTTTAATGCATGCTCTCTCGCCGTCATACGTCCCCGAAGCGGTCCCCTATTTTCAACACATTCCCTCTTAAAAATTGAGCAACCTGCATACGAGACTTCCCTTCTTTCTGACACTCTAGAATCTCAAGGGTACCGGATCCAGTCTGGATGACACACCTGGCATCATCCAGATGAATAATTTCTCCAGGGATGGCATGCTCTATTGAATCATCAATAGGGCGACTCGAAAATACTTTCAGTCTTTTTCCTTCTAAAAACGTAAAAGCGCAAGGACGAGGTGATAATCCACGAATCTTGTTGTGGATAACAGTCGATGGCTGATCCCATTGGATTTTGCAGTCTTCATAGTGAATTTTTTTGGCAGGAGTTGCCAGCGCATTATCCTGTGGCACCCCGGTAATGGTTCCTTTTTCAAGTTCATCAAATGTTCGAAGAAAAAGGTTTGCACCTGTATACATTAGTTTTTCAGATAGAGAACCAAAATTATCCTCTGGCAGAATTGGGATGGTTTCCTGGAGCAATATGTCTCCTGTATCCACCTTTTTTTGGATACGAAATGTGGTTACACCCGTTTCTGAATCACCATTCATAATTGCCCTTTGGATAGGTGCTGCCCCCCTGTATTTTGGCAGGAGTGATGTGTGCAGGTTAATGGCACCCATTTTCGGAATTTCGATTAATGATTCCGGCAAGATTCTAAAAGCTACCACTGCGAAGGCATCAGGTGAAAAATCAGATAAAGTTGTAAGTAATTCTTGGTTAGTTAAATCACCGGCGTGAATGATGGGAAGATTCAATTCAGCAGCTTTATGCTCAATGGGTGTAGGATGCAGTTTCTGACCACGACCCTTTGGCTTCGGTGGATTGGTTACAACAGCCTGGATTGTGTGTTGACTTTGGTTTAAAATCTCTAGAGATGGAATAGAGAATTCCGGATTCCCCATAAAAATAATATTCATTTGATTAGTCTACTGCCCAATATCAAACTGGACAAAATGTCAGGCTGACTTTCGAATCTTCTGTCTTGATTCTTTTGCCAGATGCTTCAATTGTTTTTTGTATGGAATTGTCGATAGATCTGATACACGGTCAACGATCATTTTTCCCGTTAGATGGTCCATTTCATGTTGTATTGCTCTTGCCAGAAGTCCATTAAACTCCTCATCATGGCTTTTGCCATCCAGTGTCTGGTATTTGAATCGAATGGTTTCCGGTCGCATTACTTCCAAGGTCACCTCAGGTATGGATAGGCAACCTTCCTCAAATGCACACTCGCCTGTACCTGATACAATCTCACCATTGATAAAAACATGAGTTGTATCGGCCTCATCAGTATGGGTGACATCAATAATGAATAGATTCATATTTCTGCCTACCTGATTGGCAGCCAGTCCAATGCCTTCGGCCTCGTACATGGTATCAAACATGTCACTGATCAAACCATCCAGGTTGGAAAAATCAGTTACGGGATCACACACTTTCCTGAGAATGGGATCACCGTATTTGACAATATCCAGTACGGCCATTAAGCGGTTTCCTCTACCCCTGTATCTTCTTCCGACACGGAACCTGCGAGTCCGGCTACAGCAGATTTATTGATGG
Source organism: uncultured bacterium (assembly GCA_964344305.1). Taxonomy (GTDB): domain Bacteria; phylum Fidelibacterota; class Marinisomatia; order Marinisomatales; family JABMOV01; genus JABMOV01. Next base: position 50,525 of record CAYFMT010000015.1, on the reverse strand, counting down.
TTAAGTCTCCTGTTTTGCTAGTCTTGATTACGATTTGGTTCCCCTTTTCCTTGAATCCAGCTATTGTACCGTGAATCCCACCAATGGTGACAATTTTATCGCCTTTTTTCAGAGCACCCAGCATATTTTGCTTTTCTTTTTGGCGTTTGGCCTGCGGGCGAATCATAAAAAAATAAATCACAAACATGATCAGTATAAACGGGAAGTACATGGCGAGTCCGCCACCCTGTTCTCCACCACCTGCCATTGCGTATACGATGTCCAATTTTATCTCCTTTTTTTTCGGGATGGAAATTACCGTTAACGCTTTCGATTCACAAGACGGTGTAAATTAGTGAATGCTTTCGCAAACCTATTTTGATCGGGATGCAGGACAGGTTGCCATGGACCTTCTGGGAAAAGTAATCCATCACAGGATAAACCGGATGGTTCTTTCATGTCAAATAATTGAGACTGAAGCGTATTATCGCAGGGAAAAGGGAAGTCACGCCTACCTTGGAAAAACAAAAAGTCGAAAAGCACTGTTCATGAATCCCGGGACGATCTATATGTATTATTCGCGCGGAGGTGACTCATTCAATATAGTATGTAGAGGCTCAGGCAATGCCGTTTTGATCAAATCAGGAATTCCCTTTTGCAAGAATAACACGGATTCAAGGATTGGAGAAATGCAGAAACTCAATCCCCTGCCAGGAGGAAGACCACGGAAACCCATGTTTCTCTGTTCGGGACAGACATTGTTATGCAAATCCCTTGGGATTAGAGTAGATGCGTGGAATGGAAAATTTTTTGATCCAGAGATATTCTACATTTCGGATGAGAGCTATACACCTGAAACTATCCTGAAAACAACACGACTGGGAATCCCTCCAGGTCGGGATGAACAGTTAATGTATCGCTATATTGATGAGAAATATGTGAAATATTGTACAAAGAATCCGTTAACAATGCGAAAAAGGCCACCAATCAAATTACTTCATGGATGAAGATTCTTTCGGGAGCCTGATCTGGAATTCACTTCCAATTCCCGGAGAAGAATCTACAATGGATATACTGCCACTGTGGATTTCCTGAATAATCCTTTGTGTCAGGGATAAACCCAATCCCCATCCTCTTGACTTGGTACTGAATCCCGGACGAAACACATGCTTCCTGTCTTTTCGGAGAATGCCTTTTCCATTGTCCCGGACATGAATATAGATATACTGAGAATCTTCTGTCGCCCAAATGTCTATCATTCCATCTTCTTTCTCGATGGCATCAATTCCGTTTCGAATAACATTTTCCAGTGCCCAGGATAACAACACTTCATTTGCCTGAATGACTGCGTTGGCTTTCGTGGTATTATTAATAGTAACCTGCTTACCAAGTGATGGTAAACGTCGCTCGAGGTAGTTCACAACGGAAGTAACCATTTCTGCAACACGAATATTTGATTTATCCGCACTGGATCCCATTTTGCTGAATCTGTTCCCAATTTGATCCAAGCGATTTATATCCTCATTCATCTCATTGAGAATTGAGTCAACTCGCTCTGGTTTTTCCTTCAATAAATCAACCCATCCCATGAGTGCAGAAACCGGCGTTCCCAATTGATGAGCTGTTTCTCGCGCCATTCCTACCCAAATATGATGCTTCTCATTGTTACGAATAATTGTGAATCCAACAAATCCAACGAGGATGAATAGAGCAACAGCACTTATTTCAATAAAGGGTAACCACCTTAGTCTCTGGATCAGAAGATTATCACCATAATGTAAATGACCAAATATTATTTCTGTTCTGCCATCTATATAGATAAGTGGAATAGGTGAATTTTGTCGATCCATCGTATTCATAATCGCGGTCAACTCCTCAGTGGACATTGTCTCTTTTTCTAGATTTCTGTAGAACTGAGGAATCCCATCCGTATCAGATTGAATGATGGGGAATTGCACTTTTTTTATAATGTTCTCAAAAATAAAGTCGAGGCTTTCATCAGATTGACTTGAAGCTGATGCAATTAACTCTGAATAAAGTTTGACAATTTCTCGGTGATCAGATCGAAGTTCATTTACTATCTTCTGTGAAAATGCCAACAGGGATGCCACCAGGATCAGGGCCAGAACAAATAACCCTGCTTTTATATTGGATGTCAATGTATAGAGTCTCATACCCTTTTCTTGAAAAACATTCCAAATGCTATGAGTCCAAGAGAAATGAGAAATGTACCAATTGAAATGCCTGCACCCAACCTGAAGGCCGATTTATTATAATATAAATGCAATTCATGTTCTCCCTCAGGTATGACAAATCCTCTCAGGAATCCATTCACCTCTACTGTCTCGATGGGATTTCCATTCAACATAGCTTTCCATCGTAAAGGATAATTCACTTCGCTCATGACAAGAAAACCTGTGTCGCTAGCACGGACTGTCAGGGTTATATCATGTATTGAGTACTTCTGCGAGAGGATTTCTCCAATCACGTAATCCCCTGATAGGTCATTTGCTCTAAGGACAAATGCGGTCTTTTCAGGGTCAAATGCAGCACCTGACAGGCTCTTCCATACCTGTGAGTCATCTTCCAGACTTTGTATCTCGCCCACAAACCAGGCACGAGGTAAATCATCTCTTAATCTGTATACATAGGTGTTCATGTACCCACGGGCACTATTCATTTTCCCCTGAAACGCCAGGGATGCTCCTGAAAGGTTTAATGCCTGTGGACTGATAAAATAACGCACATTCAGCATACGAATTAATGGCAGTGTTCCTCCATTATTCGTTTCGGTAAGAAACGTATTGTAGTTCTTAAGTTTTGCAGGATGATAACCACCAACTGTTTCAATTCCAAATGCGCGGAACCGTGTATCCCCAAACCATTGACCCAGGGGATACACACGAAATGGTTTCTCTTTTTCCTGAATTAAATATCTCATGACCTCATCTTTTTCAAAATGACGATCCATGGCTCGGTTGGACATTAACTGTGAATGTCTACCCGAGTTCGTACCAGGATGAATTATTTTCCAGTTTACGATCCCCATATCTATCATAACGAGTCCAACAATTCCAATGACCAGAACCTTTTTTGCTATGAATTCTTTCTGAAGCGCCCAGAAACCACCAAATACTGCACCTATCATAAGAAGTGAAATCCATGCATCTTTCATCCACATGTTTTCCCTCATTTCATTGATCATCATTGCGGTACGTTGATCCTGTACCCGTGGAGGTGTGAACATGGACTGCAATGCGGAGCGAATAGCACCATCTCCTAGGAGAAGAATAGCACCAATGGCGATCAGTATGGTTAGTATAATCCTCTGGTATTTATCGATAAACTGATGATCAGATATGATGCTTTTTAATCCCATCCCTGCAAGAATACAAGTGTTAAACTGGACAAGCATGAGTATCATTGCCGGTACCCTGAATTTGCTGAAAAATGGGAAGTAAATATAAAAAAGGTCATAAATAAGGCTGATATGTTTCCCGAATGAAATGAACAATGCCAGAATGAGTGTTGACAGGAGAAAGTATGTGAAGGAGGATCGGTTCCGCGCGAATCCTATTGCAGCAAAAGCCAGTACCAGAATACCCATATAATTTGGGTAGTCCGTAAAGGGCATGTATCCCCAGTATGTACTACCACCAAATCCAAAAGCCGATGGAATAAGAAAAGTCACCATTTCTTTGGGGTGGAACGACCATCCGGTTGCATAACTATAATCTGCACCGCCTGTTGCCCCTCCCCCACGAATGGAGTAATCTGAGTAGGAAAGTGATGGGTAATAAATGATGAGTGCAAGCCCAATAGCCAATACTGCAGACAGTGCAAAATATCCAATTGAAGTATAAAATGTTTTAGACATCTCCTTTTTTCTGATATTATCCACGATAATCCACAGAACATAAGCGCCGATTAATAACCAGGTATAGTAGGCTACCTGTACATGAGCACGCTGTAACTGAAAACCAAGAAGAATGGCTAATACACCAGTATGCGTGATTGAAGGCTTATTAAATAATTTTATAGTAGTTAAGAATACCCAAGGGATATACGCAGCCGTCATCATCTGACTACCGTGACCAAATACCACCATGGTGGTCATATATGGCATTGCCATGTACGCGAGTCCAGTCATAATGGATACTGATTCATCCTTAGACAGGTATTTCATAAGATAATAACCACCTAAACCTGCAAATATGAGATGGAAGAGTTGAGCAATGATTCCTTTAATAAACAACAGCTTTAAAATCATTGCAGGGAAATAGAGCAAACTGATAAAAGTGAATGCTTCCGTCGTGGGCATCCCTGAGAAAATCCATGGTTGCCACAGTGGAAATTCACCTGTTTCCTCCCATACCTGATTTAGAATAATTCCTGCTGATTTTGGGTTCAGGGAATCTGGGGACCCGAATGATTTACCACCGAGGATAACGGGATAATAGAGTACCAGCGTTAGGACAATAAAAATTCCCAATACCACAAAAAACTGTCTATCAAACATGGATTTTAGATTCACAAACTATCCTTTTCTTTTTAACATTACCAAACCTGTGATTACTGAACGATCATCTTCATCAAAACGCATAACCCATAGGGCTATATAGAAAGAGATAAAAATGCCAAATGCAGCAATAGCAAGTGTTATGACAGTATGAAAATGAAAGATATACGGACGAATCAGAATACCTGCATAAGCAGCTGCTAACCCTGCCAGGATCGGTTTCATCAATTTTATGTTATAGGGATGAAGATTCACCAGGAAATAAGTTTCAAATGAACGAAGTATTCCAACGGTGATAAAACTCGTCATGGTGGCGTAAGCTGCTCCTTCAATACCATATTTTGGAATGAGGATTATGTTTAGGACAATGTTTATTGTTGTAATTATAATAGAATTCATCAAGTTCACTTTTGGGTGTCCGGTCATTGTTAGAACCTGTCCACCTGCACCGAAAAATGATTGAATTAATACTGCCCCAGTCAGGATAACCAAAACCGAGGAACCCTGAAGGAATTGCCCACCAAAGATGAGCATCACTTTTGATGGGAAAAGAATAAAAACAAGAGAGATCGGTATGGCGATGGAGAGAATCCATCTAACGATAAGCCGATACATATTTTTCATTCCAACCACATCATTTTTTGCGTTTAATTCGGATATCATGGGTGAGAATATGCTGATAAAAGCTATCATCACTGATCGTATCAATCCTGCTGTCCGTACAGCAGGCATATAAGCACCTACGGATGCTTCATCTAGAAAATATCCGATCATCAGGATATCGGTCCAGTGCATCAGGGTACCCAGAATGGTTAGGAACATCAATGGCAGAGAAAAACGATAAAGATCCCTATTTATTCTGGTTTTGAATATATCCGTCAGTTTTACCTGTGCAAGATTCCTCAGAAAAAATAGAATAGTGATAGCACCCACCATGGATGCGAGAATGATGGGGATGGACAGGATATATGAATGATCTAGAAAATAGTAACACATGATCATTGTGGAAATCAATGTGAGTGGAACCAGGATTTGACCGACGAATACTTTGTACTTTAAAAGTTTAAATCCCTGGGTAGCTGCTCCCCCTATGAGTACGGTTACAGAAAATGGGAGACTGAAAGCCAGTAAAAACAAGGTTAGCTCAAGCAGGTCATTTCCACGATAAAACTTGGTTACAATCAAACCGGATAATACCATTTGTAATCCCATCATTAGGATGCCCAGTGTTAATCCAATTTTCAACGCGGATTGAATATCATTACGGGCATGGTCACGATCACCATCATGGCGCATACTCACAAATCGAAGGATGCCTGTATCGAGTCCTGACTTCCCGAACACTTCAAAAATACGGGTTATGGAATTCGCGATGGAATAAATCCCGAGAAATTCAACCCCTACCAGTCGAGCAAGCGATGCTGTAAAAATATATCGAAGTACCTGTCCAAAAGACATTCCGGCAAAGGATATGGTAGCCTCTTTTGCTATTTTTGAGGAGGGATTCATTGCATACTACTATATCCATGAGAGATATCAAGATAAACCTTGTCCCACTGTTTTCCAACACTCTCAATGGAGTACTGGTCCCTTACTCGGTTTTGTCCAATTTTACCAATCTCCATCAAATATTTAGGTTGTTTGATTAATTTTTCACAGGTTTTAGCAAATTGAATCATATTATCTTCTACAAACAATCCCTCATCACTAGTAATATTTATTCCTTCTGCTCCCACCGATGTTGTTAACACCGGTGTACCACATGCCAGTGCGTGTGTCGTTTTCATTTTAAATCCTGCTCCAGTTTTGATTGGTGCAATAAACAAAATTGATTCTGCTATGAATGTATCAATATCATTTACGAAACCAGCATATTCCACATTTGGAAACTTTTCCAATTTTTTTTGCAAATCATCTGATAAATGCTTCCCAGCTATTCTAATTGTTGTTTGAATGTCGTGCTGTGCGAAATATGGAAACAACCCATTAATAAATTCTTCAATAACCTGAATATTTGGAATTCGATTAAAAGAACCGACAAATGTCATTAATGCTTTATGCTTATTTTGTGGAAGATTGCCTTTAACAGAAATAGCGGGAGGTACTACTCTAATTGGGGGGATTCTCGCCCATTTTTCTGCATAATTCTTATCAATATTTGTTAAACACGTCACAACATTAAACTTTCTTATTATTCGTGGTTCCAACCGGTTCCAATTGAGGTAGTCAAGATATCGTAGAGTTTTAGTAAGCCTACTAGATGATTCAAGGTATAATCTTTCTTTAAAATGTGTAGTAACATCGTGTTCTGTTAATACAATTGGTGTATTTGGAAACAGTTTTGCATAATGATGCATTATATTGTATTCAATATGCACAATATCAAATGTATTTGCTTTTCCTATTGATTGCACTAATTGAACCATTTCTTTATTTTTATATTTTGATAAAAAAAATGGTTGTAATGAAAAGAAGGATTTTATGGCAATAATAATTTTGTGAAATGACAAATATTGAAATATTGATGATTCATTTCGCTCAAATGATACAGTATATACACTCATACCTAGTTTATCGAGATTATCTTGGTACTTCCTTTCATCATTATTGACAAAACAGGCAATGGTAATTGAGTGGTATTTAGAAAGAAATGACAAGTTTCTATATATCAATTGAGCACCGGCATGACCTGTATTTTCACTTGGTAAATATGGGCAAATTGACAAAATCTTCATTAGTGTAAACAATACTCTTTATTTAATAGTCTAAAATATTTGTAATCCAAATTTTGCTCGATGTATTTTTGGTTACTTTTATTGAATGTACTTTTATATGTGCTGCTTTCATGTATCAATCCAGTATTTTTTGATTTCCATGTTTCGCCTCTGGACACAATTGAAGACAATGTACCAGAATAGCGTGTTAACATTTCTTCTTCATAAGGAATCTGAATTTGATCTAATAGCACACGCAGAACAAACTCAGTTTTTAACGCCAATACCTTGTAATTAACAATAATTGTATTTGGGAAATCCTTAAATGTGTAAGTTTTTTTCATGGCCTTATGCCAATATTGTATGCACTGATCAATTGTGTAGTTTTTTCCCCATGATTTTGATGCATTATACAATGATGCTACAACATCCTTTCCATCCCTGATTATATGAACCTTTATACTCTCAGGCATATATTTATGAATGATTTCTAATCGATTCAAATGATCTGGTGTCTTTTCTACCCAGGAACTATGACCTCTATAATGACAAATGGAGTCAAATACATAACCATAGTACATGACCCATTTTTCAATTTGAAAATCAAGCGGGAACCTTAATACTGGAGCATTTTTCAATACATTTTGTATGAAATTACTATCAAGATTATTTTCTACTAAAAATTTTTGAACTATCGAAACTATGTTCTTATTTGCATAATAAAAGGGCAAATCTTTCGGTTTCTTTATGCCGTAATCAAAAAAATGACTTTCTGTAAAAGACGTAATGCTAGAATGAGTAGCCAGCAGACTTTGTAGCAATGTGGTACCTGATCGAGGACACCCAATAATAAAAATACGACGTTGAATCATTTCAAATTCACGAGGGAATAACCATAATTATTGGTCTCCTCTTCAAACCTACTTATTATTCGATTATATTCCTTCCTATTCCATAACCTATTTTTCCACTTTTTCCACACGTCAAAATATTTCTGATTGATATTTGATTTTACAGGCAGATTTATTTCTTCCATTTCAACCTCAACTGTATTAAATATCAACTCAAGGTATGACTTTGGGTTAAGGACAAAATCCTCATACGTGAATGAAACAACATTTTTTAAATATGGTTCGTCTTCCTTATAAAGTTTATGGCAATGTATCCAGTGGTGAATCAAATCCTCTATGGATGAATTTTTCCATTTTCGCTTAGTTGCAAGTGAAACAGCAATAGGATGTCGGTAAATAACAACAAATAGACTGTTGGGAAAGAATTTCTGTAAAAAACGAGTTTTTAGAAGATTTGGAGGTGACTTTTCTACAAATATCCGACTAGAAGTATCCCAATACTTACCCCACTCACTCAGTAATAGTTCTCTATTTGAATTTGTAATTAAATCGGATGTTTCTACTACATGCATTTCTGGTGAAAAGCCAAACTTTCCAGGACCTCCATATTTTTTTGCTGCCGGATATACAGATTGAATCAATTGACCTTCATCCATAGATACCCCTGTATTTGTAAGACCTGTAATAGAGGGGTGACCTTTGACAATATCACCTAATATGGTGGTACCGCTCCGATGTAGGCCAGCAATGAAAATGTATTTTTTCTCCATTATATCTTTTTTACTCTGATTTTAGTGATTACTAATTTGAATGGATTGGTATTTTGTTCAGTTTGTAGTTGAATTTATCACTAATATAAAACCGTTCATATTCACAATATCTTGTATTCACTTTACTATAACAAGAGTCCTTAATTTAGTCTTATGAAATATCCATTACTTTTTCTTCATATCCCCAGAACCGGTGGTACAACACTACGCGATATAGTTATAAATCAGTATACTTCAAAAAATGTACTTGAGGTCAAACGATTTAAAGATGTAGTCGAGTTTAATGAAAAACCTGAGATCTATCATGGTAAACAGGTAGTCATTGGCCATTTTCAATATGGAATCCATCATTATCTAAATTCGGAACCATCGTATATAACATTCCTTCGTGATCCCATTAAAAGGGTGATTTCAACCTATACCTATGCCAGGGGCAATAAAAAACATAAAGATCATCTTTTTGCGGAAAATAATTCCATTGATCATTATATCATGAGTGGTAGGAATCATATGATTAATAATGGAATTACGAAACTCATTGCTGGCGAGTGGGACAATGAATCAATCGAATATGGCAGTAATCCAGCTTGGTTACTTGAAAAGGCACAAAAACATCTGGATGAACACTTTTTGCTTGTTGGAATCACAGAACATTTTAATTCTTCCATAGTTATCCTTTCAGAATTACTAAAATGGAAAATTCCGTACTATTCTCTCGCAAATCGTTCAAAGAGAAAGAGGATGGGTATTCCGATGAATCAAACAACACATAACAACATCAAGGAATTAAACCATTTAGATTTCAAGCTTTATGAATTGTATAGTGATAAATTGATAAAAACTATTGAGGCGTCACCTGCCCTATTGCATCGAATCAATTTGTTTACAAACAAAAACCGTACGCATGGTAAGGTCCAAATTGGGAGACGATTAAATCGATTATTGTCCCGATTGAGGAAACAAATTGGTTAAACCAAACTCATTTCCCATTCTAGTCACTGGCTCCCATCGTTCAGGTTCAACCTGGGTTGGCAAAGTACTATCCAAAAGTGATAATACTCTCTATGTTTCTGAACCGTTTCAACCAAATGGATTGTTGAGAAAAGCCTACCCACAACAGGTGTGGTTTAAATATTATACTCCAAATGAGAAAGATGATTTTCTAGATCATTTAAAACGCATCAACAGTCTTGGGTATACTGTTCCAGAGGCACTACACCTAATAAATAAACTTCCCAATACAGATTTCAGAAACCCATCAGGGATATTTAGCAATCACTTTAATTATCGAAATACACCCTGGAGGTTTAGGTTTTATCGTGACACTGTCATCAGGAGAATCTATAATCGTCAGGTTGTTCCCATCATCAAGGATCCTGTGGCTATTTTTTCTTGTGAGTGGATGGCAAAAAACCTAAATACCCGTAACATCATACTGATCAGGCATCCTGCTGCATTTGTCAGCAGTCTAAAAAGAATGGGCTGGCACTTCAGTTTTACCAATTTCCTTCAACAGAAAAACCTCATGTCGGACTATTTATACCCATACGAAAATGAAATGATCAATGTGTCAAATGATATTATTTCAACTGGAGCATTGCTGTGGAATTGCTTTCATTCGGTCATTCATCAGTTTCAACTGAAGTTCCCAGATTGGTTATATATGAAACATGAAGAACTATCAAAACATCCACATGAAAATTTTAAAAATCTATGCAAATATTCTGGTTTGGACTATAATAATAAAATTCAATCCTATGTTAATGAAACTACACTTGGATCAAATGCAGATGTTCCAAATAAAAAAATCCATCAATTTGTACGTGATAGTAAAAGCAGTATTAAGAACTGGAAAAATAGGTTAACTAAAAACGAGATTAATCAAATCAGAAAACTGACAGAAGAAGTATCTTCACATTTCTATTCTGATGACGATTGGGACTAATCACGTAGTCTTATGTATTTTGATATTCCAACAACTAGGCGAACAGGAAGATATGCTATTATCGTTGGCCAATGATACCAATTGGCATAATCCAAGAGGAGTTGCAGGTTTCCCCGAGTTTTTCTAATAATTTTTTTTAAGGAAAATAAACCCCCTACGCTGGCAGAAACTTTGTGCATAATAATCGATCTGGGACAATACATAATAGCACCACCCTTCGACCGTATTCGTAAAGATAAATCTGCATCCTCAGCATACATTTTATAGGACGATGAAAAACCTCCCAATGATTTGTACACATTAGACCGGATACAAAGGCAACACCCTGTAGCATATTCGGTTTCTTCCATCAGATTGAATGAGTCACTGTCCAGCTCGCGGATGCCTCTGTGCCATGTCTTCCCCAACCAAAAGTTGATTCGACCTCCTGCATACCAAAGAAGATCTGGTTTATCATAGAAATAGATTTTGGGAACAGTACAATGTATGTCTGAATGTTCTTCGATTGGTGTCAATAATTCTTTAACGAATCCCGGATCGACTGTCGTATCATTATTTAAAAAAATACAATATGCAGGATTCCATAACTCCATTGCATGCATAAATCCCCTGTTATTACCGCCACCAAAGCCATAATTCTTATCAAGTTTAAGAATTTCAATCTCTGGAAACTGCTGGTGTATTTTCTCTGTTGAACCATCCGTTGATCCATTGTCAATCACCAGCTTCTTTATGTGATCCCCATGAACTTTTTTTAGTGATGATAGGCATTCAAGTGTGAGTCCAGCTCCATTCCAGTTCAAAATGAGTATTGCCGTAGTCTTCATCATTTTTCTGAGAACTTGATCATTTTGTGGCAAAAATATTCCCAGGAAAATTTCTCTTTATATTGTCCGATGAAGTCTTCCATTTGTTTGGTATCCTCCATTTGGAGAAATCTGAGAATTCCTTTCGCTATTTCATCTATCCCTGGTTGAACAACAATACCTGCTTCATGCTGTGGAACAATTTCTGATAGCCCACCAACATCCGTGACAATAAGACTCCGATTAAAATGATACGCAATTTGAGCAATACCACTCTGTGTAGCTGATTTATACGGCAGGACAACCGTATCTGCCGCACTGAAATACACACCTACTTCGTTATCAGGCACAAACTTTATCACTAAATCAACCACATCCTCTACATCAAATTCAGACAGTAGTTTAAAATATTTGTCAGTGTCGATATAACTCTCACCCACGATAAGGATTTTAAACAACTGGTCTGTTTGTTTCTTTACCAATTGTGCTGCCTTTATTAGCCAGTCTATCCCCTTATAAGTACGGATGAATCCAAAATACAGAATTAAACATGTATTGGGATCAATATTGAGTTTTTCCTTTGCTGCCGATCGATTTAATCCCTCTCCAAAGATGTCATAAACTGGATGTGCTAAAAATATATTCCTTGCTACGGGTTTGAGCTTGAAAAGATCACGCTCTACTGATCGGGACATTGAAACGAATTTGTCTACGCTTTTCAAAAAGAATTTTGTTACCGGTACATCCCAAAACCGTTGCTCATGTGGTAGGACATTATCCAATACCACAAGAATAGTGGTGCTACTTGAAATCTTTTTTATTATCCTCGCTATGACCCCAAATGCAGGAGCAAAAAATGGCATCCAGAACTTCATAATAACTAAATCAGGTGTCTCCCCTCCCACAAATTGCCCCACACGGAACCACGTCAGTGGATTTATGGAACTCAGTCTTCGGTTTTGGAACCCTGAATCAGGAGGTGTATTCTCTTCAAACTGAGTCTCTCCTGGAAATAAAAATGAAGGGTACTGAGTCCTGAAATTTATTGCCGACACTTCATGATTTTTACTCAGCTCATCGTACATAGCAGTATTGAAATGAGCCAATCCACCCCGAAATGGTGGAAATGTACCAATGATGACAATTTTCATATCAGGTCAGGTTAGATACAGCATGATATACATCTTCTGGATGTATATCTTTCATGCAGGCATTTTCACGCTTGCATTCAGGTGCAAAATAGCAATCACATCCCGTTGAAGGACTGATGATTTTAGATGGCGTATAGAAATAAAACTCATTTGGATTAAATATGTTATTAAAAAGTACCATGGGCTTTTTTAACCCGATTGCCAGATGCATGGCCATGGTTACGGCAGTTACAATAATATCGCACTTTGAAATAAGGTAATGGAAATCACCTATAGGTAGGACTCCAAAGTATTGTGCACCAGTCTCCTTTGACAGTTGTAAGTTTTTCTCATTTTCATCAGGTCCTCCAAGTACCACAACTGTAAACTGATTTGATTGAAGAATCTCTATTAGTTCAGTCCAGTATTCCGTAGGCCAAAGTCTTGTTTTCCATCGACCTCCACAACCGGTATTAAGACCAATAACTGGTCTCGATAAGTTGGAAACTGATATGGTTTTATTCACAATTGGATCTGGAAGATGATATTCTTCCCCATTAAATGCCCAATCGCACATCTCAAAAATTTCTTCTATATAATGTTTATTGTTCTGCTGACTGTAGGTATCTGAAATCCCAGTCTTATACTTATGAATGGCAAAATTATTTACTGGACTGGGCATACCATCTTTGAGATGATAACCAAATCGATTTTTTATATGGCATTGATTAAACACACTGCAAGCATCCGGCTCTTTATCGAGATTCACACCCCAAGTGAATTTGATGGACTTGATATATTCTATAGATTGGAATGTGTAGGGTAGTACTATATCAACGATGTTTGGTACAACATCCGGGTATTCAGTTAACCAGAAAATTTTTCCATGTGGGTATTCCTCTTTTAACCGCTGAATGATTGGTGTTGTACGAATAACATCCCCCATAGCACCCAGTTTTATCACAAGAATATTTGAATCAACTATGTCCAGATATTGACATGTTGAATTGCATTCAACGTGATGCTCTTTGTGCGGTTTGCATGGAACAGTTCCCTTGAAATGCCTGCACGAATACTGGAAATCCATCAATCAATCTCTATATTACATAGTTTTCGTACTCTGTTTTCCTGTCCCTGACTGCTTTGTGCAATCATTTCTCCAAGGAGTCCCATGGTTATAAACTGAATTCCGATAAAAATGAGCATTATTCCAAACAATAACAATGCAATATGTCGTTGGAATGAACTATTCATAAAGTATTTCAAATAGAGGACATAGCATTCAAGTACCGTACCCAGAAATACACTCAATAGACCAAATGACCCAAACAGGTGGAGTGGTTGTTGTGTGTATCTTGACAGGAATAATATGGTAATAAGGTCAAAAAACCCATGGAATAATCTGGAGCCACCATACTTCGTAACCCCATATTCCCTGGCTCGATGGTTGACAGGTATTTCGGTCACCTTAAACTTTTTCTGACCAGCCATTGCAGGGATGTATCTATGCCTTCCGCCATAAACGTCAATGGTCTTTACTACGGCCTTCCTATAGATTTTCAGTCCACAATTGAAATCATGGATTTTTACTCCGGTCATCAACCTCGTCACAAAATTAAATACTTTAGATGGAAGGGTTTTCGTCCATGGATCTTTTCTATCTACTTTCCATCCAGAAACAAGATCATAACCCTCTTCAATTTTATTAATCAGATTGGGTATTTCAGCCGGATCATCCTGCAAATCGGCATCCATGGTAATAATATAATCACCTTTTGCGAATTTAAACCCTTCTGCAAGAGCAGCGGATTTTCCATAGTTTCTATGAAACAGTATTGCTTTTATATTTGAATTTTTCTTAGTGAACTCATCAAGAAGTTCAACTGTTCCATCTGTTGAACCATCATCAACAAAAATAATTTCTGTTTTTTCTATCCCCGATAAAGCGATCTCAATCTGCTTTATCAGTTCTTGTAAAGATTCAACTTCATTATAGGCAGGTATTACGATGGATACGGATTTATTTGTCATGTGTCAGTTTTAATTCCTGATCTGGATATATCAATCCAAATTCCCTGTTAACAATATCAATAATCATTGTCTGAGACAGTGATCTATCTACGGCTTTTATACGATGAATTAAATCTTCATTATCTACTGATTTAAAATCGTAGTCGAGCTCAGAAAGATACTTCTTTAAGGTTGTGTCTGGTACATTTGGTTCATACCCCCACAACGCAGTATGTAAATTAATCGGAGAAAATACTTCAAGGATTGGTAGAATAGAAATTAATTGTTCTTGCGTGTAGTGACGGGAATTCAGGACATCAATAGCATCCAGTTTATCTTCATGAATGGACAATTCCATAACATTCCGGCCAAGCAGATCTTTACACTCTACTATCGCACTGTGCGTGTCACTTGAAAATCTGAATTTGAGTTGCCCCTTAACAATACCTTTTGTTACAATGATACCGTTTCCTCGACAGTATTCCTTCTGAATTTCAGCCGTTTCAATGGACATATCCGGCTCAATATCAACTTGGTTTCCCATTTGATTGCACGCGATAAAAATGACAAATAACAGGTATCTATAGGGTTTTGATCTTTTCCTTAACCCGTTCATTTTCACTATCAATTTCCAGTGCTTTCTTGTAGTACAATATTGCGTCATCTATTCTATCAAGCGATTCATAAATATTACCTAAGTGTTCTAATACTACAGCATTTGATGGGTCAAGTTTTATCGACTGCTTTATGAGATCAAGTCCCTTTTCATGATGACCCATTTTAAAATATATCCAGCCCATTGTATCGAGATAGGCTGCATTGTCCGGGGAAAGCTGATTTGCTTTTTCAGACAGGGATAATGCATACTCCAGTTTTGTGGATCTTTCGGCAAGACTGTAGGCATAATTGTTATAAGCCTGAACGTCTGTGGTGTCCCCTTGAATCAGTTTTTCATATATTTCATCAGAATCAGTATATCGTTTATTATTGTCATACACAATTGCCAGCATGTGCCAGGCAGCAAGGGACTCTGGTGAAATTTTTACAGATCTATCCAAATGTTTTTCTGCATCCATCAGCCTGGATAATGAATAGTAGGCTGATCCCAGCAAGTATTGAATAGCAAATTCATTCATGAATGTATCGGATACAGGTTCTAACGCATCTACAGCACCTTGCCAATTGTCAACGTCAAGGTGTATAAGAGCAGCATTGATAAATCCCTGGGGATTATTGGGAAACCTGGATTTCATCTTGTTAGCATAAGTCAACGCTAGATCAGGTTGTCCGCTATCCCGATAGATTGATGAGATATAATGATAGGTTAATACATTTGTAGAGTCCAGTTTCCACGCTTCCAGAAAATAGTTGAGAGATGTCTCCAGGTCTCCCTCTTCATAATAAATGGAACCTATCCGTCCAACGGTCTCGAGATCGTTTGGTCTGAGACGATTAAAATTTTCCAGAGCAATCAGTCCAGCTGAAAAATCCTGTCTGGATAGTGCCAGGTTTGCGTAGATACGCCAGTATTCTGTATTTTCTGAATCGATTTTAACCAGTTCCTTATAGAGGGATTCAGCTTTCTCATAATTCTGGTTACTAAGTGATAGCTTTGCGGCAGTTTCTAATGCATATACAGCGCTGGGATCCATTGCGAAAACTTTTTCATATAATTTGACAGCCTCATCAACATTTTCCTGAATTTTTTCAAGGTCCGCTAATGCATATATGTAATCCGGATTCTCGGGCTCTATATCAGATAACCTGATGTATTCCTGTTTGGCTTTAACAAACTGCTTTTTAAGTATATAATAATGGGCAAGTCTTTCCCTTGCATCTGTATCGTTCGGATCGAGTTTCAGTGCATTGTTCAGATGAGTCAAGGCTCGTTTAAGCTTGCCAAGATTCCAGTAACACTCAGCCAATGAAACATGGATGGTAGATATGCTTGGATCAATATCTAATGCCTCCTGGAACTCGATGATTGCCATGGCATAATCACCCTGATTCATTTGAAACTGCCCATCCATAAAATACTTGAGAGCATCACTGTTTACTTCTTCTACTGTTTCATTTATTTCCTTAGGAGGCACTTCGGGAATTGCATCTTGTTTGACACCGCAACTCCAGAATACAATCAACATGAACATGAGAGTGTTGATAGAAATGCTTTTCAACAATGTGTATCCATTATTTACCATATAAAACTATCCTGTTTCCTCCGAGTCTTTTGGCTTCATACAATGCTTCATCCGCCAGCTTGATTAGTGCTCGTTTCTCTTCTGAATCGTTTGGGAAATCTGACATGCCTCCACTTATGGTAATACGTGCCTCTATTCCACTTTCTTCGAATGCATAGGTTGAAATACTATGGACGATTCTTTTACCAACTTGTTCCGCCATGGATTTTGTTGTGTTCACAAGGATGGCAATAAACTCCTCACCGCCGTATCGACACACAACATCTATATCGCGAACATTTTTTACTACCAGATTACTGACTGTCCTTAACATGTAGTCACCGTATAAATGACCATATGTATCATTGACCTGTTTGAACTTATCCAAATCAAGCATAAGAATAACCAGATTCTGTTGAAATCGTACCGCTCGTTGTATTTCCTGATTAAATCTGTCTAGAAATGCTTTTCGATTTAATAGACCGGTTAAATGGTCATAGATCGCTTCCTGATGTGTCGATTTATAACTGTATATCCATGTTAGAATGGTGCTGATTGTCTGACCAAAAACTCCAAACAAATCTTCATCCAGGGATGAATATTCAACAGGATTTTTTCTTTCAAGAATTAAACTGCCCAACCCATATTGCGGTAACAGAATTGGGACAGATATCACGGATGAATACTGATCATCCACCTCTTCGTCCCGACCAAATCGAGAATAATCCGGAAAATCTGATCGCCAATTGGGTGTCAGGATTTTTTCTTCTGTATGAATGGAATGACCATGGATAGTATTCTGCAGGTCAAAGTGTATTCCCTGCCAGGATTGAGACGCTTCCCCCAGGGAATAATAAACCACGGGTTTTGGTTCAGCATTCATTTTGATGGATAATGTAAATGCATCATAATCAAATAATTGGTTACAGGCATCTCCAAAATGTTTAAAAACATCATCCAGTGGCGTTTCCTGGCTTACCTTGTTGTAAAGATTGAAAATGATCTGAGAATAATAGTGCAATTTTTCAAGTGTCTCAATCTCATTCATATGGTACAAACCACTCTCAAATAGGTGTGCGAGATGTGCCAGCAAGTCCTCATCCCTTTTTTGCAAGGTTGAAAAATGATCCGTATACATGAATATGCATCCGAATGGTTGGTCATGGAAAACTATTCGATGTCCAAGTATAGTTTCGCTACCTCTCCAGGTAGAGCCAGCCACAACACCACCCCAATATTTTCGTGATTCATTTTCCTGAAATCGTTTTGTCCCATTACTTGTCAGGATTTTTATTATCAAATGGTTTTCGGGAGAGATCGATGATAAGAAATGCCTGTTGTTATCATTTTGTATGGATAGTGCTTCTGTGGTGGGATCCAGGCAAAATATACCAATTGAAAATTTCTCGTTGATTGATTGACAAATTTGTTCAATTTGTCCAATCCAGTTGTCATATAGTTCAGACGCATTTTTGGACCTTGTTGAAGAACGATCAGAATCATTGCGAAGATGTGTTTCTCCCTGTCCAGGTTTAAAAAATGGAGATGCATACAAAACAAAAAGGATTAATAATCCAACAACTAGTATCCAGTTAAACACAAGAAACAGGGCATGTTCATGTTGACCAAATAGCGCCGAGAATAGGGCGATCACGAATAACGTGATGACGATATACCGCAGTCGTTTAGAATTTGATTCATTATCCATAAAAAATCCCCGAGATCAAACTTACGATGATCACGGGGATAATAAAATAACTGCTTAGGGTTTATCGAGGATTCTTAACCAGTTGAATACCTTTCTCAAAATTATTGTTTTTATTCATCTGATGAACTTCTAATTCAACTGAATCTTCAGGAGCTTCTGCAAATGATTCATTATTGACTGATTCAGCTGGCAATTTATACGGTGCCTCTGTGTTAGTAGTCTCTTCTGCCATCGGTTGCTGTACCGGATATGCAGGATTAATCCCCGGGTAAGACGGGATCAGCTGCACGCCAACAACAAGGAGCGCTATGATCAGAACTCCAAATAAAGAAGCATATAACGGTGTAAACCCAAAATACGTATTTCTTTTTGAGATGGTTGATGCAGTCCGGATATTCTCAGAAGCAATCCGTGATCTTAAGTTTTTCATGAATTCGGGAGATGTTTTTACGTCATTTAGCGATTTCATTGATTGCATCATCTTCTGAACCGACGATACTTCTTCCCTGGCTTCTGGATGTCCTTCTAAATAGGATTCAAATTCCTTTCGTTTGGAAAGGCTTAGTGTGTTTTCTAAATATTCAGATATTAAATCTTCAAACTGATAGCGATCCATCGTATAAGCAGACCTCCAATATTATCTGTATTCTTTCAATGCTTTTTGTAATTGTAAACGTGCTCTATTAATTCGCGACTTCACAGTGCCCAGCGGCACATCGACGATTTTACTGATTTCTTCGTAAGAAAGTTCCTGTATATCTCTCATGATGACTACAGTACGAAAATGCAGTGGTAAATCCAGCAGTGCCTGCTGCAGACGTTCCTCTGTGTACTGTCCCTGCACAGCCTCATCTGTATCTTCAATTACTGCTGGTAAATCATAATCTTTATCATCGAGTCCCATTTGACTCAAACTGGTCACTTTTCGCCTTTTTTTCTTTCTCAATTCCGTTTTTGCCAGATTACCAGCAATGGTATATATCCATGTAGAAAATTTGGCGATCTCTTTATAGAAATGTCTATGAGTATATAACTTCACCATCGTATCCTGAACAATGTCCTCAGCCTGAGTCATATCATTCACAAACCGATAAACGAAAACCATTAACCGATCCTGATATCGATTCACCAATTCGATGTAAGCCTTCTCATCACCCTGTTGGAATCGGGCAATCAATTCTTCATCTGTATATACAAACCGTTCAGTCATGGTTTGACTGGATGTTGATAAGGAATTTGAGTAATTCTGTTTCATCATCAATGGATTGACTTTTTATGCGTTTATCCAACTCGGATAAAAGTAACAACGCCTTTTCTATCTCCTTCTTTGTCCTCGCTTTTGCAAACTGTGGTATTCGTTTGTTTACCGAAGGCGGTAACCCGGTATAACCCGGATATGCGCGAGAAGTTCCATGTGAATTTTTACTATACAGTAGTTCCTGATGAAAGGAACTCAGTCCCCATAAAAGGGCAACAAGGGATTCATTTTGTGTAACAAGTCTTTTTCCCAATGCAATTGCTTTATCATACTTCTTCTCTCCCAGCGATAGGAAGAATTCCCATTTCTGGTATTCCCTCTGCCAACCACTATAGGATTTAACCTTTTCGACTGTTACGATCTCTTTATCGTCAAGGGATATACATATTTTTTCGATCTCATTGTGAAGATGATCGAGTGAGTCACCTGAAAAATCCACAATATTGTTTATGACATCATCAGACACCTTAACTCCCTGTTCACGAAAAAAATACCTTGCCCATCGTTTTACCCCATTTTCCATTGGTGTACTTACTGACACACTACAGGAATGAGACTCGATTTGTTGAAGTACCTTCGATCGCAACCGCCATTCGTCATGTAGTATAATCAGGCAATTGGTATGGATAGGTGACTTGCAATACTCCAGCAGAAGCTTTCTCTGGTTTCCCTTCACCAACTGTGATTGCTGAAGTACGTATACACTCTTTGAAGCAAATAAATCGACATAATTTATTCGATCTATTATTTCCTGATGACCCATTTCAACAGGATTTAAGCGAAACGTATTTGTATCCCCGTCAGTGAATATGGAATTTTCAACTGTTGAAACAAAGAATCGCTGAAGATATCTGTCATCACCCTTTAGGAAATACACAGGCTCATGGTTACCGGATTTAAGGGAATCAATTGTTTTTCTGAAATCAACTTCCATGGGTTCTTCGATCCATTAGACTCACCAATACCACTGCAATAAATGCAAGAATAAAACTGGAAAAACGCTCGGTTATGAAAGATTGCAGTTGAGGTATATTGGACCACAGTATTGTTGTTGTAGATCCAGTAATAATCCCTGCAACAACGCCGGATTTCGTCGTTTTTGACCACCAGAGAGTCAACAGCAATGCAGGGCCAAAGGATGCACCTAAACCACTCCAGGCGTACGAAACAAGCTCAAATACAAGGTTTTCTGTTTTCCATGCGAACAAAAATGCAATGATTCCAATTGCAACTGTTAATAGTCGACCGATAAAGAGAAGATCATACTTTTTATCATCTTTTTTTACAAAGCGCGACAATACATCTTCAGTCAATACTGTTGTACTCACCAGTAATTGAGAATCGGCAGTGGACATCATGGCAGCGATGGCTCCAGAAATAAAGATCCCTGCTATCCACGGATGCAATAGCGTTGTGGCCATCAATGGCATGAGTTTTTCAGGGTCGGCCAGAATGGTGGTCATATCTACCATTCCACTACCAAGGGCATTAGCAGATAGCAACCTTAATCCAACCAGTCCTATGAACATGGATCCAAAGAAAGCAGGGATGGCCCATGCGATGGCTATACGCCTGCTGATTTTCACATGTCTTACTCTATCAATGGCCATGTACCTTGCTATCAGATGTGGCTGCCCCATGTATCCCAGTCCCCAGCTTAACCCACCGATAGCTCCAATCAAGGTGCCAATTCCCGTTTGTCCTCCAAATAGTGTAGACCAATCCAATACCGGGATATCGGATTGTATTTGACTGTACTCGATATATGCCACCGTAGGTAGGATCACCAGCGTTCCAATCATAATGATTCCCTGGATAAGGTCGGTCCAAGCCACAGCAAGGAATCCACCCAGGATTGTGTAAAAGACGATAATCAAAGCTCCTATGATCATCCCCTGCATTTCTGTTAATCCAAATGTAACATTCAAAACCTTTCCGGCACCGGAGAACTGTGCTGCAACATAGAACGAAAAAAAGAAGGTAATTATCAGGGATGATAACCACCTAATGGTGCCATTTTCATCTCCAAACCGTTTTGACAGCAATTCCGGTAGCGTTAAAGCACCATACTCGGATGTAAGCTTCCTGATTGGAGATGCGATGATAAACCATGAAACAATAATACCAGCGATGCAGCCTACTACTGTCCAGAGTTCTAACAGTCCCGCCACCATTGCAGCACCCGGTAAACCAATGATCAGCCATGCAGATTCTCCACTTGCACGCTCACTAAATGCAATGACCACGGGACCCAATCGATGACCACCCAGAGCAAAATCTTTCAAATTTTTTGTAATACGAGCTGTCAGGATACCCACAATCATAATGACCATCAGATATAAAACAAATGTTACAGTGATTGGATTCATGTCACTCCCTGCTATATGAAAACGGTGATAAGTATGCCAACTACCAAACAGTAGACTCCAAACCAGTGGAATTGACCTTGTTTTAGTAATGTAATAAGCCATTTTAATGCTATCCATCCAACAATGAAGGATGACAGAAATCCGGCTGCCAGAGGTAATAAGTTGTCAGCAACCTGGTGGGTTTGAATATTATCCAAAGAAGTGATAATACCTGCGCCTACAAGGGCTGGTATAGCAAGAAGGAATGAATATTTAAAAGCTTCTTCCTGTGACACTTTCAAAATCAATGCAGTGGAAATAGTCGCACCTGATCTTGAAATACCTGGCAGGATAGCACATGCCTGGGCCAGGCCAATGATGAATCCATTCTTAATGCAAATGGGGCGATCTAGTTTTTGAATATATTTTGTAGTCCACAATACTATTCCGGTGATGATAAGATTGATACCAACTGCCGTAATGGAATCAAATAGGCCGGATAATTCTTCCTTGAAAAAAATGCCTACGAATGCAGCAGGGATGGAACCCACAATCAGGATTAAGATGTATTTCTTTGTTTTTTTATCCTCCAGAGACGATAATAAGGAGAAAATATCTCTCCAAAAAACGACCAGGATACTCATGAGCGTTCCAAGATGCATGACAATTTCCAGCAAATTCCCTGGAAGGTGTAATCCCAGGACATGCTGACCCAGGACAAGGTGACCTGAACTGCTGACGGGCAGGAATTCGGTCAATCCCTGAATTACACCGAGAATAATGGAATCTAAGAATGACATATCATGAAATAATAAGCCATTAATTTATCTGGGAAATAGAATGTAAAAAAGAAGGATAGTACCTAAATCAGTTATCCTCTAAATATCATTTAAATGTTTTATGCTATTTAGAATTTCAATGCCATCAAGGCGATGTTTCTACCGGCTTCCAATCCTTCGGCTCTGTAGCTATGATAGGTTTGCGAGTGACACTTTGTGCACGATTTCATATCCGATATATTCGAGGCATTAATTCCTGTTTCCTCAAGTTGCCTGATGACCATTCCATGCAAATCGATCCAATATGTACCGATTGGATCGACGTACTGATATGGTTTTGGAAAATGTCCCAGAACATCATCTTTAACCTCAAAACAACATTGCCGAATTGAAGGACCAAATACGACGTGAATATCCCTGGGATTGGCACCTGCCTCTTCCATTGAGACGATGGAATTGTGCACAATTCCATTGACCCCACCCCGCCAGCCAGCATGTATCAATCCTATGGTTTTCGTGATTGGATCTGCAATAAATATTGGTATACAATCTGCCACCTGGATGCTGAGTACGACATCGATACTTTGTGTGATGATACTATCAGTATTATTAAGATTTCCGGGACTTGTAACCAGTCCCACATGATTTGAATGAGTTTGCTTTGGAATGACTAGATGTTCAGGATCACAATCAACCAGTTTTGCCAATTCAACTCGATCCTGTGGTGGTTTATAAGAAAAAAACTTGTTTGAAAATACTGCAACCAGCCCAGGGACAGGAAGTAACCCTGAGATGTTTTCGAAAGGGGCGCTCATGCCTAAGGTGCAGGGAAATATGTACGGTTTAAGGAATCGCCATTAAAAAATCCTACATCCCTGAAAACCCTGTTTTCATAAGACAGCACATGAAGGGCAATATTTGCATTCTTATATTTAGGATCAAATGCATATGAATGAAATTTTCCATGAATACCATCCACTCGACCAAGCTGCTCAATAAAATCTACAGGATCGTTTTGAGTTTTAGCTGCGATATGAAGAAGCATCTGTGCTGTATCATAGCCAAGGTAGTATATCGAAGGATCGGTTATGGATTCAGGCAAATCTTCCTTCACTCTTTCATTGGGAAATTCATTGGTTATCAGCACCATACCATCGATATGTGGTCCAATCGTTTCCTGGTCCAAGATCTCCGGATGATACCAGCCTTCTGTTCCAATAATTGTTGTCTTCAAATTGTACACTGGAAATTGTGTTCCAATAAAAGATATATGTGATTCATGTGCAGGAATGAATATCGCGTCAATAGTCTCCAGAACCACCTCTGCTGAATCTGATCTGGAAAGACTTTTCTTATCATCCTCTTCTGGAAGATCGAAGAAATCTTCCTCTGATATATCAAAGAGCGCATCGAGACTGTCTAGTTCCATGCCAAGGTATTCTTCATCCTCGTTTTCCTGCGGAACTAGTGTCCACGCTCTTTTTCTAATGGTGGAAAATTCACTGCTCAGGTTATTGGGAATATCAGAATACCATTCTACCGAAACAGGTTCAATACCATTTAAATCCAATTCCTTTAGGAATGCATCCACAAGCGTCTTACCATAAATATCTGCAGGGGCAACAACAGCAATAGATTTTGCTCTCATATTGTTTAGGGCATATTTCGCAGCAAACTCTCCACGTATCGAAAGATTGGAATTGAACTGGAAGATGTTTGATGACAGATCAGTCAATCCATCCTGAACAGATGTTGGAATGATCACAGGAACAGTTGATTTTGTTACCATTGCGGTTGAGATCAATGCATCTCGCTCATCCTGTGGTGCTATGATGGCAGTGACATTAGGATTATTGATCAACTGTGTAATGGCCCTAGCTGTTTCAATTTCATCACTGATATTATCATAGATGATGTACCCAACCTTATGCCCCACACGCAGATGGTGCTTAAAGGCCTGTTGAATTCCTCGTAAAAAGGTTCGGCCTTCAATACTATTAATTCCTGTTAGTGGTGCAACAATTCCTACCGTAGCTACTGTGGATTTTTCCTGGTAAGATGACAGTATTAATTGCTCATAAATGGAGAACAACTCATCTGGAACATTTTCCGGTGATATTTGCCCAAGAAAGTGTGAAGCCTGACCCTGTTCCCCCTGCGCAAGTTTTTCAAATGCCTGAATCAGGTTTAAAATGACCTGTGATACCGTATCCAATTCGGTTGACACCAGTTCCGATACCACATCTGATGAAAGCCTTAGTCCAAAAAGGTGGCTGACTTTTCTGAATACCCGTTTGCTACTGACTGAATTTGAGTCATACCCGTTATTCGATAATAAATAATGTCTTAATGCTGCTGAATAATTTCCTTCATAGATAAATATATCACCCAAAACTTCAATGACATTTGGACGGTAATCGCTGAACAGTTCATTATTCAGATAACGTAATCCAATTTTTTTTGATTCCTCAATATCTCTGTTCTGAAAGCGAGATTTCATAAGCATGAGCTGAACGGCTTCCTCGTATTCTTCCTGATCTTTTTCCAGAATCTTCTTCAGTGCAGATTCAGCAGATCCAAATCGACCTTCATTATAGTATTCAACGGCTTTGTTGAATCTGTCCTCCACCGTTTTTTGTCTGAACCAACCCTGTGAATAAGCGCTGGTCGACAACGAGACCAATAGTAGAACATGGATAAGTCTATTCAACCGTAACACTCTTTGCAAGGTTTCTGGGCTGATCCACATCACACCCTCGTAAAACTGCAAGATGGTAGGCAAGCAATTGCAGTGGAATGGATGCAAGAATTGGGAACACATGACTGTGGGTAGTTGGGACTTCGATCATGTAATCTGCGATGGATTGAAGATCCCTGGTTTTTTTATCCGTGAGAATGATGGTTTTTCCTTTCCTTGATTTCACTTCCTGTATGTTTGAAAACACTTTTTCAAATGTTCTGTCATGAGGGGCAAGGAAAACAACAGGCATTCGTTCATCTATCAGAGCAATGGGTCCGTGTTTCATTTCAGCAGCTGGATAACCCTCGGCATGGATATAGGATATCTCTTTCAGTTTTAGTGCTCCCTCGAGTGCAGCAGGGAAGTTCAATCCTCGCCCTAGGTATAGGAAATTATCAGCGTACTGTGTCTCCCAGGCAACTTTCTCAATCTGGCTGCTATTTTCAAGTATGGTTTGTACATGATCATCAATTTTATTGAGTGATTGTACTATCCTGAGTCCGTCTTCTTTTGATAATCCTTTTTGGCGACCGATGGTTAATGCCAGCATGATGAGTGCACTCACCTGTGCGGTGAATGCTTTTGTTGAAGCCACACCAATTTCAGGACCTGCATGTGTGTATACTCCGCAGTCTGTTTCTCTGGAAATTGAGCTACCCACCACATTGCAAATTCCAAGCGTTAATGCCCCTTTATCCCTGGCTTTTCTAATGGCTGCAAGAGTATCGGCTGTCTCGCCAGATTGACTGATGGCAATAACAACGGTTTCACCATCCACAACCGTTTTTCGATAGCGAAACTCAGATGCATATTCCACGTGGACTGGAATACCGGCATAGTCTTCTAAAAGGTATTTTCCAATGAGCCCGGCATGCCATGATGTACCACATGCGGTGATATAAAACTGCTTTGCGGAAAGAATCCTTGGGAGAAAATCACTGATACCTCCAAGATGGGCTGATCCTTTATCCATTTGGACCCGACCACGCATGGTATCCATGATAGTCTGTTTCTGCTCGTGGATTTCTTTTAACATGAAATGGGGAAATTCTCCCTTTTCAATTTGTTCATAGGATAGTGTAAGGGTTTCGATTTCTTTCGTAACCACCTTATCTTCCATGATCTTTCGAATGGTATAACCGTCAGGTGTAATGGTAACCATTTCCCCTTCATCCAGATAGACAACATTACGCGTGTATTCCACGATAGGAGATGCGTCACTGGCTAGGAAGTACTCATTTTCCCCAATCCCTAATACCAGGGGGCTTCCAAAACGTGCAGCAACAAGTGCATCAGGTTCATCCCTGCATAAGGCTACTATTCCATAGGCACCAACCACCTGTTGAAGAGCTGCCCGGACAGATTCACTAAAAGATAATTCACCGGATTCGTATAAATCTGAAATTAATTGTACCAGGACTTCTGAATCTGTTTCGCTCACGAAACTAAATCCCTTTTCTGAAAGCACCTGTTTTATTGTATCATAATTCTCAATTATTCCATTGTGAATGAGGGCAATGGACTCATCTGAGTTACAGTGCGGGTGTGCATTTACATCATTGGGTTCACCATGAGTAGCCCATCGTGTATGGGCTATACCAATGGATCCCCTGACGGTGGATTCATCTATGGTCTGCTCCAGTTCACGTACTTTACCAGCGCGTTTTACATGATGCATGACACCATCATTCATAACAGCAACACCGGCGGAATCGTATCCTCTATATTCCAATCGCTTCAATCCACTGATGAGGATCGGGACACAATCTTTATTTCCGTAATACCCTACAATACCACACATTTATATATCCTCTGGCTTTCTAGATAACTGCACAACATTATTCCCATTCAATAGTTCCCGGTGGTTTCGAAGTGATATCATAAACAACACGGTTTACACCTCGAACATTGTTGACAATGGTATTGGAAATTCGTGATTGAATTTCAGGGGACATCCGATACCAGTCTGCTGTCATTCCATCGCTGCTTGTTACAGCACGGATACCCAACAGGTTTTCATATGTGCGTTGATCACCCATAACACCCACAGTTTTCACCGGAATCAGAACGGAAAATGCTTGCCAGATTTCATGGTAGATTCCTTCTTCGTGCAGTATGTTTAAATAAATCTCATCTGCCTCACGAAGAATATCACATCTTTCCTTTGTTACATCACCAATTATTCTTACGCCGAGACCCGGTCCAGGAAATGGATGCCTCTGGAGCAGCGATTCCTGAAGACCTAATTCTCTGCCAACATTCCGAACTTCATCCTTGAACAATTCACGCAAAGGTTCAACCAGTTCAAATTCCATATCATCAGGTAGCCCACCGACATTATGGTGACTTTTAATGACCTCAGCTGCTCCCTTTGCCTTGCTACCACCACTTTCGATAACGTCAGGATATAATGTTCCCTGTCCAAGAAATCCCACATCACCAAACTGTTTTGAAAATGCTTCAAACGAATAAATAAACTGGTTACCAATTATTTTTCTTTTTTCTTCCGGATCGGTGATTCCTTTTAGTTTTTCAAGAAAAATGTCAGATTCATCTTTCAGGTGAATATTTACTCCGAGTCCATCATGCAATGCTGTTATACATTGAACTGCTTCATTTTTTCGCATCAAGCCGTGATCGATAAGGACACCAATTGCTCGATCCCCAATTGCCTTGTGCATGAGTGCCGCTGCAACAGATGAATCCACACCACCACTAACACCAATGATGGCTTTTCCATCACCAACTTGAGACCGTATGGCTTTCACCTGTTCTTCAATAAAATGTCCCGGCGTCCAATTCGGCTCGCAATGTGCAATTTTGAATAGAAAATTGCTGAGGATTTTTTCACCCTCGGATGTATGGGCCACTTCCGGGTGAAATTGAACCGCAAATCGTGGTTTCTCCATGTGACTTAAGGCTGCAATGACACTGTTTGAGGATGTACCGATTGTCTGCCAATTTTCTGGAAGCCTGGTAACCTGATCCATGTGACTCATCCACACAGTGGAATGGTCCGATATTCCATGAAAGAGAGGAGAATCATTTTGCAGGTTTAAGTGAGCGAGACCATATTCACCTTTACCTGTACCTTCCACATGCCCACCATCGTGTAAGGTTAGCAGTTGCAGTCCGTAACAGATACCAAGTACAGGCATATCTAATTCCAAAATCGCAGTATCAAATGATGGAGATTCATTTGAGAATACACTAGATGGACCACCGGATAGTATCAGTGCTTTGGGGTGATGAGATAGAATGGATTCCAGCGGGGCGTCATGTGGCAAGATCTCTGAGAACACATGTTGTTCCCTAATTCTTCGTGCGATGAGTTGTGTATACTGGGATCCAAAATCAAGGATGATCACACCCTGGGCATGTACATCAGTCATTAAATGTCCATTCCTTCAAATCAGGCAAAAATGAGTCACAAGTCAACTGGTAGTGTATGGGTGTAATAGACACATACCCGTCGGACAACGCAACGCCATCATGATTAGGGTCTTCGTCAGGATTGATTATCTTACCGGTCATCCAGTAATACTGATGACCTCGTGGGCTTTCCCGTCCATCAAACCAATCCTTGAAGTAGATATTTCCCTGCCGAGTGATTTTCACTCCCATTATTTCAGCCATTGGTATATTGGGTACATTCACATTTAACAGGACACCCTGTGGCAACCCTTTTTCCAGGACTTTCTGAACGACCTGTTGGGCTATGGTTTTTGCCGGTTCAAAATTTCCGTCAACCAAAGCGTCAAGACTGATTGCAATGGATGGAATGTTCAGCATTGTGCCCTCTGTGGCAGCAGACACTGTTCCTGAATAAATGATATTGTTTCCAACATTTGCACCGGAGTTAATTCCGGAAATGATAACATCTGGTTCTGCATCCATGATACCATGGACTGCAATCTTAACACAATCTGCTGGAGTGCCACTTACGGCGAAGCCTTCAAAACCATCCCTGCGGGAGACTGGTTGATAACGAATAGGATCAGAAATTGTGATGGCATGCCCCACAGCACTCTTTTCGGTATCGGGTGCCACAATATATACATCCCCTAGGGCATCCATTGCTTCCCAAAGTGCAAAAATACCTGGTGCAAATATTCCATCATCATTGGTGATGAGGATTCTTGGTTTTTTCTTCATAACAGGTGATGAATTAGATTTGATATAGTCGATTTCATGGAATCGCGTGGTACGATATGATCAACAAATCCTTTATCAAGGAGAAACTCAGCGCGCTGGAATCCCTTGGGCAAGTCCTGGCCGATGGTTTGCTTGATGACCCGTGGACCTGCAAAACCAATTAGTGCACCGGGCTCTGCAAGAATGATATCACCCAGCATTCCATAACTGGCAGTCACACCTCCTGTTGTAGGATCTGTAAGAATCGGTATATATAATCCACCTGCATCGGAAAAGCGAGCCAGATGGGCACTGGTTTTTGCCAGTTGCATTAAGGATATGGCCCCTTCCTGCATGCGGGCGCCACCAGAGGCACATACCAGAATCAGTGGTACCTTTTTTTCCATGGCCAAATCTATTGCACGGGAAATAACCTCACCTACAACCGACCCCATGCTACCACCGATGAATTTGAAATTCATGACTCCAAGAACAATTTCCCTGCCATTTATCATGCCGGAAAAACAACGTATGGCTTCATCGTGACCTGTCTTTCTCTTCGCGACTTTTAATTGTTCTGTATATTTTTTTCCTGCCTTGAAATGCAAAGGATCATTCGCATGAATATTGTCAAACAACGTTTTTTTTGTCCCTGCATCCAGCAACAGGTTTTCATAGAGTTCTGGCAACACCCTGAAATGATGCTGGCAATGCCTGCACACAGAATGTGCTTTATCCAATTCGGGTTTATAAAGAATCTCTGAACAGCTTGGACATTTTACCCAAAGCCCATCGGGCATATCCTTCCGTTCCTCATCCTTGAATTTTTTATCTTTTCGTGTAAACCAGGCCATATTCAGTTAGCATCCATTATGTAATTTTTTCGAATCATAACAATGGCATCTTCGCCATCCTTGTAATAGGCTGTACGTCGACCTATTTCCTTAAAACCGGCGTCAATATACAACTTAATCGCACTATAATTCGATGCCTTCACATCAAGAAAAATGTCTGTATTCTGGTTGTTATTGTCCACTATGGATTCCAGTAATTCTCTGCCGATTCCATTGCGACGAAACGCCTGGGCAACTGCGATAATTAAAATCTCTACTTCTGTTCCAATATCATGAAAAACGATAAAACCAATGATCTCTTTTCCCTTCTCATATACGTTACAACCAGTTACGGGAGTATTATTTAATTCATTTTCAAACTGTGTGTACGACCAGGGATGCAAAAATGCCTTTTGCTCGATGGCCAATAACTTGTCAATATCCCCTGAATGTGCTTTTCGAATCATGATGATCCAGGTTTGAAGGGTGAAATATATTCTGGGACCAATTCTTTTGGATCATCTAGTTTCCATTCGTCAAAATGAATCTGCGCAAGTTCACCAATCCATTGTGCAGAAGGCCGTTGCTCTTCAGTATTGTCCATCGTTAAAAATTCACTACTATTGTAATGAAATATCTTCTTTTGTGATTGATTGTCCAGTGCATCATAAGTAAATGCTTTAGGATTTCCATCAGAGAAAATTCGTTCATCAATTTTGGTAAAATCTTGATAAAACAGGTTGGTTGAGTGTGAATGAAGGATAACCCCACAATTATC
The DNA here is from genome assembly GCA_964344305.1 of uncultured bacterium. GTDB lineage: Bacteria > Fidelibacterota > Marinisomatia > Marinisomatales > JABMOV01 > JABMOV01. Next base: position 19,043 of record CAYFMT010000015.1, on the reverse strand, counting down.
CCAGGTCTTATCTAAAGCACCTTGAGCGATGCCATAAAGTGTAGGGACGGGGATGATAGGCAGATTATGGCTATATGCAATACCCTTTGTGAAGCTCAATCCAATGCGAAGTCCCGTGAAAGACCCTGGACCAATGGATATTGCCATGGCATCCAGATCCTGAACCTTGAATCGTTCTGTTTCAAAAATCGATTGAAATTTTTCAGGGAGCGTCCGAGCATGAGCCCTGGGGGTTAATTCCTCAGACAGGATTTCCAGTTGACCATCCAGAAATAACGCAACTCCACAAATCTCTGTTGATGTTTCTATTGCCAGTATTTTCATTTTTTCCAGCCATTAATGGCAAGAATCCGCCGTTCAGGAAAATCCGGGTTTCTTGAGAACCGTATCCATATCGAGTTGGATGGTATAATTTCTTCAATAATATTGGCCCATTCTATAAGTGTTATTCCTTCCAAAGGATACAGGAAGTTTTCACCGCCGATATTGATAAAATCCTGTGGGCCATCCAATCGATAACAATCCACATGGTAAAGATGACCATCTAACCGATCATACTGACTAACGAGCTTGAATGTGGGGGAATTCACAAAATCCTTAATACCCAACCCCCATGCAAATCCCTGGGAAAATGCGGTTTTCCCTGTGCCTAAGTCCCCAATCAGGGCAATAACGGTCCCGTGTGAGATAGATGTTGCCATCTCTGCTGCAAAGGACATGGTTTCTTCCAGTGATTCTGACTGGTAGATGACATTATTCATCATGAATCTCTGGGAGTAAGTGTGGCAACAGGGACAAACATTTCTTCCAGGGAAATTCCGCCGTGTTGAAAGCTGCCCTTATACATGGTTTCATATTTATGTTGTTGAGTCGGGTAAACAAAATACGCATCATCGGCAGCAATCAAATAACTGGTTTGGGGACCAAACTCAGGTAACCGATAATCACTGGGTTTCTTGATGACAAGGGCCTGACGTTCATTGCAATTTAGATTTCTACCATATTTGTATCGAACACCGCTGGATGTATCTTTGTCTGCACCTACCAGAATTGGTTTTTTTACTCGAATACTGCCATGATCGCTGGTAAGAATTACCTGGTAATTTGCCTGACTCAGTTGCTTCAAAACATCGTAAAACCAGGAATTTTCAAACCAGGTTTTTACCGCAGCCCTGTATCCAGATTCATCGGGTAACATCTCCATTAAAACATCCATCTCTGAACGCTTGTGAGCAAGAATATCCACGAAATTGATGACGATACTCAACACATGTGTTTTCATGAGTCCGGAAACTTTTTGAGCGAATTTTTTCCCTTCATCCACATGCCAGATTTTGTGATAATGCATAGATTTGGAGTTTAAACCAAAACGGTTTAACTGGTCCCTCAACATCCGTCTCTCATGCTGATTCAAACTCTGAGCATGGGCTTCCATATCCGAACGCTGTTCCGGGTATTTCTTAAGAATATCATCGGGGAATAATCCACTGAAAATTGCATTCCGGCTGAACGGTGTGGCCGACGGCAATAATGCCATGGTATAGTCAATATCCACATCAAAATATTTCTGGATATCAGGAAGGATGCTTAACAAATGATCATGACGCATACTATCCACCAGGATAAAGCATACTTTCTTATTCTCCTGGAGCGGTGGTATGACATTTTCCCTGAACAAATCCAACGTCATTGACGGCCGCTCGTTTTCGGACATCCACCTGGGATAATTATCTCGGATGTAATGGATGAATTCCCTGTTGGACGTTCTCAACTGTTCTTCAAGAATATTGCCCAGACCTGTATCACGGTGTTCATCAAACTCAAGCTGCCACCTGACCAGTTTCACATAAATGTCCCACCAGTCATCCAGGTTGAATGCTTCCTGTAGTTTGTGTTCGATTTCCTGAAACTCCTTCAGGTATCCAGATGTGGCCTTTTCTTCAAGGATTTTAGTGGATTCCAGGATTTTTTTTGCCGCAATGAATATTTGTGTAGGCTTTACTGGCTTCACCAGGAATTCTTCAATCTTTTCTGAAATTGCTTCATCCATTAACCACTCCTCCTCACTTTTCGTGATGAGGATAACTGGAATTGAATCTCGGATTTCCTTGATTCTCCGCAGCGTTTCAAGCCCATCCAGGCCCGGCATAAACTGGTCTAAAAGTATCAGATCAAATCGGTTACTTTTTACCAATTCCACGGCATCATGACCATTGGTTACAGTACGAAGTTTGTACCCTTTATCTTCCAGGTACATGATGTGGGGTTTCAAGTGATCGATTTCATCATCAACCCACAGGATATGTGCACGAATTTCATTCATTATTAGTCGGGAAAAATACTGAAATATTTACTGTTTATTAAAGGGTTCTAATTGGTATGTGCTGGTGATAATAATCCTATCCATACCGATCTATGGAACCTTCACTATCCAACAAAACGGGTAATTATCTACTGTGTCTGGTTTGATAGTTGCGCCAGTCTTTTTCGCTCTCCTCTGGATTCAAATAATGAATACAGCACAGGTACGACTATCAGTGTAAGGAATGATGCGATAGCCAGACCAAATATTAGACTCACAGCCAATGGACGCCAGTATTCACCTCCACCTCCTATATTCAACGCAAGAGGAATCATCCCTGCCAGTGTTGTTACGGTTGTAAGGATGATGGGTCTTAACCTGTTCTGCCCGGCCTTAATGAGCGCATCCCACATCTTCATCCCTCCTCTGCGTAGGTCATTGACATAGGAGATGAGAACAATGGCATCGTTCACCACCACACCCATGAGGGCCACTACCCCAAAAAATGCCATGAGCCCAAACGGTACACGAGTTACCATTAAACCAAATATTACACCAATAAATGATAGTGGAATAGCTATGGCAATGATCAAAGGTTGTTTAAGGGACTTGAATTGGGCAGCAAGAATAATGATAATAATAACAAAACCAATCAACATGGCACGTGCCAGGCTTGAAAATGATTCAACCGTTTCGTCCTCAATTCCACCAAATTCAACCGTGATGCCTCCAGGCAGGTTCATGGAATCAATAAATGGCGTAAGTTTCCTTTGAATGTCTGTTGCATCATACCCGGGAAGCAAATCACAGGAAATACTGATGTTTCTTTTAAAATTTCGATGCTGAATAGATGTTTCACCAGCAGCCAGTTTCAGAGTAGCCACATCCGTAAATGGTATGAGTTTTCCAACCGGACTCGGAATCAGGAGGTTGCGGATATCATCCATGGCCCTTTCACCTTCTGACGCCAGTTTCACACGCACAGGGATATCCTCCAGTCCATCAGTGAATTCCGTTGCTTCTACACCAAATAACGCTGATGTAACGGTTTGGCTGATATCGTTTGCAGTCACGCCATACCATGCAGCACGTTCATGATCAACCTCCACCTGGAATTCAGTCCGCTTAGTTCCCTGACTCGATGTGACATTCGTTGTACCATCCATGGATTCCATTCGATCCTTTAGAATATCACCTACGAGCTCCATGTCAGCGAGATTGTCACCTGCGATATCCACCACCACATTCGTCGGTATGGGAGGTCCTTCCTGAATCAAACTGAACGTAACACGAACACCGGGAATCATTCCAAATTCATCCCTCAGTTCATCGATGATTTCCTCTACAGTTCTGGATCGATCTTTTCTATCAACCAGGTCCACATTGATCTGGGCAATTTCTGCACCAATTCCCCCACCCTGTGCCAACCGAACATTCTGGACACCGCTTTCACCGACAGTAGAAACGAATCGTTCCACTTCAGGGATATCCAACAGATATGATTCAATATTTCTTGTGAAATGATCCGTGTTATCGATCTGCGAGCCAGGTGCATTTGCAATATCCACAACAATACGGGGTTGCGGAACCTTTGGAAACATCTGCACCTTCACCAGTTTTGTGTCGGTAGACATGGAAACTCCCACGGCAGCAAAGCTAAGAAAAAGGATCATAAATGAGCCAAATAATACGGTGAACCGGTGGTTCAATGACCACTTCAGTACAGCTCTATATAAACGCTTACCCCACCAGTCACCTGATAGTTTTCCTTTTCCACTGGATCGATTCATTAGTCTGGCTGCAGTTACAGGAATCAAGAAATGATCAGCAAGAAATGCACCAATGAGTGTAAAAATAACAACCTTTGGTATCACTGAGAGAAATTGTCCCATAATACCGGACATGTAAATGATGGGTGCAAATGCCACCATGGTAGTAATAACAGCCGTCATGATTGGAGTGCCAACTTCTCTCATGGACGCGACAGCAGCATCTTTACGACGCATTCCCTCCTCGATATGACGGTAGGTGGACTCTGCAACAATAATGGCTCCATCCACCACAATCCCGAGAACCATTATAAGACCGAACATGGAGATGTTGGTTCGCTCAATACCAAACATGTACATAAAAAGGAAGGAAATCATCAGTGAAAATGGCAACGCGATGGATACCAGAAGAGCATTTCGAAATCCAATACCAAAAAACAGGACGATGATGACAAATACTATTCCCCAACCTGCATTGGTGTTTACTTCCCGATTTTGACGGTCCACATCCGTTGCCTGTCGAGCAGTATAAGCAAATTCTATACCCTGCGGGAATGATTTGGCAGCCTCTTCTACAGCCTCTTCAATGCGCTCTGTTGTTTCAATAATGTGGGCTCCTCTTCTTTTACTGATGAGAAGAGTAACACTTGAATATTCCATATAGCGTGAATAGGAAGTGATGTCCTCAGTGCCATCTACAACGTTAGCAATATCATGCAACCTTATGGGATTTCCTGAAGGCCCCATACCCACAATGATGGATGCAATATCATTAACAGTAGTGAATTTGCCAATGGTTCGGACAAGAATATCCTGTGAATTGAGTTTTAAAACACCTCCAGGCATGTTGCTGTTATTCAACTGAAGCGCACGAATTACCTGTGGAATGGTTAAGGAATTTGCAGCAATAAGATTTGGATCGACCTGAACAGAAATTTCACGTTCAACCCCGCCAAATACTTCCACCTCATTGACTCCGGAAATCTGAGTTAATCTGTCTTTTACATTTTCGCCAAGAATACGAATTTCTCGAGGAGAAATATCCCCATAGATATTGAGAATCGATATGGGTATATCATTGAAATCCAACTCTTTCACCGATACATCCAGAACATCCTTGGGCAACTCCGGAATCGCTTCATTCACTTTGTCTTTTAAATCATCTATACTCGTATTTAAGTCCGTTCCAGGGGAATACTCCACCGTGATGAATGCCATGTTCTGCATGGCATATCCTATGACGGTTTCCAGATCACTTAATTGCGAAATCTTGTCTTCAATGGGTTTAATGATATCCGATTCAACTTCTGTTGGCGCAGCTCCCGGATAGACTGCGCTCACGAATGCATAGGGCACTTCAATTTCGGGGACCAGTTCAAGGGGCAGGATAAAAAATGAAATAACGCTCAGAACAAAAATAGCAACCAGTATAATGAGAACTGGTACAGGATGATAAATGGCTTTTTCTGATATTTTCATTACTGTGAATCCCCAATAATGGAGAGTTTAGATCCATCTCTCACATCGTGGTGTCCATGGGTAATGATGGCATCACCAGGTTGAATATCTCCTGTCACTCGGGCGTTACTCCCATTCAGGGATAAAATCTCAATGGGTCGTTTTGAAGCATGGTTATCTTTCTCAAGATACACGAAGGAGCCTTCATTCCCCTGATGGATGATTGAAATTGGCAATACTATAGCATTTTCCCACTCGTTTACGATAATGGAGACATCTGCAACCATTCCCAGCTTAATGTGTTGATTGGTGTTTTCCAGCCTGATCTCGACCTCAAATGCATTTGTTAATCGTTGAGTCGCCAAACCAATACGATGGATTTGACCAGAAAAAACCCTATCAGGAAGGGATTTAATTCGAATGTCTGTTGCCTGTCCCTCATTTAACTGCCCAATTCTTGATTCAGGTATAGATACGATAATCTTGATACTGGATAAATCAGCGATCTCAAATGGTGGAACCATGGCCCCTGCCGGGGAAACCACATCACCTATTTCCAAATTTCTGCTTAGTATAGATCCAGGAAATGGAGCTTTTAGTCGTGTATTCTCCAGAGCCTTGCGTGCCTGGATAAACCCCGATTCAGCGTTGTCCCTACCAATCCTGGAAAGATCAAATTGTTCACGAGAAATCACATTTGTTTCAAACAGGGATTTGGCATTTTCATAATCTCTCCTTGCTTTTTCAACAGAGGATTTTGCCAGCGTATATAATGCGTCATAATGCTCGGCATCCAATCGTGCCAGTTCTGTATCTTTTTTGACCGCATCATTTGCCTCCACGGAGATAGACGTAACCTTCCCTGGTACTTCAAAAATGATATTGCCCCGTCGGACAGCTTCTGTTTTTCCAATGACATGTATGGTTTCTGAAAAGGGTTGAGTTTCTATCAATGCTGTACGGACAGGGATCTCAGGCAGTATGTCATCTTTTTCAATAACTGGTTTATTTTCAGACTGTTGACTACACCCAATGAGCACTATAACCAACAGTATTCCAATTGCTTTATTCATCATATAATCCTTCTTATTTCTTTCCAAAACCGGTGGAGCGTGTAATACCGGCAACAGCGATGTGATATTCAAGATAAGCCTGAGCCAGTCCCAGTTCAGCCTGGTGCAGTCCATTGACAGCATCCTGGTATTCCAATTCTGTATTCATTCCCTTTTGATACAACGATTCTGCCATGTCTGCTGCCTTGATGGCCAGTTCAACCTGCTTGAGACCAGCATCAATCCGGTCTATGGATTCCCTGGCAGAATAATATAATTGGGACAGTTCCATGAGCAGTGCATTTTCCGTATCCATGTAAGTATACTGACTGTTTTGATAGTCTGCCTTTGCCTGTTTAAGCCGAGCTTTGGAGCCAAATCCATTAAAAATTGGATAAGAAAGGGAGAGCCCAATGGAGGATGCTTCCCTGAAATCGCTATCGTTAAACGCACCATCATTGTAAGGTCGTTGTTGACTGTAACTACCTGTTAATGCCAGTGATGGCATAAACTCGGCTCGTTTTAATAGAATGTTTTCTTTCATCAGCTTTTGTGTGGCATCCAGTTGTCGCAACACAGGCTGGTTCTTAATGAGCATACTTGATAATTCTTCAAACGGTGGTAACCGTGTATCAATTGTTTCAAGCTTGTCTGTCAAATCCAGGGTAGTATTTAATTCAATCCCACAGGTCCGTTTCAGCATAATTTGAGTGATTTCCAGGTTTTTTTGAGCCTGACTCACCATTGTTTCTGCGTTGGCCACCTGTACTTCAGCCTGAATAACAGACAATTCCGATAGGGTTCCTATGGAATACAACGCTTGTGCATCCTCAAGATGTCTCCTGGATAATTCAAGGGAAGTATTCATGACATCCAGCACATGCTTCATCACAAGGACGGTGTAATACTGGGTTGTGGTTTGCTCCAATACCACTTCAATCTGCGAGTGTAACCCTGACCATGCCAGATCCTCATAAGTATCAGCACTTCTCAGGGCGGCAAGAACCCTTCCATCGAATAGGGGTTGTGTGATGGAAAATCCATAAACAAGCGTATTGTCCTGACCGAATTGAAGATCAACGGGTACCAGTATTGTGGCAGTTTCCTGGAGGTTTGGATTAAACTGAGTTGCCACCGGATTCCCCTGATCATCCAGGACACCAAACGGGACTGGAAACTGCATGGGCTGGGAAGCGATACTCAGATTTTTTGTTCCCTGGGCAAACGCTGAAATCACGGGATACGCGCTTGATCGGGCTTCCTTTTTCTGAGCGATGGATTTCTCGAAATCATTATGTGCTTTTTTAACAGTTAAGTTGTTTTTTTCTGCAAAACTGAGTGCGTCGTTCAGTGATAGTTCAAGGGTTGTCTGTGAAAAAATTGCAGAAATAATCAGCGAGTTGAATAGTAATTTTTTCATCTCAACCTCTGATTCCTGATAAGATGAGTTGAAGTATTTCATTCTCTGCATCCACAATGTTGCCGTTCTTCCCAGAGATCAACCAGGACATGACATGTGCATTGATGGTTCCGGTAATGCTCAGTGCAAGTGTTTGTGCGGAAAAAGATGATGTGCTGTTTTTCAAAAAGCGATCCATTGCTTTTGTTACAACATCATTCACCTGTTTTGTCTTAAATACAAATCCGCGTTCAAGCTGATCCTGGGCACATTGCCTGTTTTTCCCCTGTTCAGACATCATGATCTGAAAAAAATGTGAATGATTTTGCGAATGTTTCAATTGAAACCGGATGAGTCTCTGCACCAAATCCTCTAGGGAACCTGCACTGTCTAATTCCTGTGATAATTCCTGAAAATAATCCTGGTACTTGTTTTCGATGACAGAGAAGAAAAGATCTTCCTTGCTATCGAAATAAAGGTAAATAGTACCTTTGCTGATTTCGGCCTTTTCAGCAACCTCATCCAAATTTGTGCTATGTAGCCCATTTTGAGCAAAAATGGATTCTGCAGCTTTCAATATAGATTGTCGGCGAAACTCTTTTTCGCGCTCTTTTCGTTCCATTATGGTCATGTATTCCTCAAATGACTAGTCCGTAAGTTACTGACTGGTCAGTCAGTAAAGAAGAATTAAAGTGTGAAGGATGACGTATTAAGGAAAGATTTGGATCTGTCGCGAAAATGGGATCAGGGGTTAATTGAGCACCCATGATACAAAAAACCGACAATTAATTACATGATATCATACTTTTAGTACTATTTACACAAAAAAACGAAACCGCTGCTAACAATAATAGTATTTCTTATTCTCCTTCAAATAACAGAACCTCCTCGGTCATCTTAAAACTTCATCATAGAACTTTTTACTTAATCATTACAACTCATTCGTCAGACAGTGAATCGCCCCACCACTCAATCGAAACTGTGTTGTAGGAATTGTAATATGTTTCACATCCAATTTTTTTAGAATCGGTGCTACGTCATTGTTTCGAAAACGAGCGGGACCAATAAGATACCCGGGCAAGGGCAAACAATTCACAGAAAAATCACCCAGCTCGCTATCTGTACCAATGGCATCATCCGGATCTACGGGAATCAGGACAATATCATTTTTCTCACAGAAGGATGTTAATCCTGCAGATGAGGCAGCAGTCATGAGTTCCAGGGCTGCAATAACGGCTACAGTTTGTTTCTTATCATTGAAGACGGGGGTAAAAATGGTGTCCAGATGAAAAGCGTCTGATTCAATGATGACCAGGTCTTTTACATTTAAAAGGGATGCTACTTTTTCCGTGCCATTCCTGTTGTTTCTGGACACACCACCAAAAAGGATATTATCCCCGGGACAGTAATAAAACTCCCCTCCTTCTGCATAGCAATCCGACTTCTCCGGCAGGCGTTGTGTGTTATACCCAAGAGCATCCAGGATCACCTGGATAATATCCGCTTCAATCTGCCGTTCCTTTTCTCGAAACTTTGAGATGATAACATTCCCATTCTGATCGCTGATAAATAGATCCCTGACAAAAACAAAATCATGCTTTCGTAAATCAAAATGATGTTGATCCAGTATATAAGGGAAATCCAGATCAATTAGTTCAAACGGTAGTTTATCGAACAGTTTTTTCAAGAGAAAAATCTCAATCTCAACCAATTCCTGGTTTGGGACAACTCCATGTTTCATTGCAGGGTTATTTTCATAGATGGGGGTTCCATGACCCCACCATGGGTTTTTGGGTAGATTGGATATAAGAATTTTCATAGTTGTGGTAACGTGTTAATGTGTTAGGGTGTTCATGTGTTATTGTGAATTAGTAATTAATGTTCAATGCCATCCACAATTGTTTTTTGAGAAGGACAACGGGAAGACTGACAACTGATGACTACAAACTGTCAACTGATTTCAGCTCCTCCCAGATAAGCGCCGCTGCTCCAAGGATGGCTGCATCATCACCTGGTAATCCCGATTTTAAAACTTTAGTTTTTCCTTTAAAGACAGGCATGACATGTTTATTCAGGCTCCTTTTTACAGGGTCGAGGATTAGATTCCCTGCCTGAGCCATACCTCCAAAAAATATGAACGCTTCTGGTGACGTGTGTACTACAGTGTTGGAAAGTATTCGACCAAGAAGTTCACCAGTCCATTCGAACACCTCCTGACACAGCTCATCACCATCAATAGCGGCTTGAAATACATCTTTTGATGAAAGTTTATCAGGGTCTATACTACTTAATGCACTGGTTTTTTTGTCTGCACTTAACCTTTCTATCGCTGTTTTTACAATCCCTGTGGCTGATGCATATGTTTCGAGACATCCATGGTTTCCGCAACCGCAGGTTCTTCCTTCATGGATTGCGTTCACATGCCCTAATTCTCCAGCAAATCCATCGTGTCCGTATACGACTTTACCATCTACAACAATCCCACTGCCTAATCCCGTGCCCAGTGTTATCTCTACAAAATGCCTCATGTCTTTTGCTACACCATAGTGCATTTCACCAAGAGCAGCTGCATTGGCATCATTGGTAACAGCAACAGGTATGTCCAGAATCTCTTGAACAAAATCCCTGAGATTGATGTCTGTCCATGAAAGATTTGGTGGTGATTTGACGTCACCGGTATAATAATTGGCATTGGGCGCTCCAATTCCCACCCCTTTCAACGTCCCGCTTCTTTCCCATGACGCTTTATCCTGTTCAAGAATAGAAAACACCTTGTGGAATAATCCTTCTGCAAGTTGTTCAGATTTGGTAGGAATAGAATTTTTATACTCGCAGTGACCTGCGGAATCCACCAATCCAAAAACAGTATTGGTTCCACCAACATCAATACTTAACACGACTTCTTTGTGCATTGTTCTTCTCATTAATTGTGGTGAAAGTTAAACTGGACAGGAAAGCAATTCTCTTGATATTTCGCATTTTCACGATCCTGTCTACCTCGCTATCCAAACTCTATCTCCCTTTCTAAGCTCCATTCATCCATCATCCATCTTCCATCATCCATCTTCCATCATCCATCTTCCATCATCCATCTTCCATCATCCATCTTCCATCATTATATTTCCGCCCGAATTTCCATTGGAACATTCGTATTATAATTGTGTATAGCCGAAAAATAATGGAGGGTAATCACCGATGATTCGTATTGAGAATCTTGTGAAACATTACGGTGATGTCCAGGCATTGCAATCCATTAGTTTTGACGTAAAAGATGGTGAAATAGTTGGGTTTCTCGGTGCCAATGGTGCAGGAAAATCAACCACTTTAAAGATCATGACCAGTTATTTATCGCCGACTTCTGGAAATGTATACGTGAACGATCAAAACATTTTGGATCATTCCCTGGATATCAGACAGCAAATTGGATATTTACCAGAGTCCAATCCATTGTACACTGACATGATTGTCTATGATTTGCTGGAATTCACAGCACGTGTACGTGGTATAATTGGAAAACAATTTCAAAAAGCACTGTCCCGGGTAGTAGAACAATGCGGATTGCAAGGTGTCATTCATCGCCCTGTTTCTGCATGCTCAAAGGGATACAAACAGAGAATTGGACTGGCATGCGCCATGATCCATAATCCAAAGATTCTCATACTGGATGAACCGGTAACAGGATTGGATCCAAATCAAATTGTAGAAATCCGTGAGTTGATCAAACATATTGGACAAGAAAAAATGGTCATTATGTCCAGTCACATACTCCAGGAAATTGAAGCAACAGTGGATAGAATTGTGATTATCGATAAGGGACAGATTGTTGCGGACGGCACCAGTCAGGAGCTTATCGCTAACTTGAAGGGGCGTACACAACTATCCATGGAAATAAAGGGAGCTACAGAGGATAGTATCCATGCCATGAAAGCAACTATTCCATCCCTGGAAATTTCTGTAGGTCCAAAAGAAGGTGATGCCGTTTCATTGTCCATTGAATATGAGCGTGGCTCTGACCCAAGGGAAACTATTTTTAACCATGCAGTGAATTCTAAGTGGACCATCCTGGAAATGAGTCGTCATAGGATCCAGTTGGAAGATGTATTCCGATCACTCACGAAGGAAGGAGGAGAAAATGCATAATATGAGATCGATTTTTGGTAAAGAACTCCGATCCTACTTCATGAGTCCAATGGCTTATATTTTTCTCGTCTTTTTCACCGTTTTTAACGGGTATTTCTTTACCAATACTTTTTTCCTCATAAACCAATCTGACATGCGTGCACTCTTCAGCATCGTCCCGTTGGTATACCTGTTTTTTATTCCTGTCATCACCATGGGATTAATTGCAAAGGAAAAGAATATTGGGACCATGGAAGTCATGGCAACGCTTCCGGTTCGTGACTGGGAATTTGTCCTTGGGAAATACCTTTCAGCCCTGGTACTGATTGGAGCGGGACTGGCATTTTCCCTGGTACATTTTGTCACGTTAATGGCTGTGGGTACCAATATTGATTATGGTGCAGCATTTTGCGGTTACCTTGGACTATTGTTCGTGGGTTCATTTTATGCATCCATCGGTACCTTTGCCAGCAGTCTTACAGAAAATCAGGTAGTCGCATTCATAATTGCAGTGGTCATTGTTCTTGTGTTTTTCCTCATGGACAAACTGCTGATCTTCATTCCACATGCACTGGCAGGGATTATTCAATATCTCAGCGTGGATTACCATCTTTCCAATATGTCCAGGGGGGTCATAGATACAAGGAATCTGATCTATTTTGGTTCTATGATATGGCTGTTCCTGACGCTGACCATTCGTATGGTTGAAACCAGGAAATGGAGGTAAGTCGTGCAGGTAATGAATAAAAAATCATTCGTCTTGTATATTGCCGTGATTGTGGTTGCAGTGTTTCTTGCAAATATTGTATCAAGGAATCTCTTCTTCCGTCTCGATTTAACGGATAATAAAATGTATTCACTTTCAAATTCCAGTAAATCTGTTTTGAATAAAATAGATGACCTCATGACAGTGAAAGTGTATTTCTCAGAAAACCTGCCCGGAGAATATGGAAACAACCGACGGTATCTTCAGGATATTCTGGAGGAATATTCAGCCTATTCAGATGGAAAACTTCGCTTTGAGTTTTATCAGCCCGATGATGATGAGACCTTAACAGAGGATGCACAAAAATATGGTATTCAGCCTGTTCAGCTTCAGGTTGTAGAAAATGATAAACTTGAAATAAAACGTGTGCATATGGGACTGGTCATACTCTATGAAGACAAGAGAGAGACCATACCCGTTATTCAAACCACAACCGGGTTGGAATATGATCTCACAACCAAAATAAAGAAGCTGGTTGATAAAGAAAGAAAAACCATTGCTTTTGCGACGGTAAACCATCAATCATCCACCAATGAAAATATCGCCAATGCACTGCGTGAATCCTATCAGGTACAAACCATCCAGCTTGAAAACCCTGTTCCCCCCACTGTCCAGATGCTCCTCATGAATGGGGTAACAGATTCCCTTACATTGAATGAGATGGACAATCTGAACGCCTATCTCGCATCTGGTGGAAATATCCTATTGGGTCAATCAAGAATCGCTGCAAATCTGCAATCCCAGCAGGGAACACCCATTACATCCAACATCTTTGATCTAACACAAAAGTTTGGTCTCACAATACAGGAAAACCTTGTATTGGATCGAGTATGTGGAAGTGTTACAGTGCAGCAAAGGCAGGGAATATTCTCTTTCAATACAGCCATGGAATACCAGTTCTTCCCACTTATCCAGTCATTCGATGACCATACTATCGTGTCTGGGCTGGAACAACTGAATCTGTTTTTTACCAGTGAATTGATGGCTGATTCAACGACCAACAATCGAATTACATCCCTTTTTTCTACGTCCAATCGATCGGGAGAGATGAGGGGATATTATAATTTGAATCCCATGGATAATCCAATGCTCAGGAATTTATCCCAACCACCGAAACTGGTTGCCGCCTATGCAACATCGGAGGACAGTGAAACCGGGAATACAGCACAATTGATTCTCGTAGGTGATTCGGACATCATGAGTGACAATGGTGGTGGCAGGAGTCCGGAAAATATGATATTTGTCATGAACGCAGTGGATTTCCTTATCGGTGACAGCGAGCTTGTGGGGTTGCGATCCAGAGAAATCACAACGCGACCGCTTCAAGAAGTTGAGGATGGTGCAAAAGCCACCTGGAAGTGGGTAAACATTCTCTTACCTGCTGTGCTTGTTATCGTATTTGGTTTCCTTAATTGGAAGCGAGAAGGAAATCGCACCAAATATCTGGAGGAACTCTATGACTAGGGAATTAAAATGGGCATCCATTGCATTTATTGTCATCCTTATTGTGTGGGGACTAAACTCCACGATCCAAAATCGTCATGTGACAAAAACGAATGATGTTTTTGCAATTGAAAAGGATGATGTCTTTGAAGTCGAAATCACAAAGGGACTGGATGCAATCACATTGATTCGCCAGGGTGACTCCTGGTTCATCATGGATCATGATTCGCTGGTGATGAAACAGGGTAGAATCGACAATCTCATGGACAAAGCGTTATTTGTCAGGCGTGAAACACTTGTGTCGACAAATCCAGAAAAATGGTCTACATATTCCGTGGATGATTCTCTCGGAACGATCATATACTGGAAAGATGCTTCAGGGGGACTGCTGGGATCTGCTGCATTTGGGAGATCAAAATCTGACTGGAGTCACAACTATGTAAGATTGTTGGATGAGGAAGATGTGTACTTGACAAATGAAAATATCATCTTCGCATTAAATACATCTGCTGACTATTGGGGTGAAGTTCCTAAACCGCCAGAACCAGATACATCTGCAGTACTGATCCAATAGTGAAGATTTAACCTTCCAAATGTGAAAACATTTGGAAGGTTACCTAAACCAGTTGCGTCTGATATATATCATGAAGCCTGATAAGACCAACACATTCCCTTCTACCATTTTCCACGACAGGTAGTACGGATATCTGAGAAGATCGGTCCTCCATCATAATGATGGCATCATGCAGCATGGCATCACTTGTAATGAACACAGGATTCTCTGTCATGACATCACTTGTTTTTATCTCCCTGAAATTCTTCTCCTCAGCCATGCAGCGTCTAACATCACCCTCAGTTATAAGTCCTTCAAGGTGGGAATTTGCATCAACGATTAGTGCAGCTCCCTGGGGCTTTTCTGTCATTCGAATAACAGCATCCTGCATTGTGTCCGTACGTTTCAAAACAGCAACCTGATGCAACGGCTTCAAAATATCCATCACTCGCAACTTCAATCGTTTGCCAAGACTGCCACCTGGATGGAATCGTGCGAAATCTTCGTGCTTAAAATTTCTCGCTTCCATTAGAACAGCAGCCAGTGCATCACCAATGGCCATTGTGACAGTGGTACTGGTGGTAGGAACAACACCCAGGGGATCGGCCTCCCTGCTAACAGATGCATCTATGAAAACATCTACATTGTCGGCAACCGGTGATGATATATTTCCTACGATCCCAATGAGAGGTGAATTAAACTCGCGCAAAACAGGAATGAGCTGGAGGATTTCTTCTGTGCTGCCACTTTTTGAAATAAGGATGGTTGGGTCACCTGCTCTGTAGATTCCCAAATCACCGTGAAGTGCTTCTGAAGCGTGCAAGAATACAGATCGAGTACCGGTACTGTTAAGAGTGGCTACAATTTTTTGTCCTATTATACCTGATTTCCCCAGGCCACAAACAACAATTTTTCCCTGATGATTTATAATGATTTCCGCGGCCTTGACTACATCAGAATCAATACGACTTGCAATATGCAGTAGCTCCTCGGCTTCTGCCTTTATCAGGGATTCAGCAATCCCGGTTAGTGTTTGATGTGCGGTATGCTTTTTTTCTTCCAACGGACTTTGGATGATTTATATTGTACAAATTACAACAAAAAGTCCTTCATCGTTTGAACTTATTGAATTGGCAGTCCTGATTTCATCCATCCTATAATACCTGGGCGCAGGTTATAGATACGTTTGTACCCAGCATCTATAAGGATTTTAGATGCAACAGTACTTCTATTCCCTGAGCGACAGTAAATAAAGATGTCTTCCTCCTTGTAATCATCCAGTTCTGAAATTCTTGATTGCAGAACCTGCAAAGGAATTAGCGTTGAGCTTTGAATATGACCAGTTTGGTATTCTCGAGGAGTTCTTACATCCAGGATTAGTGGTTTTCTATCTTCAATAAATGCCATTGCTTCTTTTGGATTTAACTCAGAATAGGCTGCCCCAACATAATCAAGTACGGTTATTTCTCCGTGAATTTCTCCGATAGAAAATGAATATGTTCCACTCGCCTTCATTTTGAAATAGGGATCGTGTTCCGGTATTCCCGTGATGGTTTCGTGAATGTTGATACTCGGTATTTCAATGATATAGCCATCCTTACGAGGAGTCGAATTGAATTTGATATAATCACCCCTGTAGACGGAAAAAGTCAAATCCTTCTTATTGCTTTCTACCTCCAGGATGCGATAACCGGATACTAGTTTTCCTGAAGCCTCATTCATTGGTTGTGACAGTCCCAGGGATAACAATAATACGAAAACTAGATAATGTAATTTCATGATGGCCTTCCATGTTGCACCGGGTAGCGATACATACTCCACTGCATAATTCCGCCTGCCAGGTTTTTAGCGTTGTAACCTCTTTCATTAAGCCATCTGGTAACAAAGCCAGACCTGTGACCTGTTCGACAATAAACAATTATGTCTTTGTCTTTGTGCTTACTCAATTCAGTTTCACGATTGGCTAATTGCCCCATTGGAATGAGGGTTGATCCTGGAATATGCACATTGTTGAATTCCATGACCTCTCTTACATCCAACCAAAGAACATTCTTTTTATCATGCAATGGCTTTGCCTGATGGATATTGATATCGGTTTGTACTGGGTTTCTGAAAAACATTCCATTTCCTGCTTAATGGACATCTGATGATGGTTGAATACGAAGGTTACACAATTTTATTCGATTTCATGATCAAATGAAAATTGCGAGTTCCAATTAATCCAATAATTATACCATTTTTGTTTGATTGGAATCACCGTTAATTTCACGCCACATTTTTACATCATGGACGAATTTTTCAAAGAACTAAAAGCTCTACGCGAGCGGCAAAACATCGATCTGGCGGAAATCCAAAACCGAACGAAGATCAATATCAAATTCCTGGAGGCGTTCGAATCAGGAAATTTTGATGTGTTGCCCAAAGCCTACGTGCGTCTTTTTCTTCGCGCCTACGTGATGGAAGTAGGTGGGGATCCGGAAGAAGCTCTGACCCAATTAGAGCACTATCTAAGTCTGATGGAAGGCAAACCGTTAAAATCAAAAGAAAAAGCATCTCCAAAGTTTACCGTTGCCGCTGAACCAACAGGAACCGAAGGATCTGGGAAATCATTCTCACTGTCACAATACAGGTCTAATCTTGTGAAAGGTGGTGTACTCCTTGTTATCTGGATCTTTGCCATCATTATTATGCAAAAATCTATTTCACAGAAACAGATTGAAGACCCTGATACAATTCCGGCTGCTGCATTTTTGGAAAATGACATGGATATTATTTCTGAATCCGTTCTTAGAGCCGATTATGTTGCGGCCTCAACCGATGAAGCAGAATTAAACATTGAGCCACCGCTATCTGTGAAGATAATCACCACTGATGTTTCCGGATTCCAGGTCGTCCAGGATACTCTGCAATCTGAATCTGTGACACTGCCTGCCGGGGACATACGAACTTATAATTTTGACCAGGAATTAAATCTTCTATTTAATCATTCCCGTGGACTTAATGTCTATATCAATGGTGATGCCATACGGAAAATCCAGCCTCAAAATGACCCTGTGCGTATTCGTGTAACAGCGGATCCATTAAATATAACTGTTATTCATTATACCCCAATTCAGTAAGCCACACCTTACTAATTAATATACCTCAAGTCTGATTAGTGCGGCTTCGTACAATCTTACCCACCATAACCCCTGTTTGAAAATCAAGAAATTTGTTCAGTAGATATGTAGGCATTCACTGATTCACGTGAGATGTTATTTTTCGCCGTATTTGAGACTTTTTTACGCCTATTTATTTTGTCTCTGATATGTCAGTATGTCAACATTACATAATAGACTTACTTATAATTAATGAATATTTATTGGCTTTTAAATAGCGTTTTAACTTGGATCATATGCAGTAGTAAACAACCTCAGTGATTTACTCAGACCAAAATTTGTAGATCCTCCAGTTTGCTTCATAGATACTGTAATAAGCAGCCTTTCTCCAGTACTGAAATCCTCCATATCCAGAGCAATGATCCCGTTTGTTGTATCCGGTATCCCTGAAGCTGTCCAAGCCTCACTTGTAACATTCCCAGCTGCACTTAGCTTAATTTGACCTTGAGATGCACCGGGGCTTCCAACTGGAGTACATTGAAAATCTAGGCACAGGAACCTGTCTCCGTATTCTTTTCGATAAACAAAATTCAGCTTATCTTCATAATTGGCATTGCTGGTTTCCCATCTTCCAAGTGAAGGTGGTGTATCACCATCATTGTCTCCGGCAAAGGTATAATTGAGTAATAATGTGTTCGGACGTAATGAGGGTGTAATCAACTCCATGATGAGCCCTATCTTGCCACTATCCTTAACCTCCATTGTATTAGGATCGTAAAAATCTGTATCCAGCTTATTGTCAAGGAGGTCATCTACTTCCCCCTGTGTGTATTTATCAAGATCTGTAATATTTGCTTCAACATGGGTATGGCCAGTAGCAGATTTATTACCAAGAGCTGTATTTATGTCTGCAATATCCTGACTGGTAGCATGTCCAGAATGTGGGGCTGGATCATCGATATGGTCTATGATTTCATCGGTTGGATGAAAATCATTTACAAGTTCTTCTTGAGGGACTTCAGTGGATCCAACTGTTTAGTTTTTTAATTAGCCGGACTATTTTGATGTAAAAGCTAAGGTGATA
>CAYFMT010000014.1:0-72645 GCA_964344305.1 uncultured bacterium | reverse complement strand
AGTATCACCTTAGCTTTTACATCAAAATAGTCCGGCTAATTAAAAAACTAAACACTCGAGTGATCGTATATGATGTAAATGGACGCACCATTAATGAACTTGTGAATGGTAAGATGGCAGCAGGTACTCATTCTGTAAATTGGAATGGGAAAAACAGGTCAGGTATTGATATGCCAACGGGAGTCTATTTTGCCCGTTTAACAGCCGGTGATGTTTCAAAAACCATCAAGATGTTATTGGTGAGATAGATTGTAACGGTTTTTTTATGCTTATTAAAGTGAAATAATTATCAAATCGCTTTATTCACCTGGCAAGGGAGAGTGATCAATACAATTAAACCATTGGGCTCATTATTTTCAAATTGTATAGTTCCATCATGCTGATTCACCACCCAATCAACGATGGCGAGACCTAAACCACTTCCTGGAATGGAGGAAACAGAATCTGATCTAAAAAATCGCTTGGTCAATTGAGACAACTGTTGTGGTTCTACACCCTGACCTTCATCGGTAATAGACAGACGTAGCTCTGACTCGAACGATTGTACATTGCAAATTACCGTACTCTCCTCAGGAGAATATTTTAAAGCATTGTCAATGATGTTTGATATCATTGTTCTCACCCAATATTCATCACCCTGTAGCGATCTGGAATCTGCGTGACCCACCTTAAGCGCAATTTTTGAAGATTTAGCTATGGGTAAAAAATGCTCTATTTCTGTAAACAGTATGTCATTAATCCAAATCTCATTTTTTTCAATATTTATTATATTGCTATCAACCTTTGCCAATAAAGCAAGGTCATCAACAATTTTTGCAATTCTATATATTTCTTGTTTAACTCGTGGTGAGAGAACTGTGCTCTTTTCTTCTAGTTTTCGATCAAGTTCTTCTAGTTCAAGCTTAATAATTGAGAGCGGTGTTTTTAATTCATGAGAAGCATGTGCAGTAAATTCCTGAATACTGGAAAAATCATTCTTTAATCTTATTAACAAGTTGTTTATAGATAATGCAAGATCGGAAATTTCATCATTCGTATCTGGGATTGGTAGTGGTTCATTAAGTCTTTGATAATTTAATTCTGTTGCTTTAATAGTTATATCTCGAACCGGGTCCAGGGTTTTAGCTGCGATATAGACACTCCCTAAAACACCTATCAGCAAACAGAAAGGCAATAGGATCAGGTAATTCTTCATAATTAGAGCGAGCATTGCCGCAATTTTACCCATGGGCATGGCAAGGACAAACCAACCCAGGTGTCCTGTGGCTAAATGTAGAGGTTCGATATAAAACCGAGTTCGCGTTTCATACCAAGTATCTGTGAAGTGATAAGATTTTTCTTCGGAGAAAGTAATACGAAACATGGGGAGTGTCTTCCCGATAGAGTTGTCACTTTGTTTTATCTCATTTTTTTTGTCGTCAAACAAAAAAATATAGATTGGTTGGGCACCCTCTTCGGTATGATGATCTTCTTCCCATTCAATAGATTCGTTTATAACGATTTCTCCCTCAGATACGGAGATTGACCTTCGGACATCTTTGGCCTCACTTGAAATCCGTGTGTCAATTTCAATGAGCAACTGATTGGAAACTGCAAAAATGGATGTAAAGCATAACAGCAGGATAACAAGGGTCAATAGACCAACAGTCCAATATACAAGTCTGTGTTTAATTGAGGATTTATTCTTCACGTCTAAATTTGTATCCATAACCTCGAATAGTTTGGATATTAGAAGTGGACTCTTCTTCAAGGTCTATCTTGTTCCTAAGGTAGTTGATATACACATCAACGATATTTGTTTCATCAGACATTGATTCCCCCCAGACATTTTCCAGGATTTGAAACCTGTCAAGTGCCCTGCCGGCATTCCTCATCATGTATTCTAATAACATGAATTCTTTTTGTGATAGCGGTACACCTGCGCCACAGACATACACTTGACGTTCATTCGGCTTTAAACTAACATGGCGTATGGTAATATTAGGGGTTTTTTTAACTGAGTTCCTTCGTATAAGAGCCTGTACACGCACTTTTAATTCTTCCATGGAGAAGGGTTTTACCAGGTAATCGTCTGCCCCGTATTCTATACCCTCAATTCGTTGGTCCAGCTCTGACATAGCAGAAAGCATTAAAACGGGGGTTGCATTCCCTTCGGCCCGAATTTTTTTGCATAGCTCCAGGCCATCTGAATCAGGAAGACGCCTGTCCAAAATTATGCAATCAGGTTCTTCTACCTGAATGCACTCATGGGCTTCCATGCATGTGTCTGTCCACAAAACGATGTAGCCACTTTGCTCAAAACTGGCAATAATCCGTTCTGCAATTGCCTTTTCGTCCTCTACCAATAGAAGTTTCATCGGGTTTCCATGTAACGGTGAAAACTAATGATAGATTATTAGAAAACTCTAATCTTCTTTTAAGGTTGGATTAATTTAGCCCATGTAGACTCTGGTGTCGAAAGAAGACAATTTAGTCTGGTTAAAAACTCTTGGAGCAAAGCATGAACACTCAAACCAACAAATGGATACTATCGCTGGTGTTACTTCTATTCTTTGTGGCGTGTGAAAAGGAAGTCATGGTGGATGGAAACCAGAGTCCTGTTATTTCCTCAATAACAATTGAAGGTGACTATAATTTCGGAGATACATTGACATTGTCAGTTGTGGCTGAAGACCCTGATGATGATCTACTCATGTATTCATGGTCAGAAATAAATGATTTAGGTCAATTCCTTGCGTCGGATGCAGCAACGGTTCAGTGGGTTGCAAACTTCGCAGTGGCTGCTAATGCTATTTTCAAGGTTGAAGTAAGCGATGATGACCTGGTTGCATCTGCCAGTGAAGGTGTTACAGTTTCTTCTGGGGATGAACCTGAGTTTCATTTTGTTGGGTCAGCCACTTGTCAGCAATGTCATCCACAGCATTATGCGGATTTTATTGACTCCGGTCATCCGTATAAATTCAATTTTATCACAGGTGAAGATGCCCCGATTTATCCTGATTTTGTTGAAGCATCCAGAACATTGACATTACCAACCGGTGCTTCATCCTGGGATGAGATGAAGGGTGTTATTGGAGGATTTGGCTGGAAAGCCAGATTTGTAGATAACACAGGTCATATTGTTGGAACATTAAATAGTGATTTAAACACAGGTGGGGGAGATAATCAATATAATTTCTATGATGGTACCGATTGGGGTTGGGTAGATTACCATCCTGCCGATAACAAAGAATATAATTATGGTTGTTTCCGTTGCCATACAACGGGTGCATCTGAAGATGGTGAATGGCTCGATGGTATCTATGGAACATTCGCCTACGGTGGAGTTCAATGTGAGGGCTGTCATGGTCAGGGGAATAAACATGTTGAAAATAATGGATCAGGCTATATCGCAAATCCAGTTGGTAGTGATGTAACAGAATTGTGTGGTCAATGCCATTATAGAAATGAAGACCATTCTGTTGCTGCCTCAGGTGGATTTACAAAGCATCATGAACAATACGATGAATTTATACATACAGGCCATTATACAGGCAGTGGTATGAACTGTTCCACCTGTCATGACCCACATAAGCGTGTAATCTGGGATGGTGATGGAATCAAGCAGGGATGTACTGATAATTGCCATGGTTCAGTCACTACCGTATCTGCAGCACATAATGATTGTGTCAGCTGTCATATGGCAAAAACAGCAAAATCAGCTGTTCAAACCATAGCCGGTTACCAGGGCGATGTACACAATCACACGTTTGCTATCGCCACCGATACTACATGGAATATGTTTACAGATGATGGTTCCAAAATGCGCCTGGATGATAATGGACATACGAAGATTGCTAAAACTAATGTGTGCTACGGTTGTCATGCGGATGGTAACGGTGGAGGTGGAACAGGCTCTGTTAAATCACTTGCCGAAATAAATGATTATTCAGTACATGGAGGAACACGTACTCCAAAATGGGTAGAAGTTGCCAAGAAGTAACTAAAATACCTCATGAGAATGAAAGGGGAAGCATGGCTTCCCCTTTTTGTTTATTCTCAACCATGAAAAGCATTTCACTACAAGTATTGAGCATTTTCGGGAGGAAGGTATAGGAAAAAATATTAAAAGATAATAATTTAGGATATCAAACTCGTAAAATCTTTTTTAAGTAATGCCTTGGAAAGGTGAAAGGAGATCAATAATGAAAATAAAAGTTCACCTCATCGTTCTTATCCTTCTTCCATTCTATACATTTTTGAATGCACAAGACTGTGTAGAATGCCACAACAAGGTAACACCTGGCCAGGTTGCAGACTGGGAATCAAGTGCTCATTTCACTGAAGATGTGGGATGTGCAGACTGTCATGGCGAAGATCATACTGAAATGGAGGATGCCCATTTAGCGGAGATCCCAACCCAGGTTACCTGCTTTGACTGTCATGAAGAAAAGGTCAACCAGTTCAATAAGGGAAAACATGCCCTGGGATGGGCCTCATACAAGGCCATGCCCACTACCCACTACAAGCCCATGGAGCTTATAGATGGTATGAAAGGGTGCGGTGGATGCCATAAGATTGGGAACAAGACAGAAGAAGATATAGCCCAATTAAAAGAGGATGGCATCAGATTTGGAGTTGCGGGATGCGATGCCTGTCATACGAGGCATAAATTTTCTGTAAAAGAAGCACAACAACCTCAAGCCTGTCAGACCTGCCATATGGGCTTTGACCACCCCCAGTGGGAAATGTACGCATCCTCTAAGCATGGTGTGCGTTACCTGTTAAAACAAAATGGTGTGCTGGATGACAATACCGTGGCCCCGACCTGTCAAACCTGCCACATGCCCGATGGAGACCATGAGGTTCGTACAGCATGGGGATTCCTTGCCGTGAGGACAGATGGACTGGCACCTTATCCCGGAGAGGATGAGGAATGGTGGGCAAACAGGGTAACAATTCTACAGGCTCTGGGTGTACTGGATCCCGATGGAAATCCAACACCACGACTGGATGTAGTAGCCGGTGCAGATGTTGCTCGGTTAAGTGCTGATTCATTTGATAAGGAAAGAGCCAAAATGCTGGCTGTGTGCTCTGATTGTCATTCGGAGAATTTCGCGAAATCAGAATTGGAAAAAGGGGATCAGATAATTCGAGAAGGAGACAAACTTCTTGCTGAGGCCATACGTATTATTGCAGGGCTTTATCAGGAAGGACATCTGGAGAAGCCGGATGAATACTCATATGCTTTTCCTGATTTGTTAACCTTTCACGATGCACCAACACCCATTGAGCAGAAGCTGTTTGTCATGCATCTGAAACATCGTATGCGCCTATTCCAGGGAGCATTCCACAATAATCCGGATTATTCCCTTTGGTATGGCTGGAATGAAATGGTCATGGATTTGTCTGAAATCAAGCATATGGCAGAAGAATACCGAAAGGAATAACCCATTGGGGAAAACAATGAAATAAAGGGGTATCATAAGATACCCCTTTATTTGGTTTAATATTTATATCCTCCAGACTCCGAACCATTTTGCCCTGTGCGTCCAATATTAGTGGAGCCGAATTTATATCGTAGATTGATGAACAGGGTTCTTTGATCCGGTTTTGAATAGGATGATACATCATATTGACCCCAGGTATCCGGTAGATATAAGACCTTTTCGGATGTATTCATAACCTTCTCTTCGTTGTCAAATACATCGAGGAGTTTGATAGACAATTCAACCCGATCATCCAGGAAAGATTTCAGGTAGGACATGTTCATGGTGAAAAGTCCATCGGGATTAATGTGACCATTTGGGATTTTTTCAGTGCTATACAGTCGATTGTCTATTTCGAATTTCCCTTTCCATGGCAGATCAAAAACCTGGGAAATCTTTCCCTGAAAACCAGAGAATGTACCGGACAGATCTTCTTCTGTAGTCGTGGTGGTTGTCTGGAAATACAATCCTGTTAATGTCACATCCCAAAAGGTGAAAGGCGTGAAACGGATTCTACCTTCCAGTCCAGCATTGGACCCTGTTCCTGCATTCTTCATGGTGATGATACTGCTCCCATTGACAAAGTCATCATCTTCTCGAATAACATTCTCAATCTGTTGCGTAAACAGGACACCTTCAAAATTCCATGCAGGGAATGTTCGATTTACTTTCAATTCGTATGAATGAACGAGTTCTGGTTCAAGAGACATATTGCCTACATGCATCACAGAAAGATCGAGCTGGTTTTTTGGTAAAGGATCCATCATATCATAGGTCACCCGGTTAATTCGTCTTGAATACCCAAGGCGAAGAGATGTGAGGGGGTTCGGGGCATACCGAACGGAGAATGATGGATAAGTGTTCCATTGATTCTTATCCCGATCATCCTGTAGAGCGGCAATGTGTTCAGGAATACCTGAGACGCTAACAAATCCCGAATCAATTGTGGACTCGGCCCTTGTTTCAGCATTCTCGAAACGAAGTCCGCCTGTAAAGAACATGTCTTCCATGAAGGTGGTATACTCCATATTTATATAAGCCGCACGAATCCGCTCTTGAAAAGAAAAATCGGATACGTTTCCGTCAATAGATTTGTCTCTGGAATGGGTGAGAATTCGTTCTTTTAATCCCGACTCCAGTTTAATGCTGGGAGTAGCCCAGTATTCACTGTCCAGAGTAAGAATGGTACGATTCAATTTCATTTCACCGCTAACAGGAAACACACCAGAATGCCTTATTTCATTCTTTTCTGTTTTCTGATTTTCATAAGATCCATTTCCCTTCAATTGAAATTGTTCATTCCAATCGGAGCGAAATCCTGCATCAACTAAACCAAGATAGCCTTTATCAACTGTTGAGATGGAGAATTCATTGTCATTTATGGAAATGTACTTGTTATTCGTTCTTTCAAAGGGGATAAACTTTGCTTCACCCAGTATCGTTGTATTTTCTGAAATGGCGAGTCGCGTTCCACCGCTGGTAAATCCTGTCAAATTGTGATGCTGCAAGGATTCTTGACGAACAAGGTTAACTACGTTGTCTCCATTTGATGCTACAAGGGTACTGTTTCGGTTTCTATTTCCATTTGTATTCAGATCCTCCAGACTCAGGTTCATGTAGTAGCTTGAGCCATCCCTGCGATAATTCAGGTAAGCGCCGCCATTGAATTTGTCCGTGGTTCCCGCATTGGCATTAACATGGCCATTGTACCCTGAAACTGAATTCTCTTTGAGGACGATATTAATTATTCCTGTCATTCCATCTGCATCCTGCTTTGCTGATGGATTTGTAATGACTTCCACACGCTCCACCATGGCAGCAGGAACGGGGACGGACATGATATTCGTTCTCCGCTCCCCACCGAGGATTCCCGCTCGTTTCCCGTTCAGCAGGATCACCACATCCGGTGAACCTCGCAGGGAAACCTGACCGTCAGCATCCACATCAACGGACGGAATTCGTTCCATCACATCACAGCACGTTCCCCCGGTGGAGGAAAGGAGCTGATCTGCATCGTAGGTTGTCATATTCGTGCCTGCAACGACCATAGGTGCATCCGCTTCCACGTCTATTGCATCCAGATCCAGTGGGACAGGATCCAGGAAAACTACCCCAAGGGTTTTTCTGTTTTTTGATTCATCGGGTGTAAATACTGAACTGCGAGTTGGACTGAATCCAATAAACTCGAATTCAAGGTAATAGGGTTGATTGAATGCCATGGATATTAGAAAGCCACCATTTTCATCTGTAATGCCACCTGTGACAATGGAATCCGCCTGACTGTCCACAACAGACACAGAGGCATACTGTAATGGTGTTTCTGATTTGCTGTCTAAAATCCGTCCGTTTAAGATAGTTTGTCCGGACAAATATGAAGACAGGAATACAAATACAGCCCATGGCAGAATCTGCCACGGGCTATTTTTTCTGATCATGATGTTTCTACTGGTCCTGAGGCAATTTGCAGCAGCCAGGGAGGTCCTGGTAGACGGACTCATCAGCAGGAACATCATCAGCCTGGTATCCCACCGCGGCAATAGCAGAACGAAGGGCTGACAGATCCTGTTTTTCCGGATCAAATTTCACCAGGACCTTTTCTTCATTGAGGTTTACATGTGCTTTCTGTACGCCATCCATGGATTCCAGTGTTTCCTGTATGGTTTCCTGACACATGCCACATTGTACGGTTGGGACACCAATTTTGATACTTGCTGAAGTGTTTCCGAATGATGGTAAGAATGAACCGCATCCAATCATCAGGATGCTGAGAGAAAGTGTAATAAATAGTTTCATGGAGTACTCCTTTACGTTTTGTTATAAAATGTGCAGCGCTCTACAAAGAGCGTAAAGGAGACGATTTAAATCAATAGGGGGAGATTAATTGAACCTGGTGGTTGGAGGTGATTTATAGAAACAAATGAATTTTTACTTGGGATATTGAGTGAGGGATAATGAGCGATTTCCAGAAGAGATTCACAGAGTTGCAGCTGTATTTCAAAAGATGTTTTTTCTTTAACCGCAGATAAAAGTGGAAGAAAAATAATCGTACTGCATTCACCTACCATGGATGGGCATACAGTTTCAACTTTTTCTATCTCACAACAGGTGATGGCCTGTTCCTGGCAGCAATCCATGGTGCAATCAAGATGCACGAAAGTCGCAGACATTTGTCCTGCAATGAGTATGAGAAGCAATATGGATACGGATTTCTTCAATTATTCTCTACAATTTTCATGGGAATGTAATCATGACTCAATGGCAGTACGCACATGTTTATTGGTGGTTCCAATCTCGAAATTCGAACCCACTCATTTTGTCAAAGGTTTTAACACAACCCCAGCATTAATCGATTTTCGTTCACCTATCTCGATGACGAGTTGTCCATTCACAACAACATAATCGAACCCTTTGGATAGCATATGAGGATTTTCGTAAGTAGCCAAGGATTTTACTTCACTAGGTTTGAACAGAATTAGATCGGCTATATATCCGGCTTTGATTTTTCCCCTGTCATGTATCTTGAGCAATGAGGCTGGAAATTCCGTCATTTTGTAGATGGCATCTTCCAGTGATAACAAGCTATCCTTCACGACAAACGCTTCTATGATTCGCGCAAACGTACCATGACCACGGGGATGACGCATGGTAGGACTCCCATCCGAACCGATACCCACCAGAGGATCCTGTATAAAACGGTTCTGCAGATATTCATCCATGACAAAGTAGGCAGCAGAAGTTCCCACAGGTCCTATATCCTCGATGACAATTTTTTCAAACGGCTTGCTCAAATCCGTTTCTAAATCCTTGAGGGTTTTCCCTTTATAAGGACCGCTACCTATGAGTGTGGCCTCCGGTCCGTTCCTGGATATGACTTTGTTGCGAATAAAGGTTTCCAATTCTGTTCTTCGAGTCTTCAGTGCAGTATCGAAATCTGCTTGCGTCTTAGACCAGGGTGGGAACAGAATCGCCATGCCCGTATAGCTGGCATTGTATGGGTAAACATCAGCTGTTAACCGGATACCATCATTGTTAGCATGTTGGATGACTGCAAGAATCTCTTCTGCTCGTTCTACCCCTTTTCCATAGACAGATTTAAGGTGGGATATATGCACATTTGCAAATTTCCCCTGAGCAATGAGCTCGCTGATGGATTCAAGAAGTTTATCATCATCCTCGTTTCTCATGTGGCTCATAATGAGACGATTGTATTTACCAACGACACGTGCCAGCGATACCAATTCATCTGTATCCGCATGAATGGCAGGGTGATATTCCAGTCCAGTGGACAAGCCAAAGGTCAGTGGCAGCCATTCAGATAGCAATGAATCCATTTTCTGTTCTTGTTCTGCTGATATATCCCTGGCAGCCCTAATACCCGTTGCATTCCGAAGTATACTGTGTCCCACAAACATAGCAATATTCGGTCCGGTTTTCAGTTTGTTCACTTCGTCAATCCACTGAGGCAAATCATCCGGACTGAAACCATCCTGGCCCAGGGTGATTGTTGTAACACCCATGGAGAGGAAGTTGTCAAAATCAGGGTCGTTCAAAGGATCACCGTGAGAGTGAAGGTCAATAAACCCCGGAGAGAGGATGTACCTCGTCCCATCTATGATTTTCCTTATATCAAGTTTACTGTTTTCAGCACGACCAACATGAGCGATCTTATTCCCAACGATGTAGACATTAGCGATCTGTCCATTGTATTCTGATGAGCCATAGACTTTGGCATTTTTGATGAGTAAATCAATGGTGGGGAAATCACGGGATATATCCGAATTCTCTTGACAAAATGATATAGACAGCAGGAATAAAGAAACAAATATGAATCGTTTCATTGTTTGATTGGTATGGCTTTGTTTCATTTCCGACATTGTATCAATACCAAAAATAGTAGTGTCAGATAAATAGTTCAATTGATACGTTTGAAGTTGGGAGATATGAAAAGGTGTTATTGTTGATACATTATTAAAAACCCTGACAATGAGAAACCGGCATCTTGTTTACACTTAAAGCCACATGTAATTTTTTCGATGCATTGCAGCGAAAAGCAATGACATCCAACCACTTTTATAAATAGGAATGAAACCATGGCAACGTTGATTTTGCGGGACACACACCGCGCACTGGAAGAAGAAATGAAAACTCTTGAGAAGAAGAAGAGGGATACGGCCGTACGGATAAGGGATGCAGCGGAACAGGGAGACCTGAAGGAAAATGCAGAATATCACGCTGCCAGGGAAGAACAGAGCCTCATCGTGCGCAAGATCCAGGTCATGCAATCCCATTCCCCATTTAAAATCATCGAAGAATCCGACATTGATAAGGATACAGTGGGATTTGGGAATAAGGTGTCCATCCTTGAAGAAGGGAAGGATGATCCAGAAGACTATTATCTGCTTGGACCCATCGAATTTGAATTTGATTCCTACCCACTTGTCTTAACCTATCTTTCGCCTTTTGGACAAACCATTATGGGTAAAAAAGTGGGGGATAGCTTTACGTTAGAAATCCGATACAAAGAGGTAAAGTTTACCATTACAGATATTGATGTGGTTACTGCAACGTAACTCATCTGAATGGTTATAGATAGCGTTGTAACCAGTTTTGAAAAAAGGTCCACACTGAAAATTCAGCATGGACCTTTTTAATAGTAACCAATCGTAGACTGGGCGAGGAATAGTGAATATCCGCCTATTATACGGTATGTTAATTAATGTATCTCATTTCTGAACTTGGTTAGTCGGAAAACACTTTCTTATTTAATAACCAGCATCTTTTTGGTGCTAATGAAATCCCCAGCCTTGATCTGGTAGAAATACATCCCGCTTGCGACGTTGGTAGCATTCCATTGAACTGATTTGAAACCGGCATCCTGGGCTTCGGAAACCAGGGTGGTTACTTCCCGGCCCATATTGTCATAAATCATCAATTTTACCTGACAGTCCTCTGGTAGATCGTACTCGATCGTAGTAATAGGATTTAAGGGATTGGGGTAGTTCTGGTAAACAGCAAATGTGGATGGCAGATTTTCAGTCACTACATTCAGAATCGAAATGGAATGATAATTGATTGCTCCATCATAGCTTACATCCGCCAAGCGGTAGTCATAAGTATGATCTAACTTTATCGTTTTATCAATGAATGAGTATTCGGTTCTGTGTGAAATATTCCCCTGCCCCCGAAGTTCCTGGTGTGTAATATAATTCGCAATCTCCGACCAGTCCAATCGGCCGGACTCTTTTCGCTCTAACAGAAAACCAAGGTTTTCTATTTCACTCTCCGTCACCCATTCAAGCCGGACCTCATTTGCCCGTGTAACATTTGCTTCAAAGGAAACTAAGCTAACTGGCAGCGACAAGTCTTGAAATAAGTAATTCCACGCTCTCCAAGTTGGTTCGGAGCTATCGCCGTCTCCATTATCTCCAAGCCTGGCATAATGCCCGGATTCATTGCTTGTCTGATAGTTTCCCGATCCTTCATCCAGGTGAAATATGGCTGCTGTATTATATGTATATGAATAGGGTGAATCAGTAGTATTAGAACGCAAATTTGCAGGATATTCTGCTAAAGTTTCTATTCTGATTTCGTCCAAATACCCTTTATAATGGTTGGCATCAGTGTTTGCCCTGCCAACGTATAAATCGCCGCCATTGGCCTGCATTGGCGATCCAAGCCAGGTACTACTTGAAACATCCGTACCGTTTACATACATTTTAAATGTGTTTGGATCAGAGTCCGTATTTCTGATAACCGCAACATGATTCCAGGCCCCAACAGTTATAGCGTTATTATTGGACGAATAACTGCCCCAAGTCGAACTTCCTTTATAGATATTGAAATTGAGTCTTCGGTTACTCCTCAAACGAAGTTGAAAACCATCTTCACGACAAAGGATATTATCATAGTCATCTATATCGCTTTCATTGGCAACATATACCCACGCTTCTATTGTGTAATCCAAAGCCTCATCAAGTTTGCTCAAGACAGCATCATCAGAATAATACATATAGTCGTTTTCACCGTCGAATTGCATTATTTGACTATTAGCAATACTATTATCAAGTGGAAATGTCAATGAAATTGCCTTCGTTACTTTAGTCCAACTAGTCTCATTATTCCTTAATTTGGAATATGCCTGTTCCAAATGTAAAAATCTGCCTGTGGATGATGTTGCACTCGTATTGCACGGTGATGATTCTCCATTGATTTTACGCCCCTGAGTGTTGGTGAATCCTACTAATCTTGTCCAATCATTATCAATATGAGCAATCTTAAATGTCAGCGTACTGTCTAAGGTTAATAGTTTAGTTTTCAGCGTGTTTAGATGGTCTGTGGATGGTGTTGAATTCGTACCATTACTGAAAATTAGATCGGGATCGCTTTCCAATTTGGAAAATCCATGAGGCTGGATGAAAACTGCATCACTGATCGATGTAATTATTTCTTCTGTGGTTATTTGGTATGTACCATCCACATTATGAGCTTGGTCGGATTGACGATAACTCTCCGATGAACCGGTGCACGTTGCCGTTGTTCCGCTGCACGATGAATAACTCGAACTGTTGCAGCGATTTGTTCCGCTTAAAAAATAAGCCTTTGCTCCACAATAGACGTATAAGTGAAGTCCCTGTTCTCCGGTATTCGTATCATTGATGGGATGTGGACACTGAATAATAAGTTTTTGTCTTAGCGGCGATGGATTAAAAATGAATGTTCCCCAATAATTGGTTGTGGACCCGCTTTTTTGCTGCAAAATGTAATGGGTTTTATTCGGGGTGGTGGTGGTTTCAGTAAATGTAATCACCTGATAGTTTATAGAATCTGCACGGCTGTGGGCTGTTGAATATGCTCCTGAAAGCAGGTTTTGGATGATGCGACGCCAGGTTGCTTGAGCGCTTGAATTAGGATGCGCATATTCGTCTCCATCAAGGCCGGTTGGCATTGCAGTTATGATATCGTTTATATGAGTAAGTAAATCTCCGGAAGCACTATTCTGCCCATATGCTATTGTAAGAACAACCAACATATATACTATTGAAGAGATTAACCTCTTGGTGATTCTCTTCTCACTGTTTTCGACCGGATTTGACGTAAAGTATTTGAACGGTTGGATCAAAATTGACTGCACCCTGTTAGATTGCAGTTGCACGATTGTAGATAATTTAATGTTGCCGGGTATTAATTTCACCTAAAGTATGTGTTTTGCAGTTGGGAGACAATTCAGTGACCCCACCCCCATAATTGGCCCCATGTGGTCCTATTTACCATCCTTTCTGACGCCTCTAGAATACATTTCAGAAGGTGGGTTCTTAAAGGGGAGAGTTTTGAGACACTACACTGTTCTTGAACACCACTGTTTTGGCGAAGACCCTACTCTAAAAAGTGTACACTAATTGAGCTATGTTTTTGTCTATTTCTGCGTTTTATGTCAAGATCTGGCGAACTTAAAAGGTAAGTAAAAAAGTCTCATTTCTCGTCGAGAAACAAGGCTTATCGTTGGGTGACTCCGGAGCGACCAATCTGCGCCCCGACACTTCGTATACGGGGTCTACGATTGGCGAGAACTTCATCCAGTAATAATAAAAAGACCCATCCTGATAAATCAGAATAGGTCTTTTCATTGTGACTCCGGAGCGACTCGAACGCTCGACCAATGGCTTAAAAGGCCACTGCTCTACCAACTGAGCTACGGAGTCAACATAAGGGTTGGGTTTGCTATAAATAGCGGTGGGGAAGTTAAGAAATGGACATGCCCTTGAAAACAGGTTTTACATGGGTAAACCAAACACTCCAAGTAAAAACAGTTTACTTTGTTCTGCCCATGCCAGTTCAGTGTGGTAGGCTCCATCAAATACCCGGTAGAAAAAGTCCTGATCCTTATAGTACCCCTTGTTTTCCAGGGCCTGGACCATTCGTAAGACAGACGGTTGAAGCTCTGCATCCAACTCTTCAGTTCCATTATAAATGTAGAACCGGGTGGGTTTGATGGGTCCTTCATCTTCCTTCACACGATTTACAATCTCTTCATCATCCACAATGAAGGCCGGGGAAAGGCAACCGGCAATCCCAAACACATCCGGGTGTTCCCACCCAAGATGGAAGGAGATAATCCCACCCATGGATGCCCCCATGACAGCCGTGTTTTTCGGGTCCGACAGTGTGCGAAATGTGGAATCAATCAATGGTTTAACAGTTTCAATCAGAAAAGCGCTGTACAGTGTTCCATCATTCATGGGACTGTATTCTTCTCCTCGTCGATCACCGTGATCCACAGCCACCATGATGATATCCCTCATTTTTCCCTGTTCGATGAACTCTGTCACCGTTTCATCAAGGTGCCATTCATTCCCGGAAACAGACCACCAGGGCGAAAATACATTTTGCCCATCATGAAGGTAGAGAACAGGGTAGGATATATTTGGTTCAGTTTCGTAGGAAGGCGGTAACCAGATTGAGACTGTTCTTGAATTATCAAGCTGTGGTGAATACATATCGATATAATCAATGTGTCCTGTAGTTCCTGCTGTTCTGTCTATCTGGATCATGTGTCGTTGATCTCTCCAAAGTGGGATTTTGTGATGAAATGAGGATTTTCTTGATATAACTGTTGTGTGATTTCCAGGGATTGTTGAATCCGGTGCCAGGGCTTCCTTGTCCCAGGCTCCCCGGGTGAATTTATATTCAATATAGGTCCCCGGTTTCAGTGGTATTGATACCGAATATGTTGTGTCACTGATTTTCTCCAAGGGAATGGCCTGATCATGATCCCAGTTGCCAAGTTCTATGGTATTACCGACCACAACCACTGTATCTGTATCTGGCGGGACAGACACAGAGAATGTGACAATTCTAGGGGCGCATGACAGGAGAAGGATGCTGAACAAGACGGTTATTGGAATCCTCATATTATAAGGTCCTTTACTGGAATGAAATCAGGGTTCGATGGTTATTCGTTGCAGATCGAAGGAATTGCTGTTGTAGGGCTCGAAAGAATCATTGTCCCCTGGAGAATTGATGGCGATATACAAGTAATCCCCGGAAGTATCCACCACCAGCCCTTTTGATTTCAGGTCCCCATTTGTCATGTAGTAATGGCTTTCCAATTTTGTGTCTACATCAAATTCTACCACAAACACGCCTGCGCCATCGGCATCCATGGGAGCCACAAAAAGGGTGTTGTCATCGGGTGTTAATCCCATGGCAAGACCTGCAGAATTAATTTTGTACTTCCCTTTTAAGGATAAATCATCAGTGGAATACGCCCACACATTCTTTACATCATGAGGATTGTTTTTATCGCTCATTCCCACATAAAGTGTCTGGAGATCGTGACTCAATACAGTCTCATGAATCATGGCATCGAACCCATAAGGATCGGCAATGAATGGGAGTTGAATGGCAAACATTCCCCGGGCATCGTATTTTTTTACGGTGACACTTGTTGCAACATACAGTGTGGAATCCATGGGATTCGCCGCAAGAATGCCATTGTGGACCGATTGCCCCACTTCCGTTGAATCTACCAGGGACAACGAAATGGCACTTGGGTCCGTTTCAGATGATGCATAAACAAGGTCATTGGAAATGTATGTGACATCCGTGAGGTTGATAAGGGTAACAGGAATCTTCTTCACAAGCTGAAATGATGCTAAATCCAAAACGGCTACTGCCGATTCACCATTCAGGGCAACCACCATGGTGGTTTTATCAGGGGATATATCCATGGCTGTGGGCTTTGATCCCACCCAGACATCTCCGTCTTTTTCCATTTTACCAGCCGTATTGATACGGACAATCACATGGTTATTGAAATCCGCTATGTAAACGTATGGATTTACGGGATCTGCAATCAAGTCCGCGATATTTTTCCCAAGCTCCAGGATATCGAAGTCCGTGAACTCATAATAGTTTTCCGGTGATTCATCATCGGTATACAATGAACATGAAGCCAGTAAAACTGCAAGTGTCAGGAGTAGTAAATGCTTCATATCAGTTCCAGTGGTAAGACCCTGTGACGGTGAGGGCAGATTTTGATGTGAGCTGGCTTTCATTCACATTCTGGTAAACGGGAAACGTAAGCTGGGTTTCAACATGGAATTCTTCCGTGAGTTTGATTCCAAATTTTGGATTGATATATAACCATTTGCCACCACGTTCCCGGGCGATTTTCCCATACTGGTAGGAGTCACGGGTTGTGAGGAGATAATGACCTTGAATCCCTGCAAACCAGAGTTCATTTTGATTATAATGCAGCTCGGAGACGACATTCAATTCATTCCCGTATCTGTATCCATAAATGTTTTCACGAAGTACTATTCGTGTATATACACCTCCTGATGCAACCAGAGGTCCGATTGTGCGATCTGAATACACCGCAAAGATGGGGTCGACCGTCCCCGTACTGATCTGGAGGTTATCGGAAAACCGCTGATCATAGATATCCACGGCATTGATATTGCCATTGGATAACTTGAATCCACCGGTTACAGTCAACGAAAATGGAGTGGTGAATCTTTTGCTAAGCATGAATATGATGTCACCAAATCCATGGGTTTCCCGAAAATATTTACCACCATCATACTGGTGTTTATACTGACCCCGGAAAAGCACTTTCTCATTTAAAATGGTCTGGTAGGGAAGGATAACAGAAAATCCCAAATCCTCTGCGAAGGTATAGGAGACCATAAGTGTGGTGGTACTGGCATTGGTCCGTTCCTTATTGATATTGGGAATGGTTCGAGTCCCATACATGGGATAAGCCAGGTATTCATAGTAGTGGGACAGACTGAAGAACAATTGTTCTGATTCCCCTACCGTGTGCTGTAAAGTATTCCCGCCGGGAAGTACGGGGCGTCGTCAGCTGATACCGCCCTGTGCAAATCCCCATTTACCGACAAGGATCAGCAGAAGCAGGATGGTGTTTTTCCAGGGATTCATTTAATCTTTCAACAATTTTTTAATGACACTTTTGTATTTACGTTTACCGCCATATCCCTTGTAAATCGTATTCCTGTCTGAATCTATAATCATCACGGTAGGAGTGGCTGGAATCCCCGCTGCGCCAAACAGGCGATCAATGCCATCCAAGTATGTGTCCATGAAGTCAGGTTTTTTGGAGAGGATTTTTTCCAGGGAGGTTCGTTTGTCAAAATGGGAGATGGAGATAAAATGGACGTCATCTCCAAATTCATCCACCAGGGATTCCATTTTGGGCATATCCTTGGCACAGACGTGACACCAGGTGGCCCAGAAATAGATGAATGTGGGTTTTTCAGGATGGAGGATATCGTTTGTTATGACTGTATCCTGGGTAAGTGTCCAAACCCTTACATCCATTGGAAGTGGATCTTTTCTACCTGCAATTAGACCGGAGAAGAGAAGGAAAACGAAGAGAATAAACTGTGGTTTTTGGAGGTTCATGTATCGAATTTATCGTCTGTAAATCATAAAAAATTACAATGATAAATATCAGCACAAAAGCCCAATTACCGTCAAAGAAAAGGAAAATTGTCCGGTCATCACCGTTTTGTTTGTGGGTGCTATTATCCGTTCAATTTCTGCTGGGTCAGATGTCCTTCGTTAATCGTGCCGCAGATGCGGGAGTGGATTACTCCATCATGGGAGAAGGCGTTTGTATGTTTGATTACAACCGGGACGGGCTTGAGGATATTTTTGTATGTGACCGATTTGACGGGGAACACCTGCTGTTTAAAAATCTGGGAAATCTGACATTTGAAGAAGTGTCTGATGAAGCAGGGATTAACAATTCCAGCCAGGGCCGGTTGGCAATTTCAGGTGATTATAACAGAGATGGTTACCCAGATCTTTTCATTGGTGCCTTTTCAAATAACAGCTACCTGTATATGAATAGTGGGGATGGGACGTTTCAGGATGTGACATCACAGGCAGGCATCAATGTACCCGGTGACGTTGAGGGTGGAGCCTGGTGCGACGTTAACCGTGACGGCTGGCTGGATCTCTATGTGGGCAGATTGCGTTTTTCGAACAGGCTGTATGTAAATAATGGGGA
The DNA here is from genome assembly GCA_964344305.1 of uncultured bacterium. Taxonomy (GTDB): domain Bacteria; phylum Fidelibacterota; class Marinisomatia; order Marinisomatales; family JABMOV01; genus JABMOV01. The sequence goes on along the minus strand of CAYFMT010000014.1, from coordinate 54,144 downwards.
TGGGACTTTTGTAGAAATGGCATCCCAGATGAATGCCACAGGTCCTACCAGCGGTGGATTGGTCATGGGTCTTACGTTCATCGATTATGATGAGGATGGGGATGATGACCTGTTTATTACCCAGGATGGCTACCGTGGAAATATCTTCCTGAGGAATGATGGCGGGTTGTTTACTGATATCTCAGTTCTTTCTGGTACCGCATCTCAGGTCATGGGAATGGGTGTAGCCGTAGGCGATTATGATCGGAACGGCACACTGGACATGTACGCCACGAATCTGAATGCCAATTCCCTTTATCAAAACCAGGGCAGTCAATTTCAGGAAATAGCTGCATCAGCAGGTGTTGAGGATGAGGCCCAGAGCATGGGATGGGGTATTTTCTTTTTCGATAGCGATAATGATGGCTGGCTGGATCTCTACAACAACAACCAGTCCGGTTTCGGTCAGGTACCCAATTCTTTTTATCATAACCAGGGTGATGGGACATTCATCAATCTGGCAGATTCTCTCGGTATTGCATCCTGGAATAATGGCATTGGATCGGCTGTGGGGGATCTGGATAACGATGGTGATCTGGATATGGTACTTGTAGGGCATTCATCCACCGAGGGATCTATCATTCTATATGAAAACACAACGGTTAACGACAATAATTGGATACAGTTCAGGCTGGAAAGTTCACAATCAAATTCCCAGGGAATCGGCAGTCTTGTAAAATGCTATATGGATTCCATATTGCAAAAAAGATATATCACTGCAGGGGATGGGTATTGTTCTCAAAATTCCCTCATTCAGCATTTTGGACTGGGGTCAGTTGAATCGATCGATTCCATTGTGGTTCACTGGCCAAACGGTGATCGAGAGAACTATGGTGAACTTACATCTAATCTAAGGTATACACTCGTGCAGGGATCAGGAACGGCCGTAATTACTGTGCATCCAGAAGAATCAATCCTACCGAATCAGTTGACAATCAAACCTAATTATCCAAACCCCTTTAATGGTCAGACCCGGTTTATAATGGTAAATCCCACTGCTCAGAATATTACGGTATCTCTTGTGGATTTGAAGGGTCGTCAATCAGTTTTGATTGATTCGAAATTTTTCATTCAGGGTGAACATCGAGTGAATCTGGATTTAAACTCACATGCTTCGGGGATTTATATATTAAATGTGGTGGGAGTGTCTTACAGCTCATCGAGAGCCATTACATTAATGAAATAAAAAAGGGGCTCATTCGAGCCCCTTTTTTTCAATATAGATCGTAACCTACTTGAGCAGGGTCATTTTCTTTACTTGAGTAAAGGAACCGGCTTTTAATTCGTAGAAATACATTCCACTTGGTACTGCAACACCGTTGTTGTTCTGACCATTCCAGGTTACAGAATATGTACCGGGTTTTGCGAATTCGTTGTGGAGTGTTGCCACTTCTTTTCCAAGGATATTATAAATCGAAACAACCACATCAGACGCAACCGGTAATGTGAACTCAAAGTTGGTCGTTGGGTTGAATGGATTTGGATAGTTATCGCTCAGAGAGAATTCTGCAGGTACAATACCACTTACATTATCAATACCAAGAGCAGGCATATTTGTGTCATAATCCCATGCATCGTATTTGTTCGGGTTGATAGAACCGAAGGAAGATGCAACTACAGGACTTGCAACATCGATATTTTCAATGTGGTTCAATCCATAACCGGATTCATTGTCACCACCATGGATACCGAATTTGAATTCGACGCCTACCGGGTCTGTGGCTTCATATGAAAACTGAACTGTGTAAATGCTGTCTCCGGCAACTTCATCACCGTGAGTACCATCATCATGCATCATCTGTTCAGCTGTATTTTGAAGTGTTCCTCCCCATTGTGTCCAACCACCATCGGCAGCAGCCGGTCCATTCATCCATACACCCCAGGCAAATACACTGTCTGGATCCAGAACGTGGAATGTTCCCTGGATATCCATAAGGGAGTCACCTGAAAGTACCTGATAATAAGCCGGACGAAGGTCACAGGTAAATGTGACTGTGAGTGTATCACCAAGTGGTGATGCATTCCGGAAAATAGGCATACGACGTTCATCGACATTTGAATCCACATCATCTGTGAGAGTGAATGTACCGCCATCTGATGCGCCGTCCAGGCTGTGGAAGCGACGTTCTGCAAGAGCATTGTCATCGCCATCATAGGCAAAGTTGAAATAGACTTCGCGATATTCAACAGCATTCTTGATGCGGTAGTACTGATAGTAAAGACCACGTTCAAGATTGACACCAAGGTCAGTGGCTGTCCAAGAATAGGTATAAGAAAGAGGTACCTGAGTCAGTGTATCAATCATCACTGTGGTCTGGGTACCGCCATAACCATATTTCACGATGAGGGTATCACCAAGGACAAACCCATTTCTTTCAACAGCGTTTGACAGGTCTGTTTCCAGTGTAAAGCTGGACAGAGTTGCGTCAGGGCTGTAAGGAATAGGTGCTTCATCATTGTAGTAAACCCACTGGATGGTTGTGTCAGCCATAATACCGCTGTATACACGGTTGTTTGCTTCTTCGGTTCCATCCCATGCACCCCAGGTGTATTTCATTTCGATGTTGGCTGTATCGCCTACAGCAGCAAAGCGAGCATGAAGGTTCCAGTAAGATGACGTTCCTTCCTGTGTCATGGGCGATGCACCGGGAGTCCATCCCTGGAAGTTTCCAGCAATAGAAAGAGTGTGCACGTCAGGGTTGAAGTCTCCCTGTTCACTCATGTTTACGCGGAAATAGACATCGATGGAATCCACGGCATCTTCAAATGGAGCTTCTGTTGCATTCACATATTGCATATCGAGCATTTCATTTGATGCGGGCACCGTGAGAACACGGTTTGGTGTATCTTCCCAGTAGCTGGTGAAAGTGCCATCAAGGTTCTTGACGGTATAACCAAATTTGTATTCAACGTTGGTACCGATTGTTGAGTCATGAAATGTCCATTCAAGACTCCAGTAATCCCCACCATCATTCATCATTGGGTCAGCTTCTGCTGTCCATCCCTGCATGGCACCGCGAAGGTCCACGCCACCGGTTGAATCGGTGACTCCCTGTACGGTACTGGAGTTTGCATAGAATGTAACGGTTACATCAGCAAGAGCCCAACTGGATGCCATCACTAAAAGTAGTATGATAGCTTTTTTAGTCATTTTGATCTCCTGTGTTAGTGAAAACTTTCGAAAGTTATTAGTAACTCACACCTGAGTTACTAATATGTAAAATTACTCAAGTTCCTGTTTAATTCAAAGAAATTGATCGGCGAATATATAACGACGTGATACGGCTCGCAATGGGAACAGACCCATCTGTCACATCTCGGTCAATCCCCAATTGTTTGGCTAAAACGAGACTGAAAGCCCCCAGTGGGGAATGGACCCGAACAAACCAAATGTTTGTATGGAATAATCCACTGTCAGGGACATGCCGGACGTGAACACTTTCGCTCCGGCACCCATGGTTATACCTGTTTCGCTGTCTGTCTTCCCAAGATCAGAATAGCCGGCGCGTACAAATACCCGCTCCAGGAAGGCAGCTTCAAAGCCAAGGTTCAGGGTTTCCACATCATCGCTGGGAATGAGGGCATCCACAGCACCTGTGAGGCGAAAAGCTCCAGCCTGGATCAATCTGGATGACAGCCCAACGCGAAAGAGAAGCGGCAAAGGCCATGGGTCGGTTTTCATCTTGGCTACAATTGTTTCATTGTGTCCCTCAGCATCAGGATCCAGGTCTATCTGTCGATACAGATCCTTGCCATCCATGAACATATCGGTTCCGAGGAAGTTCGAAATGCTCATTCCAAGACGATATCTATCGTTGGGAGAGTAATACAGGAGCCCCACATCCATGGAAAAGCCGGATGCTTTCTCATTGTATATCTGCTGGTGAATCACTTTCCCTGTACCACCGATAGAGAAGCGGTCCGTTAGATTCCTGGCATAGGATATACCTACAGCTATATCGGATGCTTTCCAGTACAACCCTGTCCCATCCTGGTTATACAAATCTGTTATTTCCTCTTTTCCGTAATCAAGCTGAGAAAAATACAATCCAAGTGCATTGCTTCGATCCAATTTAATTACTGCACCGATGAAATTGATCTCTGTATCCACCAACCAGTCCATCTTGGAAAACTGTACCTGACTATTTGAGAGTCGGGACATCCCACCGGGATTCCAGTACAGGATAGAAGGGTCGGTAGCCATGCTGGTGGAGGCGCCACCCATCCCCACAGCTGATGGGCCCAGACCAATCCCCAGGAATTGTGCAGCAGTTGTGCCAACTTTTGATTGACTGAAGAGGAACGAAAGTATCACAAGAATAAATAGTGTCTTCTTCATTTTATTACCGCAAACTTTCCGGATTTTTTACCGCCGGAGGGAGAATCCACAATGTAAAAATATACACCGTAGGCGATATCAAGGTTTTCCTTTGTTTTCAGGTTCCAGGTGACGGTACCATCATGTATATCCATGGTGGGATCAATACTTTCCAGATGCTGACCACGAGCTGTAAAGATGTGAATGGTAGCATCCTGTGGGATGTTAGTAAAATAGATTTCTCTTTCCCCTCGTCCACTTGAAATTCCCGGGGCAAGAGCCGCCTCAAACTCATGGGCAGCAAAATAGGGGTTTGGAACCACCTTAATATCATCCATATCCGTTTTGATCTCCGATTCGACAATGTCAGGTACCGGTGTTGTAAAGCGGTATGTATCCCCATCTCTAAATGGTTTACTCATGGATATGAACAACGAATCACCATCACCGAAGTTGAACATGGCTGAATCACTGTGGGATTGCCTGCGAGTGAAGGTAAGTGACCAACCATAATGGTAGGTTGATGTATCTGCATAATCCGGGTCAAACAGGTAAATCACGTCCAGATGATCAAGCACACTGGGGCGGGATGAGGCAGGTTCCAGTAAATAATACTTCACTTCCTTATTCATGGTGGTGTTGTAAATCCTGAAATTCGTTGGGTCCCCATCATCCAGGTTTGGCAACACACTGGTTTTTCCAAAAGCAAGGTCATCTGAAAACACAATCATGTAATCGCTTGGGAAGCGTTTGGGAATTAGTGTCGGGGGAAAACTCTGGAGTCCAACCGTAAAGAAGTACGTTGAATCTCCATTATTTTTGTCCCAGGTTTGTCCTCCGTCTTCCGTGGTCCACCAGTAGGTGAGAGAGTCGATGGGATTAATAGCCCAGTCGTTTTCAAAATTAACTCTGACACCATCAAAGACTTTTGAATCTTGAGTCTCTGTGACGTAAGGGGTAGAGGATTCTGTCGTCCAGGTGGATTTGTGTATATAAGGATTTTCGAATACGGGGTAGTGCAGGAAGGAAATGGTATGTTCATCTTCACCCAGGGATCCAGGAGTCGCACCTCGAATCCGACCGAATGTGGTATCCACCACATAGTCCGATTCAGGAATAGTATTTCCTATACTGTTTTTCACCACAATAGATGAACCAATCAAATTCATGTAAGGAATGGAAACAGTGAGAGTATCATTCGGAGTGAATGGTACTTCAATAGTATTCAAGTCCTTGACCGTATAATACGTTGTAACACTGGTGTATTCATCGGAGTCCAGTTTATCCACACCAGGTTCTCCAGGGTCGGGTCTTCCATTCAATTCCGTACCATCTGCATCCATGGTATTGGCTATGCCGTCTGACCCAACATCATCCGTGACAGGGTCCCAATCGCCATCATTGTCGATACCATCGGTGGATTGATCCACAAATGTGATTTCATATTCGTGTCCTGTGAGCCTTGTTTCATCCACAATTTCGATTGAGAGATCACCGGTGGCAATCCCCATGGTTTTCTCTACAGTTATTTCCGTTTCAAGATCATATCCCGCAGCCTTTGTTGTGGGTGTGACAACAGCGGTATTGATATCGGTAATGATTTCCCCACTGGGTAGCACGGAAATGAACTTCGTATTCTCTGCCGGGAAAATATCCTTGTCCTCTTCACCACGATCGTAAGCAACTAGGGCATAATAATAGGTTCTGCCATTCACCACCTCATTGTCAACATAACTGTGCTGCAAACCGGAATTATCGCCCAGGTAAAAACTGTATCCCTGTGTTTCCTGGTAAAGGGTATTGGATGGGTAGAAATACCCTTCCCGTGTGTCATCCAGGTCGTACTGGGCGATGGGTGAATACCCCTCTACAATGCCGTGAGCGTTGGTGACGTTTCGCACATCATTGAAATTGGCGTCGGTGGCCCTGTAAATCTTGTATCCCTGGAAATCCTTATCCTTGGTAATGGGATCCACACTCGTTTCGGCCACTCTATCCCAGTACAGGGTAACATGACCATCTCCCGGAACCGCTGTTAGGGTCGGTTTGATAGGAGGAGGGGGAAAACGATAATTATTGTTATAAATATTCTGCACTGTTCGCTTGTTGTCAATTAGCTCATCCAGGTCGCGCCCGTAAACCAGCGCCACGGAAAAACGCTCTGTTTTTCCCGCTCTAAGTGGGAAAAATCCGGAACCGTAGATAAAGTCCCCATCTTCTCCTGCAATGGGTACACCACCCTGGATAGAGCTGGGTGTATCAAAAAAGCCTGGTTTAAATCGATCCCAAAGTTGTTCATCGTATCGCATGGGATATTCACCGGCAGGGGTAAAGTAATCAAAACTGGTGAGACCCACCTGATCAGATTCATCCACATCTGTTTCATCAAAATTTGGTTCACCGGGTGTTGGTACACCATCACCTTCACCAAAATCCTGTGTACCGGCGACACCATCGGAACCAACATCATCGTATTCCGGATCCCAGTCACCATCATTATCAATGCCATCATCACGATTTTCATCGATGAGTTCATTGGTACTGCCAAGTCCGGTGAAATAATCCACATAGGCGCGTGGATTTAATTCATCAAAGAGGATGACACCATTTTGATCCACACGACGCTGCCTGTAATGAAGGTAATAATTCTCATCGATCAGCCCGTCCAGATCATTGTCATACCCATCGTAGGCATTTGGATTCACACCTTCACGGTTTTGGGATATCTGGATGGAGTTTCCTTCTACCAGGGATGTGGTACCGGGGAAAAGTGTGATTGAATGCCCGCTGGTTTCTACAATAATGGAATCCACATTTGGAATAGTGAACTGACTGCGTTCATAATTCTCATCAATAAGTATAACCACATCACCCACGTTCACAATGGTGGAATCATAATCCTCTTCCTCGAACAGGGGTGCATAAGCCCATCCCTCGTAACTATCGTAGTCACCATCGTTGTCAATGCCATCGAAAGGATTTCCGGGACTTTCAAGGAATGCATAACCAACCATTCCCACATCGCCAACCCATTTTGGATTTCTATCAGCGTTGTTATCAAAATCACCTGTGTAGGTAATATCATCGTTCACATCGAAGAAGGACCAGTCATCATCATATTCTCCACGGTCTTCTTCACCGGTGACACCGACATAGGTACCAACAAGCATGCCGAACGTGGCTTTCTGGTAATCCGTTGTGCTTTTATTTTCCACTTCATACAACCAGAATATGCAATCCTGGGCGAGAAACTGCTGCCACTGCATGCCACGAACGCTTACTTCCAGTCCTAGTCCTGTCATGGTTGGATCCACAGAACTGGGCTTGAATGAAACACCATGTTCGTTGTACTGGGCAAAATTGAATTCCTCGTCATTGGCATCATCCATGACGAAATAGCTTTCCTGCTGAATGTTCTGGAGGTCTTTCCCGAAGTATCCATTCCAGGACCCGGGCCATCCCGGATCACTCTGGTCATCAGTCTTATCCGGCCAGTATGGAGGCCAGGTAGTGGGATCTGTGCTCATGGCAATCCGCTCCTGGGTTTCATTCAAATACCCAGAAACAGGTTCAAATCCCCAGAATTTTCCCTGGGGCGATTCTTCTGACCCTCCCTGGGTTGGTCGATCCACCGGAGGTACCACGACTGAATGAAATGTGACTGGATTTCCTGCTGTATCGGTGGTGGTGACTTCCACACCAATAAGGGGGCTCACATCACCAATATACCCATTGTTGTCATTGATCCATGCGCCACGAGGACCCTCATCGGCAGGCTGTCCTAAAACGCCCCAGTTTCCAAATACGGTTCGTACAAGGTTACCATTATGAATTCCGGTCCGACGAAATTGTCGTCCGGATGATTGCTGAGCCATCAGCGATCCAATCATACAAAAAAGCAGGAGAATTATAAGTGTTCGACTAAAACGCATAGGAAGCTCCTATTTCAACACGTCTTGGATTAGAAAAATGTGTGGCGTTCAAAAACCATTCGTCGATGGTATTGATGACCTCTGTTGGGTTGGTGTTATTCGCACGGAGAATATCAATGGTTTCATCTGCAACACCGGAATCATCGTAAACAGTATTATGGTTAAGATGATCAAAGAGATTGAATACACGAAGGAACACGGTGAGTCCAGGCAGTACTCGTGGCGTGTAATAAGATCGAAAGTCCACATTCCATGTAATGGGTTTTCTACCTGAATTCTGAACCAGGGAGGAAATATCCTCTACCGATTCCGGGGTGTAAGGCAACCCACTTCCGAACCGTCCAATGGCACTGGCACCGTAGGATTTTGTGGAATAGGATATGGATCCGTTCACGGTATGGGTCTGATCCCAGTTCAATGGAATCAACTGAACCTCAGGCAGGTTTCCACCGGCAATGGCTTCCTGTGCCTGGTTCGGATCCGATGCACTGCCCTTGGCTATCTGGTACGTGTAATCTATATTTCCGCTGATCCCATTCACTGGGCGCATGGAAAGGGATAACACCACACCTCGGATGTAGGCAAAGTCTGAATTCACAAGCTTACTGTATGAGGAGGCACCTCCGAACATGGTAATCTGGTCTGCACGTGTGCCTGTAAGATCACGGATATCCCTGAAATAGCCGGTAATGTCCAGGGAAAAATCATTTCCGATTTGCTGTTGGAGACCCAGCTCGCCACTGACAGTCTTTTCCGGTCTCAGGTCTGCATTCCCGATCACACCAACGTTCCCGGTTCCCTGTCCAAGATCAAAATCGGGGTTCTGGTAGAGATATTCAAAACGTGGTATCTGGAAAAAATGTCCGTAAGAAAAATGGATGACGCCTGTGTTGGTAAATGGAAAGGATACGCCAAGCCTGGGGCTTATTTTGGATTTTGAGGATGTTCCTTTGTACCAGTAGGAGAGACGATCGTCCAGAGTAACCACCGGTTCACCAGGATCCTGAATCCCATTTTCATTTACATCCTCATACCGGTTTTCAGGTCGAATTGGATTGTAGACAGATGGGTCTGTGGGATCACTGAGAATTCGTCCTTTTGGATCAAAATAATCATACCGGAATCCCATATTAATAATGAGTTCATCCAGCTCCAGTTTATCCTGTATATAGAAACTGAATTCAGTTGGATTAAACTGGTATGAGCTGGAATGGATGGTGGAATCAGGCATTTCAAGGACTTCTCCCAGTAAACCACCATCAAAGAGGGGGTCAATGGCAATCTTTGCAGTAGTGGGTTGAAGATTTATGCTGGAATAATCCAAGTCATGATTTCTGAATTCGATCCCGGCTTTCACCATGTTGGACTTGTTCACCTGGCTGGTTATATCAAACTTGATAGTCTGGGTAATGGTTGTTCGGTTAAACACCTCATTATTAGTTCCAAATGTATTAAAGCTCCACGGCTGGTTTACATTAAGGGCTGAATGAACATAGAGGTGTCGGTTATCATTATCATAAGTGGCATGGGAATAGGTTTTGTTAAACCGCGTCAACCCAAGGGTAAAGAATGTTGCAGACCCAAGTGAATGGTGGTATTGAAGTAATTGAGTGAGCCCTTTTCGATGTCGAGTCAAGATACCGTCCGGGTTGTATTTGTAGGCTCGGTCATACTCCTGATAATCCACATTATCGTTGATGATGGTATACTTGATCTTTGAAAACGGAGAAAACTTATAAACAAGTTTTAATTGACCGTAAACCTTCTCGTTCCAGTCCATGGCTACGTATTCGTTGTCGCCTACTGGATCAGTATGGGCGTTTTTAAGTTTGGTATAAGTGGAATCAAACATCTGTGCATTCCCTGCATCGGTACCGAGCACTTCTACTACGATCAAGGAATCAATGAAGTCATCTGATCCAATGATATAGGAAACATAGCTGTTATCCTCAGGATTCTGGGAAATTGCCACAAGTGAATGAGGCTTATATCGACGCTGTCCCTCATAGATTCCTTTATAATGAATGTATCGTCCATTGATATAGTAGAAAAGCTTATCAGGGATGATACTCCCCTCAATGTTTCCCTCGATGTTCCGCGTGGATAACATGTTGATATCATCAATGTTGAGAAAGATGTTGTTGTGTTGTGAAACAAAATCTCCGCTGTACATGGAGATATTCCCGCCAAATTCATTTGACCCGTCTTTTGTAACGATATTCACAATACCGCTCATGGCCTGTCCATACTCAGCGTTGAAAGCTCCGGAGATGAGCTGCATTTCCTCCACGGCATTTTTATTGATATCTACAACAGTTCCGCCGTCATAGACATCTGTCACGGGAACACCATCGATCCAGTACGCAACCTCACCGGATCTTCCACCTCTTAGATGTCCATCTACATAACCAGCCTGCATTTCCAGAGCTTCTGATATCTCAGTCACGGGCAACACATCAAAATCGTCTGCACTGATGACAGCAGTGGATGCAGTTAAATCCTTGTTGATGAGTTTTTTCTCAGCAACCACCGTCACTTCCTGACCTTCGATGGCTTCTGTTGACATGTCGAAATCAACCTGTGATGTGAGATCTACAGCCACCTCCACATCAGTCATTCTGATGGTGGAATAACCAATCATCATGGCACGAACGGTGACATTTCCCGGTGGAACATTGATGATGTAATAATTTCCTTCGAAGTCAGTAGCAGCGCCCATGCTGGTCCCTTCGATAAGGATGTTGCATCCAATGAGTGGATCCCCGGTCTGGCTGTCAATGGCACGTCCGGCGATTTTTCCGGTAGTACCTGCAACTGCCATGGTCATGAGGGAAAATAAAAGAATGGATATTTTTCCTGTGAGTCGTTTCATACTGTAATCCGTATTAAGACTTTCAAGTAATTGTAGAGTTGATTGAGAATCAAACTGTCAACATTCCTGCCCTGATTGTTTGTGGTCGCGCTCAGAGTGTTCATACAGCATGAAAACAGGAATTATTTTTTTGCATGACAGTAATAATATTAATGATTAACTTTAGTAACTCAATGGTGAGTTACTAGTATGAAATATTAAGATTTATCCTTGGATAACCCAAGAGAAAAATAAAGGGAAAGTAAGGCATGAATTCCAGCACAGAGCAATCCATTCTGGCATTACTTCAGGAATTTGGTTTATCATCAAATGGAAGTAAAGCCTATGTATCCCTGGTAAAAAAATCACCAAGCACCGGGTATGAAATCAGTCATCAATCGGGTATCCCACGTTCAGCGATCTATTCGGTGTTATCACGTCTGGAAACATCCGGTATAATCAACTCCATAGGTGAAAACCCCAAAAGGTATGTTCCCCTGTCACCTTCATCCCTTATCGAGCACTTCGGCCACCTGCATTCTGATAGAATCCAGGGACTGACAAATGCCTTCGATGATCTGAATACGGATGATGAAGCATTTGATTTCTGGCATATTCATGGGTACAGGAACTTGATCCTGAAAATGAGAGAAGTGATTGTAAATGCCCAGAGCAAAGTTTTCCTGAGCGCCTGGGCAAGTGAAATCGCTTACCTTGAATCAGAGCTGGAAGAAGCAGAAAAAAGGGGAGTGGAGATTACCCTGTTTTCATTCTGTGAGTTGCCCTATGAATTTGGTGAAACCGTGAGTTATGGACTAAAACAGGCTGAACTGGAATCGGTGTGGAATCCAAAAGTTATTCTTGTGGCTGATCAGGTCATTACCGTCATGGGAAGTGCCATAGAAACGGAAGACAGTCGATCAATCTGGACCCAGAACCAGGCCATTACTGAAATAGCCATGAACCACATTATTCTGGATATTACCCTTGCAGGTCCACGTCTTTCCTTCGATCCAAATCCTATCGTTCAACGAATATTGAGAAAGCCTGAACTGGAACTGGATCAATTGCTCAGAGATAAACTTCAGATCTGATTAGACAACTCATCTGGTGATTTCATAGCGGATAGTCATTTCAGCTCACTATATTTCCTGTTGATTTTTCAATCGCTAATCCTTTGAAACCGGTTTGACAGACAGTATAAATGTCCTTGGGCTCTCAGCCTATTATCATGATTCCGCTGCCTGCATTGTGCAGGACGGCCGGATTGTAGCAGCAGCACAGGAAGAACGGTTTACCAGGAAAAAACATGACGCTGGTTTCCCAACTCATGCTGTAGAATCCTGCCTGAGATCTTCAGGTCTTACCATAAATGATATTCACACGGTAGCTTTCTATGACAAGCCATTTTTAAAATTCGAGCGCCTGCTTGAAACGTATTTGAATCATGCCCCAAAAGGTATCCTGTCATTCTGGAAAGCAATGCCTGTATGGCTTAAGGAAAAACTGTGGATTGGTGATTCTATAAAAAAAGAATTGGGTTTTACAGGCACGATTTTGTACCCGGAGCATCATGAAAGCCATGCTGCATCTGCATTTTTCCCTTCCCCCTTTGAAGACGCTGCATTTCTTACCATGGATGGTGTAGGGGAATGGGCCACTACAAGCTGGGGTGTAGGGGAAGGAAATTCCGTTAAAATTCTGGCAGAACAGCATTTCCCTCATTCACTTGGGCTTCTTTATTCTGCCTTCACCTATTTGACTGGATTTCGAGTCAATTCAGGTGAGTACAAAGTTATGGGACTTGCTCCCTACGGAGAACCAAAATACGTTCAGGTAATTCTGGATAACCTCATTGAAGTAAAAGATGATGGTTCCTATCAGTTGAACATGGATTACTTTAATTATGAGACTGGCTTGACAATGACCGGATCAAAAATGCATACTCTGTTTGATCGACCACCTCGGAAACCGGAATCGTCCATTACCCAGATGGATATGGATCTGGCTCGGTCTGTCCAAGAAGTAACAGAAGATGTGATGATGAAAACGGTGAGACATATCCAAAAAACCACCGGGAAGAAACATCTTTGCATGGCCGGAGGTGTGGCATTGAATTGCGTGAGCAATGGAAAAATCCTCCGAAGTGGGCAGTTTGATAGTATATGGATCCAGCCTGCTGCAGGTGATGCAGGAGGAGCGCTGGGGGCAGCCCTCATGGCTTATCATGGCTATTTGAATAATGAAAGATCTACCGTGTATCCTGATAATCAGCATGGATCCTATCTCGGTGAGGAATATTCAATGGAATCGATTGAATCATTTCTAACGACACATAATATCCCGCATACATCAATAGAAAACGCCTCCGACACCGGTGCAGAAATCATTGAAAACGGGAAGGTACTCGGATGGTACCAGGGACGCATGGAATTTGGTCCAAGAGCCCTGGGAAACCGTAGCATTCTTGGCGATGCCCGATCCGAAAAAATGCAGAGAACCATGAACCTGAAAATTAAATACAGGGAATCATTCCGTCCCTTTGCACCATCTGTGATGGAGGAGGATATTTCTGACTGGTTTGATATTGACCGACCAAGTCCGTACATGCTTCTGGTGGCGGATGTATTGAAAAAACATCAATTGGGTGATTTTCATTCCCAAAAAACAGGTTTGGATAAACTAAACGAGAAACGGTCGTCTATCCCTGCCGTGACCCACGTAGATTTTTCAGCAAGAATTCAGTCCGTATCTAAGGAATCAAATCCTAAATACCATGCACTCATTTCTGCATTCAAGAAGAGAACAGGTTGCCCTGTCATTGTAAACACATCCTTCAATGTTCGGGGTGAACCCATTGTTGAATCCCCTGGGGATGCCTACAAATGCTTTATGAGAACGGAAATGGATTACCTCATCCTTGGAGACTTTCTCCTGGATAAAAAAGAACAACCTGAATGGATTGATACCATTAATTGGAGACAGACCTATGCCCTGGATTGATCATGTACAATTTGATAAAAGCCGTAAAGCCATCCAGTCATTTGGGCTTATCCTTGCCGGGATTGTGTTTGCATACGGAGTCTATTCAGTCCTACGGCATCACACCGAAATTCATGGAATCGCAACACTGTCCATCCTCATCATTCTGAGCGCGCTGTTTTTCCAGTGGCCGCTAAAACTGATTTACTATCCGTGGATGGTCATTGTCAGAATCATCGGATTTATCATTATACACATATTGTTGGCCATTGTATTCTATTTTGTCCTGACTCCTATCGGACTCGTGAAACGGATAGTGAAAAAGGTTCCTTCAACCAATTCTGATTCATTCTGGATTAAAAAAGATCACCCATCGAACATGGAAAGGATGTTTTAAATGAGCAAATTATCGATCCTGAAAGAGTTCTGGCTTTTTATGAAGATCCGAAAAAAATGGTGGCTCGCACCCATTGTCATCATTCTCTTGCTCCTGGGGATCATAGCTGTGTTTGCTGAGGGGTCCGCCCTGGCACCCTTCATCTATACTGTTTTCTAGAGGGATGTTTGGCTAAGACGTGTTAATTGGGGAGACGCACGAGAAGTGAACGGGCATTTTCATGATGAGGATCCCGCATGAGGATGGTATCCAGTTCTGCTCGTGCACGTGTAAAATCATTCAGCTGGATCCAGGCACCACTCAAATTATATCTTACCTGATTATCATCCCTTAATTGTTTTGCGCGCATGAGATAAGGCAGAGCAGCACGACTATCCTGTCTGTTTACGGCAAGGATGCCTGCCCACTTATTCCCATATGGATTATTTGAATAAATCTTGAGCAAGCGATGGACAGCCATTTCAGCTACATCAAATTGTTGTGCCTGTATGCATGCATATATATAGGTCTTATGCACGACAGGCTCAAAATAGAATGCTTCCACAATGGCAGCGTATTCATGGATTTCATCCTGAATTAATCCCATTTCACGGTAATAGGATGCCATGGCCATATGAGCCGTATAGTAATTCAATTTTTGTGAGAGCATTTGCCTGGCAATGTATTCAATTTTATTCGCTGGTTGAATGCTGGAAAGTCCAATTCCGGGCGTGTTTGTAAATGGTGGGTTATCCATGAGGATGGATAATTGCATGTGAGCAGCCACCGTATCCAGTTGTGTTATGTATTGCAAGTAACTCCAACTGGAAGTGTACCCGTTGCTATCATGATCCTTGAATTGCTTTTCAACAATTTTTGCCGCTATTTCCTCAGAAATGATTTTGTTACCGTACAGGTTTGGATGCACATGTTCCAGAAACAGGTTTTTCCCAGGGAGATGATCCTCCGATTGCGCCCGGAAAAGGGAATCAATATCAACCAGTGTCACCTGTTCATTATGTGCGATTGTTTTAATGAGTTCATTTATCCTATCAGGTGCCCTGAAGGGGAACTCATCTTCATCTTTCGCTATTGTCAGATAAACCCTTCCTGAATCCAGGGAGCCGGATTCAAGAAAACCTAACCCTTTGACATATGCTGTCGAAGGGGCGGAGAAAGGTTCCTGATCCTTTTCATTGGACGTAACAGTACAGAGATAGACAGGAGCAGATTTTCTTGCGGATTTTACAATACGGCTGAGATTGGTGCTAAACTGTGCAAATGTACGCTCTCTTCTGGGATCATCCATCGAAAATGGTTTATCCCTGGAAAGTCGTTCCATGAGGGTTGATGATGATATATTACTATCTCCAGTTTGAGCCATCACTAACGAAATCAATTGATACAACCTGAACTTCCGAAGTGAAAGTACCAGTTGCTTCAGCCAGGTCTGATTGAGTGCTTTCACACCCCAATTGGCACCCATCACACCATAAAACTCATTATGCCCACAATAAATAACAACAGCGTCGGGATCAAACCTGGATAACTCATGACTCATGTCCCTTATACACATGGTAGAAATCGCGGACATACCAAGATTTACCAGTTCAATACGTTGTTCCGGGAATCGGTCCTGCAACTGTTGTTTGACCATTGCAGGAAAACTTGCATTGTAAAAATAGGGGAATCCAGCGGTGGTGGAGGCGCCCAATGCCACAATGCGAAATGTACCAGGCACCTTGTTCTTTAGAACGACATTTTCATAACCAAATTCACTGAGCTCCGGATCATTGAAATATTTTCCGGCAAGGTTGGGATTGGACATGATGAAATCCGGCTTTTCCGGGTGAGGTACAACCAGCGAAAAATCCAATCCGATTCCTGCAATCCTGAGACCAATTTCAACCACGGCAAAGAAGATAACAACAAAGGAAAATAGTATACTGTAAAAAACAGCTTTTTTCATGAATCCACTTGTGAGATTTTTCTTAACAGTCGACTGGCATCCTGGTTCTGAGGATTAATCCTCAGCAGCGTATTCAAGGTGTTTTTAGCCAGGCCAGGTTGCGATGTGACATAATAAGCCCCGGCTAAATTATACAGCAACTGCTCATCGCGAGGAGATGATTTAATAGCTTTCTTAAAATAGGGTATGGCGGAATGTGGATCCTGATTAAACAGCAGGATAGTCCCGATCCATTTGTAACTGTATCCATCCTCCACCAGATTCAGTGTTTTATGAAGGTATGGGAGAGCCGCATCGAATTGCTCATTTTGTATAAGCAATCTGGATGCAGCCATCAATGGGGATTCATTGTTCCGAAAAGTATGGGCAAGAATTCTGTATTCATTTACAGCCTGTTTCCATTGTCCATTCTTCACATAATGCTGGGCTAGTTCTACATGGGCTTTTTCGTAATCAGTGTCTTTTTTTAGGACTGAAAGCGCCAGTTGATCTGTAAAACTCTCAGGATGGATCTGATCCACCGTAAGGAATCGCTTTGTCTCTCGAAATGGCCAACCGGAGGTAAGCATATCCACCCTCATTTTTGCCATGGATGAATCCAGGGCCGACAGTGCAATATCTGACAAAAGCAGTGAGTCCAGATGCTCCTTTGACGATTCACCAGATGGAACCAATTCCCGAATCAACCCGGTATAGGTTTTTGCCATGGAAAAATACCCTCTTGCATGGGGATGCAAGTGCTCAAGAAAATGTGATTTTCCAACAAGTCCTTTTGAGGCTTCTTCAATAAAATGTTCATGAACAGGGGCATAATAGGCGTTTGTGTTTCTTTCGCATAAATCCCGGATTACTTCATTCATGTCACTGCTGGCGCGGAAGCGTAGACCGTCGAAGTCTCTTGCTGAAGTATAGTAGGATTGGGCATTAACACTATTACCAAGAAATTCCTGACATCGTCCCGCGTAGAAATTCAGCAACGCATGATGCGGATGCCTCTCCATCATGGTTGTCAATGATTCCATTGCTTCTTCAAAGTTCCCAAGGACCATATTGTCTTTTATAGCCTCGAGTTCACGGGCGAATTCTGTAGAATCAACTCCCTCTACCAGGATGGAAACAAATGGTTTCTGATCCCTAATGTTAGAGGAGAGGGACCCAATGAGGACAGGTATTCCACTTTGTTTACAGTCATCCAGGATTTCCTGTATGTTGGCAGAGAATACCTGATGGGTTCGTTGATAGAGAGCAGAATCATATGGAATATGATGATTGCCTACCATCCGTGCCATCAATGTCTGTCCACTTTTTGTTGCATCACCGGCAGTCAGTTTTTGCATCACGGTTAAAATGAATCTATAGGTTGATGTGTTTTTCAAATGTAGATATAATTGAGTGAATGTCCGATGACCGGATAGGAACGATCCCTGGGATGAAGCGGATCCAAGGGCGCCGTAAAACTCATTGTGTCCAGCATAGATGATAAACATATCCGGGTCGAACCTCAGGGCATCCCTGGCAAAATCTTTAATGGTAAAACTATTGACTGCGGTCATTCCAAGATTTATTACTTCAATGGATTTTTCAGGATACAGTGCTTCAAGTCGCTGCTGAATCATGGCGGGAAAACTTCCAGAAAAGAGATAGGGATACCCGGCCGTGGATGACCCACCGAAAACAAAAATTCGCAACCCATTTTCAAGTTTTTTCTTTAGAAAAACATCCTGGGTTCCAAAAGCACCGAACCTGTTTCCGGAGAAATACCGTTTCCCGGCACTCTGGTTCACCACATAATAGTCCGATGCATACGGATCCTGAACGAAAACATCCAGTTCACGATCTTCATCCCAGGTCCAGCGCAACACAAATTCCAGTAGGATAATGACCATGATTGGGATAATAATCATGGCAATGTAAAACAGTATCTGAGTTCGTTTAGATTGAGGTGATTCTTGAGTACTCACGTGCGAGGATATGGTTCGTGCATGTGTCAGTGAAATCTAAAAAAAAACGGGTTCAAAAATGAACCCGTTTCTTTTTAGAAGGGAAGAGATTACTTCAGTAATGTCATTTTCTTGATTTCACGGTTGTCACCGGCTTTTATTTCATAGAAATAAACACCGCTAGGTACCGCTGACCCAAAATTGTTCAACCCATTCCAACGTAGACTGTAATGTCCAGGTCCAT
Source organism: uncultured bacterium (assembly GCA_964344305.1). Taxonomy (GTDB): domain Bacteria; phylum Fidelibacterota; class Marinisomatia; order Marinisomatales; family JABMOV01; genus JABMOV01. Next base: position 35,493 of record CAYFMT010000014.1, on the reverse strand, counting down.
TGAATGAGTTTTTGTAGGTCACAATTTCCTGCCCCAAAACATTGAACACGGTAAAGGTTACATCGCTGGCTTCAGCCAGGGTGAAACGGATTTCCGTTGTTGGATTGAATGGGTTAGGATAATTTTGCTGTACAGCAAATGTGTACGGTACTGTTGCCGGTTCTGTACCAACAGTGAAGAGATCAGGTGTTTCCTCTACAACCAGAGGTGGATCTAACTGCCATGTATCCATTGGGAAAGCAAAGGATGTGGGCCAGACAGGTCCATCTTCAGAAACACTGGTGGGATGGATATACCGACAACGGAAACGTCCGGAGGCGAATCCACCACCTTCTTCAAGTTCATTGGTCGGACCAGTGAAATGATAGACATACACCATGGTGTATGGTGCTTTTCCGGTATATGGAATTACCAGAGAGAAAATCCCGTCACCGGCTGTTGCATCACCATTAAGACCATCATCATGCATCACCAGGTCATCAAATGGGGTGCTTTCAGGGAAATAACCCCAGAGATGAGCGGCAATAGGATCTTTGATGTACATCCAGAGTGTATCGGTGGCAGCATCAAAGAGATCTGCATTATTCATATCCACTGTGAATGTGAGATCGATGGTATGATCTTCCGGTAAGACACCTTCCAGAGGAAGATCCATATAGTATTCCAGACCAATTTCCTGAACTTCGTTGGGATCACCAACAAATGTGAATGGACGGTTACCGGCACCATATGCAGGTGGCACTTCATAGCCCCAGTCTGAATTCCAGTCCAGATTTGGATAAGGTGCACCAAGGAGGTCAAGTGATTCAGGACTCCATTGGATGAAATACTTGTAGTTGTCCTCCGTATCGGGGTAGTTCAGAATCGGTGCTGCCAATTCATAAATCGTTTCCCCAGGGATACGGGTCATATTCAGGTCAGATCCATCTGGGAGAGCAGAGCTTGCCCAACCGTTGAATCCGCCTCGTACCTGTACTGTGTCATTTCTGACAACGCTGAAGATTCCAATGTCTTCATAAGCGGCCATGTCAGCAGTGAAGTAGACATAGGCTGTGACAGGATCGATGACTGATGGAGGTGAATTATCCCAATATTTGAATGCCAGGGTGGTATCACCACCAACGGTAAAGGATCGGTTATCGATATTTTCCCAGTTGGTTGACCCATCAGTGCCTGTCCATACAAATTTGTACTCGGCCAGGGTGCCTGCTGCAGAGTCAGGCATAGAGATAAGACCGGACCAGTAGTACCCATCACCTTCCTGTGTGAGATCACTTCCAGCGGACCAGCCATTAAAGCTGCCGCGGACATCAACAGGTTCACCGGCATATCCGAAGTCATATTGAGCTTCCATGTTCACACGGAACCACACATCAATATCATCTGTGGGTGTGAATGGAGCCACATCATCAAAGTATTGTACCGGTAGTACTGTGTCATTCATAACTGTTACAGCTCTGTTTCCGCCACCAGGAAGATTGTCTTCCCAGTATTCGGATCCAGCAAGGCTGGTGTATCTGTATTTGTATTCAAAGGATGCACCATCTTCTACTGTACCCACAATATCTACGGTTTTTGACCAGTAGTCACCGCTGTTGGCAAGAGTATCATTCTGGGACCAACCATTGAATCCACCGCTGACGTAAAACCCTGCAACGGTCGAATCGGTCATATTGTCCAGAACTGAGGTATTACACGTGAATGTAACAGAGAAGGTGTCAACGGTTGCACCCGTTGGTGGTGCATTGTCAAAGTACACCCACGCCAGGGTGGTATCACCGGCAGAGGTGAAAGTACGGTTGTCGACGTTTTCCCAGTTGGTAGATGCATCATCACCAGTCCATACAAATTTGTATTCCTGTGCGCCTGCACCCATGCTGATCTGTCCGGACCAGAAATCGGTGTTGGATTCCTGTGTGAGGTCGCTACCTGCGGACCAGCCATTGAAGCTGCCGCGGACGTCAACCTGTCCACCATCGTAGGCTGCCACACCGGCCATGTTTACACGGAACCATACGTCTACACTGTCTGTCTCTGTCAGTGGGGAATCAGATGGACCCCAGTAATGCATAACAGTTGCATCTTCAGAAGGAACGGTGTATGTACGGTTAGGGTCACCTTCCCAGGTCAGGTTATCCAGGTCATCTGTATGAGTAAACTTATACTCCAGTGCATCTCCAACAGGCAACTGGTACCAACCTCTCCACACGTCGCCGTATGCAAAGGTCATATTGTCTCCAGCTGACCAGCCATTGAAGCTACCACGGACATCGATGGCGCTTGTTGAATCAGTCGCCCCATCCGGATACGTGGACATATTAAGTAATCCAGTAATGTTGACAGAACCAACCGGGGTTTCTAAAACATCATCGATGTAGAGTACATCGTCGATATCCTGATCGGTTTTCAATTGGATACTTTCAATTGTCACAAAGTCAGTGGAATTGATTTCTCCGTTTCCTGTAATCCAGCCAACAAATTGTGTATTGGCAAGATCAACCTCAACATATTCCCAGTCATTCTCACCAGGTGTAGCTACCATCCACGGTCCGGCTTCATAACCGTCACCGCCTGCGCCATTGTCCCAGATAACAATTCGGATAGAGTCAACATTGGATGCCCTTAGCCAGAATCCCACACGGGAATCAGGCGCAACCTGATCGTCTCTGTTATTAAGACGAACAAACCAGCCACCGGTGGTAGCAGGGTCATCGTTCAACGTCAACTTCCCGGATTGCATTCCGGTAAAGGCGTAATCGGATGATACTTCAAATGCTGAGTTATCCAACAGACCTGTGGTTGAACCGGAATAATTCGGGTCTTCCCACATGCCGATATCAGATTCAAAGTTATCGATCAACTGTCCAAAACCAACGGTCATGGACAGGATGACGAACAGCACTTTTCTCATGATTATCCCCTTTAATTAGGATTGATTGTTAACGCGTTAAGTAAAGCAGTAACTCATACATGAGTTACGTTCAAATTTGATCGAAATAATTTACCTCTCCTCGAAATTTTTAACAAGTTGATTTCAGTGGTAGCATTTGAGGGAAATCACACACTAGAATAACAGTCTCAATGTCAATTTGTGTATGGAATTCAGGTGAACCCAGGATTCAAATGCATAATCTGCCTGAAGCTTCATGGTGCGGTTGACGGGTACAAAAAGTCCACCTCCAAGGGTAAACTCCTCATCAGAGTCACTCATGTACAGGGATTTCATCCCGGCTCGGATGGACACCAGTTCGTTGAATAAGGCCAATTCCATCCCCAGGTTCATGTATTCTGAGTTATCATTGGGGTGAATGCCATCTACGGACCAGGTTAACCGTGTAAGGGAATTATCAATGAGTTCTCCAGATAATCCAACTCGCAGGAGTAGAGGAAGGTCAAAATAATCAGTGGATAAATAGGCATTGATGCTTTCGTTGTTTCCATTGATGGGTGATACATCTTTTGTTACCAGAAGGTCTTTCCCCGTAATGTTCAATTTTTCTCCAAAATTGGAAATACTTGCACCAAACCGTATTCCACTGAATGGTGTCACAAAGAGGGTACCAATGTCCAGTGCAAATCCCCCAGACGAACTCTGGGAGATGTATTCCTTAACATATTTCACATTCCCACCAATGCCAAAACGATCTGTCAACTGTTTGGCATAGAGAAATGCGATGGCATAACTACCGGCCTTGAATGTTTCACCGGATCCATTTTCCTGCCCGTATCGTGTGACTTCCATGGGATCCATTGTCAGAGCGGTCACACTAATCCCCACTGTTCCTACTCGAGGTATAGGTGATAAAAACCCAACATAAGTGAACCCTATGTCCGCAAACCATTTTGTATGATTGACCAACAACTCAGATTGAGACAATTGTGATACCCCACCAGGGTTCCAGTACATGGCTGACGCATCATCTGCCACAGATACAAATGCCCCACCCATGCCAATGGCCCTTGAACCAGGCCCGATTTTCAAAAAATTGGCGGCCGTGGTACCGACCTTGTTCACATCCTGACTTATAAGACAGGATGAAATAATGATGATAGTGACTAGTGACTTCTTCATAATTCGTCCTATTTAATCACGGCAAATTTGCCAATATGGTTCCCAAGGATAGCACCCGTCTCTGGATCTTCTGCCTCAACATGGTAGACATAGATGCCATAGGATGCAGATAGATTATCCCTGGTGAGCAGATCCCACTCCGCTGTTCCATTGAATTCATTCGAGTCATGGTGAATCTTCTTCACAAGTTCACCGGAAACGGTAAAGATTCGAATGGTACATTTTGGGGGAAGTCGGTTGAAATGAATGGATCTTGGACCGCGACCTGAGGTGAATAGATTCTGTTGTTCCCAGGGAACGGTGGCAATGTAAGGATTTGGGACCACCGTAATATTCTCCAGTTGATCCTTGATCAGGTCCTTGTCAACATGGGCTCCTGTGGTGGAGAATTCAAAAATATCACTGGATAAGAATGGTTTATTAATGAAGAGATGACACGTATCTCCCGGTACCGGCCCATAGATTTTTTCCGTTTCCCATGGGCGTGGATATGACATCTTGAACACCCAGGACGGATAAGGTTCACTGTTTTTCTCTGCATCCAGGAATACCACCCAGTCCGTTTCCACTGAATCTGCATCCAACAGACCATTACTCCCTGTGCTCTCAAAGGGAGAATAATCACCAAACGCGAACGGAATGGATTCCCAATCCACTGAATCATCTCCAGTCAATTGAACCCGTTTTTCCACATGGAAATTCACGGATTTTTCATGGAATGTTGTGAAACCGACCCTGTAGTAGGATGCCCTGTGAGATCCGCTGTCATCGGTTGCGAATGTGTAGGTCAAACGAACCGCTTCGTAGGGAAAATCATCTGTTACATCAAATGTCCAGCTTGTTTCATTCGTATACGTATCTGCACCGGGACTGTCATTCAACCCATCGGATGCTCGATAATAATGATTAGAATGGGTGGTATCCGTCAATCTCAGTGTCATGTCAGTTGCAGCATGACCACCATTACTGCTTCCATCATAGAGCTTGAAGGTCCAGGTACCCATGGATTCACCACTGGATAACGATGGAAGAGTCCGCTGGTAACCCCCGCTGAAATACCCCTCATGTACAATGGTTTCTACGCCTCCAGGCGGTGTCAGGGTAAACATGCTTTCACCGGTATTATCCACGATGATCCTGTAGTCGGCCGGTTGAGGAATACCCACCACGGTGGAGAGACTGAACACATTTAAAACATATTTCCACATGGAGTCCGCTGACCAATGGGATGTCTGCTGATTCAAATAGAGGAACTCCTGGTTATCCATGATAAGCTGGAAACCATCGATAATGGGCTGTTCGCTTGTGAGGCTGAGTTTATCACTGCAGTAAATGAGGGTATCAGGCAGGAGGGTATCCGTCACATCCACCAGGGTATAACATTTGGTGGTGAGTGTATCATATCCGGGACTGAATGGACCACCTGATTTTTCAAACACCGTGTCCTCAAATGTAACGCGATAGGTGTGCTCATGCTGAATTTCCAGTGGGTCTACAATTTTATATCCGAGATAACTGCTCGTAGTCCCCTGGATCACATTCAATGTATCAATTTCTGCTTCTACAAATCCTGCCGGTGGTGGATTAGGGGTAACCACAACCACATTAGGACCTTTTTTTATTTCACCTGTCAGGCTGTTGATGGTGAGTCGTCTCAGGGATTCTGTAGGGGGAATATTGTTATTGATATCACCACCAAAATCATAGGCCACAATGGCATAGTAATAGGTTTGGCCATTGATGACATCCGTGTCCACAAAGTAGTGTTCCAGGCCTGATTCTTCACCGAGCCAGTAATGGGTTCCATTGACCTGTACGGGATGATAACCCTCTCGACCATCGATTATGTCCCACTGAGCCAGTGGTGTATAGAAGGTAAGATTTCCCTGGGCATCAGTGATATCATAGGCATCGGCAAATTCAGGATCTGTGGCCTTGTAAATCTTGTATCCCTCAAAATCCAGTCCGATGGCTCCAATCCCATCCATGTATGTATCAAAGGAGGTTTCTGAGCTGGCATCCCAGGTAAGGGTCACCTGCCCATCTTCAGGGATGGCTTTCACTTTTGGTGTAATGGGTGCCTTTGCAAATTGGTAATCCTCATCATAGGTCTGCTGTGCCACATCCTTATTTCGCCGTGCATCATCTTCATCCTCACCTAGGGCAACGGCCATAGAAATACGTTTTGTTTCACCGGCATTAATTGGGAAAAATGCAGATGTTACAAACAGGTCATAGTCACCAGGTGGCTGACCTCCAGGAGGAGGTTGCCAAAACTCACCCGGCTCCATATAAAACAGCCAGAGAGCCGCATCCTGACCGGTAGGAATTCCACCGGCTTCATCATAATTCACACGGGTGAGTCCCATCTGATCCGATTCTGATACATCAGTTTTGTCAATATTGGGTTCTCCCGGAAGATTGGATCCGGAACCGGAAGTGGGACGAGAATCATTCTGTCCAACATCAAGGGATGTAAGGTCGCCATCCCGACCCACATCATCTGTTAAAGGATTCCAGTCATAATCGTCATCAATATAATTATCACGGGATTCATCAATCATTTCATCGATACCTTCATCGATGCCTTCATCCACAGCACCATCACCGTCATTATCAATGCCATCGGCATACCTCAGACCAAGATCTTCAGGCCCAACATCATAGAGTATGATGGATGTGCCCGGAACGCTGTATCGTTTATAGGGATCAGTTGCAGCCAGATCAATGATGTCCTGTGTGATGCGTGGCGAAGATGTATCAGCGCCAAATCCAAGAGGGTATTCTTCACTTTCATTGTTATCAATACCATCTGCAAATGCTTTTCCTAAATCATCATCTTCAATATAGATCAAATGAATGGCACCATTTTGAACGGCATCATTCTCAGGTGCTGGTGGCCACCTAAACCAGTTGTAACTCTGCAGAGGATTTCCCTGGTCATCCGATGAAGGAGTAAAATCACTTGCCGCTGCATCAATTTTATCCTGGGTGATGACAGGGCTATTTTCCTCGGCGTTATCATTGTCATCAATGCCATCTTTATACCCCACACCGTCCTGATCTCCAAAGGAGATATGGGCCATGTTTTCATCAATAAGTCCGTTGAAATTGTCATCAATGCCATTGGTGCGATCTTCGGTGAGGGTCCATTCTTCCGGTACAATGGCAGATCCTTCTTCTCCATCGCCATCGTTATCAATGCGATCAATATTATTACCGGGAGTTTCCAGATAAGATGTGGCCGCGACCCCTACTGGATCGCTACCAAAGGCGGTATTACCAATGCCGTCACCATCCATGCTCCAGGCAATATCATAAAGGAGGTCAAAGTCAGGAGAGTCATCCCCTGAATCGCCATCTCCACCAACCAGGTCAGCAAGCCAGAGACAGAAAGACACATCACTCAGGTCTTTTGTACCATCATTCTTAATCTCGTAAAGGACAAACACCACATCTTCCACAAGAACCTGCGCCCATTCCATGGCTCGGACTCCTGCATGGATTCCCATGCCACGACGATTTAGATCTGTGGTGTCAGGAATATAAGTGGCCCCACGCAGGAAATTATTGTCATCAGAAACCTTGAAATAGAGTTCCTGGTCAGCGTTATACTGGTTCTTTCCAAAATATCCATTCCAACTGCCTGGCCATCCCGGGTCGGTTTCATCCTCCATTTTATCCGGCCAGATGATGGGCCAGGAATCTGGCTCATCACTCTTTGCAATCTGGTCTGATACATCATTCAGGTATTCCGGTACCGGCTCAAACATCATGGAATTTCCCTGATTATCCGTTCGTCCAAGAGGCACGGTTACGAAAGCCACTTCCGTATTTTGTTCTGTCAATACTTTGGAGCCAACAAAGAGACCCGTGAGGGCGATATAATGCTTACCGGAATTGATAGGCCATTCATAAGGAATCTCACCAGGATTTGCTCCGGTACGTCCCGTCAGCCCAAAATTGAAGATGGAAGTGCGAACCTTGTTCCCATCAATATCCGTTTGTCTGCGGTAGTTGGGATCCCCACGCTCATCTGTTGGGACATGTTGCGCCTCCAAAGATAGTTGTGGAAAGAGAAAAGATAGAATGAGAAGTGATTTGATGCATTTCATTGGGGTCATCCTAGAAATTGAATTTTATTCCGATTTGCACATGCCGTGGAGCGCTGTACCATTCGGAGTGGATATAAAAATCATTCACAGAGTTGGGTCGACTTCCATCGTCTGTTCCCTGAATATCGTATGTTTCATCTGCCACACCTGTATCAGAGAAAACCGTCAATTGATTCCGCTGATCAAGTACATTAAACATTTTTACAAAAAGCTGACTTTCCACATAAGGTATGGGTAGTGAATAAAGGAAGTTCATATCCAGGTTATAAGTGAGAGGTTTTCTCCTGCTGTTACGAGGGAGGTCAGTGGAGACGCTTATGCCCTGTGTGGTAGCAACATTCTGGGTTGGGGTGTAGGGATATCCACTACCGAGTTGGCCGATGAAACTGAGTGACCAATCCCGGCCACCCACAAAGAAAGTACCATTCATTGTATGGGTTTGATCCCAGTCCAAAGGTAGAATGGCCCGGACCGGTTCCTTATTATCCTGAATGGCACCGAACTCCTCATCGGGGTTTGAGTTGGACCCTTCCGCAATCTGGAAGGTGTAATTCACGTTAAAACCAAATCCCCTGGAAAATCTCCTTTCCAGGTTCAGTGTCAAACCACGCACATTAGAATAATCTTTATTTACATAGGTGAAATAGGAAGCACCGCCACCCATGTCTACAGGAATACCGGTGGAAACCCACTCTCTCACATCCCTGTAATACCCTGTAATATCCATGGTGATACCATTCACCAGTTCCTGTTGAAGTCCCAGTTCATACATCACGGTTTTTTGCGGTTCAAGGTCCGGATTTCCAAACACACCAAACTTTCCGCTCTCTTCAGCTATTTTAAAACCAGGATCTTTATACAGGTCTTCAAAGGATGGAATCTGGAAAAAGTGACCAAACGAAAAATGGATGACCCCTTTATCGGTAATGGGATAAGCCACACCAAAACGCGGACTTAACTGCTGCTTCACGCTGGTGTCAGTCCACCAGCCTTTGGCTCCAATAAGCGAGACACCGGAATCAGGTAACAACCCTTCGTAGTAAATGGCATAATCTGTCCAATCCAGGTCTTTTCGCTCATCTAAAGAGAGGGAATCCAACGCAGAATTCCTGGGGTTTCCCATATAGGGTTCTGCCGGGTTGGTTGGGTAGACACCGTTGGCATCAAAGCGATCGTATCTCACACCCATGTTGATAATGACACTTTCAAATTCCACTTTATCCTGGATGTAGGCAGAAAACTCATTTGGTGTTTCATTATAATGGCCACGGCCAAAAGTGACATATTTATTATAGTAGTCGACGAAATCACGTGCATCGGATTCCGTATTGAAGGTATATCCGGATGACCCAGTGGTATTGTTCCAGTCCCAACCCAGGTAATTTGAATCCACCGGATCATAGACTGTCCATTTACTGGCATTGTCTTTCTCTATTTCAAAATAACCGGGAATACGGCTTGTAAATACCGTATCTGTGAGAGAACCATCATTAATGCTGTATCCATCCAGGGAGAGATCGTGCTGTCGATATTCCAGACCGAATTTGAGTTGGTGAATGGAATTGAGCTGACTGGTGAAATCAAACTTGGCCACATTCGTAACGGTTTTACGAGTGAACCTGCCCATATCCACACCCCAGAGTTTGAATGTTGAGGGACCCAGTACAATAGCCTGATGGAAGAAATAGTATGGGTCGATATATCTCTCATCGAAAGGATCCTCAAATGCATAATGTTTGTATTCCTTGGAAAACTGGGATATATCAAGGGTATAAAATGTTTTTGATGACAGGGAATGGGTAAACCCAAGTTTTTGGTTCAATCCTTTATTGAATCGTTTTAATTCACCGTAAGGCTGAAATTGAGCATTATGATTATAATCCTGGTATTCTTCTGAGCTGGTAATGATGCTATACCGAAGCTTCATGGTGTTGGTGAGATTGAATGTTAATTTGGAATTGGTGTTGATTTTATCACGCCAGTTCATGGGGACAGATTCGGCCTCATCCAGATCAGGAAAACCGTATTCATCTATGGGAACGAGTAAATCCAGGCTCCATGGGGTCAGAATTTTTTTCCCATAAAGGTACCCGTTGGAATTGTTAAGCCGTACAAAGGTGTAAAAACTCAGTTTTTTCCCGAAAAATGGAACTGGTCCACTTAAACTTCCTTCAATATTCCGGTCATCACTCCACCTGAAATTGCTGACACCTTTATAAAGATCATCATCAGTATAATACTTTGCTGTATAGGAAGAGAAATACCCCTCATAGTCACTGCCACCATCTTTGGTAACGAGGTTGATAATGCCGCTCATTGCCTGTCCGTATTCCGCATTGAATGTGCCACTGATGACCTGTAATTCTTGAATAGAATTATTATCCACTGCCACGGACAAACCACCATCATAGGAATCGGTGACAGAAACACCATCCACCCAGTAGGCGACTTCACGGCTTCTACCGCCACGGATATGGATACCGCCACCGGCATCCTTTGTGACACCGCTTTGAATGTTGATCACATCCCAGATTTCATTGACTGGCATGGCTTCCAATTCTTCCGAGGACACGCGTGCCTCCGATGACGTCAAATCCATTTGAATGGCTTTTCGCTCTGCCATCACGGTTACTTCCTGACCCTCAAGGGCTTCTACGGACATGGAGAAATTTGTGCGGGTTGTGAGGTCAACATTGATGCGCACATCTGTATGAGTTTGTGCGGCATAACCGATCATCAACGCTTTCACATCATAGATACCCGGAGGAATATTGAGAATAAAAAACTCTCCATTGATATCGGTGGCTGTTCCATATTCTGTCCCCAGTATAATGATATTACATCCGGGTAATGGATCACCTGACTGTGCGTCAGAAACGATTCCGGTGAGTTTTCCTGTGGTACCTCCAAGGAGAATTCCCATGATAGAAAGACAAGTCAGGGTAATGTATCTCATACCTTTTCCTGTTGGTTTAAGTTGGTTGTTCCATGACAAACTGTTTCAGGGCGATGCTGTCTATGTAAATGTGGGATTGGTTTCTGAGACTATCGCGAAATGTAGCGAAGCGGTTTTTTTGTCCGGTGAAATCTTCCCGGTCGAATGGAGACTGAATTGATTTCACAATGGATTTAACTGCATAGTTGGTTTTCGCGAGGTCAAAAACGGGCTGCAAGTTGTTGGTGTCCCACAGGTTCATTTCATCTGCCCTGGACAATAAATATTTTTGGACGAAAATACCTTTTAGAGCATCTCCTATATGGGCTTCAGATTGAAGCCGATGTTGTTGTATATCTGGTAATTTCATGAGCAAATCCATGCACTCCGCCAGGGAGATTTCCCTGTCATGAAGACCGATAAATATACAGGAAATGTCGCCCCCCGTGACAGGGGATTCTGGGCTCCGATTATCCCGATTGTTCCATGCTTGTTCAAGCTGCCGTATACCCTCAAAATCAATGGAGAGATTCAATGCATCAACGGCATCATCCGTATAGGATTTCACCCATTCTTTTTTAAAGTAATTGTACCTGAGTAAAGACAATCGTCCCTTTTCCTGCTGGTATTCTGATTCAATGAAAAACGGGTCCGTTTCTCGCTCAATGACACGAATAATGCTATACCCATATTCCGTCTGTACAGGTTTGGATATTTCACCATCACTGAGAGTGTATGCCTGGTTTTCAAAAGCGGGGTCAAGATCGCCAAGTTGAACAAATCCAAGATTACCACCGGTGTTTTTTAATACCGAATCTTGAAAGGTATCCATTGCGATGTCATCCCATTTTTCGCCATTTTCAAGACGATCCCAAATAGATTCTATGCCATCACGGGTTCTGGAGAAAAGATGCTGTACATGCAAGGATGTTTTGCTCCAGGTATACAGGGTCCTCAGTACAGAATCCGGCGGTGCAATGAGTGGTTCGATTTCTGATTCAAACAGGGTGTTGAGTAGGAGCTGATCCCGAATTTTATCCAATTCTTCACGATGCTCCCGATGTCCCCAGAAGCCAGAATCATCTGCATATTGAAGCAACACCTGCTCATCAATAAGTGAGTTAAGGAAAATATATCGATAATGAAGATTGTCTGTGACGTGGGTGAGGTTCAGGAAATCTGTATAACGATCCTCGAATGTGTCAGACGTGATGGTTACATGGTCTACTGTTGCAAATCCGGGTGAATCAGAGGTCGAACATGACCACATTATTACAACGGCAACAATGGATATTGCTCTATTTAGCTGTATAGATAATGAACGATTTTCCATCAATTCCCCTGCCGGAAGAATTGCTCATTAATTGTTTCCAAGCAGATTTCTTACCCGGGAATATTTTTTTGTTCAGTTTTGCAGGATTTGTGCTTTGATTAAATACTGCCAGGACTTTTTCATCTCCATGCTCTCGCTCAAAAGCAAATAATCCATTTTTATCGTCTACAAATACGGTTCGATAATCTCCTCTCCGCAGTACTTTTGAAGACTGTCTCAATGCTCCCATGGATGAGTAAAAATTATGAAGATCCTTGTCAAATATTACTTTATCTAAAGGACGGGAGTAGTCACATTCAGGATCATAGTCACAGGGATGCGTGGTTTCATCATCATAGGTAAACTCCGGCCAAACCATGGGTTTTCTGCAATCGGGGTCGTCTGATCCCCACATGCCGGCCTCCGTTCCGTAATAGATAAAAGGTGCACCAATATAAGTAAACTGAAATGCCACCATGGTTTGTTGAACCTGTCGCTCTTGTTCATTGGGTTTACGAATATCAAATTCCTTATTGTAAGGCATATTGGCTCCGTGATCTATCCATCGGTCCGGATTCACAACTCCGGAACTGATCCGTTCTGTATCATGGCTGTCTAACAGGTTTTGTAGCACATAGGTGTTTTCCAGTGGATAATCCGTACGGATTTGACCCAGGAGTTCATCCAGCTCACTTGGGGAGATTGCCTGGTTTTTATCATTGAAGAATTTGTACATGGCATCACCAAAACGATAATTCATGACGGCATCAAAACGGTTACCCTCAAACCAGGGTGCCGCATTGAACTGTTTGTTGTTCCACCAGTCCTCCCACCAGACTTCTCCCGTGATGTAGGCATCAGGATTTATATCTCGAACCCAGTCACCAAAGAGATCCCAGAATCCCATTTGAACACGCTCTGCCACATCCAGTCTCCACCCATCAATGCCATCAGTTGGGTCTCCATCATTGTTGGGATCCATCCAGCGTTGGACGACGTGTTGAAAGTGAGCTCTGATGGGTTCCACAGGACCATTTTCATCCTGTCTGAATGCAGGAAGGTCTGCGACATATCCTGTGTAACGAAGTGGTTCATCCGATTCTGTCTTGTAATAATCCGGCAAATCCTGAAAATCATTCAAATGGGATTTGTCCGGAAGGTTGGACCCCTCTATGTTATAGAGGGAATAAAAGGGGCTTTCCTCACGATTTTTTATCACATCCTGAAATGCCCAGAATGTGAGTCCTGCATGATTAAACACACCATCTATAATTATGTACATATCCCTATTATGAATTTCATGTACCAGGTCAAGAAATAGTTTGTCTGCAGACGTCCACTTCCAGGTGGTTGGATCAAGGGGATCTTCACTGTTCATGATATCCGCATCGCCTTCCGGATCCGGACCAAAGTGACGATCCACATGATGGTAGGATGCAGCACCGTATTTATGACTGGATGGTGAATCGAAGACTGGGTTTAAATAAATGGCAGTGACGCCCAGGTCCTTGAGATAATCCAGCTTGTTTATAATACCCTGGATGTCTCCCCCATAACGTCTCAATTGAAACTGGTAATTGTATGGGTGTCCATTTTCAATTTCCCAGGGTTGGAATGTATACCAGTCTGACGTCCATGGTGTTATATCCCAGTAGGATTGATCTTCCCATGGCCAGGTTCCATGCAGGCTTTCAGCCGTTGGATCGTTTGCTGGGTCACCATTATAAAACCGCTCAGGAAAGATCTGATACCAAACGGCATCTTTTGCCCAGTCAGGTGTTTTTGCAGAAGAGAGATTGAAGATGAACAGACAGAGTAGTGAAGCGCGTGTGATGTTGTTTAGCATAGCAGTAGTAATCGTTATGGTTAAGATTAGTAACTCAACGGTGAGTTACTAGTACGAAATATTAAGTTGTATCCATGGATTACTCAAGAAAAATCTTATTCTTGAGTCTTAACTACATCGTGCAATTTATTGTTGGTGAGATTCACCAATTTGAGGATAGTTCGTGTTGACACATAATACTGGATGGAGATGATCCTCATGACTGATTGCCTTTACGAACGAGATCATATTTTATCTGATCATTAGAGGTAAAAAATGCCCGATATACAAAAGCGAGGACAAGAATATCCGTTAAGGCTGCTGATGTTACCCACATGTACATGATCATGATCTGGTAACGTACCGCAATGATGGGATCGATCCCGGCAAGAATCTGTCCTGTCATGACACCAGGGATTTGAACCAGACCTACCATCATCATAGAATTAAGCACAGGCAGGAGTGCGGCACGAATAGCCGCTCGAATGGATCCTTCTACCACAAATCGTACTGGTGCCCCCAGGGATAGCATCATTTCCATTTCACCCTCCCGGTGCTCAAGTTCGGCGGTAAACCGGTTGATGGTAAGGGTGGTTGAATTGAGGGCATTCCCAATGATCATCCCTGCAATAGGTATCATGGCGTAAGGGTAATACCATGGTTTTACATCCAGGATGAATTGCAGAATTGTACCTAGGACAATAATGAGTGTAATGAGTAACGATCCAAACAGGATAAGGAAATAGAATGGTATGGGGCGATCTTTTAGCCTCCTATACCCTTCATAGCTTGCAATCAGGCTCATGAGAATCAGCAATCCCACCATGAAGGTCCAGTGATGCTGGCGGAAGAAGAACGTCAGGACATATCCCATGATAGTAAGCTGAACGAATGATCGCACCGTGCCCCAGATGAGCGATTTCGTTATGCCGATTTTCCACCAGGACAGCAATATGAATGTGATCAAAATAAGGATCAAGGAGACGAATACGTCGGTCCAGGTGATGATATAAAAAGACGTGTCCATGTTAATCCTTCATGAGCATGGATTGAGTGCGAGGGTCAGCAGGATGATCCAGGAGTGAAACAGAGCCACTTTCCAGGATGGTACCATGCTCCATCACCACAATATCGGAAACATACTCCTGTAATAGAACATGGTCATGTGATACCATAATGACGGAAAGTTGTCTTTTCAAAGCCAACTCTTTTACCATATCCAGAATCTGTCTGGAAAGACGGGGATCAAGATTGGAAGTGGGTTCATCAAGGAGCAATACATCAGGATCATTCAGAATTCCTCTGGCCAGGGAAACCCGTTGTTGTTCACCGCCGGATAGAGACCGGGCATCCTGGGTTAGAACATCATTATCCAACCCGACAGAATCCAACGACTGCAGTATCTCTAATTCGCTAAACCGGTATTCGGTCCATCGATTCTGAAGCTGCAGATTTTCCTCGACCGTCCCATAAACCATGGATGGCTTTTGTTGTATGAGACATATTTTCCTGCGTAGGTCCGAGGGGGAATATCTCTCAAGCAGTTTTCCGTCAAAAAGAATATCTCCCTCTGTGGGGGAAATGAGATGATTCAAACAGCGCAGAAGGGTGGACTTTCCACATCCACTTGGACCCAGAACACCGGTCCAGGATTGTGATGAGAATTCCACATTGATGCCGTTCAGAATGGGTTTTGTACCAGGTGTATAGGACACTTGAGAGCATTGAAGGATAGGTGTATGAGGCTGATTCATAGGGCGGTGGAAATTAAGCGTCATTCCAATTCAGCGGAATATGAATCAGGTACACAGGATAAGACCCTGTGATTTATTGAAATCACAGGGTCCAATAAGTCAGGTTTTCCTCAATAACTTAAACATGGAGGAACCAGCCAGTAGAAAACCAAAAGTGGCTACGATTGCCGCTCCAGTAGGTATATCCAACAGGAGAGATGCTGCCATGCCCAACAAACTGCCTATCACACCAAATCCCCAACCAAAAAACAATCGATTCTTTACACCATCTACAAAGAGTAATGCTGCAACAGCGGGGATGATGAGGAATGAAAACACAAGTAGAACACCTGCTATTTTAACAGAACTGGTGACGACAAAACCAAATGTGAGGTAAAACAGGAAATCCCAAAACCTGGTATTATATCGTTCAGAATGTTGTCCGGCGCTCACCGACAAAAACGCTTTTCGGTTCACCCAGTGAAAAATGCCAATTGCTGCATAGAGGAAGAATGTATATCCAACCAGTTTTGGTGTCACAAACAGTATGGATCCAACCAAAAGGTGATTTAAATGTTCTCCACCTTCAGGAGATTTACTGAACAGCAGAATCATAACAGCAGCAGCAACTACATAGGTTATTCCAATGATGGCTTCCTGTGGGACCCTGTTGTGTTTTGTTCTTGTGATGGAAAATAGAAGGGCACCCATGAATGTAAATCCCAGCGCAACCAGGTAGGTGGATATTCCATCATGTTCCCAGCCCAGGATAAGTCCTACAGCTGTCCCAAGAGCAGCTACCTGTGCCAGTGCCAGATCCACAAAGATGACCCCGCGGGTTACCACATGCAGGCCCAGGTAGACATGTATCCCGGTAAGTACAAGGGCTGCCAGAAAAGGCCAGATAAGCAGATCTATATATTCCATAGAATCCTCACAGATTTGACATCAATGCATTGAGGTTGACTCGAAACAGGTTTTGATATGAATCTGCCTCGGATAAGGCACCAACGGATTGTGAAAGCTTAACATACGGAACCCCCGTTTTTTCCTCAAGAAATTCCACGGCATTTTCACTAAAATAGGATTCAATACCCATGAGTAATACATCCTCAGATTCAATGGTGCGGATAAGTTTTTCCAGGTGACCGGGTGAGGGGGTTATCCCTGGTTTTGGTTCTACAAAAGCCATGGTTTTTAATCCAAACTGACGCGTGAAATATGGCCATGAATTGTGATAAAAAATGACCTTTTTCCCGTGTAATTCCTCAGATTGCTTTTTTAGCCCCACTAATAGATTGTCAATTGACTCAATGAAGGTTTGGTAACGCTGCTCATACTCTACAGAAGACTTTGGATCCTGTGTAATAAGCGCATCCTTGATGGTTTTTGCTATGATCTTTCCATTCAGTGGGTCCAGCCAGTAATGCGGATTGCCAAATCGATGAATATCACCCATACTTGCATCCACATCGCCTGTGGGTACTTCCATGGGTTCAATATCTTTGGAACAGTCAACAATGATCAAATGCCGGTTTCGGGAACCATCGATAATCTGCTCCGCCCAGAGATCCAACTCCATGCCTACCATGAAATAGATGTGGGCACGTTTCACCTTGATCATGTATGATGGCAGAACCTCTACATAGTGCGGGTCCTGGTTTCCTCGAGCTATACTGGAAACGGTAACCCTGTCTCCACCAATTTGCGACACGATGTCTGCAAGGTCTGTTGTGGAGGTTACAACCTTTATTTTTCCACCAAACACAGATGATATCATGACGAGAATTATCCAGAAATTTTTCATGATGCCTCCTAAAATGTGTGTGGTTTATGAGGCCCAAGAGACCAGATGATCTGTCCCGTTACACTAAACACTGGATCTTCATCACCATGAATGCTCCGATTCAGATAGACCCGATAAACTGAAGATTCTTCTACCGGGCTGAACCCAATGAAAAACCCTGTTCCCAGATAAGTTTCTTCATCCAAATCCTTTATATAGTCGAGGATAAATCCTGCATTCCAGTGTTTTTGAAACTGGGCATTAGTCCATACATATCCTGAAAGATTGCGATGGACTTCATCATGATGTTCACCTTCCTCCTCTTCCTCATGTTCTTCATGAACCGAAGAAAAAAGTTCGCCCTGTATGGTCAATGATCGGTAAGTATCCGGCCGCCATTTAAGCTTCGAATCCAGAGCAAAGGTGGGATGAGAGCCTTCATCTGTTGTTTTATAATAACTGAATCCTGATTCCAGATGCGTAACTGTATTTAAATCCAGAAATGAAGATATCCGACTTGAAAGGGCTGGAGACACATCGACATCCTCTTCTTCATGCTCTTCTTCTTCTCCATGATCATGTGAGTGACTGTGGGGATTTATGCCTTCCTGCATGTAGGATACAGACAAACTGCTGTACCAAGGAAATGGCAACAATAGATTGAGTTCCGCACCTGTAGATGACCAGTTTTCTTCTCCCAACAGAACCTCTGTGCTTTTAGGCGCATGGATGAAATAGTACGTGTGGGCATGTTCTTTGTTGATTTTCCCAAAATCGGGACGAAAAACACCGGTTCGCATGCCGAGGCTAAAGGGCAGCCCACGCTCTAAAGATAGATAGGCTTCTTCCAGTTCAAGACCATGACCCTCGTGAAGGTGTAAGTAGGCATCGGCCCTGGCAAATGGGTTTACATATTCCTGAAATGCCAGTTCGACTCCGGAATGACTCAAGCTGGTGGTTTCATCTTCATAATTGACAAGAAGGTCACCGATAATACTGAAATCGGGATTGTTGGTGGTTTGTGCAATTCCCAGTTGGATAAACAGGGATACTAAAATACTTTTTTTCATTTCTACTCCATTTATGTTTGTTAACGTTGTCAAATCATAGATGAAGCAGGTGGCCCCCTTAATGAAACATAGGACTCCTGATGCAAACATGGACATGAAACATCGGGAGTAAGTGTGAAGATTTTGTTGGTTTCTATATGAGAAAAAATGTGGATTATCTGGTCTGAGACAAGAAGTCGTGTTGCGTATTTCCAATCACAGACGGAAGGGTCACTTTCATTGGGGTCCTCATGGGATTGAAATTGGTGCAATCCCGCTCTTATTGGACCGGCATAGTGGTGTGCTATTCCCATGTGACTTGTGGAGAAGACTGTGAGGGCAAACATCCACAGAATCAACGACAGGGTAAACTGTTTTTTCATGTTCATAACAGAATCATTAAAATACAGGATTAATCTCCATTCAATCAAGTGAGGAAACTCTGTTATCCCGGAAGAAAAATCCTGTAGATTTCCCGGCTATTTTTCCCAAACTAATTGTTTTATGAAAGGGGGGCATTGTGTCTTCTGATTTAATCGCACCTCATGGTGGTGCACTGGTCAATCTTCTCGTCTCTGAAGATCGCGCAGAAGAAATAAAAAAGGAAAGTATTGATTACCGGTCCTGGACGCTGAATGATCGTCAAATTTGTGACCTCGAATTGCTTCTCAATGGTGGGTTTTCACCCTTAAAAGGATTTTTAAACAAAACGGATTACGATTCCGTTGTAAACACCATGCGTCTTTCGAATGGTGTCTTATGGCCCATACCCGTAACGCTGGACATCTCCCAATCCCTGGCAGATCAATGCGAAATCGGAGATAAACTTGTTTTAAGGGACAAGGAAGGATTTGCCATTGCTGTCCTCATCATCGAGGATAAATGGAATCCGGACCTGAAGGATGAGGCAAGGAAAGTGTTTGGGTCAACTGATGAGTTGCATCTAGCAGTGAACTACCTGCTGAATTATTCAAATCCAGTGTATGTGGGTGGATCTCTGGAAGGATTGACTATCCCAAAACATTATGATTATCAACTCCTCAGACATTCTCCTACCGAACTGCGGGATCAGTTTAAAAAACATGGCTGGGATCGGATTGTGGCATTCCAGACAAGAAATCCCATGCACCGGGCACACGTTGAATTGACGCTGCTTGCCGCCAGGGAACTGGAAGCAAATGTGCTCATTCATCCCGTTGTGGGACTTACAAAACCGGGAGATGTGAATCATTACACACGTGTCCGCTGCTATAACCAGGTATTGAATAAGTATCCAACTGGTACGGCAAGTTTGAGCCTGTTACCTCTGGCCATGAGAATGGGAGGTCCCAGGGAAGCCATGTGGCATGCCATTATCCGGAAGAATTATGGCTGCAATTACTTAATAGTTGGCAGGGATCATGCCGGTCCTGGCGAGGATAGTTCTGGCAACCCATTTTATGGACCCTATGACGCACAGGATTTGCTAAAGCAACACGAAGAAGAACTTGGCATTAAAATGGTTCCATTCAAACGGATGGTGTATGTAGAAGACAGGGCAGAATACCGTGCAGTGGATGATGTTCCTGATGGTGCAAGAACGCTTAGTATTTCAGGAACCGAGCTTCGTCGAAGACTGGACAAGGGGCTAGAGATCCCGGAGTGGTTTTCCTATCCCGAAGTCGTTCAGGAATTGAGATTTTCCCAACCCCCTCTAAATGAACGGGGATTTACGGTGTTTTTCACAGGATTATCCGGCAGCGGGAAATCTACCATTGCCAATGGACTAATGGTAAAACTCATGGAAGATGGACGTCGACCTGTCACATTATTGGATGGCGATGTGGTACGAACCCATTTATCCAGCGAGTTGGGATTTTCTAAGGAGCACAGATCTTTGAATATACGCCGGATTGGTTATGTGGCCAGTGAGATCACTAAAAATGGTGGTATTGCCGTGTGTGCCCCCATTGCACCGTACCGTGAAGATCGCCGTTTCAACCGAGAGATGATTTCAGAACTCGGTGGGTATATTGAAGTGTTTGTGGATACGCCGCTATCCGTGTGTGAAGAACGCGATGTAAAAGGACTTTATGCCAAAGCACGGCAGGGAATTATAAAGGAGTTCACAGGTATCAGCGATCCTTATGAGGGACCGGAGAATGCAGAAATTGTTATCAACTCATCCGGTACGGACCCGGAAATTCTTGTACAGGATATTTTGCTTAAGATTGAACAGTTAGGGTACCTATAAGGAAAATTTTTCGGGCAACAATCTCCTTATTCCTCAGCACCATAATTGGCAATTTTTCTTAGCAGGTCATAAGTAAATAGACCGTCATCGTGACCATCCTGCCACACAGGCTTGATGGCATAATGACCCACTTGATCCACTCGGTTAAGGATATAGTTTTCTTTCCTTGATTCCCGCTGTGGTCCAATATAAATATTGCCAAGCGCATCCACTTCTCCTGAGCAGCCGGCACAGGGACAGTTATCCCGAAGCGCTTTCAGTGACAAGGTGCTTTCTTCCCCAGTATTCCAGGCAATGAGGAGAAAGTCATTTACAACTTCTATTAAGCTTATGGATGTTCCTTTTGATTCATTCATGGTGTAGACCTTAAAAATTGAACTGTAAAATTGCTCGTGGGTTAGGGTTGAAATCAACGATCAAGTTTTTCTCTGCCTAGTCATTCCACATTGATTACAATAGCTGAATGAGGTGAAGTGTTGCTGATCAATATCAATTGTAATATTGTATTGCGGCTTATGGATATAACCAATACATTCCATTTACTCTTCTAACACCAAGAGACAGGGAAATGATGGAATTTAATTATCAATTCACTTTCCTTAGTTGGATACTTTTTGGATCCACTCTTGTTGGTATTCATATTGTTATACAGGCGTGGGTTCATCGGAGTACGTCCATTGCCAGGGCCTTGTTTCACCTGGAAACCGCTGTTGTTATCTGGACACTTGCTGCCGCGTTTGAAGCCGCAGCTACAACGGTAGCCCTAAAACTTTTTTGGACGAATGTTTCCTATCTTGGTATTGCAAGTGTTCCTTTACTGTATCTCCTGTTTGCGCTATGCTATGGTCAACATGAAAAGTACCTGAAGCCAAACATTTTCCTGTGGTTGTCTGTTATACCCGTCGTGACCTTTCTCATCGTCATTACCAACGACTGGCACCACCTGTATTATACCCATGTCTCCATTTCAGAACACAATATTGGTATGTACTCACATGGACCCCTGTTTTGGATTTACACCATCTATGCCTATTCCATGCTAATTGGCGGGGTCCTGATACTTGTTTATTCCATTGGCAAGAATCCGGGAATAAACAGACCAAAAGCCATTCTAATCATTTTGGGAGGATTGTTCCCCTTTGCAGGAAACATTATCTATGTGTTTGATTTCAATCCGGTTCCCGGGCTGGAATGGACCCCTATCACCTTCATTGTATCAGGCCTATTTTTATTAGTTGGAATTTCAAGGTTTCAGTTACTTCGCGTATTGCCAATTGCCCGACATCAAGTGACAAGTATCATGAAAGAGGCAATATTGATTTCAGATGTTGAAGGAAATATTGTTGATGTGAATCAACGCCTGGTTGACATATTCGGTTTAAGGAAAAAAGAAGTATTAAACCGTCGGGTAGACATGGTATTCCATGACCAGGATGAATTGGTTTCATTAATGCAGCAAAATGAAGATTCCCATTCCCAGATTGATATTCATGGTGAACATGATGTCAGGTGTTTTGAGGTCCAAATTACCAACCTGTATACTGGTACCAATCAGTTTACAGGCAAGCTGGTTCTCTTTTACGATATAACACCAATGAAAAAGATTACACAAAAACTATCCCAAAGTGAATCTAGACTCAAAGAGGCACAGGCAGTTGCGAAAATTGGTTCATGGGAATTTGATATTCAAACAAACGAACTTATGTGGTCAGACGAAATTTTCGAAATCTTTGAAGTAGATCAAAATCAGTTTGAAAGTACATATCAATCATTTATAAACCACGTGCATCCAGAGGATCGGGAGTTTGTCGATAAGGCTTATACCCGATCGGTGAAAGAAAAAAAGCCCTATGATATTGATCACCGAATCGTTTTGGATAATGGCACCATTAAGTTTGTAAATGAAAAGTGTGAAACATATTATGACAATGACGGTACGGCCATTCGATCCATTGGTACAGTACAGGATGTTACCCGGCAGGTGGAGGATGATAAAAAGCTGCAGGCGTATTATCATCGAATCAAAGGTATCAATTCTGCCAGTCGGACGTTGACCAGCAGTTTGGATTTTTTAACCACTATAGAACAATGCGTGAATCTCTCAATAGATATATTTGATGCGTCAGATGTAACCATTTTCCTTGTTGATGAAAAGGAAAATAGATTGAAACCCAGATTCAATATTGGCCCCTACAATAAGGAAATCATGGCAATTACACTATCCATGGGAGAAGGCATTTCAGGCGATGTGACACAATCCGGGAAAGCAAGAATTGTAAACCGAATCGATTTATTGGATACCGGCAAGCATGTAAAAGGTACACCCTATGAACCTGAATCACTGATGTGTGCACCATTAAAAATCGACAACAATATCCTTGGTGTCATGACGGTAAGTAAACTGGGGTTTGATGAGTTTCAACCGGAAGATCTGGAGTTTCTTGAGAACCTGTCTGATATCAGTGCAGCCGCCATTCAAAATGCCAGATTGTATGAAGCATCGAAGCAATCCGAAAAAATCAAAACCCTGTTTCTGGCGAATATGTCTCATGAGATTCGAACCCCGCTGAATGCTATTGTGGGATATAACGAATTGATTCAAGCCCAATTAGGTGACGTGATTGGGGAAGAAGAGAAACATTTTTTTAATATTATTCAAAACAGTACGGACAGGCTATTAAAAACAATACATGGGGTTCTGGATATATCACAAATGGAGGCTAAAAGCTTTGACATTCTGGAGGAGCCCATCAATCTTTCTGAGATTACACAGTTCATTGTAGATGAGTTTAAGCCTCAAGCCCGAGAGAAGGGTCTATCATTGGAATATGAAACCACAGAACAGAATACAACTATCCATGCAGATAAATACTGTATTCAGCAATCCTTATCCAATCTGCTTGAAAATGCCATCAAGTATACTCAGTCAGGAGGTGTCCGCTTATGCATTTTCAGGGAAGAGGGCAACCTGGCTTTATCCATAAAAGATACGGGCATTGGAATGAGTGATAAATACCAGGGACAATTATACGATTACTTCTCTCAGGAAAGTGTAGGGTTTACGCGGAAATACCAGGGAGCTGGATTGGGTTTAGCACTGACCAAACGATATCTGGATATGTGCAAAGTTTCCATAGATGTAAAAAGCAAAAAAGGATCAGGTACGGAGTTTTTGTTACGATTCAATTGAAAATGAAAACCAAATCACTGTATGAATCAGTAATTTATAATTCATCATTTAATATTTTTATTCTGTTGGGCGATTAGCTCAGTTGGTCAGAGCGCTGTCTTCACACGGCAGAGGTCGGCAGTTCGAGCCTGCCATCGCCCACGTTTTCATAATTAGCTAGTTATATAGATGTGATGGGGAGCCTGTCCGGCGAAGACCCCGACTGTGTCGGGGCGAAGACGGAAGCCTGCCATCGCCCACTGGTAGTAAATATATTTGTATCAGGGCGTCCCGATATTACATGTCGGGAAGGTCGGCAGTTCCCGTCCGTCGTAGTTCAGAGAACGTAGACGGAAAGCCTTCCATCGCCCACTGGCAGTAGCTAAACTTGTGCCAGAGCGTCCCCACATTGCATGTCGGGAGGTGTGTATCTTTTATTATTCTGGCTTTCATCTATGAATAGGGATTTAACAAACAGATCTGTTGCTACAAACCATCTGCTATTCTTGTATAAAAGTCTTTGAAAATGTTATACATATTTTCACTGGAAATCATAAAAGGTACTCTGTATTATCCAACTCATGAAAAGGCAAAGCATATCTATTTTGACAGTATTTGTCATACTTCTATCCATGGCTGCACCCATGATGTCATTTGAAGAATGCAGCTGCTGCTGTTGCACAAATGATGTTGAAATGTGTTCCATGGCTCAAATGGATTCGTGCAGTCCTGTCATGAGTGAATGCAATGTAACTCTTATGTTACCACTGGTTGTGGCTCCTATACACCAATTCAACCTTCAATTGGATTTTTCCAATGAATATGATTTTGTGGCTGCATCTCACGATATAGAGGATGAACCTGAATCTTTCGTAAAACTGACCATAACCAAACCTCCGGAATACCACCCGCCCTACAATCCACCTCTCCTGATCTAGACACTTCCCATTTTCAATTTTGTGTTTCTGATGCGGAAATCCGTTCAGAATTCATTTTTTAAACCAATAAGGGAGTGTTCATTGATACAATTCTTGACAGCACTAATGCGAAGTGTATTTCTATTTGTTTTATTTATCATATGGAATGGCAATACGTTGGCAAACCAATTATCACATGCTATTGCAAATGAGGATCCGCATAGATTAAAGAATCCTATCACCGACCATCTATCGGAAACAGAGATAGTAAAGGTTGCGATTCAACGCAACCCAATGATTCTCAGAGACTACGAGATGTGGCAATCTGAAATCAATGACATCGCAGTAAGAAAAGGGTATCCAAACCCCGTACTGGGACTAGGCTATTTTATAAATGAGGTTGAAACGGCTGTTGGACCACAACAATTCAAGTTTGGTATTACTCAGGCAGTTCCCTGGTTTGGGAAATTAAAAACTGAAGAATCCATGCAAACACTTCAGGCTCGTATAGCAGAACAAACGCTTTTTAACACCATAAACCAGGTGCGACATGATGTCCTGTCGACCTATTATGATTATTACTATCTGATAAAAACCATTCACATTTCCGAAGAGAATTTACGATTACTTAATAGCTGGCTAGAGATCACAGAAAACAAATACAGGACATCTCAAGTAAACCACCCGGACTTGATTAAGGCTCAAATTGAAATAATACATCTTGAAAATAATCTAAAAACTTTGAGGCATAACCAGGCCCCATTGGTAGCAAGATTAACCACACTGCTGAATGACACTTCCTTTACCTATATCCAGGTACCGGATTCACTGATTACTCCTTCGCTCGAATGGACGAAGGATTCTTTGCTCCAAGAACTAAAACGTAACAATCCAGTATTATTATCACACACATTGGGAATCGAATACAGCCAATCGAAATTGAAGAGAGCAAAGCTGAGCTATTATCCCGACCTTAGCGTTGGAATGGATTATATCTTTACAAATAAAAAATTCAACAACGGCGTGGAAGTACCTGAAAGTGGTAAAAATCCGTTTCTTATCAAACTTGGTGTTAGCCTTCCGATTTGGCTTAAAAACAACAGGAATCATGTTGAGTCAGCAGTAAAGCAGGTGAATGCATATACCCACAACAGGGTTAATACTCAGAATCAATTGGTCGCTGAATTTGAACAGGCTTATTTCGAATTCAGAGATTCAGAAAGAAGTCTTGATCTATATGAGAAAGGTCTCATACCCAAAAGCATCGAGTCACTAAGGGCTACAGAAAAAGCCTATATTTCAAACAAGACAGATTTTCTAAATCTTATCGATGCACAGAAAAGGTATCTGGATTATTTACTAGACCGTGAGCAGGCTGTTATTACCAATAGAAAAGCCTTACTAAAACTGGAAAAACTCATTGGGAGGGAATTATGAGAAACTTTCGCACAAATGTTTCAAATAGGTTGAGTGTATTCCTACAAAAATTTAATACTCTACCCAGGTTTACCTGGATTATGATCATCACTGCCTTTCTCCTGGGTATTGTAGTGAACACAGGAAGTGTCGATACGCCCAATAATTCTGGTATAGTTAAAATGGATATTGCAGACCAGCATGAGCCTGACACATGGACATGCTCCATGCATCCACAGATTCAACTACCGGGAGCAGGGCAATGTCCCATCTGTTTCATGGATTTAATTCCACTGGAAACCAGTATTATGAATGAAGGTCCCGGAATACTTACTCTATCAGAAACTGCCGTTGAGCTGGCGAGAATAAGAACTGAATCTGTAAAAAGGAGAATGGCCGAAGCTGAAATACGATTATCCGGCCGGGTAGAAATGGATGAGACGCGCATAAAAATAATTACGGCCTGGATTCCAGGCCGACTGGAACGACTTTATGTTGATTACACAGGAATTTCAGTCAAAAAAGGGGACCATCTTGTGGATATATACAGCCCTGAATTGTATTCAGCACAGGAAGAACTCATTCAGGCGTCAAAAAACATAGAGACGACTAACGGGGATGTTGCATATTCTTCCCATCTGGCAACCCATGAGGCAGCAAAGGCAAAACTGATACTATTAGGATTAACTGAAGACCAGATTGAACAAATCGAACGAAGAGGAGAACCTCAAAACCAACTGACGATTTACAGCCCACTTTCTGGTGTGGTGATGCATAAAAATGCTCAGGAAGGGAAATATGTCGACGTCGGTTCCGCGATCTATACCATTGCAGATCTAAACCATGTTTGGATTGTACTGGATGGGTATGAAAAGGATATCCCATGGTTGAAATTTGGGCAATCTGTGACCATCAATTCTGAGGCTTTTCCCGGACAAAGCTGGACTGGAACCATATCATTCATCGACCCTGTCATTAATCAAAAAACGCGAACAGTGCGGGTAAGAGTGAATGTTCAGAATTCAAATCAAGAATTAAAACCTGGAATGTTTGTAAAGGCTGACATTCGTGCGAAGCTTGATTCTCGTGGAAGGGTCATTAATAGTGAGTTGGCGGGGAAATGGATAAGTCCCATGCATCCAGAAATTGTTAAAGACGAGCCCGGCAATTGTGATGTCTGCGGGATGGACCTGGTTCCGGCAGAGTCCCTGGGTATTATCCAGACCGGAGAGGATGAAAAACTTCCCTTGCTAGTACCAGCAAGTGCCGTATTAAAAACAGGTACTCGCTCTATAGTCTATGTTCTGGACACTGGGAAACCTGAACCGACTTATTCTCTTAGAGAATTGGTTCTTGGACCCCGGGCAGGCGACTACTATGTAGTGCTTTCCGGGATTGAGGAAGACGAAGTAGTTGTAACTAATGGGAATTTCAAAATTGACAGTGCCATGCAGATTGCAGCAAAACCAAGCATGATGAATCCCGAAGGTGGAAGGATCAGCACAGGACACGACCATCATGGTTCAAATGAAATCAACACGCATAAGCCAGACAGAATTAGCACACAATCTGAACATGATGATCTGACTTTCTCTCAATCATTTGAAGAATGGATCAGTCCTGTATTTGAATCCTATTTCGATCTTCAATCAGCCCTGGTAAATGATGATTTATCAACAAGTCTGGATGTGATGAGTCGTATTCGATCGCAGATTTCATCAGAAGAAATGTCTGAGCTGTCCGAACAGAATCTACATGCCTGGACACCAGTTAAGGTGCAATTGCTAAAGGCCACTGAACATGTTCATCATTGGAATTCTATTGATGAGGTTCGCAAGGCGTTTGATACACTCAGCGAGGTATTCATACGTATTGAAAAAGCAGTGGGACATACAGGTGACCATACAACCTATGAAATGTACTGTCCCATGGCATTTAACAATACTGGTGCAGCGTGGCTGCAGACATCCAACCAGGTTCTTAATCCATATTTCGGAGAATCCATGTTGCGTTGTGGGGAAATCATATCCACCCATGTATCAGATGTAAAACGCAAGGAACAAGCAGGAGACAGTCACTATGAATAATCCATCATTGCTGGATAGAATCATCCAGTTCAGCATGGACAATAAGCTCATTGTCGCCATCCTTGTGCTTGTTATGATTGGATGGGGAATCATCGTGGCACCTTTTGACTGGGAGATATCTGGTATTCCAAGAGACCCTGTCCCAGTTGATGCCATTCCGGATATAGGTGAAAACCAGCAAATTGTGTTTACAAAATGGATGGGACGTTCACCACAGGACATTGAAGACCAGGTGACCTACCCATTAACAGTGGCCCTGCTTGGAATTCCGGAAGTCAAAACCGTGCGATCTTATTCCATGTTTGGTTTCTCAACGATCTATATCATATTCAATGAAGAGGCTGAATTCTACTGGGCCAGAACACGCATCTTGGAGAAACTGAATTCCCTGCCATCAGAAACATTGCCACCGGGTGTTCAACCGGCGCTGGGTCCTGATGCCACTGCACTTGGACAGGTATTCTGGTATACCCTTGAAGGACGAGATGAAAACGGTAATCCTACCGGTGGATGGGACCTTCATGAACTGAGAACAATTCAGGACTGGCATGTACGGTATGCACTTCAATCTGCAGAGGGTGTGTCGGAAGTTGCGTCCATTGGCGGGTTTGTAAAAGAGTATCAGATAGATGTGGATCCTGTTGCCATGAAGATCCATGGAATCAATCTTTCAGAAATTTTTAATGCCATTCAACAATCAAACCTGGATGTAGGTGCCCGCACTATTGAAATTAACAAGGTTGAATACGTGATTCGCGGATTGGGTTTTGTAAAGGATCTGGAGGATATTGAATACACAGTCATTAAGTCAGTTGACAATGTACCACTGTATGTGAAAGATGTAGCGAATGTCGCCCTTGGACCATCCATACGAAGAGGAGCATTGGATAAGGAAGGTGCCGAAGTTGTTGGCGGGGTTGCAGTCGTCCGCTACGGTGAAAACCCACTATCCACTATAAAAAATATTAAGGAAAAAATAAATACCATCAGTCCAGGATTGCCTGTAAAAACACTGGAGGACGGGCGCACATCCCAGGTGACCATTGTTCCTTTTTATGATAGGACAGGATTGATTTATGAAACACTCGGTACGCTGAATCATGCCTTGAGAGATGAAATACTCATCACCATTATCGTGATTTTGGTCATGGTCATGCACCTGAAAACATCCCTGCTCATCACTGGATTATTACCACTAACGGTTCTGGCTGTGTTTATTGGAATGAAGATATTTGGAGTGGACGCAAACATTGTAGCCCTTTCAGGCATTGCCATTGCCATCGGTACCATTGTGGATATGGGCATTGTGATCTCAGAGAACATGCTAAAGCACTTGGACCAGGCCGGTGACACTGAAAAAAGACGTGATGTGCTCTTCAGAGCAGCCTCTGAGGTGGGTGGTGCTGTGCTAACGGCGGCATCAACGACTGTGGTGAGCTTTCTCCCCGTGTTTACGATGGAAGCCGCCGAAGGGAAATTGTTTAAACCACTGGCATACACAAAAACGTTTGCTCTGATTGCTTCCGTTATGATAGCCCTCACAATTCTGCCTTCACTTGCTCATGTGTTGTATAGCAAAAGATGGTCCCGATTTCCCTTCAAACAATGGCTATTTATCCCTATTGGGTTGATTGTGGGAGTATTTTTGCCATGGTGGATGGGTGCGTTCATTATTGGTATGGGATTATTATTCCTTTTTAGTAAAAAGATACCGGGTCTTACCATCATGAAACAATCCAACACCGTTAATGGATTGGTCATCCTCATGACCATGGGAATTTTAGCGGCCACATGGGCTCCACTTGGGCTGGAAAAGTCAGTATGGCTAAATGGATTATTTGTCGGATCCATCCTGTTAGTCGTGATGGGAATAATGGTTGGGTTTACGAAGGTATATCCAATAACCTTGAAATGGGCCCTTGACCACAAGGGCCTTGCTCTCTCTGTCCCAGGAATTCTGGTTATCATAGGTTTTACTGCCTGGCTTGGATTTGGATCTCTGACAGGTTGGATGCCACACTGGGCAACATCCAACAGGGTATATCAAAAATTGGTCCATACGTTTCCCGGGATGGGCAAAGAGTTTATGCCTGCTCTGGATGAAGGATCCTTTCTTTACATGCCAACCACCATGCCCCATGCTGGTATGGAAGAAGCACTGGATGTGCTTGCTACCCTTGACAAAGCGTTGTATTCAGTTCCGGAGGTAGAAACGGTGGTTGGTAAACTAGGGAGGGCGGAAACACCTCTCGATCCAGCACCCATATCCATGATAGAAACCGTTGTGAATTACAAATCAGAGTATCATACAGACAAAGCAGGAAATATTCTCAAATACAGGGTGGGAAAAAACGGGAAATACGTCAGGGATGACAACGGTGAGCTAATCGAGGATAAAGGAGGACGTCCATTCAGACAGTGGAGGGATCACATCAGAACCAATGAAGATATATGGGATGAATTGGTGAAAGTGGCAAAAGTCCCCGGGACCACATCAGCCCCAAAACTTCAACCCATCTCAGCTAGAATCGTCATGCTCCAGAGTGGTATGAGAGCCCCCATGGGCATAAAGGTAACGGGACCCGACCTTGAATCCATCGAATCCTTTGGGTTTATCCTTGAAAAACACCTCAAAGAAATTCCAGGCATCGCAGAAGCGACAGTTTTTGCAGACCGGATCGTTGGAAAACCTTATCTTGAAATTAATATCAACCGACGGGATATTGCTCGTTATGGTATTCCACTCAAAAAAGTTCAGGACATTATTGAAGTGGCCATTGGAGGTAAACGAATCACTTCCACGGTGGAAGGACGAGAGCGATACAACATTCGTGTAAGGTATATGAGAGAATTGAGAGGTTCCATTGAATCCCTCCAGGACATTCTGGTTCCCGCAAATAACGGTGCACAAATCCCGCTTGGACAACTGGCAGAGGTCGTCTACGTACGTGGTCCACAGGTCATCAAGAGTGAGGATACGTTTCTTATTGGCTATGTACTTTTTGACAAGAAACAGGGATGGGCAGAAGTGGATGTGGTTGAACAGGCACAAAATTACCTTAAATCTAAAATAGATGGTGGTGAAATAACTGTCCCAACAGGAGTGAGCTATGCATTTGCTGGATCTTATGAAAATCAGGTTCGTGCCATGAACAAGATGAAAATCATTCTTCCCCTGGCACTCATTACCATCTTCATGATCCTGTACTTCCAGTTCAGGAAAGTATCAACAACTGCCATTGTATTTTCAGGTATTATTGTTGCATGGGCCGGTGGATTCACCATGCTGTGGCTTTATGGACAGGACTGGTTTTTAAGCATTCAGTTTGGTGAACTCAATCTCAGGACACTATTCAACATACATACAGTAAACCTCAGTGTAGCAGTCTGGGTTGGGTTTTTGGCTCTTTTTGGTATTGCCACGGATGATGGGGTGATCATCAGCACATACCTGGATCAGAGCTTTAAGAAGCGAAAGCCAAAAACCGTGAATGAAATACGTGAAGCAACAGTGTACGCAGGGTCCCGTAGGGTTCGGCCTGCTATGATGACGGCAGCCACAACTATCCTGGCCTTGATTCCTGTTTTAACATCCACTGGGCGGGGATCAGATGTCATGGTTCCAATGGCTATCCCTTCATTTGGGGGGATGGTATTTGTTATCCTAACCACATTTGTTGTACCAATCCTGTATTCATCGGTAAATGAATTTCATTTGAGAAGAATTACTAAGATCCAATGATTTGGTATTGATTGGAAAATGATATGACAATAAAGATTACTGTAAAGAATATGGTTTGCGATCGTTGTATAAAGGTCGTTAAACAACTATTTGAACAATCTGGGTTAACGGTTCAAAAGATTGAACTTGGCAGGATTTGGATTCTTGAACCAGTGTCGCCCGATCAACTTGAAACCATTGAGCAATCCCTAATTGAAAATGGCTTTGAGATACTGGTTGATAGCACTGCCCAACTCATTGAAGCCATGAAAACCAACATCATTTCTCTGGTTCAATCAGGTGGTTTGAAAGAAACTCATCAGAATATATCTGATCTTCTTGCACAGATTACAGGAAAAGACTATTCAACTCTTAGCCAGTTATTCTCATCTATTGAAGGTGTCACTATTGAGAAATATGTCATCTTTCAAAAGATTGAGAAAGCCAAGGAATTGTTGGTGTATGGGGAGATGACACGAACAGAAATAGCAGAATTTCTGGGATACAGTTCTGTTCAATATCTGTCTACCCAGTTTAAAAAAGTGACAGGACTGACACCAAAATATTTTCAAAAAATTAAAACTGCCCAGAGGAAATCCCTGGATCAGGTTTTAGAAAATAAAAAGGAGAAACAATCATGAAGAAAACTATCATCATAGCGGTCACCATTTTACTATCCCTTGGATACGGTCAGGGAATGAATCGTGATCACGAAAAAATGAAGGCATCATCGATTGAAAAGACCAGCGTAAAAACGGAAGCGTA
The DNA here is from genome assembly GCA_964344305.1 of uncultured bacterium. Taxonomy (GTDB): domain Bacteria; phylum Fidelibacterota; class Marinisomatia; order Marinisomatales; family JABMOV01; genus JABMOV01. The sequence goes on along the minus strand of CAYFMT010000014.1, from coordinate 2,358 downwards.
TTTTACTTGCCCCATGGAATCACACAAGCATATAAAAAGCGATGAGCCAGGTAGATGTTCTGATTGCTATATGAAATTGGTTCCAACAATAAAACTTGAGACACAGGTCGTGGATGTTGCTTGCGGCGAATGCCAGTTCGGTATGACCGGTAAAAGTTGTGATCTTGCCGTACGATTTAATGGGAAATCATACTTTGTTGATGGGTCTGACATTGATGATCATGGTGATGCTCACGATGTAGATGGATTATGCAACACCATCCGAACAGCCACTGTGACAGGAAGGGTCATAAAAGATCGTTTTAAAGCTGAATCCATCCAGTTGATATCTGAAGGCGACAATTCAGAGACAAAACAAAACTAAACGGATGATGAAAATGATAAAAAAATCCTTAATCCTTTATGTGGGACTCATTGGGTCAATGTTTTCTCAGAACCCAATAATTATCCCCGATACTCTCCATGGCCCTGTGTTTAATCTATCCATCGAACGTGGTACCTTTTCATTTATTCCTGGTGTGGAATCCGAGACCATGGGTATCAACGGTCCGATTCTGGGTCCGACACTTATTATGGATAAGGATGAATTTGTGGATATATCCTTACACAATCAGCTGGGAGAACCCACGACCATCCATTGGCATGGCATGCATGTTTCAGCTGAGAATGATGGGGGTCCTCATACTGTCATTGATTCTGGGGCCGTGTGGAATCCAAGGTTTACTGTTCTGGATAAAGCAGCAACCTATTGGTATCATCCTCATCTTCATGAGAATACCAACCGTCATGTGTCAAAAGGCATTGCGGGATTTATTCTTGTAAAGGACCAGGAGGAAGCCCTTCTGGATCTCCCGCGTACTTACGGTGTAGACGATTTTCCACTTGCTATTCAGACGAAGGTGATAGACAACACTGGAGAGATCATTGCCGAATCCAATGCGGATACGGTGCTAATGGTCAATGCCACAAGAAACCCTGTATTGGATGTTCCGAGTCAGGTAGTTCGGTTACGATTGCTAAATGGATCCTCCATGCGTGTTTTCAATCTAGGACTAAGTGGAAACAGCCCCTTTTACATCATAGCAACGGATGGGGGATTATTGGCTGAACCTGTGGAAATATCAAGACTTATACTATCCCCCGGGGAACGATCAGAAATCCTGGTGGATTTTGATCAAGTTGCGGATACAACCCTGTCACTGCTCAGCTATGCCTCTGAATTACCCAACGGCATCTATGGTGCTACCCAACCGGGAATGATGCCCATGCAAACCCTGAATGGGTACAACCCAAACCCTATGAATGGATCGGATTTCTCTATCATGGAATTTCGCATCGGTGAATCGACATCGAACCCTATTACATCCATACCAACAACATTGGTTGAACAATCTCCCTATCCTGAGCAATCAGCAGATACAACACGGAGTTTCACCTTTACACCTGCTTCCATGGGTCCCAATGTCCTGAATGGTGATTTTTTAATAAATGGATCACCCTTTGATATGGATGTGATCAATGAAATTATTCCCCTCAATAATACTGAAATCTGGATTTTAACGAACCAGACTCCTATTGCTCATCCATTTCATATACATGATGTTCAGTTTTATATCCTGGATAGAAATGGAGTGAGCCCACCTCCTGAAGAGCAGGGTCGGAAGGATGTCGTAATAGTTCATCACATGGAAACGGTTCGATTTATAACAAAGTTTGAGGATCATGCAAACGACAGTGTGCCATATATGTATCATTGTCACATGCTAATCCATGAAGATGCAGGGATGATGGGACAATTTGTCGTTGTGGATGAAAACACCGTTTCAACTGATACAAATAATCCGATACCAAACGTTTACAGTTTGAATCAAAACTATCCGAACCCATTTAATCCAAGGACCACAATACGTTACTCAATTGCCACCAGTAACAATGTCCATCTCGCGGTCTACAATAATCTGGGACAAGAATTAGATGTCTTGATCAATGAGATGCAGCCTGCTGGTACCTACACTGTTACCTGGAAAGGAACTCAATGGCCCTCCGGCATCTATTTGTACCAACTCAGGACTAGAACATTCTCACAAACCAGGAAGATGCTTTTAATAAAATAAGCGACAGTTTTGAGGTCTCTTACATGAATGGATGTATGGGATTAACTCAATACAATTTGCATCGAAAACAAATATCCAACAAAATAAATATTATAAATCTACAATTCTGATTTGTCTGGAATTTGTAAGAAAGTATCCTCTCAGGAATGTGAGTTTTGACTTAAAAATCTGGCCACACATCAATAATAGATGTGTTTAGTTTTTTAATTAGCCGGACTATTTTGATGTAAAAGCTAAGGTGATA
>CAYFMT010000013.1:0-73451 GCA_964344305.1 uncultured bacterium | reverse complement strand
GAAAGTGTAACCTATGTCCCCGGACGTTTGTAACCTATGTCTTTGGACTGTACCTCCCTGAAGCTTACATGATAGTTAAACGCAAATCTCGTAGAGTCCAGTTTGATGGGGTCAAGGACCTCAGTTGGTGGCGCCTGTGTACAATAGAAGCTGATAAGAACACCAGCAAGGACACATCCTGATTTTAGCTTTTGAAAGGACACGACAGAGTATTTTTATGCAGTATTGTTCTGTCTCAGGATTTCACCAGTCTCATGGGTTTCAGCTTCATACCACAGTCTTCACATGTGCCGGGAGAGTCGGTACGGACATGGGCATGTGCTTCCATTGGGCATCCCCAGAAGTCCATATTCTCCTGTGTGGTTATGACACCTTTAACCATATCCATACCGCATTCGCTACACGATCCAGCTTCTCTGGAATGTATATGGCTGTGGGAATCCATTGGACAACTATAATAAATAAGGATTTCTTCACTGCCTGTCAGGGCATTCATTTTGGATGCCTTGTCCCCAAGGCCTTTCTCATTTCCACATCCGGCTATCATGAGAATTAATGATGATAGAAGAATGAATCTAATTTTGCGCATGGTTTCTCCTCATAAAAACTGTTTCTAATATCCTGAAATATAGTATGGGATGATTACACATTGTTACACCACAAATGCCGAAATCTTCCACTAACTTCACACATGACGTCACAGCAATCAATCAGGTTTACCTTGCTCATGCTTCTGGCAATGGTCCTGTGGGGCATGGCCTGGGCCAGTGGAAAAGTGGTGGGAACCTATTCCAGTATTCCCATCATCGTCTTCTGGCGATTCCTTCTCGCTTCTATCGCCATGATCCTCATCTTAAGACTGATGAAACTTCCTGTTCTACCTCCATGGAAATCCCTGATCTACCCCTTGCTCGGCGGCGTATTTATCCTGTCTTATAATGTATTCTTCTTCATTGGAACTCGGAAAGGACTGGCAGGTGCAGGTGGAATACTTGTCACCACCCTGAATCCCATAATGACATTTGTCCTGTCCGCCATCATTTTTAAGGAATCCATTCGTCAGAAGGATATGATTGGTCTCCTGCTTGGATTTGTTGGCGGATCCATCATGATTCACATCTGGACCATGAGTCTCAGTGATATAGCCATGAGCGGTAATGCTGCTTTTCTCATGGCAGCATTTTCCTGGGCATTTGTAACGCTGGTTTCAGGAAGGAGCAAAAATGCCATCCACCCACTCACATTCAGTTTTTGGGCTTACCTGTGCGTAACCATTGTTGTCCTACCCTTTTCACTGCAATATCCGCTCATGGACATTTTTACCTTGGATTCCACATTCTGGATTCACTTTTTCATCCTATCGCTGGGTGCTCTTGCTATTGGGACCTCCATATTCTTTATCGGTACGGCTCACCTGGGCTCTGACAAGACCAGTGCCTTCATTTTTACTGTTCCCGTTTCTGCCATGGGATTTAGTATGATTGTTCTGGGCGAGCAACTGACATGGAATACACTTTCCGGGGCAGTATTTTTAATGACAGCTGTGTATCTGATCAGTATAAAGAAATAAAACGATCAACGAATGAATCGATCCTGGAGGATATCTTGAAGATTCCTTCTTCCATCCAATACACAATGAATAAATACTCTTTTATCTAGTATTTGATAAATAATTCTATAGGGTTTGAAATGAACTTCCAGGTATTCAAGAATATTGATTCTTTTTAATTCCGGAGGATGATGACCTCTTTTTGGCAGGTTTTCCAGTTTTGCAATTGTTTCTTTTATATTTTTGAAAAGTTTATCTGCATTGATCTGTGAATCATTAACAGCCACATATTTATATATTTCAAAGATATCATCTTCCGCTTCATAGGTCAGGTATACATCATATTTCATGGTTTATTACTATCTGATATCCTTTCTTCCAATTTTGAAAATGATTCTATTGCTGATCGGTATTTCCCCTTTTGAATACTGGAAGCACTTTGTGCCAGAATCTTTAGCAATGCCAAACTATCCTGGGTTTGCTCATAAAGATGGATATCCTGAACGATGACTTTTGCTTCACCATTGTGAGTTATTATCATTGTCTTTTGATTGGTTGATACATCTCTTATGACTTCAGATGCATGTGTTTTTAGGTAACTGATTGGTTTGACCGCTTCACTGTATTTCATACTATTCTCGATTTAGTTCAACTATTATATAGTCTATATTATAGTCCTAACTATATGATTGCAAGATGGATATGTTTTATTTTTTCTTTTCAAAAAAAAAGGCACGATCCACAACGAACCGTGCCTTTAGTTATAAATCAGTTTCTGTTAATCAGGCAGACGCCTTATTCCCATTATCTCCTTTCATGGCCCAGACGACAAGCAGGATCACCATGAGGACAAATACCCATAGTGAAGCATAGTTGTATTCAGCACGTGAATAGTCAATCAGGCTTGTGAATCGACCCACCAGCAGGGAAATACGTCCCATTACCGCAAAACCAAAGGACGCACCAAAGCTGATCATGAGGAAATATATACCAACTCGGCTTGCTTTACCAACCCAGCCAGTATGTTCCCGGGAAAAGTAGAAATACAGCAATCCCGTAATAGTACCTACAATGATGATGAGACTATTAAAGTAACTATCACCTATAAGAGCAAAAATAGGCATATCACCGGTTAAAGAAACTGCGGTTCCCTTTACCTGACCAATAACATTCGAGTTCAAGAAACCGTAAGCTCTCAGACCCGCTGCCATACCAACCGTGTAAGCGATACCCCATCGGGCGAACCAGCTCATTTTAGATGAGACACTTAAGAGCATCATAACACCAAGGGCAAATGGCAACAGGTAAATCAAGTGCATACCATGACCTTTATCTATCCCACCTGCAGGAAATACTGCAGATGAAAATATTGTACCCATGATGTCATAAATCCCATACCAGAAACCGCTATCCTTGTATTCACTGGCTGGCCAGAGGCGTCCGAACAGGTTTGGCTGGATCTGGGTCCAGAAAAACATGGATGCCCAGTATCCAGCGGAGACACCAACAAACACATGCTCGGCTATTTTATAGAAGGGATTATCCTTGTATAAGTATGAAAAGATTGCGAGCGTTAAAAACGCTGCAATCCAGGCTCCAATAATTTCAGCAGACATATTTAACTCCCTTCCTAATATTTCTTTGAACGCTGACGTTCAAGGAAAAATGAGATGTTACCAAAAATGATGAACAGAACGATCACAAGGTGTGCAATAGATTGCGCATCCATACCACTGGTTCCAATTCCAGGTACCTCAATGAGTGACTCGTATTCAGCTGCACCAGGCATCCCTGCCAGGATTCCCTGAATCTGTCCAGCCTGTACATACGGCATCACTTCGTTCACCTGGATGGATGTAGTTCCGGTACTCATTGGAACGCCTGTAGGATCCGCTGCATACTGCACCCATTCAACGGTGCCTGGATACCCTGCTGAAGCAGAAAAGAGAAAATCAAAATCACTAAAACGGCTGATACCGTTCATCATAGGGATTTCCTCAATCAGTGTCCCGTAGGCATCCACGGTGTACATTTTCCGCAGATCACTAACGATCCCCTTTATCACAGCTTCATTGCCAGGTCTGAATCCCAACAGCACATAGTCGGTACCGTAATTAAGGTTATATTCATCCTCGGCAATGTCCTGGAGTGCTTCCAGTGCCATGAATTGCCCATCGGGCCAAAGACAGGTTACATAAACCTGGTGCCCATTACGGAACAAATGACGTAATACGCCTATGGCCATGGGATGAAGTTCCGGTTTGGTGCTGGGTCCATATTCAAACGACAGCAGGACTTTCGAACCAGGCTCAAGACCTTCCATGGCCTCGAAGGAATCCCTGGTCGATTCTGTTGCCCGAATTGGCAGTCCCAACGGGTAAAAAAGTGGTAACATAACAACCACCGCAATAATCACAAAGATATAGCGACGATCGATATGTCCTAGCTTGATAATAATATCGACGAAATTCTTCATGATTATTCTCCTATGTAGGATTTTTCAATTCCAAGGATGTACCGGATGGATGTGGCAAAAATACCAAGTCCAATACCGATCATAATAGCACGGGCACCAGCCACATTCGGATAGTTGTAAATCCAATCCTGCAATACAGGTAAAAAGAAGATAGCCGGTCTATCCACTGGCCATCCCATAGCAAATCCTGCAATGGTAACGAGGACAGCACCACCAATAACTGTTCCAAGGGTGATCTGCCTGTTTTTCCAGACAGTATTGGCGATGACGCCTGCTACCAGTACAATGATGTACAATACGAACCATGAACTGATATTGCTACCTATGGGAACCCGACCCAGCATAATGATGATCCCTGATGTGAGCAATAATGTGGCTTCAAAATTGCGGATTTTGAATGCCCTGTATGATGCAGATGCCACAAAGAATGCCAGCAATGCAAACATCGTTGCACTCAAGGGAGTAAAGATGAAATCAAACATCCATCGGAAAAGACTCCCTCTCGTGGAAACGTGGGCACCCCATTCAACGGGACTTACAACGGCTGTACCTCCAGCTCCCTGTACTTCTGCAACGAAATCCTCAGCCCCACCTTCAGTAAAGTACACATGTTCCAACTGATAGGGACTATCAGGAGCGATAAGTATCAAGGCGTTCTCAGCAGCATCCACGGTTAATTCCGTTTCTTCTGCCAGAACAGCAGCCACACCGCTCACGGTACCCGGATCGGTTATTTCAACAAAATAAGCACCACGCATGATAAATCCTGCGTTGAATGCAAACAGAAAACCAAGTATGGCCAGTAATGCGTAAGGCCATCCCTTTTGTTTCTTCATGACTTTGTTGAATTGAAGTTTTAAAAGATTAAGTGCACCCAGGAAAATTGCAAAACTCGCCAGGATGTCAAACCACTGTGTGGCGTCATCATTGACAAACGCCTCAATTCCTTCGTGATCTATGAACCACCCAAATAAGGTAATCACACCCACGACAGTGGCAATAAAAATTGGAATCATTCGTTTCCAAACCATAATCTGCCTCCCTTATTGGATAGTTAAAAAGTCCAGTACATTCCATCCCATCCAGCCCAGGTCATAGAAGAACCTGAGAATGGTGGCCAGAATGATACTTGCCAGAACAAATAATTTTACCATATCCTGTCCTTTGACACCACCTACCAGCTCCGGTTTCCTGGAGAGGTACGCACTGGCTGCAAAAAATTCTTCACCAATGAGTGTGTAGTCACATGCGGTAACAAAAAATGGGATCTGTGCAGGTGATGCAGTGCCTGCGATCTGAATAGCACCAATGGAATTCCCTGTTTCTGCCAGCAGCAGAGATTCTGCGTAGAATTTCCCCATATATAGACAGGCTGCAGGTTCTTCCCTTAACATAATACCATTAACACCAGCGGCATAGGCGAATTGATCATCCGTGAGATAATGTACCATATCATCATGGAATAAATCAGGACGGCCTTCCAACAGGTAGGATTCACGACAGGATTCACGCGCTGCTTTCATCACAATGGATCTGGAAACAGGTACGTTCATGGTGGTTTCGTATCGGGCTGTCATTCGGGCTACATGCCCAAGCACAATGACACCGGCCACCGTTTCCACCTGGTCCATATCCATGATACCAGGTACATAAAGGACCGGTTTTCCCATTTCTGTGGATCGGCCGACGGCCTCTTCAACAGCTTTCAATCCGGGGATGGTTCTCAGAAAGATTTCTTCACCGCGATGGGCTTTTCGGATGTAAAAAATCAATGTTCCGCTTACGAGCAAAATCGCAAAGAACATGACAATTCGTTCCGGTTTAAATAGTGGATGTCCTAATGCATAGTAGATCAGGAACAATACCAGTATGGCACCGGAGACACCCCAAAACTTTTTATCGTTCACAGGTTACTCCTCTATTCTTTATCGGGTTTCGAGGATACAGTCTCCTGCTCCCCTTTACTATCGCTGGCTTCAAGAGATTCCAGCTCCCGGATCAGTATTTCAACATGATCCGGTTCTTCAAATATTTCTGCTGCACGGTAGTATCCGTCAGCCTGGATAAACGTATTGACTACTGGACCAAAAAAGACGGCCGCATGACTCCCCAGCAGTGCAAGGGGTTTGCTCATTTCCAGAAAAAACACTGCCGGTGTTACAAGACCGGTATGATGTATTTTTTTTGCGATACGACGGATGAATTGCATATCGCTATCAGATAAAGATGCCTTTGATTGAATGGCTGTGTTCAATGGGTAAGCCAAATCAGTCCGTTTCAATCATTTCAAGATTGGACCTTGGAATCAGATGTATTTCACCATCGATTTCAATTTCTGCCACACGAACCATGGTTTCCGATTCCATTTTCTGCAGCTCTGCAGGTAGTCCTCTTACTGTCCCCATTCGTCCGAAGTATGGCGCACGAATTACCCGTACGAGGCTACCATCACTGATTCCCTCAGATGCATCAATTTCCTTATGGGTTCCTGTGATCTGGTCCTCTGACAAAGGAATAACAATCTCGGGGCGAATAACTCCGGCACGAATCTGGGTGGCACCATTAATGGATGCAAACTTTCCTGCATGTTCCTTCAACAGGTCAAATGTTCGTGAACCCATTTGAATTTTTCCATATCCTTCGGTAACAATCAGGGATGTGACAAGATCTTCAGATCCGGTAATGGCTACACCGAGGGTATAACCTAGAATGGCTTCCAGATCATGATAATTAAACCCGCCTACAACCACACCTGCCAGTCCAAGTTTAATGGCTTTTTGATAGGCTTCTAGACTGATAAAGGAACCACCTATTATGATTTTTCCTTTCATATCCGGTGTAATCATATCCGGTGTAATTTCTTCGTCCCTGGAGGTGGTTATAACCTGAATATCGCCCCGGCTTTCTCCACCGATACCAAAAATTCCCTGGATAAAAACAGCATCGGTTTCTATCTCCACCCCTTCTTCTGGGAGAATATCCTTTACCTCACCAGTCATGTATGCATCTACTTCAACTGGTATGGGGGCTTCTCTTAACACCACCTGTCCAGTAATGGTAGAAACCGATTCCACCGTCCCATCAACAGGGGCCTTGACGTTGGATTTAAACAATCCAAAAATGCCCTTCGTCTCTGCAATAAACTCATCCTTTTGAATGGATGCTCCATCGTCCTTGACCATCACATCTTTTACATCACTGGGATCGATATTGAGCAGGTTTGCCACATTCACCATCTGAACATTACCGGGAAGATCCGTCTTTGCAACAATATCGTCTGGAGACACAAGTGCACCTTTCTCAACCACAACCGCACCCTTTAAGGGCAGACGTCGTTCCTTCGTTACTTTCGTTTCGTGTAAAACTTTTAATCCTGGTGTATATGAGTGAGCCATTTTTCCTCTGTTTATCTAGGCTGAGATAAAGGCTGAGGCTGAGTCTCAAGTACCTTTATCATTGCATTTATTTCTTTTATTATAATTTTTGTTTTTTCAATCAAGATTGTTTCAACATCTTTTTTAATATATTTAAGACCGTGTGAAACCATTAACTGACTTTGTAATTCAAATGCACTTCCTCGTGCTATTTTATAAAATCTTGTCTTGTCCCGTTTTTCATACCGATCAAACCCTTCAGCAATATTGTGAGGAATAGAATTGGCGGCTCTTCGTATATCTGAGATTAATCCGAATTTCTCATCATCTGGGAAGGTTTTAGTCATTTTATACAGATCCAAAACCAGATTAAATGACACCTGCCAAACAGTCATCTCTTCAAATCCTTTATACCCCAATTTACTCTCACCAATTATCCACTAACCTCAACCTTAACCTGAGCCTTAGCCTCAACCATTATATTCCGGATATTCATCCACTGCTTCAGACCAGGCCTGGAGACTGGCAATGCGCTGTGATGGATCATCTGACAACGTAATTGGACGTCCACGACCATCGAGGATAATGCCTACGACACCGCCATAAACCGTCGTTTCAATCACTTCTCCCTTACCGGCACCAATATTCATGGATTTGTGCGGCGTCAGAACAGTCTTGATGGGCTCATAGGGAGCTTCAACGAGAATCATTTCACCCAGTTTAACTTCCTGACGGACTTTGTTACCACCTGGCATTTCAAATTCTGCTGTGAGAACCGTTTGTCCCGGTTTGGCTTTTCCAACGGGAGCCAGGCAGGTTCCCAGACGAATGAGACAATCCTTTTCAAAAACTTCCAGTGCGGCTTTCCTGGCATCTTTTTCAAGCTCGGCCTTATCTATGTTCGCCAGCACACCAAGTTGAGGCATCATGAAGATGGAATCCACGGCCAACTGGGTAATCCCTTCCGGTAAAAATGCATCAATCATCATTCTGGCTGACTGCTGACGACGTGGAGCATGCGATAATACACCACCGGATCCAACAAGGAGATCCAGATCCATCATGTTCACAAGGGATTCACCTGATTCTGATTGCTCGAAGGCATCCGAAATGGTCCTCTCCTTTTGCACACCCTTGAGATTAACAGCAAATGCCTTGTGTTGTACAAATGACAGTCTAAGGGCTTCACGTGCAATGGCCTGTTCAATGATCAATTCTTCCAGGGATTGCGGTACTGTTGTCGGACGAATCATTTTGTTACCAATGCGGTTGGTAAGTTCCTTTCGATCAATGTCGAATGGTACCCATCGGAGCACATTGTCAAGTTCTGCTTCAGCCAGAACATTGCAAATGGAATAACTCATCCCGAGGTTGGCGCTTACAGTTCTGTTAAACTGTTTCTGGAATACGGAGAAGATATCCGTGGTAGCACCACCAATATCCACACCCACAACCGTGATGTCTTCCTCTTCTGCAATCATTTCAATCAATGAACCAACGGCACCGGGCGTAGGCATAATGGGTGCATCTGTCCATGACATAAGCTTTTTGTACCCCGGGGCCTGAGCCATGACATGCTCCATGAACAAATCATGAATTTTGTCACGTGAAGGACCCAGGTTTTCTCTCTCGAGAACTGGGCGAATATTTTCCACAATATCCAAGTCAGTGATCTCACCGAGAGTTTCCCGAATATTTTCCTCGGCTTTGTTGTTTCCAGCATAAATAACAGGCAGTTTGTAATTCTGTCCTAACCGTGGTTTTGGGTTCGCCGCTGCCAGGATCTCTGCCAACTCGACCACATGAGATATGGTGCCACCATCAATACCACCGGACAACAGGATCATGTCAGGTCGTAATTGCCGTATACGCGTAATTTTTTCATGAGGCATGCGACCATCATTGGATGCCAATACATCCATGACAATGGAACCGGCTCCCAGCGCAGCTCTTTCGGCACTTTCACCTGTCATGGACTTCACAACACCTGCCACCATCATCTGGAGTCCACCACCGGCTGAGCTTGTGGATACATAAATGTCAACACCTGTATTCCCATCCTGTGGCGTGATAATATTCTCACCATCAAGGAGATTTCGGCCCGACAGCTCTTCCACTTCCATCACAGCATTCAATACACCTTTTGTAACATCTTCGAAGGGTGCCTCTACCGTTGTGGGGGCTTCACCGCGTACCTTTAACCGGTATTCACCATCCACTTTCTCTATGAGGATTGCTTTTGTTGTTGTGGATCCACAATCTGTCGCAAGTATTGATCTAAGTTCCATTCTCCTGTTACCTATGAATTAAATTGTGTTAATAAATATATAGACCAGCGGGCTGGCGATGATGAGCGAGTCAAACCGATCAAGAACACCTCCATGACCCATAAGCAGTGTACCGGAATCCTTGATACCAACTGCCCGCTTAAAAAGGGATTCAATAAAATCGCCTAACTGGCCAAATCCACCTGTAATAACGCCAAGCGTCACGACCTGGTGCCAGAGGTAGGTTTCTCCAAGAAAACCAGTGTTATTGAATACCAGCCATATCAGGATGGATGATGTGAGCCCTGCAAGGGTTCCCGCCACGGATTTTTTGGGGCTCACCCGTTCAAATATTTTGGTGACACCCCATTTTTTTCCAATAACGTATGCTGCTGAGTCGCAGACCCAGATTGATATAATGAGTCCAAATGTTAAATTGGTTCCATTGATAGCGTCATATTCCCGCAACGCAATCATGGTCCCCAATAGAAACGGAACATAAAGAATACCAAGATAGGTCGTCCCTAAGTTTTGATTTGGGTGACTTTTATTCCTGAATAACTCTACAATGAGAGAAATGATGATGAAAAATGTCAGGTAACTAAGAACAATGGGAAAATCCAGGAGAGGTTGCGTGTAATAAGTATACCCAAGGATCAAGGTAACCAGCCAGCCAAGCCATTTTTGTGGATACACCCCTTTATGCCTTTGCATGGAATAGTACTCAAAGAGGGCATAAAGCATGACAATTGTGATAAAACCTGCAAAATATACACCACCGAGATACACCAGAGCCAATCCCCCGGGGATACCGATAATATTCACAAGCATTCGTCGTCTGAGATTATCTGTCATGGTCGAAAAAATTAAGACCCAAAACTAGCGATGAATCCTGCATCTCGCCAATGAAAAACCAATGAAAGTATGGCGGGAAAATCGTATCGTTACCGAAGAAGGTTTTAAGGGAGAACTTCGTTAGACCAGGACCTGGACAGCGCTGGGTATCATTTTAACATGGATGGGTGTGCTACCCAGGATTTCTCCATCAATATTTAGGGGATGATCTTCCTGGGGTATGAGGGAAAACTCACTTGCCTGATGGTAAACAACTACGGGATCACCTACGTGGAGGCCGGAGAATATTTTCCCAAACAATGACAACAGCTTAAACCTGCCTGCTTTTCTTACGGTCAATAAATCGATTAGACCATCATCTATTTGAGCCAGCGGCGCTGCTTTCATGGCAGTTCCGGTATGGATTGTATTACAGGCAAGAATAAAACCATAATCCCCCGCAACCGTTCTTCCATCAATAGTGATTCTTGCAAGACGGGGTTTGTTTTTGAGGACTTCAATAACAGCTGCAAGGTTATATCTCTGTTCTCCCAGCCAGCGAAACTTTTCTGCTTGAATTGCAATATCTGTAGGTAATCCCCAGCCTATAATATTAAACCCATAAATGGTTTCGCCATTGGCATCAACTTTCGCCACATCCAGATCTCTCAACCTGTTCGTGATTATCCTTTTTGCAGCCACCATGGGATCGAGACAATCAACATCATGCATAAATGAATTCCCCGTACCACCTGTGATCAATCCGATGGGTAGTTTACTCCCATCCTTTCGGTTGAGCATACCATTGATCATTTCATGCATGGTCCCATCACCACCGATGGCACAAAACCCATCGTACCCATTAAAAGGGAGTTCATTGGCCATGTTACGAGCATGACCTGCGTACCGTGTCTCCTTTACGTCCAGTTCAGCACCGGCACCCTGAAAAACAGGTTTCACTTTCTCAAGGATATCCAGTCCTTTTTTCGTACCTCCCTGGGGATTAACCACTAGATAATACTTCATACCTTAACTCCTCCAACGTTTCCCTTTATTCTCACCCATTCTCCATGTACTTTTCACCTTCATCCTTAACACTTCATCTTTCATCCTTCTTCCTTCAAACTTCTTCCTTCACCCTTCAAGACTTGTGCTTCATATATTTGTCGTCACCCCATTCAATCACTTCAATCTTCACCTTGGTAGTACCCTGATTGACAAAATCAAGTTTGACAGCTGCTCCGTATGAACAATCCAGGATGCGACCGGCAATATAGGGACCTCGATCATTTATTCTCAAAATGAGGGATTTTTCATTGTTCAGGTTTGTGACGCGGACGATGGTGTTCAAAGGTAATGTTTTATGGGCGGCAGTCAAGCCATACATATCATACACTTCACCATTTGCAGTGAGTTTGCCATGAAAATCTTCACCATAATAGGAACTGACACCATAGAGGACTTTTTGAAAAGAACGTGATTTCAATGAGGTTTTTTTTGGTTTTGTAGGTGAAACTCGATCCGTAGATGTGTATCGTGGAGCATTTGAACACGAAATGGTTATGAGTAGGACGAACAATATTGTGAAGTGTCTTATCATCTATGAGTGGAGGATTACTTTTCCTGTTAGGTCTGAAATCGATTCGATGTTTTGGTCCACACAATAGGATTCTAATTCATTCAGCACTCGATTTGCTGCATCAGGATACCTGAATGTGGATGTACCTACCTGGATTGCGGAAGCGCCGGCAAGAAAATACTCTACGGCATCCAACCCTGTGGAAATACCTCCAATACCAATGACTGGTATGGATACTTTTCGAAAAACTTTGTGTACCGCTGCAAGTCCGATGGGTTTGATAGCCGGACCGGACAAACCACCAAATGTTGTATAAATGTTACTTTTCTGAGTATATGGATTAACGCTCATCCCAACAACGGTATTTATAGCAGAGACTGCATCTGCACCACCATTCTCGGCGGCCATGGCAATACTGGCGATATCTGTGACATTCGGTGTCAGTTTCATAATCAATAAACGATCAGTGATCTTTCTCAATGCGGAAGTAAGTGCTTCAACTGTAGAAGCATTAGTGCCAAACTCCAACCCTCCCTTTTTTACATTTGGACAGGAAATGTTCGCCTCATATCCTGCAATATCTGAAGATACCGATTCCATCTTATGTAACACTTCTGCATATTCGTCCAGGGTCCAACCTACAATATTTGAAATAATTGGTGTCGAAATGGATGCATATTCAGGCAACATCTCTGATATGTATTTTTCCACACCTATATTTGCCAGTCCGATGGAATTAATCATACCCGATGAAGTTTCAACTATTCGTGGAGGTGGGTTTCCTTCCCTGGGATTCAAGGAAATGGATTTGGTGACAATAGCACCAATTTTTTGAATATCCACAAGTCCATCAATTTCAGTCCCATACCCGAAGGTACCGGATGCAACAAATACCGGGTTTTTGAAGGGAACAGATCCAATGGTGATGGAAAAATCAGTCAAAATCCACCTCATGTGCATTGTAGATAGGACCATCCTTGCAGACCAGTGTATATTTCTCATGGTACGTATTCTGAGAGCCAGTCACACCATCCCTGGGCAGAACGCATCCCTGGCACAGCCCAACACCACATCCCATGTAACTTTCAACAGATAACTCCGCCGGTACATTATTTGACGCTGAGAATTCCTTAATCGCTCTCAACATGGGTTCTGGACCACAGGCATAAATTTTTGGATGCTTTGCTGATGTTATCAGACGTTCAATTGTTGGCATCACTGTTCCATGATCTCCAAGGCTCCCATCGTCGGTACAGAGATAAACACCCCTGCAGGGATTATGAAGCAGAAAATGCTCTTCATGATCTCTCGCACCAATCACCAGGATGGTTTCACGATTATTTGAAGCAAGCTCATCATGAAAATTCAATATTGGAGCTAACCCAACGCCACCTCCAACAAGTATTGGTGTAATACTATCATCTGGAGTAGTAAATGTGTTACCCAGTGGACCCAGGACACGAATCGTATGCCCAGTGTGCAGTTGGGTGAATCTTTTTGTCATATTTCCAAGGATTTTGAATATAACAGACATGGTTCCATTTTTAAGTCCAGCAATACTCATTGGTCTTCGTAATGGGTATTCCCACGACTCTTCACTGAGGATTTCTATAAATTGTCCTGCACCTTGATATGCATCCACCAGCTTACCTGCATTGAATTCAAGATGATACAAGCCCTTTGCAAGAGGCTTTAATAACGTAATCTCACATCGCTCATCTATCATGGATCAATTTCTTTGTCAGGTGGAATTTCATTTCGCGTATCTTCTTTAATGGGTAATTCCTTAGCCTGCACTGATTCTTTTGACACATCATCACTCGATTCCTCTTCGATGATTTCTTTGGATTCCGATTCAATCACCACAGAATCGTCTTCATCATCAACATTTTTATCTGATTGCCTGAGGTATGTAGACAGGAAGGAAATTCGAGGAGTACTTTCGCGTGCCTGGTCTGACTCCGGGTAGAGCCGTGTTACCCAAGAATAGTGGTTCAGTGCCTTTTCCGGGTCTATATCAATTCTGTCATAATGGTGTGCAAGGAAATACCCGGCAATGAGCGATGATTCGCTGGTGGAATCATTTTCAACAATTTGATGGTACCTGGTGATAGCTTCCTCACGTGCAAGCAATCTCAATGATTCTGCTTCTAGCAGCATATTCGCAGAACTGCTTTTTACAGATTCAATATTATTCTTTTTTCTGACGAAATCGGCGAAATCAGAATTTGGGTATAATTCCAGGATCTCCTCTTCCAACCCTGTCACCTTTTCCAATTCATTTTTCTTGCTGTATAGATATGCCTGAGTAAAAAGTGCCCGTGGATGCACATCGGATTCTGGGAACATTTCAATGATTTTCTCCAAATGTGAAATAGCAGAATCCACATTGCTCAGGTGAAATGCTTCCAACTCCGACATGGAAATAAGTTCGGCGGTAATGCGTTCCTTCAATGTTTCTTCCGGTAATATTTCTGCATCTGATGAATCTAATTCAACAGTGTCGATGTATGCTGTTTTCCATAACATGTAATTGGACTGGAATTCTTCATTTGAAGCAAGATACGATGTGATCTCTTTTAACTTAATATCTGCCTGAATCCCTTTATCTGATTTGCGATGTTCTTTTTTAACATTACCATAATACTTCTTTGCTTCTTCCAAATTCCACCGATTGTACAATTCATGCTCGCCCAGGTGAAAATACGCTTCCGCTGAGGCAGCGGTTTTTTGATAGGACTCGGTGATGGATGCGAGTCGAGTCAATGCCTGCTCCCACTCATCCTGCTCCATATAAAGCTTTGCTAACTCCAATTCAAGATCAGCGTGTATCTTATTGAAACTGTCATCAAGAAGCATGATGCGAATCCTGTCAGAGGCATTCTCCAACTCTCCCATCTCACGATAAAGCCGAACAACCATTAGGTTCGCTTCTTCAACATGTGTTTTGGACAGTGAAAATTTTATAACATTTCGAAATGCCTTTAATGCGCGATCCAGGTCTCCTTTATCATAGGCAAGATGGGATATTCGATAATAAATCTGACCTTTTTCAGAATCATTGGATGAAAAGTTCGCTGCATTTTCCAGGCTCTCAAAAGCCTGCCGGTCCTCCTGAATTTCCAGATATATATCAGCCAGTGATAAATAGGCCGATGATTTTTCTGTCCTCGATGAGGACGTTTCAATAAACCTGTCCAGATCATTAATGGCCGGCTGAATTTTTCCGAATTTCCATTTTATAAGTGATAACCAATAGGATGCCTCTCTGGCAAATGTCTCATCATTTCCTTGTGAGATTTGCCTGAAAATTCCCTCAGCCGTTTTATATTCTTTTTTATAGAATCGAGCTTTTCCAAGGAGCATGTAGGCTGCATCGTGGTATGTTGATTCGGGATATTCTACAATTACCTTGTTACACTTTTCGATCACTTTGTTGTATGCTTCCACTGCAGTAGATGGCAGGGATTCACCAGCATTTTCCAATCGAATCTTTTCCGCTTTTATAAAATACTGTTCTGCATTATAGAATGTGTTGAAATATGCGCATGAAACAGCGAACAGGGTGGTAAGTAACGTCAGAACGTGTTTTATTATGTTTCTTCCCATGAATCCGGTGGGGAAATTCATCCTAATCTATTCTCAATCCAATGGTTTCTTTGACGATTTTGTTATGGGATCACTTCGAATTACATGTCATGTGTTAAACGTTCAAATTCATGATCCGGTGATTGTTCGAATTCGCCTATATTTTTCGCTATTTTTCCACACACATCGTCCCTTACACATTTCCCGGCTAGTTTTATTGCGTTCGCCATGGCTTTTGCATTGCTCCGTCCATGTGCAATAATGACTATTTTTTCAAAACCCAGCAATGGTGCCCCACCATATTCCGAATAATCTGTTACTTCTTTCAGCATGGCGACACCTTTTCTTAATAGGAATAACCCAATTTTCCATGTCAATTTCTTTTTGAAAGCAATTCTTCCCAGATGCCAGACTGACTTGGCGGCTCCCTCCAGTGTTTTTATCACAATATTCCCTACAAACCCCTCAGTCACAACGACATCCGCCATGCCTCTTAACAGATCTTTCCCTTCAATGTTTCCAATAAAATTCAAGTTGGTTGAATCACTTAGCATACGGTAGGAATCCTGCATCTTTTCGCCACCTTTGGATGATTCTTCACCAATGTTAAGGAGAGCTATTTTTGGGTCGGAGATTCCGCGTACATCCGATACATAAGCAGATCCCATGATGGCAAATTGAACCAATTCCTCTGACGAACACTGGACATTGGCACCCACATCTAGTATCAGTGATAAAAGGTCGCTTCGGTTGTTTTCATTCATGGTGGGGTAGACAGTGGCGATAGCAGTTCTTCTCACACCAGTAATGCGAGGAATATTTTTTGCGGCTGCCAGAACAACCGACCCAGTGCTGCCGGCACTGACCAGAGCCTGTGCTCTTCCCTGGGAGACGAGTCTGGATGCCTTCATGATGGATGAATTTGGTTTTGACTCAATGGCCTTTTTAGGAGACTCTCCCATGGTAATCTCTTCGTCTGTATGGATCACCTCAATTGAGTTTTCTGGATAGTGTCTATTCTCTAACAGAGGATTAATTTTTGACTCGTCACCTACCAGGAGAATTCGTACGGGGTTTGCATTCGCAGCCTGTATTGCGCCTTTAACAATGGGATCCGGTGCATTATCTCCTCCCATGGCATCTACTGCAATTGTAATCGTCATGTTTACCCCTCAGAGTTAGTTTTTATTGCAAGACATTATGGAATCATGCTTTTCTTTGCAATTAAATTTGCCCCTATGAAAAAGCATACAAATCCAGAACCTCCATTTGATTTTAAACCAAAATTTGTTTGGCCGGAAGAACATGCTGTGAGAGAATGCCCAAAATGCTCCCAGTCATTGCAGTTGTTGGAACAGGCAACAAACTACTTTGGAAAACCATGGTGGTGTCCAGCCTGTCAATGGCAATTTTCCGAAGACGATTTCAAGACACCGGACCCGGATCAAGCCTCAAATATGTGAGAAAACTCTTCCAGGGTTCGTTCGACGATCCAGTGTACAAGTACTGCATCGTCCAGGTACCCTATTTCCGGAACATCATCAGGAATTTCATCCTCTGATTCGTCAAAATATTTCAAAGCAAACAAAATACTCTTTTGAGTGTAATCATCCAATTCAGGAACATTTTTAAGTATTGTATATAGTTTTGATATTTCTTCTATAAGTTCACGTGTCAACGGCCCAGATTGTACCGTTTCCATCATTGATGTTATTTTTTGTGGAATATGTTTAAGAATTTTGTCCTTCTCTGCCAGATCCACCTGTTTTATAAGCCGCTCATACTTCTGTTTATCTTCATCTGTGATTTGTAATGGATGTTCTTCGTTTTTCATGGTTGTAATTTAGACAGTACAACAACCAAAAGGATTGAATAGATGGCTGAAATATTCTCACTAGTCAAGGCACGACTGAAAGCTTCATTAAACTTGAGTCATTTTGATATTCATGATTTCTCCCGGGGTCATGAGCATCATAGTACACATTCAGGTGGAGCACATTTACAGTCGGTGATTGTTTCTGATGCCTTTGAGGGATTAGATTTACTCGCCCGACATCGACTGATATATGATCTGGTAGATGATTTAATGCAGAAAGAAATCCATGCTCTCAGCATGAAAACCTATACTCCCTCAGAATGGGATTCAATTCAGGAGAACACAGATGGGAATATTTAATAAGGAAGACGACCAGAAAACTATTATGGATCTTTCACCCCTGGAACTGGTGACACATTTGGTTGTGAGTTTACAACTGGCTGACGGTCGCATTGAATATGAAGAACGTGAAGTATGGGCTGATATTCTTTTGGATATGTTTCCGGATTATAAGCAACATCGGGCTCTTGAAGTCCTAAGAGAAGCCGGACAGAAAATTGTGGACCTAGATGAATTTGAGCGTACGGATCATGCTGCAAAGTGTGCCGCACGTCTAAAGGATCATTTTTCAGAGGAATACCTACGAGATTCACTTCTCCCGAAACTTGAAGAAGTAATAGAAGCTGATGGTATTGTTTTCTCTTCGGAATCCAATTTACTTGAAAAGCTAACAGAGGTACTTGGGTAGTATATTTTCCTCGTTTTAGATAAATAGTTGAACAAATAATTCTCTTCTATATCCTCTAGACAATAAACATACCACATTTAAACTCAATTATTTATAAACCATATGTGCGGCTATCCGCACGAAATCCTGATAATCTTATCGGAACGTAATGCCTTCCGGTCGTAGCTCTGGCTAGCCGGACGAAGACTGGCGGAGAGGGAGGGATTCGAACCCTCGAACCAGGTCTCCCCAGTTACTCACTTAGCAGGCGAGCGCCTTCAGCCAGCTCGGCCACCTCTCCATATTTTTGTTGATCAATTTCTGATCAGATCAAAAAGAACGGGCGAAATTACAGTTTGTCCTATCGCACTCCAATACCATTTAAACCACAAGATTTAATTGGCAACAAACATCTTCCCTGCCAGCTGATTAACCAGTCCATTCATTTCCAATTGCAGCAGATCGCTAAGCAAAATGCTAATATCCATTTCCGTTGCGTTTGCCAAATCATCGATATGGATCGGATCACCGCTTAGAAATGACAAGATTATTCTCTGACGCTTGGATAATTCAAGTGGAATGGACTCCTGCCGTGGCTGTGCCGGGTGGAATAGTCTGTTCTGGATCATATCCAGTATTTGATTCCCATCTATTACAGGAATTGCACCGTGTCTGATAAGCCTGTTTGTACCAATGCTTTGTTTGTCGAACATTCTTCCTGGTACTGCAAATACTTCCCTGTTTTGGTCAATGGCATTCATGGCTGTTAATATAGCGCCTGACCTGTTGCCAGCTTCTATAACAACAATCCCATGGGATAATCCACTGATAATGCGATTCCTGCGTGGAAAATTCCCAGCATCAGGCTTGGTTCCAAATGGAAATTCAGTAATTAAGGCACCACCGCTTTCAACAATCTGATCGTATAGTTTTCTGTTTTCTGCGGGATATATCCAGTCCATACCCGAGCCCAGGACCGCTAATGTACACCCATTGAATCTAAGGGTTTCCTGATGGACGATTGTATCAACACCACGTGCAAGTCCACTTACCATGACAACATGGGATTCACATAGTTCTTTCACCAGTTTTTTAATCACTCTCCTGCCATAATCTGTCACCTGGCGACTACCCACAAGTCCCAGGCAATCCTGGCGATATTCCAACCCCTGCCCTTTTACAAAAAGTATCAGAGGTGGATCGTATATTTTTTTAAGGAGTTGGGGGTAATCATCGTCCCAAAATGATATTGCTCTTACACCGGACTTGCCGGCAATATCCAATTGCCTGTCGCTAAATTCTTTGTCGCTGTAGTTTCGAATCTGATTGGCAATCCTCTGGTTGATCCCATCCGCACCGCACAATTCTAACTCTGTGGCAGTCCAGATGGATTCACTCTCACCGGAAAAAAGCTGCAACAGATTTCGCACTTTGTACGGTCCCAGACCCGGGACATTCAACAGGTTTATTATATCAACTGTTCTTGGTGTCTGTCTCAAGGATTTTTGCGATATACATTATAACGTCCTTTACACCTTCACCGGTAACAGAGGACATGGTTTTATAAGGAAATGAAGCATGTTGCCATATGGCATCAATCTCTTCTGATGAGGTATCTATTTTCGAACGAATGACAAGTCTTGGTTTATCCAAAAGTGCAGGATTATACTTCTTTAATTCGTCTAACAGGGTCTTGTATATGGTTTCAGGTTCTGCTTCATTTGTGTCAATAAGGAAAACAAGAATCCGGTTTCGCTCAACATGCTTGAGAAAGGTATGACCGAGTCCTTTACCGCCGCTTGCGCCTTCAATCAACCCAGGAATATCTGCCATGACAAATGTTTTGAAATCTGCATAACGAACAATGCCAAGATTCGGTATTAACGTTGTAAATGGGTAGTCTGCTATTTTTGGTTTTGCCGCAGAAACGGCAGCTAAAAAGGTCGATTTTCCAGCATTTGGGAATCCTACAAGCCCCACATCTGCAAGCACTTTCAATTCAAACTCAAAGGATCCTGATTCACCTGGTAAACCCGGTTGTGCATAGCGCGGTGTTTGGTTTGTGGATGTTTTATAATGCTGATTCCCGTTGCCACCTTTCCCACCTTGGCAGAGTACCACTTCATTGTCATGATCCAGTAGATCAGCAATCACATTGTTATTGGATTTATCACGAATAATGGTTCCGGGGGGAACAGGAATAACCACATTCTCTCCATCTTTCCCTGTCTTTTGATTGGAACCACCGGGGGCACCATTTTTGGCTTTATAAATGCGATTGTATCGGATATCGTGAAGTGTGTGCAGGTTTCTATCCACCTTCACAATGATATGGCCTCCATTCCCACCATCACCACCATTAGGACCACCTTTTGGTACGAACTTCTCTCTCCGGAATGATATCATTCCAGCGCCGCCTTTACCAGCATGACAGGTGATTTCTGTATAATCTATAAACACAATTCTATGAATCCGGAAAGCAGTTAAACTTCCAGAGAAACACTATTACATGTTGGATATGATTTCAGTGCCAAATTCTGAACATTTGAGTTTCACGGCACCTTCCATCAACCTGTGAAAATCATACGTAACACACTTATGCCCAATAGCGCCTTCTATCCCCTTCACAATTAAGTCAGCGGCTTCCTGCCAGCCCAGATGCTCAAGCATCATAACACCACTAAGAATGACTGAACTTGGATTCACCTTGTCCTGACCAGCATATTTAGGTGCTGTGCCATGTGTTGCTTCAAAAATGGCATGTCCGGATACATAATTGATATTGGCTCCAGGAGCAATACCAATTCCCCCAACGATGGCTGCCAGAGCATCGGAGATATAATCTCCATTCAGGTTGAGAGTGGCTATGACATCATATTCTGCAGGTCGCAATAAAATCTGTTGTAGAAATGCATCGGCTATGACATCTTTGATTAAAAGTTTCCCTGATGAAAGTGCCTCATCCTGTGCTTTGTTTGCAGCATCACTTCCCTGCTCTTCCTTTATCCGGTCATATTGTGCCCAGGTAAATACCCGATCTCCATATTCACGCTCCGCGAGTTCATATCCCCAGGATTTGAAGGCTCCTTCCGTGAATTTCATGATGTTGCCTTTGTGCACCAGCGTAACAGATTTTCGGTTATGTGAAAGTGCAAACTCGATGGCCGAACGTACTAGACGTTCTGTTCCCTCTACAGAAACGGGTTTAACACCCAGGGATGCTGTATCAGGAAATCGTATCTTTGCCACACCCATTTCATCCATCAGGAATTTCTTTACTTTTTCCACTTCATCTGTGCCATTCATCCATTCAATACCGGCATAAATATCTTCTGTATTTTCACGAAATATTACCATGTCCACAAGGCCGGGATTCTTCACCGGTGATGGAACCCCTTGAAACCATCTTACAGGTCGAACACAGGCATATAGATCAAGTTTTTGACGCAGGGCTACATTCAAGGATCGAATACCGCCTCCAACCGGCGTGGTTAATGGTCCTTTAATGGCGATAAGGTACTCGCGAATGATATCTAGAGTTTCTTCCGGAAGCCAACTCCCAGTCCTATCCAGTGCTTTTTCTCCGGCAAGGACCTCCATCCATGCAACCTGTCTTTCACCATTATAAGCTTTTTCCACTGCTGCATCAAATACACGCACCGATGAATTCCAAATATCCGGCCCGATACCATCCCCTTCGATAAATGGGATAATTGGATTATTTGGAACCTGTAATTTTCCGTTTTGTGATTGAATCTTTTCACCATTGGATGGTATGGTAACCGTTGTGTATGCTGACATTAGTTTTCCTTTGAACTTTTCTCAGATTTTTTGTCCGTTGATTTCTTTTTACCTTTTTCTGAAGATGGGGTAGACGTTTTATTCTTGTAATCAGTTAAATAGAAGCCAGATCCTTTAAATATCAATCCTGATCCCCCGCTCACCAAGCGCCGTACATGTCCACTGCATTGAGGACAGGAATCCAATGGATTGTCCGACATCGCTTGAAATACCTCAAATTCATATCCACAGTGATTACACAGGTAATCATATGTTGGCATATATTCTCCGAAATTCGCTGAAAATGGACGGAGAATTTAAAACGTCTAAGAGTGATATTTTAACGTTAAGTAGTGTTGGACGATATCCGGGACAAATTTTGATATATCCCCTTTCAACTTTGATACATTTTTTACAACAGTTGAATTGAGGTGGATGTATTTTTCATCAGGCATCATTAATATGGTTGTGACATCGGGATTAAGGTGATAGTTCATCATGGCCATCTGAAATTCAAATTCAAAGTCACTCACATGTCTTAACCCCCTGATGAGTGCGATAGCTTTTTCTTCCCTTGCAATATTCACTACCAGATCCGGTGTAGACATAACCATTACATTCTCCAAATGCTTGGTAGAGACCTGAATCATTTCCTTGCGTTCTTCAGCAGAAAAAAAAGTAGATTTTTGAGGATTTTCGGCCACCAGGAAAATCAATTCATCAAATAGATGTGATGCTCGGTTGGCAATATCAATATGGCCGTTGTGAATGGGATCAAATGTACCGGGGTAAATCACTTTTTTCATTCAGATTTCCTCCAGAATAAACAGGTTGTATCACCAAAATCCTTTCTACGATGAGCTGGAAATTGGGATAAATCTTTTCCCACCTCCAATACATAAGTTCCATTTGGTTTTAGAGCGTTCTGAGACATTTGTACCAGTTGATCTCGAAAGATGGTGTCTTCAAGATAGGTATAGGGTGGATCTGAAAAAATGATATCATATTGTGGTTGATGTGAAAGATAAGTTAAGGCATCTTTTCTAGTGACATTGAAATGTGATTCTTCAAAAAGTTGGATATTCCTCTTTAGCAATTGACATACACGAGAATGGATATCAACAAAATCTATTTGTACAGCACCACGGCTGGCAGCTTCGAATCCCATGATTCCGCTACCGGCATAAAGATCCAGGAATGACTTCCCTTCTAGGTTACCCAGAATATCAAATACACTTTTCCTTATTCTGGACTGGGTGGGTCTGTATGGCACGTTGGAAGCTGTATATATCTTCCGGCCTTTATAGTTACCGGAAAGAATTCTCATTCGCCCAGGATATCAAAAACAGATATATAAAACAAAGCCGTCACCTGCTCATCTTCATTGGTTATAACAGATTTTCGAAGCATGACATTATCTGGACCATTTTTCAACCATCTCACGAACCCAAATATTTCATCAGAATTTGATAGCTTTACCGTAACCGGGTAATAGGAAACGTATTCGAATGGAATGGGGTTGAATATATGACTTTCCAAATTGGGAAATTTTTTGTACGTAAACTGAATCCATGACTGCATGGGCTTCTGATGAGTCCAATCCGTGGAAGACATTGATTCTTCAAGCCTAATTGATAAGTTGTCAGATTCCTGCTCAATGTCTATTTGCGAATCAAAACGTAATTGAAGATCATCCGGGATAGACTTCCATTTGATATGAACATCGCTACCAGAAACCACCATGGTCTTTATGAAAGATTGATCAAAATTGAGTTGCTTGCTTAAGAATGAATTGTGCTGCCTTGATAGCTCATAGAGTATTTCTATCTTTGATGGTACAGTTATTTCAGTCGTTGTGATTACTTGATCTGGATTGATATAGTGTTCTGCAAATGATACAATGTAGTCACTGTTCAGAAAAATATAGTACATTCCCAATATCACATAAATGAATGTGATAATCCCATTCGGACTCTTCCTTTTATCAACAGGTTTTTCAACAGATGGTTCTGTCTTCTTCCGAACAATAAATTCTTCCTCAATCGATGGTTCACTACGCTGTGACACATCAAACAGGTTTGTGATTGAACCATCATCATCTGCCAACAGGATTTCTTCTAACATCAGCTTATCATCGCCGTTGAGTGATTCTGAATTGCACTCTTCTGACCATTCAATTTCAAAAGATGGATTATGCTCAACAAAATAGGGATGCTCGAACCAGTGGGCTTTTTGGTTATCAGTCATATTGCCAAGGAATTTGACATGTATAGTTTCCTGTGATAGTTGGTCCGTGAACAATTCATCACGTATCTGAGTACTGCCTGACCAATCAGAAAATTTTGGAGCCCCGCGCAGGAATTTAATAGTTGTATAGAAGGTTCCTGATGTGGTTTTTCCTATCACATCATAACCATGAATCGTATCATGAACTGCCATGACATTTTCCAAACCCCAGCCATTCATCAGTTTCTGGGATACTGATGCCATCAGATATGGGTATCCTCCCATTTCCCGAAGAGACAGCTTTACAATATCCGGTAACAGGGATGGGAAATAGGTCACCTGATATTCATTCAAGTGTTGGTATTCCCCCGAAACAAAGTGACCATATGCATCACTAACATCACACAGAGCAACGTCTTTGTGCCATTCTATATACTGATTGGGGATATGGTGCGGTAGTCCTTCATCCACCTGGAGGACTTCATCGTTGGAAATATGCTGATCCATGAGAACAGTGATTTCATCTCCGGATAAATCAATGTCCTGAGCAAATGTTTGAAAGGCTATGGAAATCTGGTTCGTTAGTTTTTTCTCATCATGGAGTAGATGAGTGATGGGGTGTTTAAATGAAACGGTAGATACGTTTTGAATCTGGATTGATTCGTGATTTTTAGACCATTTACACCCGCATAAATGATCATCAGATAATATAAATGTAATCACGAATCGATACTGACGTTAATCCCAGCTGGGTGTGCCGTCTTCTACAAACCCATGATTTCCTGCACGGAATGAAAAGATAAAATACCGCGGTTCCTTAATAATTTCTTTTATCGGACTTGAAACCCGGTAGCTTTCAGATTCCAGCATTGTATCAAATGGCCGGTTCGATACCGGGCAATAGAAAAAACTGGAATCCGGAGCGTAACTGTCATAGTACGTCTGTAATTCAACACGTTCTACAGGCTCCTGTGAAATAGTTCTAACAAAAAGTGAATCCTGAACACTGGATAGTGATCCAATTGGTATATAGGACGTATCCATTCTGGAACGATCAATTTCACCATCATCCGTTTTAGCGTATTTCAGGTATGCAACCGTTGTATCAAGGATGGTATCTCGCCTTGATCTTTGAAATCCAAATGTTGTATCTACTTCTACATTGAAATTCTCAGGGATATCAACCATGAGGTCCTTATTAAACAGGTGAACAGTCTGATTGCCAAAAAATGTTGAATCTGCAACCACCGAATCCCGAACCGCATTTACCACATTCATGGCCCAAAACCCATCATCGCTGTATTGTTCAGTCAATTGTCGATAAAATGTTTGAATGCTGCTGAGTGTACTCATCCTGAATCTGGCTTCTTTCTCAGCTTGAGATTCCTCTTCCCAGATTGCAGTTGGGACTGTAAGTACAATGAATAGAAATATCAGTGCAAGTACAATGACAAATTCGAGCAAGTCCGAAACTCTCTGTCTCTTTTTATCTTCCATTACGACATCCTAATTAATTGCAATGTGCGTTTTTA
The DNA here is from genome assembly GCA_964344305.1 of uncultured bacterium. Classification (GTDB taxonomy): domain Bacteria; phylum Fidelibacterota; class Marinisomatia; order Marinisomatales; family JABMOV01; genus JABMOV01. Next base: position 47,703 of record CAYFMT010000013.1, on the reverse strand, counting down.
ATTTTTCAAATGTTTTGGGACCAATTCCCTTCACTTTTTGCAAATCTGAAATAGACTGAAACTGGCCAAAATCTTCACGATAACGTAGAATCCTTTCTGCAGTAACAGGTCCTACACCTGGCAGCCTTGTCAATTCATCTTTATTCGCAATGTTAATATTAACGATAACTGTCGAAAATGTGGCAGGGTTTTCTGAATCAATTTCTGTATCGGGATTGGGAACGGTCAATTCTTTTGGCGTCACCATTTCAATGAGTGGTTCCTTGAAATATGTCTTCTTAATAACACCTGTAAATAGACCAATAATTGCGGTACCTGCAAGAAACATTATGACAGTCCGCTCTTTATCTGTAAATATCATTTATAAACTACCTTTTGTAAACTCAATTTCCTTCCTGCTTTGAAGCGCTGATAATTCTCGGATTAGATCTTTCTCTTTCCGTGATAGTGACTTGGGTGTTTCTATTTGCACTTTGACGTATTGATCCCCGCGACTGGACGACCGTAAACGCGGATACCCCTTACCTCGCATCCTCAATCTCTGCCCTGATTGAATTCCAGCAGGAATTTTTAAACTTGCTTTCCCTTCGATGGTTGGGACCTCAATTGTTGTCCCCAGAACACATTCCATATAAGATAAATGAACTGTTAGATGTATGTCCTGGTCATCACGCACAAAAAATGGATGGTCTTTTTCCTGGAAATACACAACCAGATCCCCGGGATAGACACCCTTTCCCCCTTTGTTTCCCTGTCCTTCAAGTGTCATGTAGTTACCAGAAGCCACACCTTTTGGAACGGAAATCTTAATGGAAACCTGTTTTCGTTGAATGCCTTTGCCGGCACAATCATTACATGGAGATTCTATGACCTCTCCCTCACCATTACAGATTGGGCAATCGGTAACCACCACGGATTGACCAAAAAATGTTCTTGATATCTGTCGTACCTGTCCGCTACCACCGCAATGTTGACAACGGGATGGTGTGCTACCGGGTCGAGCTCCACTTCCACTACAGGTATCACAGGACTCGAATCGCTTTATATTGACTTTTTTTTCAATACCATTCAGGATATCGATGGGATCCAGGTCAAGCGTTAAGCGAAGATCTTTCGCTTTCCGGGAAAAACCACCTCCGCTTCTTCCTCCTCCACCAAAAATATCATCAAATGGGCTTCTTCCTCCAAAGATATCACCAAATTGCCTGAAGATATCTTCCATGGACATGTGAATGCCTCCACCACCGAAGCCTGCGGACTGATCACCCATTCCCACTCCAGCATGACCAAACTGGTCATATTGTGATCGTTTCTGTTCATCGTTGAGTATGGAATATGCCTCTGCCGCTTCCTTGAATTGCTTCTCAGCTTCAGCATCCCCAGGATTTCGGTCCGGGTGGTATTTCATGGCAATCTTCCGGTAGGATTTTTTTATTTCATCCTTGGAAGCATCTCGGGAGACTCCTAGAATTTCATAAAGATCTCTCACGATTTGTTTACTACCACTTTTGCGTGTCTAATAACTCGATCCTTGTAAGAATACCCTTTCTCAAACACTTCCAGTACCTCTTCATCCTCCTTACCGGCTTCAGATCGGATCATCAGGGCATCATGAAGGTCTGCATCCAGAATATCCCCTTGCTCCCCAAACGTTTCCAACTTCCAGTCCACAAGGAATTTGTCAATTTTTGACCGTATCATTTCCACTCCCTTCATAAGGGAATCATCCTCTGCCACAGCAGATTCATTAAACGCATTGATCAATCGATCAATATCATCAAAAACTGGTAACAGTGTCGTAAATACATCCAGACCTTCATACTCAAGCAGCCGTGAAATCTCCTTTTCTTTTCTGCGTCGGAAATTCTCGAATTCTGCTTTTAAGCGAAGATGCTTCTCTTCGTAATCCGCCAATTCTTTAGACAATTTTTCAATTAGAAGTTTATCTTTGGATATCTTTGGTTTAGCCGGTTTCTTTTTTGGCTTTTCAGGTTGCTTTTTTTCCGTTTTTTTCGTGTCAGATGACATGAGGCAATAACTCCGCAAATTTGTTCAATGTTCGTTTGGCAAACTTATAGGGCATTCTCGTTGGACCGATGACAGCCAACTGTCCGTGCACATGTTCAGAAACAAAATCCTGCTTTAGAATTGATAATTCCTGAAAATGCTCATCTGTATTTTCCATCCCGATGAGCGTTGTTTCAGGATTGTCTCTGAAATACGATTTAATATTCTCAATCTGGCATCCATGAATAATGTCCCGAACCATTTCGATACGATTAAACTCTGGATACTGAAGAAGGTGGACCATTGATGAGGTAAAAATGTGACTGTCCTGCTCAATGGAAAAATAATTTCTGGGGTTTTTTAGCAGTATCTGAATGATTTCGTGATGATAGAACTCAGTCTGATGCACACGATTTTCAAATGTTTTTCTTATGTCTTCCAATGTGAGACCATTCAGCATTTCTCCGAGAAAAGAAGACAGTTTAACCAGCATGTTTTTTTCGATTGAGACCTGAAGATTAAACACCATGGATTGAATCAATCCGGAATCCACTTCAATGATCATCATGATTCTATCGGAGGAAAGTTCTATCAAATCCAGTTTGGTGAGCACACTTTTTCTCACATCCGATAACAGGACAATACTGAACAATTTACTGGAATCAGATAGCACAGATGCAGTTGCCTGAAGGAGTCGGTCAATTTGGTCAGCAAAACGCGTCAAATCTTCAACAGCGGGAATGTCTTCCAATGCGTCCGGAATGTCATCTACGATTATTTCATCAACATAGTAACGATACCCAGCGTCCGTTGGTATCCTGCCTGCTGAGGTAAATGGGTGTGAAAGTAATCCAAGGGTCTCTAGCTTTGCCATAGAATTTCTAATAGTAGCAGAACTGCAGTCGAATTTACAGGCTGATTTCAGGTAATGAGACCCCACCGGATGAATACAATCGATGTATTCTTCGATGGTTGCCTTCAGGATGGCAATATCCCGTTCAGTGAGATTCAGGTCTTTTGTTCTTAACATAACCGAAAAATTATAGGTCTCAATTATCCTCAGTCAAGATTAGATACTGCTGAAATGAGGATGTTACAAAAAAGTCGAAACCGCTCGAATACTCCCAAGCAGCGCGATAATAAATGCCAGTCCTGTCACCACACCGATCAACATCACATCAACCTGCAATGTAAGCTGCATCACTCTTGGTAGCATGTTGTTCCCTACTTTCACAATAGCGTATAGTGATCCACATGCAACGGTGGACGCAATCAAGCTCTGGAAAATGGCTTCCATGACAAAAGGAGCCCTGACAAATCCATTAGAGGCTCCAATGGTCTTCATAATATGAACCAGTTCTTTCTTTGCATACACCGTAAGTCGTATTGTATTTGAAACGATTACGACGGATAACAGGATAAGCAATACTGATCCATACAATCCCCACTCAAGTGCCAAAAAATACCCTTTCTCAATCTGCCGGATAAGTCTGCCTTGATGGTGGACTTCTGATACACCTCCCGTCCCCCTGATTTCAGACAGGATATCATCTATGGGAAGCGTTGTATCATAATCTTCTACTAGATTCACAACACAACTGGCAGGGAACGGGTTGTAACCAACCATTTCTTCCACATCTTCACCGTATTGCTGTTTGAAGATTTTGGTGGCATCTTCCTTGGAGATGAACGTTGTTGACCTGACATAAATAAGCGTACTCAGTTGATTGACAATGCCTGTGGCTTCAGTATTGGATAGCTGTTCATCAAAAAACACCTCAATTTTATACTTCCCACGAAAATACTCGATGAGGTGATGCGTGTTCTGACCAAGAAGGATAAACGTCCCTATAAACAACAAACAGATTGTGATGGTGAGGATTGATGCTATGGCAGTTAACTTGTGTCGCCACAGGTTTTTCAACCCTTCAGAAAATAGAAATGCAAATTTCGACATCAGACCTGCAGTTTACCTTCCTGCATTTCATAAATACGATTCCCCCGACCTTTGATCAATCCATAATTGTGGGATGCCATCAGGACGGTAGTTCCTTCATCATTAATGCTCTCAAGAAGCGTCAATAACTCGAACGAAGTAATAGGGTCAAGGTTACCGGTAGGTTCATCAGCCAGCAGGATATCCGGATCTTTCACCAGTGCCCTGGCAATGCAGGCCCTCTGTTGCTCTCCTCCTGATAATTCATGTGGAAAATATTGTTCTTTTTCTGCCAGTCCAACTTCCTCCAGGGATGCCATAACACGATCATCCACATTTTCCCTCGCTGTCCCAAGGATATGTAATGCCAGCGCGATATTCTGATACAGGTTCCTGTCCGGCATCAGGTAATAATTCTGGAAAATGTACCCTATCTCATTACGAAATTTTGGGATATGACGTTTCTTAATGGATGACGTTTTTTGATTGCTTACACGAACACTCCCGGAATCCGGAAATAATTCACAGTATACCAGTTTCATCAATGTGGTCTTGCCCGACCCTGTGGGACCAATCAAAAAAGCAAATTCTCCCGGTGAGATTGTCAGGTTGACGTTTTTTACGCCGGCTCCCCTCGGGTAGGAATATGAAGCATTTTCAAACTGTATCATGATAAAATCTATCTCACCCTTATTACCGTGCAAACAACATGATTATGAATGCAAGGTACCCGCAAAATATCAATGCCGAGACCCAGCGTGGAAGGGGTTGTTTCATCCATGCCATGGGGAATAGAACAATTCCAAAGACAATCATGAAAGGAATTTCAAGGGACAATATTTCTTCTGGAGTAATCAACGGTTTTACCATGGCTGTAAAACCAAGCACCGAAAGTATGTTGAACAGATTGGATCCTACGATATTTCCAATGGAAATGGCACTCTGTTTTCTAAAGGCAGCCACAAAAGAGGTGGCAAATTCAGGCAGGGATGTACCCAGCGCTACGACAGTCATACCAATAACTATTTCAGTCACACCAAGCATGCGAGCCATTTTTACCGCCCCATAAACAAATGCCTCTGCTCCTCCCCATAATGTTCCGATTCCAAAAACCAGTACAATAATTGATCCTGTCATGGTTTTAAAATGGTCTTCCCTTTCTTCTACGGTCACCGGTGGGCGTTTTATACTATACCATGTGTATCCAATGACAGTAACAGCAAGTACGCCACCCTCAATTTGAGAGATTTCACCATTTAATATCATGAGGACCAGAACCATGCACACAACAATGTAAAAGTATAAGTCACGCTTTATCTCTTCAAAAGAGATGACGATTGGAAATACAAGAGAGCTGATACCCAGAACCAGGCCAACATTGGCAATATTCGATCCGATCACATTTCCAATGGCGATTGTATTCGAATTTGATAGAGCTGCTTTCAGACTTACTACCAATTCTGGCAGGGATGTGCCAAACGCTACAACCGTCAATCCAATAACAATGGGCGAAATCTGAAAGGTTTCAGCGATATGCACACCTCCCTTTACCACCCACTCTGCTCCATAATAAAGTAATATGGTGCCAAGGATTAGAAATGCAATGCTTTCAATCATACGGTATACAGATTATGTTCATTGATGTATTCCCATACGGGTTGCGTTACCATGTACCGAATGGTTTTATCTTCAACCCATCGGGTTCTAATATTGGTGGAAGCTACTTCAAACCTTGGAATATTGGCAAATTGCACATGGGCAAGGATCTCTCTGTGGATGGACGTGGGATCAAAACCAGGTCTAAGTGCTACAATGACATGGCATTCCTCCATGATTTTTTCTGGCTGGTGCCATGTATGAAATTCTTTAAGTGAATCACTTCCGATTAAAAAGTATAATTCATCTTTTTGTATCTGTTCCAATTTCTTGAATTCACGAATGGTGTCCAGGGAATATGACACACCACCGCGATTTATTTCGATGTCAGAAATCTCAAAATTAGGATTGTCCTTCACGGCAAGCTTCAGCATGCAGAGCCGGTGATCAATTTCACTTGTGGGATGTTTCAATTTATGAGGTGAGCGATAAGCCGGGATAAACACTATCCTGTCAAATGATTCCGCTTCACATATGGTCTGGGCTACAAGTAGATGCCCGATATGTGGTGGATCGAAGGTTCCCCCAAATAGACAGATTTTCATTCGTCGTTCTGTTTGGCTTTCTTTTTCTTTGCTTTTTCTATATACGAGTCTACCATCCCAACCTGGTCATCTGTAAGCAAGGGTTTAGAGGACTCATAATAAACCTGCGCTTTTTCAATCTCCAATGCCAGACAATGACTTCTAATTATGCCCACATGGGCATCAGCAATATAAGGCGTATCGTAATAGGTCTCCAGTACCTGTTCAAACGCCAGGATTGCCGAATCATACGCTCCTAGTTTTATATACAATATCCCGGTTTCATACGCTTTTTCACCAAGCTTATTCCTCATCTCAACAAGCGTCTCTTCCGCTGTGTCACGGTATTCAGATGTTGGAAAATCCTCAATGAATTCCTGGAGTTTCTCCAGCGCTTTATTGGTATTGGATTGGTCATGAAAGTAATTTGGAGAATCGTTCACATAACATTCACAGATTCTCCACCGAGCCTGTTCAACAAATGGGCTGAAACCCATTCTTCTTATAAGACGATCATATTCAGCACGGGCAAGAATGTATTCCTTATTTAAAAAGTAGGATTCTCCTAAATAAAATAGTGCATCATCGCCAACATCAGTGTGCGAACCACTCAAAGCCACATAATTGAATTCTTCCTGGGCACGAAGGTATTTGCCTTTTTCAAAAAAATCCATTCCTCTTTCAAACCGTGCCTGAATATCTGTGTCTTCCCTGGATTTATTTCCAGCACAGCCCACCAGGAAGAGGATGACCAGACCAATAAATACTTTCTTTGTCACTATAACTCCTAAAATTGTACCGTCAGTGATACGCCACCAATTCCATAACGGTTTCGATGATCATATAACAACCCAACATCCGTTTTCATTTTTCGCGCCTTATCGCTCTTATTTCTGTTTGCTATGAATACAGCATCAATGGCACTGATAACATGGTTAAACATGATGGCCGTGATGGCATAGTTTGCCATTTTAAGGTAATTGTTGCTGTCATATCTCATATCCAGGTATTCGTCTTTTAAATCCGTTGTCACAAGGATCTCAATGGAATCACCCACATCTTTTTCTATGGTCTTTACGTCCGATGGGTCAAAATCTGACCATCCCGCAACAAACTGATCATATTTGCCAATGTTTTCATAAAAATCCCTGTCGCGAATGACGGATACACCTTCAACATCCACCCAGTCGGGGTAAGTATCAAGTGAATCACTTGTGATGTACTCACCATGATCTATTGCATATTGACCCACCAGATGGATTAAAAGCGAATGCGTACCATCAATCGTCACATCCGGATAACTGGTATTCTGGTTCTCAAACGATATCGTATTCCATACCCAATCGTCCAGGGACCAATGATCATCAGCAAATTCCTCATAATCGATCCGTATCTGGTCTGCCTTCTGACTGAAATTGTAGTAGGAAGCAATGCTCGCGATCTCAATCCCTGCGAATACACCAATCTTTAACCAGGAATCCTTATTGTAAACCTGTCCCAGACCGGGTACCACGAGGGACATTAGCAACGGGCGTCCGGGATAAATTGTTTCCACCTGCCCTGCACTAGCGTTTTCCTCCGTTGAATCATTCATAAAAAATGCAGAGCTGCTCAAGAAAGGTTCACCCCCTATCCCAATAGGTTTATAAGTATCCAATGGAGAATTTGAAAGCACAAGGCTCATCATCATGATCAAAATGACGCTGAAATGTTTCATACTAGAATCCAAATAAAAGTGTGAAGTAAAATCTGTTATCTTTGCCATAAGTATAATTCCTGTCGTTGACCGTGCTGGTCACTTTTTTAAGTCCCTGATGAACTTCAAAGCCAATAGCCGTAGGGAAATTATAAAAGGAAAACCCATTTACCCGCCACTGAAATCCTAGAGATGGCTTGAAGTCAAATGCATCACTCCAGGCATCCCCACCCTGTGCTATGAACCCAATAGCCGAATTTTGTAACGTGAACCATCCCAGCGGTATATGTCTTTCCCTCAAGACGGGTATGCGGAATGTTAGTGAGCCAATAACCAGTCGATTCCCTTCTATGCTGTAATAAGGATATCCCCTGAGGCCAGTTAAACCTCCGCCAAAGAAATTAAAAAAGGAATCCGCTTCCGTATTATTCATCCACCCGGTCATGGCTTCCATGGAGACGGTCCATCGATTTGTTTTTGGAATCTCAATATGGTATTCACCCATTCCCTCAAACCGCACCAAATCATTTGATTTACTGAAGTCAGGTACGATGGTACCTGCATCAGAGAGGTTCAGACCTTCTATAAAATTGTTTTTTTCGAAATGTACGGTTGCATCCAGTTCAAAACCTTTTGATGGTAAAATATCCGAATCAAGCCGGCGTTTAACAGCATCGGTATGCCACCGAGCACTTGTAATCCATCCCTGGTAATAATCATAGGCAAATCCAGCTTCCAGGGATGTGCCGGGGATTGATTCATCAATAAAAGCACGGTATGCCTGGGTAGTTGTGGATAACTCAAGAGAGTGACTCCCAAGAATGGGGAATCTGAGTCCACCACGAAAATAAATCATTCTATATCGAATATTGTCATCCAGTGTGTAGACTGAATAGGAATTTTTTTCCTGAATATTTCGTGTGATGTAGAATGTTTCAATAAACAGTGTTGGATAAAACCGATTGAACTCAAAAATGAAAAAAAGGTCCAGATCCCTGATGGAATTCACCGATGCTCCACCAAAAAGACTCAAGCGATGGATAATTTCTGACTGGAAGAAATAAAATCCCGGTTTTGCCGTACCATAATCAAACATCAATTTTGGCATGATGAATGTTTTAGCGAATTGATCATGGTAAGATGATTCAACCGCTTCCAGCTGATCTGTAATGGGTTCTTTTAAAGATTCATGTTTCAAGAAATAGGTAGGTGAATACCCAATTTTTTCTTCAACCAGTACTTTAGATGTATCCAGTAATGCTATGTTATAACGACCGTTTTCATAATGACTATACAGAATACGTCCTGATTGTGAAGCATGTGGCATGAATGCCCCGCCACTCACATTGGTAACGTATCCCTGATCTCCTGTTTCCATGTTTATGGTGTAGAGGTTAAATATGCCTGATCGATCATCTGCATAGATGATGGTTTCTCCATGAACCGTAATATCTCTTTCATCCCACATGGATTCTGCCAATAAATCACCTACAGACGAATCGGCAAATGAATAAAACCCTGTATTCCTGAAATGGTGATTTGTATAATCATATACGAGACGGTTTCCCACTTCATCATAACTCAGGGTACTTATCATCCTGCTGTCAGGAAAATCTGTTAACTGATACCGCTGACCGGATGTTAAGTCCAGAATATGAATGTTTTGCGCGCCATCATAGGTTGCCAGGTATGCCAGCGATGAATCTCCCGAAATATACACCGGGGAAAATCCTCTTGAATCAATGGTAAGCCTATCCTCCACTTCTGATTCCATGTCGTAGACAAATAAATCATAATAGCGTGAACCATGCTTGTTTGGTCGCTCAGGCTTTCGACTGTAAAAAATGTGCTGGCCGTCAGGGTGCCATGCGGCGGCACTTGCAACGCCACTTGCTATACGAGTCTCTTCTCCGTCTTCCAGATTATGGACGAATAATTCTGTCTGCCCGAAATAGTCATTTCGCTTGTTAGACAGATAGGCAAAAGATGTTTCTTCGGGGTGCCATACCGGGTAAATATTAGTCGTACCCTCATTTACAATGATTTCACCACTAACGGGGTATTCCTCAACGGATGACATTAGGAAATCATACCTTGCTTCCAATGTATTCTTGAAATCATCGTATAGTTCTTGGCCACGAATACCAATTGAATTCTGAATAGCATCACTGATGGAGAGCTGAAAAGGACGAGACAATTCTTCCATGATTTTTCGCAGGGATTCTGGTCCGTACTTCACTGCAATGTAACGACTCAGGGCATAACCAGAATTGTATGTTGACTCATTTCCAATTCCCTTTTTACCAAAAGTATTCATCTCTGGAAAGGTCAGAAGATTATCTTTCAATACACGATCCCTGAGAATCATATCACGATGAGAATCCCACACATCCCAATCTGCGCCTTCGTACATGTATTGTGCCGTACCTTCTGCAAGCCATGGAGGCACAATAGTACCAGGCATCGGGTAGCTCACGAGCTTGTTTGGAAATCCGTACAGCACATCTTTTCTCTTGTATTGCTCATAACCCATATACTGGACATAAGCCCCAGGGAAGTTTCGACCAGCCTTCATGGCCTTCTGGATATTCACGATATGAACAAATTCATGGGAAATTACATTTTGGAGCCACCGATGGCTTCCGCGCAGGGCAAAATCCAACGGTGAGGCCCAGATAAATATCTTGTTATCGTAGTAATAGGCTGCCCCATTGGAAAAATCATCAGCATCAATAAAAATCAGGTGAGTCTTTTCATCCGGTTCATGTTCATAGAGTGACGTAATTGGCTCATAGACTTTTTCTGCCACAGCGGCTCCTTCTCGAGCCGTACGTTCCGTTTCGTTATGAAAATGAATTAAGAAATGTTCAGTTTCAAACGTGTGCCAGTCTAATTCAGGGTGATTATACTGTATTTGTCCCGATAAGAATGCACACAGGATCATGACAATAACTGGAATATGGCGCATCATGGTGTAATGGCTATTCGATAATTCCAATACGCAAAATTTTGGAATCTGACTTGCTTCCATTTGTGGCTGTCACTTTTGCAAAATAAATGCCCGGCTCCATGCCTTCTACATTCCACAGAATTTCATTTGGTTCATGTACCACAGGGTTTTCCATGGTGAGCTTTTTAACAAAATACCCGGCAATATCAAATATTTCACAAGACAGGTGATCTGCTATTCCATTTTCAACTCGAATTTTGACAGCTCCATTTTCCGATGGGTTTGGATAGGCATATGTTCGACTTTTATCCATCAATGATTCACCCGATGCGATGGATGTATCAAATGTCAGAACCAGTTTATTGGTTCTTCCCGGATTTTGTCCTGAAAATGACCAGGAGTTTTGAAGTGTTGATTCATCCAGAGCGTCAAATATCCAAACAGCATCAGACGTCCATATTGCATGTTTTTCCTTGTAAACACCCAATTGTATCAGTGGTGAATTTTCAGGATTTCCCAGGAAGTACTGGAGTTCACCTTTCCAGTTATAAACAATTAAATCGAAATCACTATTTTGTACCACTATTTCTGGATGCTCATCCCCTATTAAATTCCCGAGAAGAAATGTTTCAGCATTTTCGATACTCTCAGGAAAACCAGCGACAAAAGTCCCATTCTCATGAAACCCATATAGTTTGTTATCATATGTGATCGCGACAAACTCTATATCACGATCCAAATCCAGGTCAACTGCTGCCACATTCTTGAACTGAGCCGTACTTTCAACATCATTGCCATTAATACTTAGCTTTCCTGTGTTATCAATGGACGCTGTATTATGAACATCCGAATTTTCAATGGTCACTGTGGATTGAATCGTTTTGTAACCATTAAATGCCTCTATTTCTATTGATGAACCATCGCAGGTGATCTTCTCATTCTCAGTATAAACCACGATAAAAGGATCATTATTTGATCCAGAAATAGAAATCAATCCCGGATCCTTAATGGTCTTATTCCAATCAAGTACCGGGGTACCTCCAGGAAATGAATACACGGACATGCGAAGAGAATCCATGATGGTTTCAACAATACCAATTGACTTATGGATTTGTGACAACCCCGTAAGTACAACATCAAAAGTAATTGATGAAAATTGATGAAACGCCTGACCAGCCTTTAGTGGATCATCAGTAATAGTCAGGTCACCTTCTACCACCAGAAAGTCTATATTTCCATCGGAATCGATATCCGTTTGAAATTCAATGACTTTTGAATCCACGGGAAAACCCGGTGGAATAAAAGCATTCCTCACAACATAAAACATGGTATCTGACGCTGTACTGATTGAATCAATACGAATATAAGTGGCTGATCCTTCATTATTTTGCGTATTTGGAATTGTATAGGGACCAAATTCCGGGTAGTCCCCTTTCTTATCAGGATTGAACCGAACATACTCGCCATTACCCTTATACCACATGTCTGCAAAATACCCTGCAGAAGGGTCGTTAAATGGAAAGATGGATGGAAATCCAATATCTTTTGCACCATCAGCTTCTACAAGATCTACACCACGGTTGGATGGATTGGCATTTATCTTGTAGTCTTCAATCCCACCCTGGATAATGTTTTCATCAATATGCCAGATGAGTAAACCTGAATTTGGTAAACCAATATCGTATCCTGGAATGTTCGTCACAACACCGGTGGAATCGAATTCAATATTTACAGAGTCGAATAACACTTTTACATATGCCGGGTATTCATCTGTCTCTTCCCAAATTCGATAGCGAAGGGAATCGATGGAAACACCAGGGCGAAAATGATTGATTCGGTTCTCTATCAGATAGTATTCATCCCCATCCACATTGACTAGATGTGAATTCCCTGAATCTCTACGCACAATATGAACGGTTTCACCCAAAGAATCAATCTCAGGTGTCTCCCACCCGGCAAAATACCGAGTCCATGCATCAGGAGGAGCCGGTACCATGCCACGTCCATTATTGGATCCCTGATCCATGAGACCAAATACACCAATCCCGCTTTCTCCAGATTCAATATCCCAGAGAGGGGGTAAACCCAGGGCAAATCCCATCATGAGAGCAAATGTACCGGTCAATCCAAACTGATAATCACAGGAAGAAAAGTCCGTGCCAAAAGATGATTCCAGATCATCAAACAATAGATGATTTTGTGTCTCAGGTAGAATGATTCCCTTGGCGATACTTGATTGTCCGAGCGAAATGGCTGGAACCCCAAGGTGTGTTTGGATCATGTCATTATCTACAAATGTGGAGGGGATATCTTCAGGTGTGGGGTCCAGAAATGGAAGTGCAAAATCCTGTCCAACTCCTGCGTGGAATACCACAATCAGGTCAAACTGGGAAAAATCTATTCCATCGGTGTCAAAAGCAATCTGGACTGCATCTTTAAAAAGGTGAGTGATACGTTCTTCATGGATATCCTCTTCACCATAAGGCTGGTAATAATCCATGGTATTCGGGAGTACATACGTATCCATAGAACCTGAAGGAAATACATTCGATTGCACGATGTCCACGGTCAGTTGGCCATGTGAAACTCGAGTATAATAATTATCAATGGCGTGAAGCTGAGCCAGGAAATAGTCTCGATTATGTGGTGGTGGATCGATAGTGTATTTTCCACAAAATATTGTGTCATTGGATGTTAAAAATGTCCCGTTACCGCTGGTACCAGGAGAATCATCCACCTGAAACTCAACGCGAATAGCTCCTATTCGGATATCCCCTTTTATATCAGCATAGATAAATGAAACACTACCCAGGAGGATGACAGCTATGTATCGCCTCACGATATTCATGTGATGATTCGTTTATACAGTAGGAATTAAAAGACCCAATTCAATGAAAAACGCATTGTATTGGTCAATGGATGGCCCGGTGCACCGGAAATATATCCGAAGTCAAAACCATAATCTGCAAATCGTAGACCAACCCCAAACGTCGGATTGGTGATCTTGCCGGTTTTATCATAAATCAATCCCCCTCGAATCGCAAAATAACTTGAATACCAGTATTCAAAACCTATGTTGTGAATAAGTTTATCAATCTCGTCCATGATGGTACGGGCATCACCTGAACCGACTTCCAGTTCACCGTATTCATTGTATTCTCCCCATCCATCATCACCGGGTTCAATATCATCGGTTGCAACCCATTCATCGTCATCTTTTTCACCATCGCCATTCAAGTCCTGCCATTTATACCCACCAATCTGGCGGTCCCCATCGCCTCCATTACCAAGGTCGATATCACCACCAAGCAACCAGTCATTAAACCATGATGTAAACAATGCGAGATAGATGGGATCCTTATGGGTTACTTCAAGCTGACCATCGGCATTGTACTCACCTTCTGGTGTGAAATTTCCGTCACTGTCATACCCACCTACACGGTAATCGCCATCCCAGTCCATATCAGGATAGGCCGAAACGAGCATTTTATTCAAATCATAAACAATGCTCAATTTATTGTATTCAGAATCGATGAGTTTATAATTCAACCCCAGTGTCAGGTTCGTTGGTTGGGGGTCACCCTGAGCAGGATCAATAAAATCCACTTTAGGGCCTATATTGGAAACAGTCAGTCCGAGGGTTATTCTGTCCGTAAGAAATGATTTGTTCAAGTAACCAATATCAAATCCGAAGTCGATGGAAGTACCTTTCCCTTTTTCTGCACCGGCACCAATTTCTGCCAGATGCTGATAAGAGACTTTTGCATTGATCCCCAGGGATGACTTTTGCGATAGTAATGTGCTGTAGGATCCGGTAACGGCCATCATGTAACTTGTGAATGTCCCGAGGTTATTTCCTTCTTCATCCGTTCGATTTTGTTCTCCCAGGTTCAGAAAAATAACGTGTCCCCCAACGGTACCCAGCATGGGAATATGATGCCTTCCGGCAAAGAATTCGTAGTAAATATCATCGGCAAGATTAGGGAGCCAGTTGACGTGCATAAATCCAAATTCGGATCCTTTCAGAAAACCGAGTCCTGCTGGATTCCAGTAACTGGCATAGGCATCATCCGCCAGGGCTACCTGGGCTTCCCCCATTCCACCTGCGCGGGCTCCAGGAGCGATTAGGAGGAAGATGGCCCCTGCTTCGCTTTGCGGATAGACTATCGAGGATGACGTAATAAGTAGTAGTGCGAATATGATGGAAATTCGCTTCATGTTCGTTCTCCAATGTTTTTTCTATGGTGTGGGATAACAACAATCCCAGATGATAACATTAATCTATTAACTACTCCTTATTATCAGCCGGCGAATATATCTCCTGCTCGTCGCTCTATCAAGGAATGATTCCCAACCTGTGATAGTTCCCACCAAATTGAATTATCTAATGAGCCAGAGTGTTAAAAACGGGATATAGGTGATACACAAAACGGCAATGAATCGAACAATAAAAAACGGCCAAGTCGCTTTGTACAACTCCGGCATGGTTTTGTTAAATCGGTAAGCGGATAAAAACAGGTTCATGCCCACCGGTGGTGTCAGGAAGCCCAGTTCAAGATTGGCGATGAAAATTACAGCAAGATGTACAGGGTGAATCCCAAAATGTGCTCCAAGGGGTGCAATCAGGGGGACGATAACAATAATTGCAGAGAAAATATCCATCAAACATCCAATAGCAAGAAGAATGATGTTCAATGCAAGCAGAAATGCGTATTTAGACGTAAAAAATGTTTTGACCCATTCCGACAGGATATACGGGATTTGCGCATCCACCAGATAGCTTGTCAAGCCCATAGCGACCCCAAGGATAATCAACACTCCTCCAATCAAGGATGCACACTCAAGGACAATATCAGGGATGCTTTTCCAGGATAAGTCACGGTAGATATAAATTTCTACCAGAAGAATATAGACCACTGCCAGGGCAGCCGTTTCCACAAGTGTCGTAAACCCACTAAAAATTCCAAGGAGGATGAGACCGGGAATAATAGCTTCCCATTTTGCTGCTACCAGTGCCTTCCCAATGTTAATCCATTCGAATCGTTCCCTCTTGATACCCTGAGCCTTCTCCTGATAGACCGCCCAACCCGAAATAAAGACCAGGAGGAAAAGCCCTGGAACAAATCCACCAATAAATACATCCCGTACGGACACACCGGCTGTTACCCCATAAACAATTGCTGGAAGGCTTGGTGGAAATAGTAGTCCAACGGAACCTGAAACAGTAATTAACCCAATAGAAAACAGCTCAGAATAGCCCTCTTTGCGCAGCATGGGATACAACAAGCCACCCAGTGCCAGAATGGTTACGCCCGATCCTCCCGTTAAGGCTGTGAAAAACCCACTGAGTAATACCACCATAATTGGCGTTCCACCTGGGATCCAACCAAACACCGCTCGAAACACGTGCATCATTCTCTCAGATGCCTTTGAATGCGCCAACAGGTACCCTGCCAGTGTAAATAATGGGATAGTGGGAAGTGATGGTGAAACCACAATCCTGTATGTTTCAGCCGAAATCGCCGATATAGGAACATAATCAAACCAGAAAAACAGAGCAGCCAACCCACCGAGTCCAACAAAAATTGGTGCTCCGAACAATAGCGCAATGCTTATCCCTGCAAATCCAAACCATACAAATAGTGAACTGTCATGAAGGAAATCCAGCTGGTTGGCAAAATACCAAATAACTCCTACCAGCAGGAATGAGAGTGGGTATTTCCATGTTCTGCCGCTCATTAATGCCATTTGGATTGCTATGACGATAAACCCAATTGGCATGATTAGCTGAGCAATCCACCTTGGCAGATTTGGAACGATTTCTATCGGATAGGTATATTCAACCCTCACGAGTTCTATTGCACCGTATGCCAGTGTGGCTACTACAAGTACTGAAACAACCTGGGCAAACCACATCCCTGCTTTGAATTCGTCACCGGGCTTGAAAATTGTTGATGTAGTGAGTGCAAGCAGTTTCCCTTTTCTGGTGGCCAGAACAGCTCCAACAAATCCAATCCATAAAGTCAGGTGTTGTACCACAACGGGTGAAGCAGGTAATAGAGATGTGCCGAAAACCCTTGCAATGGTTTCGGAGGCGGGAACAAATACAAGAAAAACAAAGACCAGGATTGTGATCCCATCCTCTGCTTTTCTAAACATCGAATAGAAGTTGTCTTTAATTATCTGGATTCCGTTCATTCATCAGGCGAGTCACACGATCGAAAATTTCTTCAGGAACATAACTGCCCCGCAGTTTTGGATACCATTTTTTAACCAGCTGTTTCCATTGTTCCTTTTCTTCATCAGTCAGTTGATGTACCACAAGGCCATGCTCCATCATCACATCGATGGCTTCCTGGTCTTTATGACGATTAAATGCCTGATGATCCTTCCCAACTTCGTGGGATATGTCCAGAATGGCTTTTTGGTGCTCTGGTTTAATTTTTTTCCAGGCACGCTCATCTACCACAAGCCCTGCAGTCAACAACCCCCATTTCAGATCATTCATGTGATTAGCCACGCCAAACCACTGCATGGATAATGCCACAAGCGGGTTCGTGCCCAGGGCACTGATTAATCCTGTCTGGAGACCGGAGAGAACATCAATGGATGCCAGAGGTACCGATTGAAATCCACCCCTGGTCCACAATTCAGTGGTTTTAAAATCCCCTGCCCAGGTAAAAATCTTCATTGGTTTCAAATCTTCCGGAGTGCGTATGGGCTTGGTTCCAAACCAGTAAGCCCAGCCTACATCAGCCCAGTAGAGCAGTTTGAACCCATTTTCTTGAATCCCCTTTTCCAGATCCGGACCAATTTCAGAACGAATATAATCCACATCATCGTAATCATTGAAAAGTGTTGGGATAATAAAGGCGTTTACATCCGGATTCAGTTCGGATAACCCTTCTGTTGTTATGGCGGCAGCCTGGATTTGCCCTATTCGCATTTTTCGGATCATGTCCCTCTCATCGCCTACCACGCCATTAGGATATATCCTTAAAATCACTTCCCCATCTGTTGCTTCTTTCCATCGTTGACCCATTTCAACGAGCATTCCATGCCATTCAGTTCCTTCCGGTGCCAGTGTGGCCATTTTTATGACCACCCGCTTCCCTAGAATGACGGTATGAAGAATAACAAGAATGAGTATTAATAGTTTGTTTTTCATGGTTTAATAGAATAGTTCTTCAGTTTGTGTTAATAGCCATGTCGCTCTATCCTGCGCGAGGATGTTGGCCAGACGAATACCAGGATTTGCATCCACGTCAACGGCAAGTGTCTTGTTCAGCAATTCAATAAACTCTTCCCTGTCCTGATTTGTCACGGAAACGGATTCCGCCAATCGCAGGTAGGGGCTACAATCGTTCCCACTGGAAAGGCTGATTGCTTTTGAATAATACGATCTTGCTATTTGTTCTGCGTTAGAATCTGCATCAGGCCTGCTCATGGAATAGGAAATCATGGCCGTATACAGCGCCCCATTATTCCAATCAGGATTAACATGGAGTGCATTATCAAACAACCACCCAACTTTTGGTAGATCAATGAGGTACTCAGGTTTTCCACTACCGGCAGAGATCATCCCTGCTATTGATGCCGCCAACCAGTACATTGTTTCTACATCTGATTCAGTAAAGCTGGTTTCTTCCGGTGACAATCTTGTTTCCAGCATGTCCCTGAATTTCGGGTAAGCAACTTCCATGGATCTTATCCCGTATTCTTTTGATCTCTGGAATAGGTTTAAGGCACGCTTGTAATGCTTTTTCCCTTCAGTGTAGTCCTCGACGCTAATCCGTTCAGCATCTTCAAGGATAAATGCGTATGCATACATTGCATAAGCACCGGACGCCGTGGAAAGCAATGTGGCATTTTCCGGATCAGACGCCAGTAAGATATCAAGGGTCTTCAGGTTAAATGGGAATGCTTCACGAACAAGGATAGGATCATTTTCAGATTGATATGAAAGGCCGGCATACTTGAATGTTTCGCCGACTTTATTAGAAATGTAAGTTGATGGAGAGCAGCTAACCGCTAAAACAATTAAAAAGGAAATCCCCCATTGCGTGATCCTTTTTACTCTCACATCAATTAATCGTGCAATTTATCATACAGAGGAAACCGACCACAAAGTTTAGATACCTGGTTCTTTACACGAGTGATCGTTGATTCATCGTCATGGTTCATCAAAACATCATCCATATATTGAACGATGTTTTTCATTTCGTCTGTTCCCATGCCGCGTGTAGTAACCGCTGGGGTACCCACACGAATGCCGCTTGTAATGAACGGACTCCGTTTATCAAATGGAACCATATTTTTATTGACGGTGATTCCGGCTCTTTCAAGGGCTTTTTCTGCAGGCTTACCGGCAATATCCTTATTGGTTAAATCGATCAATATGACATGGGTATCTGTACCGCCTGATACCAGGGTATACCCTCTTTCAAGAAATGCTTCTGCCATGGCCTGAGCATTGTCGACAATGTTTTGAGTGTATTCTTTGAATTCCGGCTTCAATGCTTCACCGAATGCCACGGCTTTGGCTGCTATAATGTGCATAAGGGGTCCGCCCTGGATACCGGGCATGACAGTTGAGTCCAGCAATTCTGATACTTGCTTCACACGTCCTGATTTCGGTGCAACCTTCCCCCAGGGATTTTCTCTGTCTTTCCCCATCATAATCATCCCGCCCCTTGGACCGCGCAATGTTTTGTGCGTTGTAGTGGTCACCACATCACAATATGGCATGGGTGATGGGTGTAGTCCCGTCGCCACCAACCCGGAAGGATGAGCAATATCCGCCATGAGAAAAGCACCCACTTCATCGGCAATACTGCGAAATCCTTCGAATTCGATAAACCGTGGATATGCACTTCCTCCACAAATAATGACTTTCGGTTTGGATTTCTTTGCCAAATCTCGGACAGCATCCAGATCCACACGACCCGTGTCTGCAGAAACCTGGTAGGAAACAATAGTATATAATTGACCGGAAAAATTTACAGGACTACCATGTGTAAGATGTCCACCGTGTGCGAGATCCAGACCCATGATTGTATCGCCAACACTGGCAAATGTCATTAAGGCAGCCATATTTGCCTGGGAACCAGAATGAGGCTGTACATTGGCGTATTCAGCACCAAACAATTCTTTGGCGCGATCCCTGGCCAAATCCTCGGCAGCATCCACGAATTCACATCCACCATAATATCGCTTACCCGGATAACCTTCAGCATATTTGTTTGTCATAACGCCACCGGCTGTCTCCATGACGGCATAACTCACAAAGTTCTCAGATGCGATTAACTCCAGAGTTTGATCTTCGCGATCAATTTCCCGAGACATGATATCGTACAGTTCAGGATCAGCCTTTTTAATATGGGGATTGGCCATGTAAATCCTCCCGAAAATTATTGATTACCAGGAAGGTTCTTTATCTAACTTTTCGTTCACCCACTTGTAACAGGATGATTCTGGTTTCACCCAGCCACGACGTTTTTTCTCATTATCCAGCATAAACCAGTTGGCTTTCTCAAACAATACTTCATTGTCTTCCAGCCACGTAATGCTTCCACGATACTTTCTATTTCCCTTTTCTTCTGCCTGTTTGAAATATTTATAGGCAAATGCGGCAACAATACGATCGCTATCGGAAATATCTTCGCTACGGCAATAACTCAATGCTTTATAATATACCTGTCCTTTTTGACCGAGTGCATCTCCACTTTCATCAGAGATTTGAATGGCTTTATCTGCCCAGTGGATCGCTTTTCCAAAATCTTCCGCAAGTGTATTCACTTCTGAAACTTTCAATGCGATAGATACATCCCTGGGGTCAATTTTAAACAACTCTTCGTAGGACCTTGACGCATTCTCAAGATCATCGATGGTTTCATACGCTTTTGCCAACCGTTTGTAGGCAATTTTGGACGTATTGTCGATGGAGATAACGCCCTGGAGTACGGAAATTGCTTCATCGGCTCGATCTGCATCCACAAGCTTGTCAGCATAATCCAAGCAAAATGAAATATTCTCCGGATTACTTTCACAACGTTCTGCGTATATTTCAAGAATGTCTCGACCACAACTTTCATAAGCCACCACCAGCTCACCTTTTGCGATCTCATTGTTGGGCTCTATCTCAAGGATATTTCTCAGAATATCGATTTGCCTGTCACAGTCGCCTAATTTTCCATAGGCTTCAACAAGTTCCATGAGATTTTCAGTGTCTGCAGGATCAATATCCATGAGACGTTCACGTTCTATAATTTCATCTTCCTGCTTGTTCTGCTTTTTATAGGAATACGCCAGTCGTTTAATCAGATTTGGATCGTCGGTCAATGCTGGAGATTTCAATCCCTTCAGCAAAATGTATTCTGAACTGTCAAATCTGCCAAGAAATTCATAAGCAATGGCATAATAAAGATAAATTTCCTGTGGTGGTGCAAAGGCAGGATTCCATTGATCGCAGCCCATATCCAGGATTTGACCATAGATATCAACGGTTTCTTTCCAATCCTGGTTACGATAATACTCTGCTGCACTGCTCATGAGTCGTGGACATCTCACTTCACGCAGGGAATCTAATCGTGCCTGCTCGGCTGCATCGATGGCATCTGGATCCTCAGCAGGGGGCACACACATGGTCATCATGATAGCCAATACACTGATACTGACCAGCTTAGAAAATGATATCTTCATTTATAACTCTCTCCTTTTTACGAACCAGATGTCACTCAGGCTCATGCTAACTGCCACATTGGAAAACATTTCTTTTGATACCCCTGGAATTCCACTTCTCATTCCAAACTGATAAGATAAATCCAGTTGGTTTTTGGTAAGCCCAAATATAAAACCAAACCCAACAGAAATACCATTTTCCATTATGGAATTACTGGAATTTTTCAGAGAATAACGATTACTGAATATTCCTGTACGCCAGGTAAATCTATCACCGGCATTTCGAACAATATTTCTATTATAATGTGTCAACCCAGCCTGAAAATGCAGTGACTGGTTTATGGCATCATTCAGAGGAGTGGATTGAACAAGACGTGATGAGTAATTGTAGTCCATCATCCGAAATTCGGATGTGACATGAAGTCTCTCACTCAGGGCAACATCTGTCCCTGCTCCCAACTCAAATGGTGCCATGGCCCTCTCTAACTCAATCGTATCAGGAGGGGAAACTGTTGAAGGAACTGGGAAATCCGCTTCGGCGGTTGTGGATGATGTATTGTGATGACCGGAACCATCGTTATCCTCAAACATCTGGTACTTCAACATGGTGGCATCTACCGGAGTGACCGGGAAGCCAATGTGTCCAAATAGAAATAATGTTTTGTTCGTTAATGTTAGACGATCAGAGGCAATGTAAACATCCAGGTTACTCCCTGAATGACTGATTCTGTTGGATTGGCCGTAAAGCACGGAGTCCAATGTCATACTCTTAATAAAACGGGATGAGCCAAACAACAGGCTGTAAGAGATTCCAATAGACTCATTTTCGGTTAATTGAATCCCGACAGATGGTGTCAGGG
Source organism: uncultured bacterium (assembly GCA_964344305.1). Lineage (GTDB taxonomy): Bacteria > Fidelibacterota > Marinisomatia > Marinisomatales > JABMOV01 > JABMOV01. The sequence goes on along the minus strand of CAYFMT010000013.1, from coordinate 25,394 downwards.
CATTCAAACCACCTTCTGTGGTAAATGATGTGGAAGTGGATCCCAGTTCGGCTTTTCTTGCCATGTATGGCTGCAATGTAATACCAAAAGCATTTTTTCCCTTTATTGGCACGATAAACTGTGCGCGATTCAAACCGGAAGCCCCTGTCAGTCCTCCTCCGGAAAAAGATACCTGTCCTCCACCATAACCGGTATGGATGTATGTGAAATCCAGGTTTTTCCATGTGGCAGGATTTCCGAGTGACACATCCTTTGTGAAACTGGGTGTGATGACATTTGAGCCGTTCCCCATAGATGCAGACCCGGAATCGAGTACACGTGTTCCAAGCCCTAATGAATTCATGACGGTCTGTCCAAAACCAATACCAATGAACAATAATCCAATCTGGAGTTTATTCCTTAACATATTCTACCTCCAGATAGGGTGCATTTTCTGGTGAATCAGGTGACATAAAATAGAATAGATCAAATGGGTTTGAAGCAGTACTGATGATTTTAAAACCATGATTGGAAATATTGCCCATGACCATTTCCTGAAGAATGCTTTTCACGTCCATAACAAGCTTTCCTTTTGAAGCTGTTCCATTGACAATGTACGAAGAGGAAAGAAAGTAGGCATACGGATCTTCATCATAGCTGCTTTCAAAACCCGGTGGTTCTTCGGACAGTGTGAGCAATCGTATTCGATGATCTGGAATTGTGGTATCTGCTTCCCACAGGACAAGATTTGCTTTTGAAATCAGTATAGGATCGATGAAAGCGTCATGATCCATCGAAAACTGGAGAACGGACTGCAAACCTTTTCCCCTGCTAAGTGTAATGTGATTTGTATCTTCAGCTGCCAGGGAAGGTGGAACCACCATATTTAAGTCGCTGCTCATGGCAAATGACCTTGTTCTTTTGATCAGTGAATCTTCTACTTCATCATGATAATGGATATAAAAAACCGCTCCGTTACCACTTTCGCGACTGTAAAAAGCTGCCAGGTCAGTATAGTCGGCAGGTGGTGTAATCATTAAGGTCCGATTTTTCGAAGCAGATGAGGATGTATCTGCAAACTGGCTCAAGAAAGACGGAGGGAATTTGAAACGAAGTGAATAGGTGTTTTCCACATCCACTTCAGTACTGTCGTCATTATAAATGGAATCTACCTGTGTAAAGAATGATGTATCAGATACAAACACTTTTTCTGATTCTAGCTGAGCTTCTGGTGAATTCTGGTAATGTGTTTTTAACTCATTGTACACAGAATCACCACTGTTGGGGAAATGGAATATGGAATACTCTGACATTGTAGGAAGAGTTGTATCAGAGCTGATAATTTTTAGCAGGATGCTGTCAATTTGAACAAGAGATGTATCGAGTAACGTTTCCATGGCGAGACCGGAACTGTACCGATTGACTGTCAACAGGATAAATGGGTTTGAAAATTGATCCACATCTCCAAGGTACAAGCGTGAAAATGATCCCATGGATGGTGGAGTCATATATGTGTGTGATGCTATCTCTTCAATTCGCAGGGAATCCTTTGAAAAGGGAGGTGTTAAATCTTCATATGTAATCTGGTTTTCTTCACACCCAAAGAATGCAATGAAGCCAAATAGAGCTAGTAGAGCCACTGCGTGTTTCATAATTACCTATCGTTTGAGAGGGATGTACTATAGATCAGTCAGCAAGGTTCCGCAATTCTTCATCCATATGGGATGCAATGGCGGCATAATCAGGCTCTTCCCTGCTTGTCCAGTCGAATACGGAGCATTTGTCCAGATTGTTTTTCACCGCTGGGAGGCTTTCAAGCAGTTTCATGTTATTCTGTTCCGGGTAATTGTATATGATCACTTTGTCTGCGAATTCAATAGCCACTTCATAGGCATTAATATCATCACCGGTAATGGAGTCAGGTAATTCAACGCCCGCTTTTTCGTATGCAGATCGGTTGAATGTTGAGTATTCATCTACATTATGTACAATCATAACGGTTTTAAGCTTTTCATAGAATTCTTCACCCTGGTAGATCTGCTTAAAAATGATGGGGACAAATGCCGATTGCCATCCATTGCACATGACAAGATCTGGACTCCAGAAAAGATGAGGCAGGATAGCAAGCGATGCCTTATTGAAATAGGCAAACCTGTCATCAATATCAGATAGCACACGACCATTTTTGGACTTATAAACAAGATTTGTAAGAGGCTTGAATCGCTCTGCGTCCTCTAGAAAATAAACCTGGACCCTTGTTTTTGGAATAAAAGCACTCTTTGCAGAAATAGTGACATCTTCACCATCATACTGGAATGGAATACTTCTTAGACGAATCACTTCCCTCAGGATATACTTTCTTTCACTAACGTACCCGTATTTTGGAATAGTTGTACGAATATCATGACCTTTTTCCTGCAATAGTAATGGGACTTTTGCTGAATATTCACCAAGACCATCGGTATTGGCGAATGGAGTAATTTCTGTTGTTAAATAGAATATTTTTTGAGACATAGATTAATTTTCCACATTTAGTTTTCGTAATGTTTCTCTGGCTTTCTCAAAGTATTCACTTCCCGGGAAGTAATCCAGTAGCCTCTGATATTCATCTCTGGCCTTTTCAAGATCACCCATACTTTGATAGCATAAGCCAAGCTTCAACTGAGCATCATCATCCTTGTCCGTACCGGGAAATGTGAAGACTTTCTCGAATTCAATGATGGCTCGTTTATAATTTTTTTGTGAATAATAGCATTCAGCTAACCAGTATTGTGCATTGTCTGCCAGTTCATTCATGGGGTCGCTTAACACAAGTTCGGTAAATCCAACCACGGCATTCTCATACTGAGCATTCTGGTAATCAGTCAGATTTGAGATATACTGCTTTTTATACTGCGCTGGACTGATTTTCCGCGCATCCGAGACTTCAGGTGTTTCAGACTTAAGCGTATAAATTTCTGAAAAACTATTTGTCAGTGTAACAATTTTATTCTCAATCATGACCAACTGAGCAAGGATTTCGAAATTGGTACTGTCGGTATAGGCAGCTTTATCTTCCAGCATCCTGATCTTGTTTTGCAGTGTATTTATCCTGTTTATAAGAAGGATTGTAACTGAATCCGTTTGGGCTTTTGCTGCAACTGTTGCTTGAAGTGTATTCCGTAAATCTGGCAATAGCAACCTGATCTGCGTATCCAGTGAATCAACTCTGACTTTTTCACGATTTATTTTTGCATTCAGTCTTTTTAACTCACGATCTACATCATTTTGAGCAAAACCGACTGAAATGAAAAGAGTACCAAACAAGAGAATGAGCGGGAAACGGAATATCTTCATAAGCACCTTTTGGTCAAATTTTACCGATTTTAACGGGCGAAATTTACCGTTCATAGAGAGGAACTACAAACGATAAGCCCTAATCTATTCCCTGGTGGATATATTTAGGATTAATCCCAGCATAATATAACATGACAACAGGAATGATCCCCCGGCGGAAATAAATGGTAATGGTAACCCTTTCACAGGTATCAATCCTATGGTCATGGCTGAATTCACAAATACATGGGCAAGAAATACAGATGCGATCCCGATCAATACCAGCCCGGAAAACCTGTCATCACATTGATAGGCTTTGAAGACAATTCTTGCGATAAACAGACCAAAAAGGGCAAGCAATAAAAAGACAAAAACAAAGCCCAGTTCCTCACCAATAACTGATAGAATAAAGTCAGATTCCTGAACAGGCAGGAATTTTAAATGAGTTTGAGTCCCTTCTCCCCATCCCTTGCCAAAGAAACCACCTGATCCAATAGCAGTTTGACTTTGAATGATCTGGTAGGCAGCACCGAGAGGGTCCAATTCAGGATTGATGAATGTTAATATTCTTTTTTGCTGGTATGCATGAAGGGAATTCCATCCAATGGGAGCCAGTAATCCAAGAAATATATTTGAGAAAAATGTTATGATCCCCCTAAGAATTGTATCGGAGTACAGGTACAAGACCACTGCCAGTATTACCGCCCAGATCACAAACGAAATCATATGAAATGCTGTCAGAACACTTAATATCGGAGCGATCAACAAAAATAGATGATAGGGTCGGGCACCCACCCAGTACAGCATTGGCAATAACGGTGTCATTAATACGGCTGCGGTACCCAGATCCGGCTGTCTCAATACAATAACTGTAGGAATAATTACCAGTATTATAGGGACAATGACCACTGAAAAGTTTTTTACTACCAGTTTATGATCTGAAAGGTATCGAGCCAGCACGAGGATAGTAATCCATTTTGCATACTCAGATGGCTGAATGGATAATGGTCCAAAATGCAGCCAGCGATGTGTCCCTGCGGTTGCCTCAATAAAATAAGGAATCGTTACAGCAACCAGGATAATACCATAGGCTACATAAATGTACTTGTGAATTATATCCTTGGATATAAATAGTACGGTAATAAATCCCAGGATAGCCAATACCAGGTAGCTTAGTTGCCGATCAAAACTCGTTATCCCAGTCTGGTTTTGTGCAATGCTGTAGAGGGTAACAAGCCCAGTAAAAGTAAAAAACAGCGCAATAATCAAAATACTGGAAGATGTATCCTTGAATCGTTTTGCGATGGCAAGGATCATGGGATTTCCGCCATATTTTGAGACCTGAACAGGTAATCGAACGCCTTTCGTGCGATGGGGGCTGCTACCTGTCCTCCGTGCCCCCCATGTTCGATGAGAATGGTCGCAGTGAGTGTATTTGTTCCATCATCGGCTATGCCTACAAACCAGCCATGATCTTCGCCATGCGGATTTTGAGCAGTGCCGGTCTTTCCTTTTACTACCACACCGGGGATGTTCGGATTGGCAGATTTTCCCGTACCCCCGGGATCATACACAACAGCCTCCATCAACTCATGGATCAAGTTCCAGCTATTGTCACTGAAAACCGGTTTTTTAGCCAACGGTTCGATTCGATCTGCACGAAAATGAAGTTTATTAGTCTGTCCATTTGTGGCAATCAAATTTATATATTGCGCCACTTGAATTGGTGTCACAGCAATATCACCCTGTCCTAGGGCAAGGTTCAAAAGGGCTCCCCGTGACCAACCATATCGTCCATATCGACTGTTCATGTATTTCCTCGATGGAATATTCCCCCTCTGTTCTGTGGGAATATCTATCCCAACACGGCGCCCAAACCCCATTGATTTCGCGATGGTTGACCATTCATCAATATCAAGATTCTGTACAATCTGGTAATAATATATATTGCATGATTCTGCCAGACTCTTTCGAAGATCAACGCTTCCATGTCCGGCTTCATTCCAACATCGGAAAACCCTATCACCAAATTCATAAGATCCATTGCATGTTGTCTCAAAGCTATGATCCAGTTTTTGTTGCTCTGCCAGGGCCAAAAGGGTGATCATTTTAAATGTTGATCCCGGAGGATATAAACCACTGGAATTACGATCCAGTAATGGTCTTGAGGCATCTGTTAGTATTCTATTCCACTCATCTGCCGGGGTTATCCCTGTAAACAGATCTGGTGGAAAATCAGGTGCACTGACATAGGCTAGTATACCGCCTGACTTCGCATCCGAGATTATTACAGTACCCTGTTTATCGGTCATAGTCGTTTCAAGTATTTCCTGCAGACCTGCATCAATAGATAAAATCAGGTTGGTACCAGGTTGAGCAGGTTCACCCATTTTTTCCCCAACCATTCCCATCACCTGTCCGTAGGCATTTACTTCCTGGTATTGGACCCCTTTGCTGCCCTGCAAATCCTGTTCATAAATCTTTTCCAATCCCTGCCAGCCAATTAGATCACCCAGTTCATATCTTGGCTGGTTTTCAAGTTTATCATAAATGTCCCTTGTTATTTCTTTCACATACCCAAGAAAATGTGATCCGCGGATTCTGGAGGGAAAAACCCGCTCCTGAAAATGGCTATAATGCACGCCGGCAAGATCAAGTTTATGTTCCTCCAGAACACTGATTTGTTCCAGCGTGAGGTCTTTTGCAAGGCGGACAGGGACGAATCTTGAACGGTAATACTTGTTGTAATTGTCCATCAGGATAGAAATATCCAATCCTGTACATTCACTGACCCTCATGAAAGATTGATTTTTGTCCTCAATCTCCCCAGGAATCACATTAATGATAAAGGTGGGGTAGTTATCAACTAATATTGTTCCATTTCTGTCAAGGATCAGACCCCTGGGAGCCGGAATTGAGACAGCACGTATTCTATTGGTTTCAGATTTTTTTGAAAACGTTTCAAACCTAAGAATTTGAATCTGGAAAAAACGAATGATTAGAACGAGTATAAAAAATATGATGATACCATATGCTGTATATAATCGGGATCGTGGTACCTGATTTACGGTTTTTAGCATTAATCCACAATCATCCTTTTTAACGGGATGGCATAGTGTAGCAACAGCATAAACCCTAATGTGTATATAGACACAGCAATCCATTTCATAAAGAATCCAAATAAATTGGCATCAAGTAACACTGGGTACCTGAGGTATGTATCAATCATCAATGCAAAAACAAGAATGCTGGAACAACCCACTGTCAAATAGAGTGTTGTGATGTTAAATCTCCTTTTATATAACCAACCGGTGGTATATCCCATGAATGTGTAAATGATGGCTGACAACCCAAAGGAATTTCCCGTACCGCCAAGATCAATGAGAAGTCCGCAAATAAACCCAAGAATGACGCCATAGAATCCACCCCAACGAATGGTGAAGTATATCGTGAATATCGCAAAAATGTCAGGACGGATACCTCCAATGGATATCCATTCCGACAGGACCAGATGAAGGAGAAATACAAGTATGGCCCAACCCAGGTTTTTTAAGAAGAGATATGAGTTTTCCATGCCCTATTCCTTCACCACAAAAATGTGATTAAGTGAATTCAAATCATTGTGTATTTTGACTGTAATCCTCTTCTGGAAACTACCTCGTTCTTCATATACACCTGTGACAATACCCACAGGTAGATCTGGTGGGTAAATATCACTGTAACCCGAAGTGGTGACCCGATTCCCAACGGAAACACTTGCATTTTTGGGGACTTCACGAATTTCGCATGTTTGACCAGAAATAAATCGCATAATACCTGTGGCTTCACTGGGGTATATACGGACAGCAAGTCTATAATTCACATCATTAATCAATTGGACAATCGAATGATGATCTGCAGCAGTCAGCAATTTTCCAATGACCCCTTTTTCTGTCAATACAGGATTGTTAACGGATACCCCATCCATTATTCCAATATCAATGACTGCAGTTTGAACACCTGATTTCAATCCGGTGGAAATAATCGTACCGGGTATTATTTCCAGAGGATTACGTTCCTTGAAATTCAACAGTGTTCGTAGTCTCTCATTCTCGATCTTTGCCTGTATCAAGGGTTCCAACTCCATAGTTAGATGGAGATTTTTTTCCCTAAGAAGGGCATTTTCTTCCTTGATGTAGAGAAGATCCTTAACGTAAGAAACCGGTTCAAGAAATATGGAGAAATAGGTTATGGCTTTATTGCGAATGTATAATACTTCAGGTGAAGTATTAGATAAATACAAAACAATTGATGTAATAAATGCTAATAAAAATGTGAGGTGATGTTTATTCCGACTTAAGCCAGCATAGAATGAGCGCATCATTACTGCTACATTAACACGGCCTCATACCGCTTCACATTTTCCAGGACCATCCCGGTGCCTCGTACAACCGATAACAATGGATCTTCAGCAACATTTACCGGGACGTTTGTTCGTTCACGTATGATCTGATCAATCCCTTTTAGCAGCGCTCCTCCTCCCGTCATGATAATACCTCTGTCAAGGATATCAGCTGCCAGTTCAGGAGGTGTGGTTTCAAGGGCACGTTTCACTGCTTCCACAATCTGGTTCACGGGGTCCTTTAATGCCTGACGAATTTCATCAGATGATACTTCGATGGTTTTAGGAATTCCAGAAACAAGATCGCGACCCTTCACGGATATGGTTTCTATTTTCATGCGCATGGCGGACCCGACGGACTTCTTAATGGCTTCTCCTGTGGGGAGCCCAATCTCCAGCTTGTGTTCATTCCTGAACCATTGCACGATTGCTTCATCCATTTCATCACCGGCGATTCGTATGGTTTCTTTTGTAACGACACCATCGAGGGCAATAACGGCAATTTCGGTGGTACCTCCTCCAATATCCACAATGATATTTCCAACAGGTTGCGCAATATCCAATCCAATACCGATTGCGGCCGCAACCGGTTCTTCTATAAGATACACTTCCCTGGCATTTGCACGTTCACCGGAATCCTTAACCGCACGACGCTCGACTTCTGTAACACCTGATGGGACACAGATAACGATTCTCGGGCGGGCCAATCTGTTTAGATTGATCTTTCGTACAAATCCCTGAAGCATGCCATCGGTCATATTAAAGTTTGCAATAACACCATCCTGAAGCGGTCTGATGGTTTCCAGTTCACGATGTGTCTTGCCCAGCATGGCTTTGGCTTCATTCCCAACAGCGATGATCTTGCCATCATTAACTGATCTTGCTACAATGGATGGTTCATTAATGACAATGCCTTTTCCACTCATCCATAAGAGAGTGTTGGCTGTACCAAGGTCAATGGCAATATCGCCAGACACCCAGTTTAAAGAATTTGAAACAGTTGAAAATATTCCCATTTATTCTGTAATTCCTGAACTAAATACAATACCAAATTTAACTATGTTTTCTGCTGCAAACATCCTGGTAATTCCACCACTACGGATTCGTCTGTTTTTCTTCTCCACTTGCCATTCCATCCTTGCTCAATTTATCTGCCCGCGTATTTTTTTCACGAGGGATGTGTGACAGAGACCATGACTTGAAAGATTTTAAAATGTTGTTTGCCTGTGCGTATAGAGGGATCATATTTGGGTGTTTTACTTTATAAAGACCGTTGATCTGCTTTACGATTAATTCACTATCGGAAAAAACGGTTATCTCATTGCAATTCAAATCCATGGCTAACTGAAGCCCTTTGATGAGGGCATGATATTCTGCTTCATTATTGGTGGCATCTGGGAGAAATTCAGAAAAAGTATACAATTCCTCATCCTTTCGAAGAATGATTCCCCCAATTCCTGCACGTTTGGAGTGCAAGTCAGCTGCCCCATCTATATACAGAGTGTAGCTATCTCCTGGCTTTTTTTCCAGCCACGTCCGAATAATTTTTTGGTATTCAGGTTCAATTTGATTCACAATGGTTGGGGTCAAACCATTCCTGAATGCATTTAGTTCATCTTTTGTCAGTTTCATAGACTTCTTATTGCAGGGTTATGGGAATATTTGGCAGGACACTCCTCCCAGTAATAACACCAGTTACATAAAAAACCTTCTTTTGGTTCAAACTCGGAACCATTTTTTATCCGTGAGACTATCTGATTTACCTGATCCGTAATTTTTGTTACATGTGTTTCCAGTAACGTTGGGGTCCGCGTGGATGTTACACTCCTTCCTACCTGTAGAAAATGCCAGGTAAGATAGATGCCTTCGTGACTTGCCAATTCTTTTTCCATTGCCAACTGGTAGATGGACAATTGTAAATCCTTATCTGCCTGCTGTTGAGACATGGCCCTTTTCCCGGTTTTGTAATCATGGATAACTATATCGCCATTCTCAAGCTGATCAACGCGGTCAATGAATCCTTTAAATCGGATTCCATCCAGGAGCTCCAGGTCAAATGGATGCTCAATACCAAGCACCGGCTCATCAAATGGGTGAAATGTTCTATAATACCATGCGATACATTTTTCACCGAGGCGATAATACTCCTGCCAGGAAATATTGTATCGAAAAATGGCTATCTGATCGTGCCATTTTTTCTCCCAGATTTGCCGATAAATATCCAGCAGTGTATCCAGTAATGGTGTTTTACCATCCCTGTTTTTTTGGTTATACAGAAACTCCAACACCTCATGGACCTGAATCCCGACAAATGCTTCAATGGATTCGGTTTTACATTCAATTTTATCAATGTACTGTATTTTAAATCGAGCCGGACACTGACTGAATGTTGACAATCTGCTGTAAGAAAAATACTCTAGCACTATTACCATCCACTGGATGGAAAACCCACATAGGGTTCATTCAAACGATAATCCCCAAATCCATTGGGATCCACAAATGTATATCGCTCATTGATACGGTGATAATACCAGATTTCGTAGGTATTCCGAGCGTGGGGCATATTGATTCGTTCGACATCATCGGGTGGACCCATGAGGATATATATCATGCCCATGTCTGATCGCCATCCCTGCTGAAAATTTGAAAAGTGCTCATTAGAGAATTCAACGCGTCTGTAATACTCTTCCATGAGTTCATTGAATGGTGTATTGGGCGTTGGATCCCTGTCTTTCCACAAATCAAAAAACAGTTTTTCTTTTTGCTTGTTTTTTGCTTTTCTAATGCGAGATTTTTCTTCGGTACTTAATATGTACTTCATTTGCTCGAGGGCAAGATTCATGTCCCGGATATAGGGTGATAAACCTTTGTGTTTCAATCGCACTACTGTTGATTTTGTCTCCTCAAAATCTCCCTGTGACAATGTCACATTCATTTCAAGCTGGATTCCCACAAGTGTATCAGAAGGAATGGATATTGTTTTAACAAACCATTTGCTGTCACTGTCTATGGACAATGACTTCGTCCAGATCTGTTCCTTGTTGTACATCAGAGATACATTCAGGTCAAACGGCTCCGGGTATGTGTGCCCGGACATGTTTACATAGATGGTTTCAGGATTGTCGGCCTTAGCACCTGAAATTAGAGGAAAAAGATTCTTACCAAATCCCCAGTCCCCTTCTTTTTCAACTAAAATCACAGGTTGAAAAAGGGTTGGTGAATCATCCTCAATATCAAATTGATGAATATTGGTCTTATAGCCGCGGTTGTGAGTTTCCAAATCGGTTATCTCGGTTATAACCCGGACATTTCCCAAGGGAACAACCATTTCATTGCCATGGGTGATGTGGGATTGCAGTGATACAGTTTCCAGGTAATTGTCCGCATGCACTGTTTCCTGCCAGATGGCTCGATCAAACTGATGATTCTCATCATCCTGCACCACAATTGTGGCTTCATATTCAGCCCTGAAACCGGTTTTATCCTTTATGAATTGTAAACTGGAATAGGGGATTTCCAGGACAGTAATGATTTTTATAGAATCTTCAGAGGATACGGCTACAGGAACAGTTTTAATAGAAAAATTATCAATCAGTTCGGTTTTAGTGCTTCTATTCCTCGATGATTGGCCCACGAGGAGTATGGACAATAGTATCAGTAGTATTGGTAAAGTGATTCGTTTCATATATCCCGTTTCCAATTGAACCAGACCAGACCTTGATCTGTTCCCAGCCAGCAATCTTCGTCGCTAATATACACATCGTTTACCTGACGAATAAATGGATAATTATAGTGCTGAAATCCCCTGCCGCCTTCCTGTACACGAAAGAGTCCATTGTCCGTCCCAATAAAGAAAAAATCATCAACAAATTCCAAATCGGAAACGGGTCTACTCTGATATAATGATGGGTCCACAACCAGTTTTACACGATGATCCAACCTGTTCCATTGGTGTATCCCGGCATTGGTAGCTGTATAAATCGCTGTATCTGTCACTATCACATTCCAGCAGGTTAAAAACACATCCAGTGTATCATGTGTCCACCTGGATGGTGGTAACAACCAACCATTCTTCTTATTGTAAATCCACAATCCCTGATCTGTTGAAAACCATACATCGTTTCCTGCAACATCGATATCATAAATGATCATACCATCAAATGCCGATGCCATGTCGAACGGGAAGGATTGCATATACGTTTCATCAAATCTTTCTACACCTCTATTTCCACCAACCCACACGGCCCCAGAGTCCCTTTCCATGGCGTAAATCCATCGAGAGATTTGGGATGTAACGGTTTTCCAGTAATCATGCTTTTTGTTGTACACAGAGATGGAGCCTGAACTGCCAAACCATAAGTGCTTGTCCGTAAGAAGTCCTGATGTAAATGATACTCCGGGCAAATTGATAGTGATTTCAGGCTCAATCCAATCCACAATGTTTCGATAGAGGTCAAAATATGAAATTCCTTTTGTCGCCGGATCCTTATATCCTGCGAGATACAGGGAAGATGAGCCCAGAATTGTTGTGACATTGGTATTTGAAATACTGCATCGATGGGGTCTCAGTATATCCATCGTGGCATCTGCTACCAGCACGTGACCATTGTCCGTCCCGATCCAGAGGTTACCATTTTTCTGCCGATACATGGTTGTGGCAAACACATCCCGTCCCACATCATCAATGAACTGGTCATGCATAAGAATCCACCCATCTGTAATAGTAAAATCCTGCAAGGTCGGTGGAAACTCCGAATAGAACTCCATGGGTACACTGTTCCAAGTGATATCCGCTACATCCAAAGTGGGAAATGATCCCAGCAGGACCCCAGATGTTCGGTCCAGCTTCAAATAAAGTGCACCTGCTTCAACCCAAATGAAATCTTTTGTACTTCCCATCCGTCGAATGGTCGTGTTTGGATTGATAGACAGATCTGATTTATCTACATGAAACCAGTTTCCTTCTCTATCATAGCTGTAAGAGATATGCTCCGGTGTCACAATCCATAACATGCCTGAATGGGAATCAAAGTAAACCGACTCGATGGAGTTATCCGGTAATCCCTGGGCAACAGTGAGTGGGTCCTCCCATTCGTCACTATACACATTGAATCGGAACACACCACCAAGTTCGGAACCAACATAGATGTACGTATATCCCTGGGAAATAGATGTGATAGATCCGGATTGTGTGAACAGGACCCAATCCATAGGGTTAAACCGGGTATCGATTTGAGAGTAGAGAAATGAAACGGAGAAAAATGCCAGGGAAATGAGTTTAGATATTCTGGAGTGTATCAAGTATCAGGAATGATGATAAGTTACAATTTCCGACAGTTTATCTATTGAAATGGGAACCACACCCACTTCTTCACATACTTTACCGGCCGCATAATTGGCAAGCATGGCAGATTCCTCTGGAGAGGCACCCGAAATGTCTGCCAGTGTGAATGTGCTGATGACAGAGTCGCCTGCACCGGATACATCATGCACTTTTCGGGCTTTGGTTGGAATGGTGGTAAGTCCATCAGCAGTAAACAATGCAATACCGTCTTTTCCGCGAGTGACCATGAGTATTTCAACATCCATGGCTGTACGCAGGTCCATGCCAATCCTGCTCAATTCTGATTCATTGTATGGTTCTGAGATACAACCAAGAAATTCAGGAAAATTCGGTTTAAACAGTCTGACATGTGAAAAGGATGCAATATTGTGCTTTTTGGGGTCAACGTAAACCGGGGTGCCATTTTCCCTGCACGTGGTGATAATCCACTCAATCAAACCGGGATTAAACAAACCCTTATTGTAATCTTCAAGTATTACTGCGTCCACGTCATTAATGGAGTTCTTCAGTGTTGTGCGTAAATCTGTGTATAGTGCCTGAGAATAGGGTTGAAGTGATTCCTGGTCTATTCTTACCACCTGCTGATTATGTGCGATGACCCTTGTTTTTATGGATGTAGGCCTTGAGTCATCCACAAGAATCCCTGATGTATCAACGTTTGATGAATTGAAATGTTGAACTAGAGCTTTACCCTGGTGATCATTTCCAATTACTCCTAGGATTGAAACCTGCGCTCCCAGTTCAGACAGGTTTTTCACCACATTTCCTGCCCCGCCGGGGTTGCTGTTTGTTTCAGTAATATGGACAATGGGGACAGGCGCTTCCGGTGAAATTCTATCAGCATTACCCCACAGGTATGCATCCACCATCAGGTCACCAATGACCAGGATTGATTTATCTCTGAATCGTGATATTATCTCATCAAAGCGTGCTTTTTCCATTATTCATCAACCTCTGCGTAGGCTGTTTTTGGCAATAGAATCGCCAGAGCAGCATAGATGATCGCACCGGTTCCGGCTGTCATAAATGTCCCGAAAACCCATATCAACCTGATGATATTTGGATCCACATTGATGGATTCACCAATCCCACCACACACGCCAGCAAGCTTTTTATCGGTCAGGGATAAATGTAGCGGTAACGCCGCATCTCTGTTAAAGAAAGCAATGAGGTTTTCCCGACGGTAGAATAGTAAGTAAGCACCTACAATTATGAGTCCCAGACTGAATAGAGAGTTCAGGCTTGTCCCCCAGAAAGAATAAAGAATAGATCGAAACAGGTAATCGTGCTGAACAATGACAATAAACCCTACCGTTAATAATACAATAGTCCAAAATGTGGATCGTGTTTCAATTTTTTGAACTGTGTCATCATCACTGATTGAGGCACCTTTATCAGGGATGATCATGGATGCCAGGATGTACCCAAGTACACCAGAACCACCAAACAATGTAAAGAAAACCCACAGCACTCTTACCAGTGATACATCAATTTCAAAATATTCAGAAAATCCACCGCACACGCCTGCGATCATGCGGTTATGATGTGTTCGTGTCAGTTTTTTCATTGAGTATACTCCATCAATTCAGAAATATGTTCACCCACACTTTCACTGAGCCCTTTCAGTGAATACCCACCTTCGAGAACAGAAAACAAACGACCATTACAGGTTGATTTTGCTATGTCCAGAAACGTACGGGTCATTATTTTAAAACCATCTGTAGAAACATTCATTCCACCCAGAGGATCCAATTCGTGGGCATCAAAACCAGCAGATAGAATAAGTAAATCCGGTCTAAATGACAAAACTTTATCGGCTATCTCATTTTTCACGATTCGTATATATTCCTCATCTCCAGTCTGGACTGATAATGGGTAATTCGCCGTGAATCCCCTTCCCTTTCCGGTACCGATTTCACTTTCTGATCCGGTACCTGGATAAAATGGGTATCGATGTGTACTCACGTACAGCACCGTAGGATCATTTTCGAATATATGCTGGGTTCCATTTCCATGATGTACATCAAAGTCAATGATGGCAACGCGATCCAGTTGATGATGTTCCTGGGCGTATCGGGCCGCCACCGCAACATTGTTAAAGAAACAAAATCCCATGGCAGTGGATTCCTCTGCATGGTGACCCGGGGGTCTCACAGCAGCAAATGCATTTTTGCATTGCCCATTAATAATGGCATCGATGCCATTCACCATAGCCGTAACGGCCATGGATGCCGCATTGAATGTGGCGGTACTCATGGGATTATCCATGGAATCAAAGATAGGCTGACCGAACAAAACAGCATCATGGAATCGTCGTTGATACTGTTCAGGATGTATGAGACTCACGAATTCAGCGGTGGATGTTTCCTCCAGGTCTATGTGATCCAGATTTTCCCAGAGTTGGTTGGATTGAAGATGATTTGCTATGGCTTTCAATCTTTCCGGCGATTCAGGATGTCCTGCACCAGTATCATGCTGAGTAAAAAGATCGGATAGAAGAAAACCGGTGGTCAAGATCGATTAATTCCGATATGATCCAGAACTGGATTTACCTGCACCGGGACGGATTTTTGCAATATGCCCATTATCCAGATGAATAAGAACAGCGGCAAATTTCCTGATATGCTGTTCAGTAGGTGCAGCAAGAATTATCGTCGTACCCAGGTCTTTGTTCATTTTCTTGAGCCGTCTCCTGAATTCGTATTCCAGTCCGGAATCAAGTAATGCACCATAGTCATCGATTAGGAGAACCCTTGGGTCCCCTTCCACAGCAAGAATCATTGAAACCCAGGCTTTTTCACCGGGAGACAGGTTTTTTACCGCAATGTCCCAAAAGGTCTTCTGTACACCTTTGGAAAAATACTTGCTTTGAATATTGCCTGCTTTTTTGGGGAAAAATTCATTGATAACCTGGCTGATTTTTTTGTTATCCGGCAGCATTTCTGTTGTTGATAAGAAGATGTTTTCATTACCACTTACTTTGCCAAACCAGCCTGATTTGAATTCTTCACCCTCGAAGGTAAGGGTGCCATCGGTTTGTTTTTCGATTCCTGCAAGAATCTTTAACAATGTGGATTTTCCTGACCCGACAGGTCCAATGAGACCGTACACGGTTCCGGGGTGGAATTGGAGCCGTCCAATTTGCAGGACGGCACGATTGTCATAGACCTTCTTCAGGTCCTTGACCTCATAAATGAGTTTTGTTTTTTGATTCATCAATTACTCCCGTAAATGATGAATCGGAAAGTCTTATTCCTGCGACTCCAGAAAACGTTCCGCATCAATGGCGGCCTGACAGCCGGATCCGGCAGCAGTAATTGCCTGACGATAAGTATGATCCTGAACATCTCCACATGCAAATACACCGGGAATATTTGTTCTTGAGCTGGCTGGGTCGGTTTTTAGGTAACCATTATCTTCCATGTCCAGTATTCCATTGAACATTGACGTATTTGGTGTATGACCAATGGCCATGAAGATTCCATCACAGGATTCTTTTCTCACGTCACCGGTTTGAGTATCCTTTAGGGTAACGCCTGTGACACCTGTCTGTTGCGTACCATGGATATCCTCTACCACCGAGTTCCAGTGAAAATGTACTTTTGGATTGTCTTCTGCTCGTTTGCGCATAATCTTCGACGCACGGAGTTCATCCCGTCGATGCACAATCCAGACTTCACTGGCAAATTTTGTCAGGAAAACAGCCTCTTCAACTGCAGAATCACCTCCACCAACAACCAGTACTTTTTTCTCCTGATAGAAAAATCCATCACAGGTTGCACATGCTGAGACACCGTAGCCCATCAATTCTGTTTCTGAGTCAAGACCCAGAAGTCTTGCGGTAGCTCCGGTTGAAATAATGACGGTTTCACCCGTAAACAGTTCATCACCCACCCAAACCTTGAATGGACGTTCAGAGAAATCAACTTTAGTGACATGCTTAAATAAAACGTCAGACCCAAATCGCTTGGCCTGCTCTCGTAGTTTATCCATTAGTACAGGCCCAGAAATACCTTCTGGAAACCCGGGAAAATTCTCCACATCTGTGGTAATGGTTAGCTGACCACCAGGTTGATTCCCTTCAAAAACAAGGGGATTTAAGTTTGCTCGGGCTGCATAAATCGCTGCTGTTAATCCAGCAGGACCTGATCCGATAATAATGACTTTCCGATTCATTTGATTGTTTATAATACCTCGTCCAGAAGTTTTGTTATGCTATCTTTTGGAACAGCGCCTACCACCTGGTTTGCAACATTTCCATCTTTAAAAATGAGCATACTTGGAATACTTCGAATTCCAAATTTCATTGCGGTCTGCTGATTTTGGTCTACATTGACTTTGCCGACTTTTACTTTTCCGGTGTAGTCATTGGCAATATCCGCAATCGTTGGTGCAATTGCATGGCAAGGGCCGCACCATTCTGCCCAGAAATCGACCAATACAGGTACAGGAGATTTTAATACCTCATTGTCAAAATTGTTATCCGTAAACTCGACTAAATTTTCCGCCATTGTGCCTCCTTTTGTAAAAAATTAACCTATGAATTTAGGCGCAATCACCGATTTTGTTAAACCCAAAAAATGGGGAAATACGGTTAAAATTCGTTTGCGAGAAATCTGATTAAATGAAATTGGTTTGGTTACACATTTAACATAGAAAATTTGTAAACCAAACTTGAACAAGAAGGATTATCTATTATATACTAAGTGTTATCAGGATGTTATAACGCTACTGTTCACTGATAAAATCAGATAGCATCAATAAATCAAACAGATCAATTTTATAATCTGCATTCATATCCGCAGATGCGAATTGCTCTGGACCTGGCTCGGTGTTTTCAAAAATCAAATTGATACAGGAAATAATGTCCAACACATTCACTGTTTGATCCAGGTTCACATCACCTCTCATGATGTCTCCAGTGGTTGTGCATACAATAAAATCCTGTTTTGTTTCGGATACCAGGATTGAATTATAATCCATGGTGGTGAGTGTGACGGTATAAATACCTGGAAGATTGTAGGTATGATTTGGATGCTGAGCAATGGAAGTATGGCCATCTCCAAAATCCCATTCCCACCAGCCATTCAGACCAGACGTCTTGTTTTTGAATTCCACGTATAGAGGGACCTGTCCCCATCGTGAGACAGCACTGAAATCCGGTGAAACAATCCCAGGATTACCAAGGTACGTCTCCAGGTATTCCACATACCCTGTGGTATCCTGTGGGGTGACGGACGATAACTGCAATCCATGGTAATCATTGGGATGTGGGATAATCATATCGCCATAAACCGGGAGCCAGTCTTCCCATTGCAACAGGCTTACATTATCGAACCAGGAATGTGCTTCCCCGTCACCTGGTAATCCAGAATTACACCTGATGTCAAAGAAATTTGCATCTTCCGGTGGATCAAATGTATTGGAATAATATGTCCATTCCGAATCATCTGTTACCCAAACTCCAATATCCTCTTCCAGGAGTATAGTGGATGAATATCTGCTTCCGTAAAATCGGGCCTGAATAGATACATCGCTACCATTTTGGGTTTTTATCCATCCAGACAATGAAACAGGAGTTACACTCCTAATTGGCATTCTTCCAATGAAATTGGTGACAATATTATCTCCTGAATCTGGGTTCCGGACATGGTGGATTGATCTCTGCCCAAGATAGCTTTCATCGTCAACAATGGATTCATCTACTGAATTCACATTCCACAAGGATGCCCCCTCATCCTCCATGTTACCAAACCATATTAATTCACGTCCAAACCGCATGTCGGAGACATTTTCAGGCCAGACATAGTTCATGAGTGAGATTCCACCGGTTTGATGAATGGAAATCGGTTCCGACAAACCTGCCTCCATCCGAAACTCCCTGCGATTGGTAAAGGAATAACCCTGGACACCCATAGGATCAAGAATAACGTCACCTTTTTTTGAGATTCTATCAACATGCATAAGGGTGGACAATTCATTGGATTTCATGGCAAGATCGTCCAAAATGTATAGTGCGAGGTCACCTTGAGCCGGGACAGGAATATAATTCTGCAAGAATACGGGATCAGCAGAGAAAGCAATAAACCCAGATGGATCTGCTTCAGCCTGCAAGATGATGGAATGCATGGTTTCAGGGTAATTGGTATCAAAAACAAAATTCCCTAAGGAATGGGTAATCACACTGCCCTCATATACTTCTATTCCCTGCATAATATGAGGATGATGGACAATCACCAGGTCTGCACCTTCATCAATGGCGAATTGTCTGATTTCCCGATCCCACATGTGAGGAACATCTATTCGAAATGAATAATCTTCATATTCAAGAGGTTCATCTGTATCATTGATATGACCAAAAAAGGCAGTTTTGCTTAAACGCTGGTCCCCATAATCCACATAGGGATCGTAGCTGTCATAACCTGCACCCGGTGCGGAAGAATATTCACTTCCTGCATGAAATTCCATGACAATCAGATCCGCCACATCTTCTACTTCCTGGATCTGTTTTCGAATATAATAGGGTGACATGTATGCGAAACCGGGCTTTGCAAGTCCGGCGTGGAGATAGGGTTGGTAATTATTATACTGTCCGGTTCGGTCGCTCGATGCCAGAAAAGCAGTAGACACACCCTTCCGTGACATGATGATTGGTTGGTATGCTTCCGTTGAATTAATACCGGATCCACTGTGCAAAATCCCAGCATCCTCCAGTACATCCTGAGTCTGGTTCATCCCTGCTTTTCCATAATCCATGATATGGTTGTTTGCCAGCGTAATAACATCAATACCTGCATGGACCAGACCTTCAACATTTTCCGGCGCACCGCGAAATACAATGGGTTTTGTCGGATGTTCCTCGCCCAAATCAGTTAATGGTGATTCCAGATTAGCGATAGAAATATCTGCAGCATTTCCAAAAAGATCCAGCGTAGGGTCGAACAGGGCATTCACGCCAAGGGTTGGGATAATGCCACCAGCCTCTTCCAATCGTCTGGCAAGCATGATATCGCCAACAAAATTCATGGTCAATGGCAGGGATGTTTCCCCTTC
The DNA here is from genome assembly GCA_964344305.1 of uncultured bacterium. Classification (GTDB taxonomy): domain Bacteria; phylum Fidelibacterota; class Marinisomatia; order Marinisomatales; family JABMOV01; genus JABMOV01. The sequence goes on along the minus strand of CAYFMT010000013.1, from coordinate 5,322 downwards.
GTCAACTTGAATGCTGGCGTATGCCCGTCCTATTTTCCCTTGCTGATCCGTTACTTCAAGGACCACAGAATACGTATGGTCATCTTCTATCACATAGGTATGAACAGGATGTGACGCAGTACTTGTATTCCCATCCCCCAAATGCCATAAATAGGTGAAAACATAACTATCGGGATCATCGATGACAGGTGTAAAGGATACTTCCACATTTCTCGTATTCTCAAATTGTGTGACTCTGCCAAGTGAGTGCAAAATTGAGACTTCTGGCGAAATATAGAGATCTGGTGTTAAATCCATCAGCGATTGAAAGGATACTTCGCCGGGCTCATTTTCATCAGCATCGTTCACCAGAATAATTTCCGAGATCATGGATGATTCATCATGACGCGCAAACCAGTCATCCCCTGCCGGCAATAGAATCGCTACCCAATCCTCTTCGGGGAAATATCCCTGATACACTGTGACCCACTCTTCAATATCCATTTTTTCTGTCCCGTATAGGGAATACCAAAGAATCCTGTCTCCGTCACTCAACCCCACTCCCTGGATTTCGCTCAAGTGATTTATTTTCATGCGAATGGACCAAACGGATGAACTGTCGATTGGTACAGGAGAAATTGGAATAGATTTCCATGTATTTCCTGTTAATGTCAATACCAGTGCCTCATTATCAAGGGTGTCCACCCTCCATCCTTCAGGATCTACATCCTGGTCTCCATAGGATTGAATAATTGGCAATGAATCGGTGAAGGTTAGAATGGGAATGGGTTCACCATGTCCGGGGAAATAATTTGGCACTGCCTCAGACAATTGGGATGTGTTTCCAAAATAATCCACAGACCAGATGGCTAGCTGGCAGGTATCCGGAATGAGATTATTGGGTAGACTGATGGTGCTGGTTCTCATGTCTGCCAGGACGGAATAATCTTCGCGATCAAAAAATGGTGATTCATTTGTGACTTCATCAGGATCGTAGGCAATTCGATAGGATTTAAAATTGGTATCATCCACTGGAATCCAGGAAAAACGACTGTTTTCCTGGTTTATATCTGTTGGGTAGAATAATTCTACCTCAGGTGGTGAAAGATTGTCTTCGTCATTTTCCCAATGACTCAAGTATGATTCAATCGCATCCAGGAAAGGCTGAAAATATTCGGATACAAGGGCAAAGTTCTGGATAGTAGTTGGCTGCATCCCACCATAAAGGGTATCCAGGGACATGGACAGAAAATCAAACACTTCAGGTTTTTCATCCATTTCTATATGGACAAATGGCTCATAGACATCCCTGGGGTTGTGGAGAGAATGGGTATGGTTCAGTTGGACATTTCGGTTTGTGCCCAACAACGAACCGGCATTTACAAGTGGTATGGATTCAACCTCTCCATCATAGGTACAAATATCATCGTAGTTTACTTCGTAATACTGATCTATACGAATGGCACCGTGGACGCCAAAGATAAGGGCATCTATGGGGAATTCACCCGTAAAGTTGATGATATCATTGGTCGAGGAAGAAACATCGCGGATTGGCTTGTTTGAAATGGGATGTTCTGCTCCAGCGGATAAAATGACTGCCTTTCGGTTCGGGTGTGATTCGTTATCAAAGCTGTGAAACTGCAAGACGATGGGTGAATGGATCTCTTCCTGCACCAGGGATTCTGTGATGACACGATGGAATGTGTGAAATACTGTATTTGAATTGCGTGTAGGGTCAGACAATGATTTATTATTATTGTAATCACCTGATTCTGTCCACCTCACTTCCCTGCCAGTACCAGAGATCATGAATGCACGTGCGTCGGATTGAATAAAGGCATCAATAGCCATATACGGCGAAATAAAATCATCACAGGGATGTGGAACCTGGATAACGACGTTCGATCGACTGGCATTTGGATTAATGATATAGAGTCCCCACCCGTTACGGAAGCTTCCGTACACATCATCATCGGGATTAAGTGTGATATTCAAATCGACATAGGATAAATCCAGTCGCTCCCTCACCATGCAATAGGATCGATTCGTTAACGAATCAGTGAACCACACAAGATCATAGTTGTAGGTATCCAATGAATCGGCAATCAAACTATCTGCCGTGGTGGTATCACCGTTCATAATATATTGAAAAATAGATTGCCAGTGATTTAGGATGCTTGATTCACCGGGAATGATCGTGTAATTCCCGAACCCATCTGATTGAACATCCAGCCAGTCGGGACCATAATCATTGTACCCTTCTACTGCGAGTCCTTCAACAATGTGAGAGACATAATTGTCATAGGCTGCCCCACTGGACTCCCCACCGATAAAATCACGCAGACTACCGGTTTCATAGATGATCTCACCCTGAAGGAAAGACAGAATCAACAGAAGGAGAATTGGACGGGAAATCTTCATACGTACCGATGAAAAGTACGGATGGAATAGAGAAAGGAAAATGACTAATGCGTCAGATAATCTGGTGAGATTGTTATAGTATTTCTTTGACACCGTTGATGAACATTTGAACGGAGATCATGATAAGTAGCATACCCATGAGCCGTTCGGTAGCAGCCAGTCCCCTGGATTTCAGGACCCGGAACAACACAGGTGCTGACAGGAGAATTATAGCAGACACTATCCACGCCAGACCCAGTGCAATGCCATAAGAAAGCGTATAACCTGGATCGTTGTTCACCATGAGAATTACCGTGGCAATGGTTGAAGGACCTGCCACAAGTGGGATTGCCAGTGGCACAATGAATGGTTCATCCTCTGGAGTGGCACCCATTAGCGCTGAGTGACGCGATGGAAATACCATGCGGATACCGATAATAAACAGTACAATGCCACCGGAAATGGTAACGGATTCCTGTTCCAAATGGAGGAAATCCAGGATTTGCTGTCCAAAGATCAGAAAAACGAACAGGACCAGTAATGCGATGAGCAATTCTCGCAGGATGATATGCCGTCTCCTGCTTTCATCCACATTTTTCAGGATGGACAGAAAGATTGGGAGGTTCCCAAGGGGATCCATGACCAAAAACAGCAGTGTTGCAGCGGATAGAATATGTTCGAATTCAATCGTCATTTGTTCACCAGGATATTAGCCTATCAATTCAGTGAATATTTTTCTTTTTTCCTCATGGCCGCACGTTTGCCTGCATCCAGTTCCATTTTCCTCAACAGAATCCGTTTAGGCGTGACTTCTACCAGTTCATCCTCGGAAATAAATTCGATGCATTGATCCAGGGATAAATGTTTGGGTGGACGTAAGGTTACGGTAGCATCTGATCCGGCGGCTCTCATGTTTGTGAGTTTCTTCTCCCGTACAATATTCACCGTTAAATCTTCCGTTCTATTCCTCTCTCCTACGATCATTCCCGCATACACTTCAGTACCAATTTCAGAGAACAGAATTCCACGGTCCGCCATACCTATGCTGGCATAAGCCGTTATTTTTCCTGGTCTGTCGGCTACTATGGCGCCATTGGTTCGTTGTGGGATACTGCCAAACCACGGTGCATACCCTTCAAACAGTTTGTTCATGATCCCTGCTCCGTTCGTGTCGGTAAGAAATTGACTCCTGAATCCAATCAAACCTCGCGATGGAATGATAAACTCAAGGTTCACACGACCATGACCATGGTTTTCCATGTGTGTCATTCGCCCTTTTCTCACAGAAAGCTTTTCCGTTACCACACCCACTTTATCCTCTGGAATATCCAGGAAAACTCGTTCCATGGGTTCCATCGATTTTCCGTCCTCTTCCTTGAGGATGACCTGTGGTTTTGACACCATGAATTCGTACCCTTCACGCCGCATCGTTTCAATGAGTACAGCAAGCTGCAATTCGCCACGTCCGCATACTTCAAATGCGTCTGCTCGATCTGTTGGGATCACCTCCAGGGAAACATTCCCCAGGGTTTCTCGCTCAAGTCGTTCCCCAAGGTGCCTGGAAGTAAGGTATTTCCCGTCCTTGCCGGCAAATGGACCATTGTTCACATAAAAAATCATGGAAACGGTTGGTTTATCAATCTGAATCCGTGGCAGTGGATCAGGAGTTTCATTGTCCGCAATGGTATCGCCAATGGTCACATTTTCCACTCCGGCAATAGCGATAATATCACCAGCCTCAAGCTCTTTCACCATGATCCTTTGCAATCCCTGGTAGGTATAGCATGCTGAAAACTTGACACCATGGGTGATACCATCTGCTCCACACAATGCGTAGGGCTTGTTCATGGACAACTTTCCATTGTTTAATCGACCAATGGCCACCAATCCCACATAGGGATCATAATCAAGGTTCGTTACAAGGAATTGAGGACTATGATCATCGGATGCAACCGGTCCATCAATGTGAGAAAGAATGGTTTCGAATAATGGACGAAGGTCGGTTGTATCATCGTTCAATTCTTGATGTGCCACCCCTTCTTTTGCATTGGTATAAAGTATGGGAAAATCGATCTGCTCCTCGTTTGCATCCAGGTCGATGAAGAGATCATAGATTTCATTGATGACTTCATCAATGCGAGCATCGCTGCGATCAATTTTATTGATCACCAGGATCATGCGAAGGTCCTTCTCCAACGCTTTCTTTACCACAAAACGCGTTTGAGGCAGTGGGCCTTCGCTGGCATCCACCAGGAGCAAGGCTCCATCCACCAGATTCAGGCTTCGCTCCACTTCGCCACCAAAATCCGCGTGACCAGGAGTATCCATAATATTGATTTTTACTTCTTTATAAAACACAGACGTGTTCTTTGCCATGATGGTGATACCACGTTCCTTTTCAAGATCCATGGAATCCATGACTCGTTCCGCCACTTCCTGATGTTCATGAAAAGTTCCGCTCTGCTTCAGCATGGCATCCACGAGAGTGGTTTTTCCATGATCCACATGGGCGATGATGGCGATGTTTCTAAAGTTTTCTTTTCTCATAGAAAATTAGGGACTAGGGGTTAGGGATTAGGGTCTAAACAACTATCCAAAATCATGCTGAAATTGGCGGGCGAAGTTAACGATTTATAGATGATGGACTAATGGATTATTGGCTTGATGAAAGGGGTAAGTTTTAAGGGATATGAAAGAAGTGTGCAAGTGTTAGAGTGTTAAGGTGTTATTGTGTTAATGATTGTTCATTGTCCTTCACCCTTAAAACTTTTTCCTTGAACCATCATCATTCATACTACCAGCTGTTACAGCGCAGAGCACTGTAACAAGTATAATACATAAGATTCTTTGCTATATCCTATAGGGTTTGCTCAGACTGATACAGGATAAGGTACGGTTTCAAGACATGGGTAACACAGGAATGTCAATACAAAGGTAACACAT
>CAYFMT010000012.1:0-74082 GCA_964344305.1 uncultured bacterium | reverse complement strand
TAAGAGAAAACTATGGCCCCTCTTTCAAAAGTACAGAAACTTATGGACTCAACTGAAACTTATGGACTCAACTAATAATCATGAGTATCTTTATCTTTCTTAATAATCTAGTTTGAAAACCATTAACATCGATAAACATTGAATAGACTAAACAAGGTAATTATCATCCTTCTGACCCTTTTGATGGGAGCGAGTATCGGCTGGATACTGTCTCATGCTTCAGATTATTATATTCAAACATTAGTGGAACGCCCACACCATGACAGGCACCATGTGCTCAAACCAAGTGGAGTGATTGGTCATGGACTTGGGATTGTGGGCAGTCTTATGTTGATATTACTATTGTCTTACTCCGTTCGTAAACGGTTTAAGAGATTGAGAAACGCTGGAAAGTTATCCACATGGTTGAATTATCATATTTTCCTTGGAATAAGTGGTCCAATTCTCATCACATTTCATACAGCATTTAAGTTTGGTGGATTGGTATCCATTGCATACTGGTCTATGGTTGCAGTTGCAGTCAGTGGTTTTATTGGAAGATATATCTATGTGAAAATTCCACGTAGAATGTCTGGCTCAGAATTAAGTCGTGAAGAAATAGAAAGTAAAAAAACATCCATCACAACTCGCCTAAAGGAAGATTACAGTTTATCAACTGACCAGATTAGGGCACTCGAAAAGATCAGTGCCGAGAAAAAAATTACAAATCGAGGTCTCCTGGGTATTTTTACCTTTCTGTATTATGATTCAATCGGTCGAATCAATACCAGGAGACTATTAAAAAGAATGACAAAAAGTCTTGATATTGATCAAAGAGAATTCCATTCACTCCATTCCTTAATAAAACAGCAAATACAGTTAACCAGACAGATAGCATTTTTATCTGCTGCACACAGGTTGTTTCATTACTGGCATGTGATCCATCGTCCTTTCGCCTATACGATGCTGGTTATCATGGTCATTCATACTGCTTTGGCTATTTTATTTGGATATACATGGATTTGGTCATGATGAGCGAAACACAAATATCATGGATTATCGGGTTTGTAATCATTTTGATATTTTTGGTCCCATATATTTTTAGAATGAAAAGAAAAGATCGGATATCCCGGGACAGATTATCTGAGACCAGATCAAAAGGACAGGAAAAAGCCCTGATGCAGCATCCCATCATTAATCAATCTGCCTGTATTGGATGTGGAATTTGTGTGGATTCATGTCCAGAAGGAGATGTTTTGGGGATCATCAGTGGGAAAGCAACCATCATTCACGGGAGTCACTGCGTGGGTCACGGCAAGTGTGCAGAAGCATGTCCACTGAATGCTATCCAGGTGGGATTAGGAGACATCAGTCAACGGCAGGATATACCTCGATTATCTGACCAGTTTGAGACAAACAGAAAAGGCATTTATATCATTGGAGAATTATCCGGTCTTGCCCTTATTAAAAATGCCATCTCCCATGGAATAACAGCCATCCAGCATGTGAAGGATACTCAGGACCACAAACATGGATTCAACTATGACGTGGTTATTGTCGGGGCTGGTCCTTCAGGTTTAGCAGCTGCATTAAAAGCTAAGGAACTTGGGTTGCGATATATTATGATTGATCAGGATGAACCAGGTGGAACCATACTACAATACCCGAGACGTAAAGTTGTCATGGTTCAACCAGTCCACCTTCCTTTATATGGCACACTGGACAGACAAGAATATGAAAAGGAAGAGCTCCTTGAGATTTGGAATCACGTCCTGGGTACGTATGAATTGAATTTTGTTTCTGGCAAAAAGTTAACAGACATCCAACCTGATAGAGATGGATTTATTGTTCACACAAACACCGGGGATTTCGATACGGCAAAGGTAATACTGGCATTGGGAAGACGGGGGACTCCAAGGAAATTGGGTGTACCCGGCGAAGAAATGGGGAAAGTCATGTATAAGCTGATAGATGCAGAGTCTTATCAGAATAAGCATATTCTCATCGTTGGAGGCGGAGATAGTGCAATTGAAGCCGCTCTTGGACTGACCTATCAACCTGGGAATACGGTAACTGTTTCTTATCGAAAAAGTCATTTCTTCCGTTTGAAATCAAAAAATGAATCAAGAATACATTCAGAAATCTCCAAAAAATCAATCCGTGTTCTGTTTAATTCTAACATAGTCAAAATCGACAAAGAACACATCACTTATGAAATCGACAATAAATCGGAAACGATAAAAAATGATTATGTCTTCATTTTTGCAGGTGGAGAGTTACCATTTAAACTATTGGACACTATTGGAATTGATTTTGGACAACATATAACTTCAGCTTAAAGAGCCATGATACTTCGATTCTCTGTTTTTCTGCTTATATCATATCATTGTGCGTTCGGCCAATTTTCACCAGGTGAATTATCAAAATACCATTCATTCATGGAAGGTACATCAAACTGTACACAGTGTCATGAGTTGAGAAAGAAAACACTATCCTCCGGTTGTGTAGACTGCCATTCCCCTCTCCAAAATAAAATGGACAAAGGTCTTGGCTATCACGCGGATAAAACTGATAATTGTGGAAAATGTCACTCAGATCATAATGGTAGAGAATTCGAATTGGTGTATTGGGAAGAAGAGAAATCCCAGTTCGATCACAATGAAACCGGGTATGCGTTAACAGGAAATCATGTGACCACTTCCTGCGATCAATGCCATAAAAGAGAACTAATAAACGATGACCAATTGATAGAATGGGCATCAAAATATACTGACTTCCCTACCTTGGATCGTACTTACCTCGGATTGAGTACCTCCTGCATAGATTGTCATGAAGATATTCATAAGAGTACCGTATCCACCTCATGCGAAAACTGCCATAATACATCAAAATGGAGCGTTGCAATAAAGGAGTTTGATCATTCAAATTCAAACTATCCATTATCAGGTAGACATCGATCTGTAGAGTGTGAAAAATGTCATTTTAAACAGGTAGAATTCTCCAATACCATGAAATTGACCGGGCTTGATTACAACGAGTGTATTTCCTGTCATGTAAATGTTCACAAAGAAGAAACGGACGAGCCTTGTGAGTCTTGCCATGGAACAGATGGTTGGGAATTCGTGAGGGAGCAGTTTAACCATGATTTAACTGCATATCCACTTGTAGGTGCCCATTCCAGAGTCGAGTGTCAACAATGTCATATTCCCCATGATACCTGGAATCCTCCTGTGCTCAGGTTAAATGGATTCCCATATTCCGATTGCGGGTCTTGTCACATGGACGTGCATAAGGGGACATTTGGCTCCAATTGTGAGCAATGCCATGGCGTCGATAAATGGAATGAAGGGTTAAAACCATTTGATCATGATAAAACCAATTATCCGTTGACGGGTAAACATAAGTCGGTTTTGTGCAGGGAGTGTCATAAACAGACAGATGGAAAACTACCACCATCTAATTCATGTCTTGGATGTCATGATGATCGCCATGATGAACAAATGAAACATAGACTCGATGGAGGAGACTGCGGACCCTGCCACGATACTAACGGTTGGTTACTTACAACCTATTCCATACGGGACCATTTATTGACTGGATTGCCGTTGGAAGGGGCGCATCTCGCAGTCCCATGTATACATTGTCATATTCCATACAAGAATAATCAGGGTGAGTCATATACCAGGTTTGTGTGGGATAGGTTAGGTTGTATTTCCTGCCATGAAGATATTCACAGGAATCAATTCAACATCAAATACAGGAATGCCTGTGATGATTGTCATGGATATGCGACATTTAATTCTTTAGTCTTCGATCATGCAAAGACCGATTTTCCATTGGATGGGAAGCACATCAAAGTTCCCTGTGAAAAATGCCACAATACTGAACGTGATGCGAGTGGATCCTTCATCAGGTACATTCCCATAAAACATCAATGCCAGGATTGTCACACTATTCCAGGGGAATGATTGACATGAGACAATTATTTGCTCTGGTCTTCATTGCAATTGGACTGTCACAGGACGTTGATTTGAATGTCCCGGGTTATGAATGCTCAGACTGTCATGGATCAGATGGATGGGAGATGCTGACTCTACGCGGTTTCAGCCACGAACAGACATCATTCCCATTGAAAGGAATTCATAGGAGTCAGGATTGCACTTCCTGTCACAGTGGATCAACCGTCCAGGAAAAACACATGTTTGCAGGTGTGAGTTCATCATGTACGTCCTGCCATATGGATGTACATGAATCTCAACTCGGGTCTGATTGCGAACAATGTCATGATATTAAATCATGGCAGGTCACATCACAAAGCTTCGACCACAACGACACCCAATTTTCATTACAAGGTCCGCATAAAACTGTTCCATGCAATGATTGTCATACCGAAACACCCATGATTCAGTTTAGACAGGTGGAAAAAAGCTGTTATGGTTGCCACTACAGGGATTATAATAGAGTTGAAACACCGTCCCATATTCTGGCCAGACTGGATAGGGATTGCACCCTGTGTCACAGTGTACGAAACAATGATTGGTCCCCATCATCTTTCAGGCATGAAGATTATTATGTGTTGACCGGGGCACACATTGTGGCAGATTGTTTTCAATGCCACAATGGAATATTTGCCGGTACAGAAACAACATGCAGCGAATGTCATTCTGCTGACTTTCAAGCCACCGGAACCAACGCTTATCCTGAATCACCTAATCATGTTGATTCAGAGTATTATTCCATCGGTTGTGAGGGTTGTCATTCTACATCTAACTGGAATGAAACATCCTTTCAGCACTCAGAAACCGGTTATGTGTTGACGGGGGCTCACCAAAGCACTGATTGTTATCAATGCCATGAACTATCGGGCTATGATCTGGAAACAACCTGTCAGTATTGTCACCAGCCAAATAGTATTGCCTTAACTACAGTACTGGATAGTGATTTTGATCATAATGGTCATAATCTATCTGATGATTGTGAACAGTGCCACACGGAAGTGTCCTGGGAACAAACACTGTTTCACCATTCTGACTATACGGACCAGGATTGTGAATCCTGTCATATCTTAGAACATACTGAATCAACAGAACCACCACATGCTCCGGACAATATCAGAACAGACTGCTTTACCTGTCATGAATCCACTGAGGATTGGGATATTCCCGGTTTTCAACATTTAGATGAACAGACTAACTATTCGCTCATAGGATTGCATATCCTCACGGATTGTAATCTGTGCCACGTAGAGAATGTTTATCGATCGACTCCCACATCATGTGAAGCGTCTCAATGTCATTTGAATCATTTTACTGAAACCACTGAACCCGATCACAATGCCAGGGGATATTCCCCTGAATACTGTCTCTATTGCCACGACCCATTTGGGTGGATACCATCCATATTTGACCATAACTTTTCAATCGGATGTGTTTCATGTCATTTGAGTGATTATCAACAGGTCGAAAACCCAGACCATGTAGCAAAAGAATATTCACAAGTTTGCACACTATGTCACCTATCAACTGAGGACTGGTTAGACGTCCAGATTGATCACTCAAATTACACGGACCCGTGTATTAGTTGTCACTCGATGGACTACAATCAGGCCGAAACACCTAATCATGAGACAAATAATTTTAATGATGATTGCACCATGTGCCATACGTCTACAACTGTATGGCGGATAGATGAATACAATCATGAACAGACTATCTCATGTTTCACTTGTCATGAGAGTGACTATACTGATGCTGCCAATCCAAACCATGATGAAAACCAGTTTACAACCGAATGCACACTCTGTCATGGTTCCACAGAATCCTGGGTCATTTCATCCTTCAACCATGATCAGTTTTCCTATGCCTGTAATCAATGCCATTTGCCGGATTATTTCAGCACTTCCAATCCATCTCATTTGGAGAATAATTATAGCACAGATTGTATTATCTGTCATAATTCAACCTCCGATTGGTATGACGTAACGTTTGACCATTCGACTACATCACAGGCGTGTATCGTCTGTCATAGTGTTGACTTTGAATCCGCCGGTAACCCGGATCATGATAATCAGGGATATCCAGAGGATTGTACTAATTGTCATAACACGGAAAATTGGACCGATGATTTTTTTGCACATGGATTTCCCATTTTCACAGGTGACCATGCAAACGAATGGTCTACCTGTATCGCAGAGTGTCATGTGAATCCTACCGACTATTCTGAATTTTCATGTGGACTAAATGGCGTTTGTCATGAACATCGCCAAAGTGAAATGGATGATGAACATGATGATGAACCGGGATATGTGTATGAGAGTTGGGCATGCTATGATTGTCATCCAAATGGTGAAAGTGAGGGTTTGAATCGTAGACATCCTAAAAATCAGGATTGGAAATCAATACTTGATAACGATCCATTAAAATGGTAATGATCAAGACCATATTGTTTCTACTCATGATGCAAGAGGCAGAGCCGATATCAGATTTATCGTGTCAATTATGTCATGATCCTAACCGATGGTACCCATTATCAGAATCCATGTTATTTGACCACAATGCTACCCAATTCCCCCTGGAAGGAATGCACCATAATGCTGAATGTATTCAGTGTCATTCAGGATCAACTACAAAGGAGATACATGCATTTAATAATGCTGACCCGGATTGTGCCACATGCCATATGGATATCCATTTCACTACCTATGGATCCGATTGCAGGCGATGCCACAATGAATTCAGTTGGGATTTTTTAAATTGGAAATTCAAGCATGATGAAACGTTGTTTCCTCTGGTGGGAGCTCATGCTGTTGCGTCATGCGAATCATGCCACGGAAATATCAACCAACAATTAACCATCCTAAATACGTCAACTGAGTGTATTGAATGCCATAGAACACAGTTTGAGAGGGAGATACTAGCTTCCAACCATTCTGAAAATGAAGCATGCTATTTATGTCATAACACTCATGCATGGTTACCAACGGATATGTCACACCACGATTTCTATTTTCCAATCTTTAGCGGATCACATAAAAACGAATGGTCTACGTGTGAAGCGGAATGCCATGTGAATCCCACCGACTATTCTGATTTTTCATGTGGGCTAAATGGTGTTTGTCACGAACATCGTCAAAGTGAAATGGATGATGAACATGATGATGAGCAGGGATACAGTTACGTGAGCAGCGCCTGTTATGATTGCCATCCTAGCGGCAAAGGGGATTGATGAAGCGGTTAATTATTATGTCACACGTATTGCTTACTTTTTGCCTGGCGGAACTGCAGGGTATTCACGGAACCATTACCTATATTACCTCTGATCAGGTTTATTGTGATATAGGAAAGGAAGATGGTCTGATGGTGAATGATACGCTTACCGTGTTCCGCAGGACTGAAGAGATTGGAAAACTAATCGTTTCACATTTATCAAAAGGTAACTCTGTCTGCGTATCGCTGGTACCAACAACGCTCTATCAGCTTGGTGACAGAGTTTCCGGGAATATTCAGTTGCAGCAAAAAGATACCGAATCCTTGATTGATTCTGTTTTTGCTCCTGAAAATATCACTACGGAAGTTCCAAAACAAACAAAGCAGCTGATCGAACAGGATGGAAAAATTGGTTATCGTTTTTCTCGCGTCTCGTATAGCAGTTCATCCTCCTCAAACCGCCAGGTATCCACTCTGCAGTATGGAATCAGGATAGGATCATCTCTACCAGTTTCTGCTTGGATGTATGGAAGGGGAACAGATACTCATGAAACATTTTCTGTGTATCAGGCGAGGATCCAGCTTGGCAGCAGTGAAGGGTCATTGTATTCACAGATAGGAAGGGTTTTTACGTATGAATTGTCTGGGATGGGTGTTACAGATGGGTTATTGATCAAATGGAAGCCAAAAGAAAAAATTGGGACTGGAATCGTTGTAGGAGCACAACCAGATCCAGTTACACTCTCTTTTAACAGTTCAGTAAAAAAGTTTGGTTTGTTCAGTGATTGGGAAACAAGATTAAAATCCATTTCCTTATCTAATCGTACAGCCTTAGTTGGACAGTATGCTGATGGGAAGGCTGACAGGGAATTTGCCGTAATTCAATTTCGAATTGGGACCAGATCCATTTGGGACGTTCGATCCAATACCATCATTGACTATTATCAAAACCTGGGTGGCATAAATAGAGATCCGGTAACCGTAACAAATAATGAACTTTCTTTACGAGTTAAAACCAGATTTGGATTGACGATGGCAACACGCTTTTCTTCCAATAGAAGGGTTTTGTACCAGACCACAAATACCACATTTACAGATTCCCTGTTTGAGGATGAATTGAGATCTGGATGGTATAGTTCCTTGCAATACAGTCATCCAGTGATAGGGAGATTAATTGCTGGGTATAATATTCGCATTGGGAGTACCGATAGACCATCGACCCTAACCAGGGTAAGCTATGGTACCGGTAGTTACCTGAAGAAATTTTACGGTGATGTATCACTCGCATTTCTTCAAAATTCATTGATTTCAGGATTAAGGTCTCAAGTGGGAATAGGACGAGGAGTAGGTCCTTTCTCTGTATACGGAGAAATTGAGGATTTTGCTTATGGGTATGGGAAAAATATGTCTGATTATCATCAGGTCACTACCTCCATGAGCATTCACCTAAAACTGAGAAGACGATTTTCGGTATCTTCGTCATTTGATTATATGATCGAGAATGATTTTTCGATGTTGTATGTGTATGCAGGTGTAATGGTCAGGTTTTAAGTGTAGATTTTCCATTATTCATCATTGTATAGAAGAAAATGGAACCTGCCAGGTAGGATATAATATCCAGTGGATCCCGTGTGTAACGGGATGAAACCATTGGTAGTATAAGTTCAAATAAAACCGTAAGTGAAATTGTTATAAAAAGAACATGACTTATGGGTAGTACAAATTCTTGATCCACAAAATATCGCAGTAAATAAAGGATAATGGTCCCGATGATCGGAACAGCAAGTAGATCATCAACATAGAAATGAAATACTCCTGGAGAAATAGGCGGAGACATATATCTAAAAAAAACAAATAGAACCATCATCCAAAAAACAATGATGGTTTTTTTCGGAAGCATTAAATATTGATGAAAGCTATTACAGAAAGAATAGCGGACATTGTCAGTATTGTCACGAACCAGGCTTTCTCATAGTTGTTATTTCTCATATTCTAGTCGCCAGGGGTGGGTTATGTTGCTGCAGGGATGATTGATCTGGATGGAGATCCCTTCTGTAGTATTCAAATGTTTTCCCCGTCCCCTGCCAGTTATCAATCCGATTGGTGATTTGGACATCACCGGAAAAACGTGAAGATACTCCAATCTCAACATGGCCAGTTATAAATCGTATACCTTCACGTTTTTTTGCCCAATTGATAAACACTCGCTTCAACATTTTTGCATAACCATTTCCCTTGAAATCTGACAACACGACAAATGCGTAAGTATATAGCGTATTGTGTTTTCCAAAGTTCGGATCCATTCTTGCCCATGGTTCATGACTCAATTCTTCCAGTGGAACACCAATGATATAACCAATGATATCATCCCTGTATCTTGCGATGAATGGAAGGGAACCTTTTTTATTAAAATATCGGTGAATGGTGGCCTTGGTAAGAATAGCTTTTTCTCCATATTCTCCAGCAAGTTGCTCCGAAATGGCTATAAGCGATGGGTGATCATTTTCGCCTACATGTTCGAGAAGCTCAATTTGAAATACTCCGCTTGAAGCGATGACACGGGATGCAGATTGAGCATCTTGATATAAGGAGAGTTGTTCCATTCATGAAAATTACTGAGATATTGAACTGTATGAAAACGAATCGAAAGAAAGAAGGGAATAGAATTCACTGTGATTTACCAATAAATGAATGTCCGGTTTTCCGGATTTCTTGGTTCAAATGAATAGTTTGAGCATGTAACTTTCATGAATGAAATCATTTAACGACAGACTCAAAGACAGAGTTAATGCGACCCGATCCTGGCTTTGTGTGGGAATTGATATGACCCCCGAGGCATTGGGATCATCTGAAATTCCACTTGACCGGCTGAAATCTCATGCCCTAAATGTGATCGATGCAACGCGTGATCTTGCAGTAGCATACAAACCCAATCTGGCATTTTTTGAGCGATGGGGGTCTGCAGGATTTGATTGGCTCGAGGAAGTCCTCGTGACCATTGGTGACGGTCCCATTATCATTGGTGATGCAAAACGTGGAGACATTGGAAATACAGCGAAACAATATGCCAAAAGCCTCTTTGACCATTTCAAGTTTGATGCTGTTACAGTGAATCCCTACATGGGGTCTGACTCGATTCTCCCTTTTATTGAACGAGCAGAATTCGGTGCATTTGTTCTGGCAAGAACCTCTAATGATTCTGCCCTGGATTTTCAAGATCATAAATCAAATGATGAGCCAGTGTACATCTCTGTGGCGAAGAAATGTACCAGTTTAAATAAACATAACAATGTTGGTCTTGTGGTAGGTGCTACCGCAGCTGAAGAATTATCAGTGATCAGAAAAGTGTCTCCTGATCTACCATTATTAATTCCTGGTGTTGGTGCGCAGGGAGGGGATTTGGATGCCAGCATGCGATTGGGGAATGATGGTGGGCCAGCCATTATCAATGTTTCCAGGGGGATTTCATTTGCAGGGGATCTTTCTACAGAATCCATACGAGATGCTGCTGAAAATTATGTATCCGAAATGAGGAGAATCATGGATGAGTAATCCAGACATACTAACAATTTTTAAAAAAACAGGTGCGCTGCTTGAAGGACATTTTGTCCTCACTTCTGGCCGTCACAGTTCTTCATATTTTCAATGCGCCAAAGTACTACAACATCCAAAATACTTATCAAAATTTGCTTCGGATATCACCACGTATTTTCAAGACATTGAAATTGATACAGTCATCAGTCCGGCAATTGGGGGTATTGTGATTGGGACCGAAGTAGGTAGACAGCTCGGAGTGAAAACCATTTTTGCAGAACGGAAGAATGGGGACATGACAATTCGCAGAGGATTTCATGTAGAAAAAGGGGAAAGGATCCTGGTGGTCGAGGATGTTATCACCACAGGTGGCTCCGTGAAAGAAGTGATGGATTGTTGTGCATCCCTGGGAGGTACGATTGTAGGAGTGGGCGTTGTTGTAGACAGGAGCAATGGCAAAGCAGTTCTTCATCAACATCAGTTTTCAGTGACGCAACAACAGGCAGTTTCCTATGAACCGGATAATGTCCCGGAGGACTTAAAAAAGATTCCAGTAACAAAACCAGGGAGTAGATTTTCATGAGAAAGATCACTTTTTTACTTTTTACAGCATTTTTGTTGATTTCATGTGGAACACAGAATGATTTGATTGTCAATTCCATATCAGGGGAACAGGACATCACCGAAGGTGAGGATGTAACCATTGAGTGTATGATTGAATCTTCAGGCCACACACAGGAACCGGTTCATGTCCAACTAAAAATTGGCGATAAGGTCATTGAGTCAAAAGAGGTTGAGTTGGATTCAGATCAGTCTGGAACAGCAACCTTCAAAGTAAACCCACAGAGGTCTACTGATTATACGATTAGTGTTCTGCCATTCGACAATGAATCAGATTTAACCAATAATGAGAGGATGTTTTCAGTGAATGTTGATTATGATGTTGGTGTGATAAACACACGATTTGGAGATATTATTGTTGAGTTTTTACCGGAAATTGCTCCAAAGCATGTGGAAAGTTTTAAACTTCATGCAAAAAATGGATACTTTGATGGGACAATTTTCCACAGAGTGATACCTGGTTTTGTTATACAGGGGGGTGACCCAAATTCAAAAAGTGATAACCGGGCGATGCACGGTATGGGAGGACATGCAGCCAAGTTCTTTGGTGTTGGTGAAGAAGACAAAAGTGACTCGTGGATGCTGCCTGCTGAATTCAGTCCTTCGCCACATAACAGAGGAGCGCTGTCCATGGCGCGTGCCCAGGATCCAAACAGTGCTGGCAGTCAATTCTTCATTTGCGTTGCCAATGTAAACCAACTGGACAACAAATATTCAGTTTTCGGCAATGTGATCAAAGGTATGGATGTGGCAGACATGATCGTTAATTCCCCAAGGGACAGCAGAGATAATCCGCATGAACGGGTTGAAATGAACGTTTCAATCGTATCGAAATCAACGATTGAGGGTCTTGAATAAACCCTCCATAGGTCTGGCACTGGGAGGTGGAGGTGCTCGAGGTGCTGCCCATATCGGTGTCATCCAGGCGCTTCATATCTCAGGAGTTATCCCTGATTTGATTGCAGGGACAAGTGCTGGTGCCATTATAGGGGCAATGTATTCTGCCACCGGCGATCCTGTTTGGGTTGAGGAACGATTTCGGTCATTTTTGCAAAGCAATGAATTTCTACAACTGGGTACGGATCGCATGATGAGAGATCGGGACCCAAACTCTGCATTTGGACAGGTGGCAAAGTTTGTCCAGGATCAGATGGTGGTTATCATGGCTTTGAATAGCAAATCCATCATCAATCGGGAGAAAGTAGAAGACGCACTGAAGTATCTGATACCGGTTGAGCGATTTGAGGAACTCACCATCCCGATGGCGGTGATAGCAACCGATTTTCAATCAGGTGAGCGAGTGGAATACACATCCGGTGATCTTATTGATGCCATTACGACCAGTTCCTCCATTCCCGGGTTTGTCGCCCCCAAGACAGAAAAGGAGAAACTTTTACTGGACGGGGGAACCAGTACCCCGATTCCTGTATACTACGTCAAGAACAGGGTAAATTTCACCATTGCTGTGGATATTTCGAGGGGTGATCCTGATCCGATGCGAAAAGTAAACATTCTTGAATTAATGACCCGTTCTGAGCGCATTACATCACAGCATCTATGCAATGAAATGGTGAAAGAAGCGGATTTCATTATCCGTCCTGAAGTTCAAGGTTTGCACTGGTCTCATTTTGAGCGGTTTGACGAGCTGTTTGAGTCCGGTGTTGCTGAGGTGGAATCCGTGATAAAGGAATTACAATATGCCATTGAAAATCGATTGTCCTGGCAATTCGGATTAAAATCCTGGTTTGGTTCGTCCTAATAACGTTGTTACTAAATTGAAAGTGTTTCATCAAATGACACGTATGAAAACTAATTCTCTCATATTTGCACTATTATTCATCCCGTCTATGGTGATTGGACAATTCGAAAATCCCGTTGATGTTTCTGCAGCGGTTGCCCAATCTGCCCGTTCAGGGGAAGTCGTTGACATTATGGTGGACCTCACCATGGATGACGAATGGCATGTGTATTCTGTTCATGATACTGTGGATGGACCGTTGCCGACGGAAATCTCTGTGTCAGGTGATGGAATTCAAGAAGTGGGCAGAGTAGATGAACCGAAACCCATATCCAAATTTGACGAGGGATTTGGGAAAACAACTTATTCCCATGCAGGAAACACACAGTTTTCAATCCCTGTTAGATTATCCAACAATCTTGAGCCAGGTGATATTGATGCAACTGTCCTTGTTTTTTACCAGGTCTGCAATAATGCCCTGTGCTATCCTCCCCGTGAAGTCACCGTACCGGTCACTATCAAAGTTGAAGAAGGCGAACCTCGCTCTGAATTCATGATATTGGAAAACACCGATAGCAGGGTTACGGGGGATGACTTGCTTGATGATGCAATCAAAGCCGGGATATTTCCATTTATTCTCCTGTCTATATCCATGGGATTTCTTGCACTCTTGACACCATGTGTTTTTCCAATGATACCCATTACCGTATCATTTTTTACACATCAGGGAGAAATTGAAGGTGCGACCCCGTTGAAACAGGCCTTGATCTACACATTTGGGATCATTGGAACATTTACAATCCTTGGACTCTTACTGGCAATATTTCTAGGTGCATCTGGAGCCAATCAGCTGGCTGCAAATCCCTGGGTGAATATATTTATCGGTGCCCTTTTTGTTTATTTCGCCCTGTCCCTGTTTGGCATGTATGAAATTCAGGTTCCGGAAAAACTGAGACAGTTTACATTAAAGGGGGAATCAAAAGGCGGAACCATCGGCATCCTGTTCATGGCGCTAACCTTTACCCTTACATCATTTACGTGTACGGTCCAATTTGTTGGGTTGCTGTTGGTGGCAGCATCTAACGGGCAATGGTTTTGGCCTATTCTAGGGATGCTCGTATTCAGTGCGGCATTTGCATTGCCATTCTTCTTTTTGGCTTTATTTCCACAGTACCTCGCCCGAATGCCGAAATCCGGTGGTTGGCTGAATGCTGTTAAAGTTGTCATGGGCTTTCTGGAACTTGTAGCTGCATTCAAATTCTTCAGCAATACTGACCTGGTCTGGGGATGGAATGTTTTTACACACAATTCTGTCCTGGCAGCCTGGACAGTCATCTTCCTGTTTACAGGCATTTATCTTCTAGGAAAATTGCGATTGCCCCATGATTCTCCCATGGATGTCATCGGTGTTCCAAGAATGCTCCTAAGCCTGTTCTTCATTACGTTCTCCATTTATCTCAGTACCGGGCTTTTTGGGCGACCCATTCACGGATTGATCAAATCCTATCTCCCTCCCGAGATGGGGATTACGGCTCAGGCTAGTGCTGGTGAGGAATCAGCGATTCAGCATGCAGAAGCGTATCCCTGGATTGATAATCTGGAAGATGCATTTGTGGAAGCACAGGCATCGAATAAAAATATTTTCGTGGATTTTACAGGGTACACATGCACCAATTGCAGGTGGATGGAAACCAATATGTTTACTCGTTCGGATGTTAAAGAGCGATTTGATCAGTTTATACTGGTACAGTTGTATACGGATGGAGGGGAGAATTACAGGGAAAAGCAGCAGTACGAAATTGATCGTTTTGGAACCGCTGCATTGCCTTATTACGTATTGTTGACTCCAGAGGATGATGTCATAGCAGAGTTTCCAGGTATGACCAGAAATGTAAATGAATTTCTTCAATTTTTAGATAAAGGATTAAAAGGATAAAATGAAAAAATTAGTTCACATTCTTGTACTGATATTCGCTGTATTCATTACTTCCTGTGATGCAAAAGCGGAGGGGAAGGGAAATAATCGTAATCAAAATGCCAACGTTGGTATGCCTGCTAAACAATCCGAATCTCAGCGCTTGAAAGCACCGGATTTTACCCTTTCTGATGTACATGGAAACTGGGTTTCCCTCTCTGATTTGAGGGGAAAAGTAATCCTTCTGAATTTTTGGGGCACATGGTGCCCACCCTGTCGGAAAGAAATACCTGATTTCATCGAGTTGTATAATAAACACAATGAAGCTGGATTGGAAATTGTGGGTATAACACTCCAATCTGGTACCCCGGATAAGATCCAGGCATTCATGGAAGACTGGGATATGAATTATACTGTGTTAACGGATATCCGTGGGAATGAAACCCAGTTTGTTACTCAGCAATACGGTCAGGCCATCGGAAGACCCATTAATGGTATTCCAACGACCTTTATTATTGATCGAGAAGGTTTTATAGTAAAAACATACGTTGGTCCCAGAACGGAAGAAGTATTCTATCAGGATTTGCATCCCTATCTTTAGACCAGGTAGTATCAGGAGGAGCTTTTGTCAGCAAAGTATAATTTTAAATTAAATTCACGAGCCAGGCGAGGATTTATCATCCTCGCTTTTATTTTCACAGCTAACAGTCAGGATTACTGGCAGCAACGATTGCATTATGACATGGATATCAAACTCGTACCGGATGAGAAAGCTGTGTACGGTGAATCGATAATCACCTATATCAATAACAGTCCGGATACACTGTCTACACTTTACCTGAATCTCTATCCAAACGCATTCAAGTTAGGGTCGGTGAAGCACCAGGAGTTTTTGCGTGCCTATGGTTCCCTGGGACGAGCTGTCAATTTTACAAAAGGTCTTGAGTCTGTATTACATACCTTTGAAGTTACATCCTTTGAGATCACAGGGATTAAAAGGACCTCATCCACAGATCATCACATAGATGATACTGTTCTTGGTACTGATATTCCCGATAAACTACCACCTGGAGATTCCTGTCAGGTATCCATACACTGGAAACATGTGAATGGTGATATGTTTGAGCGTTCCGGCGTTATTGGTGATCAATATAATATGGCTCAATGGTATCCAAAACCCATGGTATATGACGAGGATGGATGGCATATTAATCCTTTCCATGCTGAAGGTGAGTTTTACGGTGAGTTTGGTACATTTGAAGTGACATTTGATCTGCCTGAAGCCTATATCATAGGTGCGTCGGGTGTGGTCATTGTTGGGAACCCGGGATGGGAAGAAGTAACCTATGATACTTCGATGAAAATCTCAGATTGGGTCGATGAGTATTACGCAGACAGGGATAGCATCTCTGACGAGAATCGCAGGCACGTCACTTTTCTAGCAGAGGATGTACATGATTTTGCCTGGGTTGCTTCAAAGAACTTCATCTATGAAAATGCCGTACATGATGGAATTGATTTTCATGTCCTTTACAATAAAAAGAATGCATCCTCATGGTCAAAAAAAGTCATGGAGCGATCAATTCGCAGCATGGACTGGTTGAAACAGTTTGGCACCTATCCTTATCCACAGGTCACTATTACGGATCGTCTGAGGGGTGGGGGTATGGAATACCCGATGCTTGTCATGAACGGAAGTGCCAGGGAAAGCCTTATCGCTCATGAATTGGGTCATATCTGGTTTTATGGTATCCTGGCCAACAATGAGATTGATGCTGCATGGCTGGACGAAGGATTTACATCGTTCCAAACCGGCTGGTACCTTGAAGAGGTTTATCCTCCCTATGGAATCGATTTTAGCAATCCGCGCTGGGATTCATTTCAGAAGAAGCATGGAAAGTTTATCTCCGATTCATACTCCGATCAGTGGAGTACCATTGACCTTCAAACCAGCGGGTACGATGAACCACTTCATCGCAGATCCTACCAGTATAGTTCAGGATCTGTATATAGGCGGAATGTGTATACAAAAGGCTCCGTCATGCTGAATGAATTAAGGCACCTTCTGGGGGACTCGCTCTTTATTGCCGGGATGAAAAACTATTATAATAAGTGGAATTTGAAGCATGTTAATGATCAGCGATTTACCCATGCTTTTGAACAAACGGTGGGCAAGGAATTGGATTGGTTTTTTGATCCATGGCTTTATGATACTCAGGTGTTGGATTACACCATCAATTCCGTTGATATACAATCGATGAATTCCTCTACCTGGTCATCAGAAATTGTATTAAACCGGAAAGGTGAGCGATTCTTCCCCATACCAGTATCGCTTATCTCAGAGGATGGCGATACAGTAACGGTACGGACTGAAGATCATCCATGGGATTTTACAAATACTCTTGTGGTTGAAACACCGTTTAAGCCTAAGCGGGTTGTAGCAGATTTGCATTCCCAGACATCCGATATTGATTTAAGGAACAATCACTGGGGGCGTATGCCGTCTGAATACTCATTACGATGGGCCAACTCGAATTACAAACCACGAAATGCCTTCCATGTAACCTGGTTTCCACTAATAGATTATCACAGCAAGGATGGATGGCTTCCCGGCATATCTCTGGAAAGAAAATATCACACGTGGGAACGTAATCGTCTGGATGCATTCATGGCAACTGAATCAGGACGATTCTACTGGCACCTGGATGGTAGCAGGAAGTTCCATTACGGTATGCAGGGAATGAGACTCCGTTATGAAGCGTATGATTTCGGAGGACATGCCTTTGGGATGGTTTCACTGCAAAAACAATGGAATCAATGGAATGGACGTCCCAATAAACATGCAGGAATCGGTACCATGATTTCGCATGTGAAAGATGAAGTACGTGCACCGGGATTTGAACAAGGACAGGTTGTAAGGTTTTTTGGATACACCGCTATGAATCTGATGGGAATTCAGTTGTCAACTCGTTTGGATATTGCACCAGAGGGGTGGTCTGACTGGGGATTCAGCAAGGTGAAAGCGACATTGACTCAGAGCAACCATTTCGGTTTGTTTTCATTTTCATCCAGGTTATTTGTCGGTCAATACTGGTTTAATTCAACGTTGCCAAGACAGGAATATTTTCACCTTGAAGGCGCCAATCCCTATGAACGTTATCACCACGGATTTCTAAGGCATCCTGAAAGTTTTTATGGCTATACTGATGTCTACGATATCTACCATCTGACTGGAGATGGGAATATTCGAGGATTTACCGGCCGAAATATTCCTCCTGCTGAATCCATAGTCACCTCGAGTATGGAGGCAGGATTTAGATTACCAGTATCATTCCTGAATACAAAATTATACACATTCGCTGATGTTGGATTGATTGGTAAAGGAGAAACTGATTCATATTCTGGTGGCGTGATAGGAGCCGGTGGTATTGGTGTGGAAATGAAAAAGTCCATTGTCCATAAACGGTTTTCTTTTAGAGTAGATAAACCTTTTTGGTCTTTTTGGGATTTACAGGGACTTGGGGAACAGGATATTTCAACTATTGTTATTGGTTTTTCTTCCGGTATTTAGTGGGTGACAGGCATCACAATTATCATATTGGTACTGGATCTTTAAATATCAGACAACTCATACTTGCCGTCGGGTGTTCTGAGATTGTTCCACTTCAAAGCAGGACAAAAACGTGATGAGCGCATCGTTAGATAAAAAATATGTTTTATATTAGTTGACATAAATAGTCAATGATGTAAATTTCGTGGTATATATGCGACTTTATTGTCGAAAAACAACAATTCAATTGAACCATCAACGTAACTAGGAGGGATCCATGTCAAAGCATTTGCGGTCCATTGTAACAGTATTGTTTTTATTGAGTACGACGTTTCTATTTGGTCAGGCAGAATTATGTCCACCATTTGGTGTTTCTGTCTTTGAAGGAGATTCAGAAGTAGTCGTATCCTGGAATGAACCAATTGGAAGTGTAGGGTGTGGAGATGAAGGAATTACCGCCTTACCATTTACAGCCACTGGATCAAATGTTGGCACTGGTGATGATTGGGATGTCGCAGGTGGCGATGGTGATGATTATACATACACGTTGAATCTTTCCTATGCTACTGTATTAACCATTGATCTTTGCTCAGCTACAACAGATTACGATAGTAAATTAGAAGTTTTTACTGCCGATGCAGCCTGTGTAGCAACATCTACCGGTTATTATGACGATGATGGCCCCTTTGGTTCCTGTCCTGAAAGCCCAGCTCCATATACTCCAAGTCTTTTGGAGAATGTGGCATTGGATCCAGGTCAGTATTATATCGTAGTTGACGGATTTAGTGGAGCAACAGGAAATTTTGAAATTTCAGTTACTGAAAATGCTCGCAGCAATGGATTCGCTGACTTTAAAGCTGCCATTGAGGAAGAAGCTGAAAAACTGTTAGATCTTGGTGCAACCACAGATGAAATTGATGCGCTTTGGGCAGATGCAAGAGAGCACATGAGCACCAACTCTACAAGAGAAATTTCTCCTGAATGTGGTACGTTTGTTAGCTACCATGTATATGATGCAGCAGATGGTTCACTGGTTGGATCCATCGCCGACGGAAGCACTTTCCTTCTTGTTGATGGATTAACAAATGATACGGAATATTGCTTCTATGTAACTACTGAATATTCTGAAGGCACATCTGCCAACTCAGACACAGCATGTGGTATTCCTGCTCCATACGTACCGGATGCTCCTACAAATCCGGCTGTTGTTATTGGTGATGAGGAATTAACCCTGTCCTGGACACCTTCAACTGTACCTCAGGTCGGCTTAGGATATGTAGAAACATTTGATATTGCAGATTTGGCGGCGTTGTGGACGTGGGAAGGTGAAAACTGGTCCATTTACGAATTCACTGGAAATCCTGAACCCAGCGCAAGATTTAACTGGAGTCCTTCCCAGGATTTCTATGAGTATAGCCTTTACTCAATGGCGCTCCCTGTTGGTGACACAACAGATGTTGAAGTCATTTATGATATGTACCTCAATGATTTTGGAAATACCGGCACTGAACATTTATCCGTGGAACTCTGGGTTGATGGTGCCTGGGTTGTATTAGCGGATTATTCGAATACGGCTGATATCAATTGGGCGAGTTACTCTCATACGGTCACAGACGTGAGTGGAACTACCCAAATCAGATTCAAAGCTTACGGTGATGACTCCTTTGAGATTGACCAGTGGTATGTTGATAATATTGGATTATTGGATGCATCCACAGGACGCGAGATTGCAAACTCAAGTATTTCAGCAGTCAGTGAATATCTTGGTGGTGCGACCATGGATTTAGAATTTTGGTTAGATTATGAGTCATCTGATGCTGATTGGCTTGATGGCGCAACAGTAACATTCCCAGCAGGCTTTACAGTAAATAGTGCAACAGATATTGGTGGGCTGGTTTACAATGGTGAAACAGGTGATGGTGTTACTGTTAGCTGGGGTGATTTTGCAGATGATCAATTAGGCGAACAATATGCTGATATAGAATTCTTTGTAAATGTATCTATTGCTGAAGGAGTAAGTGGACCACAAACATTTGGTTGGACACTATCAGCTGATACTTGGGGTGATCCGCCTAACGATACTTCTGGTACATTTATAATGAATGAAACTTCCTTCAATGAATATGACTTCATGGGATACAATGTATTCCTGGATGGTGTGTTGCAGAACAATGTACCAACCCCATCCATGATGTGGTTGTTCGACGGATTAACCAACCTTCAGGAATATGAATTGGGTGTTGCTGCACGGCATTTCCCGAACTATTCCAGTGATACGGTATCCGTATTGGCTACACCTCAATACCTGTTTGGTGATGTTGCCGGTTATGTATTGGATCCAAATGGTGATCCGCTAGACAGTGCAGTCGTACGTGCCGGTGGTGTGTCTGATACGACTGGAGCAGATGGATACTACTTCCTATGGAATCTTGATCCCGGAATGTATACCGTAAAAGCTGAAAGAGCTAATTTTGAGTTCACCGAAGAAGAAATTGAAGTGATTGCCGGTCCAGATCCAACAGTACAAGACCTTGTACTTCAACCCGCATTGGATATTCCATGTGGTGTCATGGCCTATGGTGCTGATGAAGCAGTGGACCTTGTATGGAATAAACCCTGTGAATCCGTTGCTGTAGACCTGACCGGAACCTGGCAGCTGAATTTTGATTGGGGTTGCACCGGTGCACCCGGATCCGTTGCTGTTGAATTTACTGAGGATGGATTCCTTATAGTTGATGGTACCCCAATGGGTAACTGGTTTGCTGAGGAAGGTGAAGTTGAACTTGCCAGTGATGGTGGTAGCTGCGGAGGCGGTTTCTTTGAGTTCAATGCATGGTTCAATTTCTTTGATTTTGCAACCATATACTATTTTACCGTTGAAGATGATGCTGTCTTTTCTGGTCCTATGACATCTGGTTTCGGTGGTCATGATGGTGATAACAGCGCCGTTAGATTGACAGCAAGAAATTCCGGCAGAACGTCAGGAACTGATTATGCACTCATTTCTGAGATGATTACCGGTAACGACAATCATATCGAAGAAGTTGTAGAATCAATGGAATCTTCGGAATACAGGGTTGCTACCTCAAGCTTAAATGTTGTTAACACAGCAAGAACCGATAGCCTTGTCGGATACAATGTATACCAGATGAGAGCTGAAGGCGATACACTTGTTCTCACAACATACAGCGGTGATGACACAACAGGTACCGTCGGTGTTGAAATGAACTATGTTGAGTACTGCTTCTATGTGAAAGCTATCTGGGAAACAGATAACTATGGTACATTGGAATCCAAACCTTCACCAGAAGGTTGTGCAGTACCATTTAAATCCGGTGATGCTGACTTTGACAGTGATGTGGATTTGAACGACGTTGTGGCTGTTGTAGACTTCATTCTTGAAATAACAGTGCCTACTGAAGATCAATTCAGAAACTGCGACTATAACATGGATGGTGCCATCAATGTGGCTGACCTGGTCATGATGATTGATGAGATCTATGGCGGTGCCGGACGATTCATGGCATTTGATCCTGATGCGCTTGCATCACTTCAGTTGCTGGCCAGCAATGAGTCCACACTGACACTGGATCTTCAATACGATGGCACAGTACGCGGACTTCAATTCACTATTGATTATGATGCATCTCAGGTTTCCCTGAAAACACCTCAATTGATGAGAACTCAGGATAATGTCATTATCACTTCCAGTGAAAAAGAGACAGGTAAACTGAATGTTATCGTTGCAAATATTGGTGGTGGATCTCTGGATATTTCCTCTGAGAAAATCCTGAATATTCCATTTGAAATGGTTGGAAGCACAGGCGAAGCTGTATCCATTACATTGAATAATTCAATGTTAGCAGGACCTGCTGGAGAAATGATTCCTGTGAATGAAAAATCTACTTCACTTGATGTTGAAGTCGTTCCTGGTTCATATGCTCTCCATCAGAACTATCCAAACCCATTCAACCCCACAACAGAGATCAAATTTGATCTTCTGGATGCAAGTGACGTTACACTCACTGTATACAATCTAATGGGTCAGGAAGTTAGAACGCTGGTTTCTGAACAAATGGAAGCTGGATTCCATTCAGTAATGTGGGATGGATTGAATGAGACAGGCACACCTGTAGCTTCAGGTATGTATCTCTACACGATCGATACAGGATCCTTCCATGCCATGAAGAAAATGGTATTGCTGAAGTAATCCCTTACCAGTATAACTAGATAAAAAACAGTCCCGGTGATTTCATCGGGACTGTTTTATTTTAAAAGGAACCCTGCGGCAATTGTTTCGTATCCCTACTGTTTAAATTTTCAAAAAGCATTAATCTGGAGTTGCTCATGAGAAATAGGATAATAATCGGTGTGTTTTTAGCCGGCTTATTATATGCACAAAACCCAATTGTTGATCAATTCAGCAACGTATTTGCAGACGTGGCTGAAACGGCGAATCCTGCTGTTGTGACAATCAAAACTGAGAAAACGGTTAAGATGAACGAATTTCATTCCCAGTTTGATCGAAGAATGTTCCCCTTCTTTGATTTCCCACAGGAGTATAATACCAACGCCCTTGGGTCCGGCGTAATTGTTGACAGAAAAAATGGATATATTTTAACGAACAATCATGTTGTTGATGGAGCAGATGAAATTGTTGTTGTCCTCATTGATAAGCGTGAAATAAAAGCAGATATAATCGGAACGGATCCAAAAACAGATCTTGCCGTGCTTCAAATTGCATCAAGTGATCTGCATGAGTTGAGGTTAGGCAATTCTGATAATGTAAGGGTTGGCGAGTGGGTACTTGCAGTTGGTAGTCCATTTTCGTCAAACCTGAGTCACACCGTAACAGCTGGTATAGTAAGTGCACTTGGCAGAAGCAACATTATCTCCAATCAGAATTATGAAAACTTTATCCAGACGGATGCAGCCATCAACCCGGGTAATAGCGGTGGCGCTTTATTAAATATGAAGGGTGAGTTAATTGGTATTAACACAGCCATTGCCACCGGAGGTACTGAACGGGCGAATAGAGGAGTTGGGTTTGCTATTCCATCCAATATGGCAAAGAAAGTCATGGATGATCTGATTCACCATGGATATGTGGTTCGGGCATGGCTGGGAGTCTATATACAGCCCATTGACCAGAAGATGGCAAAAGGCCTTGATCTTGATTTCATGGATGGGGCTCTTGTAAATGATATAATTGATGACAGTCCTGCAGAAAAGGCAGGAGTGAAAAAAGGTGATGTTATTATAGAATTTGAAGGAATTGATGTGAAGGACCCATCTCATCTAAAAAATATCGTTTCCTCCACTGATCCCGGAACGAAATCAAAAGTGGTTGTTTTCAGGGATGGTAGAAAGAAAACGGTGTATGTCACCCTGGAAGAACTGGAAAATGAACCTCAAATTCTTGCCACCACTCGATCCGAAGCACAGAATTTCGGTATGCAGGTTCAGGATATATCCCCAGACATTGCTGAACACTATAACCTGGAACCGGATGATAAAGGTGTGGTTGTTACGGATGTTGCTCGTGGAAGTCACGCAGAGGAAGCAGGGATTATGGTAGGGGATGTCATCTCCAGGATTGGAAAAAAGGATGTTTCATCCGTGAAGGAATTCAGGTCCCTTATTAAAACCGCAGAAAAAGATGATACTGTTTTGCTATTGGTAAAACGGGATGGTATCTCGCGGTTCTATGCTGTTGAACGATAAATCAGAACTATATGAAGACAAAAAGTCCCCGATTTCGGGGACTTTTTTGTATATCAGAGTCCATTGGAATCAGAATTGGAAAAAGCTAATTTCAAGGTCTTAAAACGAATACATATTCCGGAATACAAACCCTATGGCCATTAAAAAAGTAGACCCGAAAGTTGATTTCATTGCACTTGAGCATGATATACTCGACTTCTGGTCGAAGAATGATATATTTACTAAACGTGTCAAGGCAAATGAAGGTAAACCCCGATGGAGTTTCCTCGATGGACCTATCACTGCGAACAATCCAATGGGTGTTCATCATGCATGGGGCAGGACCCTAAAGGATATGTATCAACGGTACAAGGCGATGGATGGATATGAATTGCGGTACCAGAATGGCTTTGATTGTCAGGGATTGTGGGTCGAGGTAGAAGTCGAAAAAGAACTCAATTTCACAACAAAAAGAGATGTAGAAGAATATGGTATAGAGAAGTTTGTGAATCTTTGCAAAGAACGTGTAATAAAATATTCGAATATTCAGACAGAGCAATCCAAGCGGTTGGGTTATTGGATGGACTGGGATAATTCCTATTTTACCATGTCCGATGAGAATAACTATACCATATGGGCGTTTCTAAAAAAGCTGTTTGATGAAGGTAAAATTTATAGAGGCACTGATGTGGTCCCATGGAGTGGCCGATCTGGAACTTCCTATTCACAGATGGAGATAATAGAGGGTAGGAAATTGGTGGCCCATGACGCAGTTTTTGTTCGGTTCCCATTAAAGGGCAAAGAAAATGAGTACCTACTTGTATGGACCACCACACCATGGACCCTTACATCAAATGTTGCTGCAGCCGTCAATGTAAACCTTGACTATGTAGGTCTAAAGGCCTCAGATGGGTCTACATATTATTTTGCAAAGGAAAACCTGACTTACCAGCGTCTTGAAAAGCAATACAAAGAGAAGAAGAACTGGGTTGAGGGTGTTCCAAAGCTGAAAACCATAGAACAGGTATTTAAAGAACATGGTGGGTACACCATAGAAAGAACCATGAAAGGTTCTGATATGGTTGGCTGGGAATATGAAGGACCATTCGATTATCTTCCAGCCCAATCTGAACCCGGCGGATATCCATTCGTCAAGGAAGACCTGAAGAAGAACGGGATACGAGGAATTGATTGCCATAGAGTGATTGATGGTGGAAAAGACAATGAAGGAAACGATATTGTTGTGGCAGGAGAGGGTACCGGTATTGTGCATATTGCACCTGGTTGTGGTGATATAGATAATCAAATAGGACAAAAACTGGGTCTCGTGGATATTGCACCACTCGATGATGAATCCAACTATATTGAAGGATTTGATTGGCTCACAGGTAAAAGTGCTACAGATGAATCCACCAAGGATGAGATTATTGATGATCTAAAGAAGAGACACCTGCTGGTCCATGTAGAGCAATATCCCCACATTTATCCCCATTGCTGGCGGTCCGGTGATGAACTGGTTTTCCGCATTGTGGATGAATGGTATATCAATATGGATTGGCGACAAAAAATTAAGAATATTGTAGATGATATTGAATGGAAACCTACCTGGGGACAGGATCGTGAACATGAATGGCTTGATAACATGGGCGATTGGATGATATCCAAGAAACGATTCTGGGGTCTTGCACTTCCTATCTGGGTATTTGAGGACAATAGTTTTTATGTGATTGGTTCCAGAGAAGAGTTGAAGGAACTGGCTGTAGAAGGGTGGGAAGAGTTTGATGGTCATAGCCCGCACCGTCCATGGATTGATGGAGTAAAAATTCGTCATCCTGAGTCAGGGCTTATTGGTACGCGTATCAAAGATGTAGGTAATCCCTGGTTGGACGCGGGAATCGTTCCCTACTCGACTATGGGGTATATTTCCGATAAGGACTACTGGTCAAAGTGGTTTCCAGCTGATTTCATCACGGAGTGTTTTCCGGGTCAGTTTAGAAACTGGTTTTATTCATTGCTGGCCATGAGTGCCATGCTGGAAGGCAAAGCACCATTTAAAACATTACTTGGTCACGCACTGGTGAAAGATGAAACAGGTCGGGACATGCACAAATCCTGGGGAAATGCTATTTGGTTTGATGATGCTGCAGAGGAAATGGGTGTGGATGTAATGAGGTGGATGTATGCCATACAGAATGTCGAGCATAATTTGCTTTTTGGCTACCATCATGCCAACGAAGTCAGGAAAAAGCTCATTACTCTCTGGAACACATATTCATTCTTCACAACCTACGCTGCATTGGATGAATTTGATCCAAATTCAGCAAAACTGGAAGACCAGGATTTATCTGTTCTAGATGAATGGATATTATCCAAGTTGAATTCACTAATCCTTGAATCTCGAAAAGGTTTTGAACAGTTTCAGGCAGATAAATTCATGAAGAAACTGGAACGATTCCTGGATGATCTATCCAACTGGTATATTCGCCGCAATAGACGGCGTTTTTGGAAGAGTGAGGATGATGGGGATAAACAAGCAGCTTACTGTACCTTGTACCATGTGTTGCTGAATACCATCAAACTTCTTGCACCTGTACTTCCATTTGTTACAGAAAACATGTACCAGAATCTGGTAAGAAATGTGAATCCAGATTCACCTGAAAGTATTCATTTATGCGACTTCCCTTCGGCAGATGTATCCCGGATTAATAATAAACTTGTGCGACAGGTGGATGCATTAAAAAAAGCAGTTGAATTGGGTCGATCTTCCAGAAATAAGGCCAGTTTGAAAATTCGTCAGCCACTTCAGACCCTTGCATATGTAACAGATGATGACGGTGTAGCTGAATTTTTTGAAAATTATCGGGATGTGATCATGGATGAATTAAATGTTAAGTCCATTGAACGCTGCCAAACAGCATCCCAGCTTGTTGGTTATTCTGTAAAACCTAATCTACCGGTTATTGGTGGTAGTTATGGTAAAAGCTTGCCTGAAATACGAAGCCATATTTTAGAAGAAGATCCGGAGTATATCGTATCAAAATTAGACGAAAAAGGTGAATATTCTTTGGAGGTTCAAAATAATGTTATTAATCTTACCGCTGAGCATTTCCTTGTGGAGATGATTTCAAAAGAAGGTTATACATCCTCAGAAGGTGAGGGATTGACCATAGGAATCACGACAGAGATTTCTGACGAATTATTGCAAGAGGGGATGGTGCGTGATATCATTCGACATGTACAGATGTTGCGTAAAGAAGCTGGATTTGCCGTAGAGGATCGAATCAAAGTATTTGCGGTTTTTCCTGATACACTTCAACAAGCCATGGACACTTTTTCAGAGTATTTTTGCAATGAGACACTGGCGGTAGAAGTGATCACCAGTAGCCAATCGGGAGAGTTTTCAAAGGAAATAACCGTGCGAGATAATACATTTAGCATTGGAATTAAACGCCATAATGTGACTGAGAGGTAATCATGGCCAAAAAGATGAAATATACAAAAGCAGAATTGGCAAAGTTTAAAAAATCCATTATTGAGAAAATGGATAAGGTTGCCCGAGATGTAGGGGAAATAAAGGATGGTATTAGTAATACCGGTCCTACTGGCAGCAGTATGTCTCCAGATTCAATTTACAGTCTACACATGGCAGATGCCGGGACAGATTCTCATGAGAGGGAAAAAAATTATTTACTCATGACACGCGAAAATAACCACTTTCGTAATCTACAGCTGGCGCTAGAACGTATCGAGGAAGGAACATTTGGTATTTGCACTGAATGTGCAGAAGAACCGAAGAATCTCTGCGATACCTGTCCTCTCATCCCGGCAGAACGATTAATGGAAGTCCCAAATGCATCCAAATGTGTTGCAGTAAAGGAGCGGGATAAACTCAATCTGTTATGATTGTCCTTGCCGCCACTTTTGTCCTTGTGATCCTGGATCAATGGACAAAATTTCTTGTTAGATCAAATTTTGACGTGTATGAAACATACCCTGTAATTGAAGGGTTTTTTCATCTTACCTACATCACCAATGATGGAATGGCATTTGGTATCAATTTTCCTGGAGGGTTTTATATTTTTACAACCGCATCTGTGATCATGACATTCGTACTGTTTTACTATTTGTGGATAGAGCGAAAGGGTGCTGTCACACTGCGTCTTGGTCTCGCATTGATCCTCGCTGGCGCCATTGGAAACCTTATTGACCGTCTGGTATTTCGGTCTGTGGTTGATTTTCTCGATTTCATTTTTGGTTCCTATCATTTCTATATCTTTAATATTGCAGATTCATGTGTCACCGTTGGCATGACATTATTCCTTATTTATTCTATCATTCTTCAACCAAAATCGAAACCAATTCAGGACGTTATTGATCTCTAAACGACTGATCGTCGAAAAATCCGGTTTACGATTGGATAAATTTCTTGCAAGGGAGTTTCCTGATCTTTCTCGCACAAGAATAAAGGCCTATATACTTTCCGGTAATATTCTCGTCAATAATGACATTCCTAAAGCCAGTTATACAGTTGAATCAGGGGATACAATCCAGGTGGAAATCGAAACCAACAACGAGAGAGAAAATGATATCCATGGTGAAAATATCCCAATAAATATTTTGTATCAGGATGAAGATATTGCTGTTATCGAGAAACCTGCTGGACTGGTGGTCCATCCAGGTACAGGTGTTTCGACCGGTACGCTTGTTCACGCTCTTCATTACCATTTTAACAATCTGTCAATGATGAATGGGTCTGCAAGAGCAGGTATTGTCCACCGACTGGATAAGGATACTTCAGGTGTTATGGTCATTGCATTAAATGATTCCGCTCATCGCCATATTTCACACCAGTTTGAATCAAGGACTGTCCAAAAAGAATATATTGGAGTCACGTGGGGAGTATGGGAAGAAAAGGAAGGTGTTATTGAAAAACCAATTGGTCGCAAACGAACGGATCCTACTGCGTACACCACCCAGGAAAATGGTCGGACAGCAGAGACGGGTTTTAAAGTGGAAATGGAAAGTCGTTATTTATCCCTGATAAGATTTAGACCCAAAACAGGGCGAACACATCAGATTAGAGTACATGCATCATCAGTGAACCATCCGATACTATGTGATGATAAGTATGGTGGCGGAGAAAATCGTCTTAAAGGATTTATCCCTGAAACTGGCATTCTTTTAAAAAAGTTGATATATTTACTGAGACGACATGCACTTCATGCACATACACTTTCCTTTACACATCCCACAACACACAAAGTACTTCATTTTACTTCTCCATTGCCGGAAGATATACAGATGGTGGTGGATTCAATAACGCATGATGCCAGAATTTGATAAAACCTTAATGGAAGATTTTCTTTCCTATTTGAAACAGGAGAGGGGGTACTCTCATCATACTGTTGTTTCTTACAGAAAAGACCTTGATCGGTTTAGAGAGTTCTACGAGTCATATACCGGGAATAAAGCAAGTGGTTTTTCAGCTGTAGATAAGACGACGGTTCGACATTTTCTTGGCAAGGAATTCGAGGAAGGATTCTCATCAAGAACCGTTGCCAGGAGATTGGCGACACTAAAGTCATTCTTCAAATACCTCGTAAAGATCGAGGAACTGCAACATAATCCTGCATCAGGAGTTAAATCACCGAAGACAAAAAAAACACTCCCTTCATACCACAGCGATGATGTTATTGAACAGTTAATGGCAATGCCACAAACCGAAACACTGACGGGTCTAAGGGATTTAGCAATTCTTGAACTTTTCTATTCCACTGGGATGAGACTGGGTGAACTTGCTCGATTGAATACAGGGGATGTGGATACAGTCAATCAATTGGTAAGGGTTTTTGGAAAAGGAAAGAAAGAGCGGTTGATTCCAATCGGGAATCGTGTGGAAATTTCGTTAGGTAAATACTTATCAAAACGGGGTATATCAGTCAAATCATCAGGGACGAATACTCCGTTATTTGTTAATAACAAAGGGATACGAATTTCGACACGAACGATACAGCACCGGGTCAGATTGTATTTAAAACAGATTGCTAAAACTGATCAACTTGGACCCCATACATTGCGCCATAGTTTTGCCACTCACATGATGGACCGTGGTGCAGATATCAGGGCTGTAAAAGACCTTCTGGGTCACAGTAGTTTATCATCAACACAGGTCTATACCCATTTGCAGCCGGAGAAAATGAAGAAGATTTATAAGCAAGCACATCCGCATGGACAACGATAGGAGAAAAGATGCCCATTTCCAGTAAAGAATTAGGACTTGATAAATACGGATTGGATAAAATTACACGAATTGAAAGAAACCTTCCAGTTGAGGGAATAATTGAGGATACCATTTTACATAAGGAAGGTAAGATAGGGATGAATGGTACGGTGATGGTTGACACTGGCCGTTACACTGGTCGTTCACCGAAGGATAAATATTTTGTTGAGGAAGATTTCTCGAAAGACAACCTGTGGTGGGGTCCGGTGAACCCAAAAGTTGATGAAGAAATTTTTAATGCCCTTTATGAAAAAGTTATTCACTATTACAATCATGCTGATGATTCCAATACATATATCTTTGATGGGTTTGCAGGTGCAGATCCAGAATACAGAATGAATGTACGAATCATTGCTAAAAAAGCATGGCAAATACATTTCGCTCATAACATGTTTATTCGTCCAGAAGAAGATGAGTTGGTGGATTTCAATCCTGATTTTACCATTATCAATGCATCGGATGTATACAATCGGCGCTTTGAGGAACGTGGAATGAATTCCAAAACGTTCATTCTTTTCCATTTGAAAAAGCGTATAGCCATCATTGGTGGAACAGAATATGGCGGCGAAATGAAAAAGGGCATTTTCTCTGTTATGAATTATTATTTGCCATTAAAGGGTGTACTGGCGATGCATTGTTCAGCAAATGTAGATAAAAATGGAGAAAACCCGGCAATTTTCTTTGGTCTAAGCGGCACTGGAAAGACCACTCTGAGTACAGATCCTGAAAGACCACTGATTGGAGATGATGAACATGGTTGGTCTGACAATGGGATATTCAATTTTGAAGGTGGTTGTTATGCCAAGGTCATTAATCTGAATCCAGAGCATGAACCGGATATCTACAATGCAATAAGGCACGGTTCGTTACTGGAAAATGTTGTTTACGACGAACGGACCAGGGTCGTTGATTTTGCTGATGGCGAGAAAACTGAAAACACTCGTGTTTCCTATCCCATATATTTCATTGAAAATTCACTGGCTGCCCAGGGAAAACCGTCCATGTCTGGTCACC
This sequence comes from uncultured bacterium, assembly GCA_964344305.1. Lineage (GTDB taxonomy): Bacteria > Fidelibacterota > Marinisomatia > Marinisomatales > JABMOV01 > JABMOV01. The sequence goes on along the minus strand of CAYFMT010000012.1, from coordinate 42,543 downwards.
CCAAAACCATTATTTTCCTTACCTGTGATGCGTATGGTGTCTTACCGCCTGTTGCAAAATTGACACCGGAACAGGCCATGTACCATTTCATCAGTGGTTATACTGCTAAGGTAGCAGGAACTGAACGTGGTATTACAGAACCGGTGGCCACATTTTCGCCGTGTTTCGGAGGACCTTTCCTTACCCTGCACCCACTAAGATATGCCGAGCTGCTTCGTGACAAAATGAATACATACAATGTTCCTGCATATCTGGTGAATACAGGTTGGATTGGAGCCAATGCAAATTCAGGTGCAAAAAGGATCAGTCTTCCAATTACGCGGGAAATTATCCATGCCATTCTTGATGGGAATATTGCCGATTCTGATTTTATCCAGGATCCCTATTTTGGGTTTGACGTACCAACCAGTCTTGGCAGTATTGATCCAGGATTACTCGTTCCGGAACAGGCGTGGGTTTCAAAGGATGAGTATCACGAAACCGCCCAAATGCTTGTTAAAAAGTTTCAGGAAAACTTTACCAAATATGATACGGGAGATTCTGTAGTAAGAGAAGCAGGACCATCCCTATCACATTAACTTAAGAAACGGAGGATATCTTGAATATTGAATTCACAGCTCGACATTTTCATGCTCCTGATAATCTACGTGAGTATGCTGAAAATGAAGTGAGACGGATTGTGAAATACTATGACCGAGCAGTTCAATGCCAGGTCATTCTATATCATGAAAACGGCTCCTATAAAACAGAGTTAAACCTGTCAGTTCCCCAAAGGAAATTTAACGTGACGGAAACAACTGACAATGTGACCAAATCAATCGATAATGCTGTGTCGAAAATGATTTCAAGGGTTTCGAAATTCAAGGAAAAGAATAATAGTTATTAGACCATTGGTATCCTAATGGGGAAGCTTAAAATGTTTCCCCATTTTCCTCCACGTATATTGATTTTAATCCAACCCACCTCTGGTTAAATTTCAGACCATCTAAAACAAATTATAATCACATTAATAATATCCAAATGAGGAAGAATAATTCATGAATGAATTTCATTTTACAAGCGAATCTGTTACAGAAGGACATCCGGATAAAGTATGCGATGCTATTTCAGATGCCATCCTGGATGACTTACTGCGTCAGGACCCTGAATCCAGAGTTGCATGCGAATCCCTGGCCACCAAAGGTTTGGTGGTTGTTAGCGGTGAAGTATCCACACACGGATTTTGCGAAGTAGAACGACTTGTAAAAGAAACCCTTAAGGATATTGGTTATACCAATGTGGCCTTTGGCATGGATGATCAAACCGTGCGTGTTATTTCTTCCCTGCACACTCAAAGCCCAGAGATAGCTCAGGGAGTCATAGAAACAAATGACAGGGAACAGGGAGCAGGAGATCAGGGGCTCATGTTCGGATTTGCCTGCAACGAAACGAAGGAATTGATGCCACTACCCATTCACCTGTCTCATCGTCTGACAGAAAAACTTGCTCAAGTGCGAAAAGATGGTTCATTGCCCTGGTTACGTCCAGATGGCAAGTCTCAGGTATCGATTCAGTACAAGGATGGTAAACCTGAGATGGTAGCAAAAACCGTCATTGCAACACAGCATGATGATATGTTGTCTGAATTTGGTACTGAAGAAAAAGAACATGCGTTTGTTGAATCCGAAATCATTCAGCATGTGATTAAACCTGTGTTTGAATCCTCAAACATTCCATTCGCAGATGAAATGATAATTAATGGAACAGGTCGATTTGTTTATGGGGGACCAGAAGCAGATACGGGACTCACCGGGAGAAAAATTATTGTAGATACTTATGGCGGGTATGCGCCACACGGTGGAGGAGCATTTAGTGGGAAGGACCCATCCAAGGTGGATCGATCTGCCACATACATGGCACGATATATTGCAAAAAATATTGTAGCAGCAGAACTGGCGGAAAAATGTGAGGTGCAGCTCAGTTATAGTATCGGGGTAGCGGAACCAACATCTATTTACGCGAGAACATTCGGTACAGGTAAATTGACTGATTATGATCTAACACAATTGGTAAAGCAGGTATTTCCTGTGAAACCAGGAGAGATCATTTCACACCTGCAATTGAAACATCCACGCTATTACAAAACAGCATCGTACGGACACTTTGGTCGTGAGCTGGAATTATTTACATGGGAATCCATCAATATGGTGGATGAGCTATTAAGAAAAGCCTAAGGAGTTGTAATGACCACAACACTTGAATTAACACCCGTTGTAGAAAAATTACCGTATAAAATTAAGGACCTTGCCCTCGCTAAACAGGGGAGGAAGGCTATCGATATCGCTGAGAAAGAGATGCCCGGACTCATGGCAACACGCGAAAAATACGGGAAAGAAAAACCGCTGAAAGGGTTTAAAGTCAGTGGTTCATTGCACATGACAGTTGAAACTGCTGTATTAATAGAAACACTAAAAATTCTTGGAGCAGATGTTCGCTGGGCAAGCTGCAATATCTTCTCTACACAGGACCATGCTGCTGCTGCCATTGCGGCAACAGATACACCTGTATTTGCATGGAAAGGTGAAACCCTGGAAGAATACTGGTGGTGTACATTACAGGCATTGACTTTTGATGGTGATTCAGGTCCCCAGTTAATCGTGGATGATGGGGGAGATGCAACATTGCTTATTCACAAGGGATATGAATTAGAAGAGTATTATGCCAAACACCATACCACTCCTGATATTACCACAGACATCGAAGAAGAACGTATTATCGAAGAACTGCTCCGTGATGTGATTAAAAAGAATCCGCTCCACTGGCATGGTGTTGTAGAAAACATGATTGGTGCATCGGAAGAAACAACGACCGGTGTTAATCGTCTTCTTAGAATGGAGAAGGATGGAGCGCTACTGTTTCCCGTTTACAATGTGAATGATTCGGTGACAAAATCCAAATTTGATAATATTTACGGTTGCCGAGAATCCCTCGCAGATGGAATAAAACGAGCAACAGATGTCATGATTGCAGGCAAGACCGTCGTTGTTTGTGGATATGGAGATGTGGGTCGGGGTTGTGCACAATCCATGCGTGGATACGGTGCCAGAGTCCTTGTGACAGAAATCGATCCGATTTGTGCGCTCCAGGCTGCCATGGAAGGGTTTGAGGTCGTGACAGTTGAAAAGGCATTGGATGAGGGCAATATCTATGTTACTGCCACTGGGAACAAGGATGTCATCACGGTTGATCACATGAAACAGATGAAGGATCAATCCATTGTTTGCAATATAGGGCATTTTGATAACGAAATTCAGGTCAATGCACTTAATTCTGATCCCACTGTGGACAGGGAAGAGATTAAACCACAGGTGGACAGATACTCATTTAACGACGGTCATGAGATATTCATGCTGGCAGAGGGTAGACTGGTAAACCTGGGTTGCGCTACCGGTCATCCGAGTTTTGTCATGTCCAATTCTTTTACCAATCAGTGTCTGGCGCAAATGGCATTGGCAAAGGAAAAGCCTGAAATTGGTGTCTACCGTTTACCCAAGATACTCGACGAAGAAGTGGCACGTCTGCATCTGGATAAACTGGGGGTTACCCTCACAGAATTATCTGATGAACAGGCAGATTATATCGGGGTGAACAAGAAGGGTCCATATAAACCCGAACACTATCGATATTAACTGGTACAAGCAGACCATTATCACCACTAAGCCGATTGAGGCATATTTAAGGACTTGTTTATCCTTTAATCCCTTGATAAAATCCAGCCCTGTTTCTCAAATAATTGAAAGGGCTCAATTTGCCGGTTTGTGAGTGCGGAAAAAATCCATTTGTAGTTCAAACTCAAAATCCTGATCTATACAATTCTCTTCCAAAAGACCATGTTCTAAGAACACTGATGGAAGAACATTTCAATATCAAGCGATTTGTGAATGAAATGAAGGAAGCTGTCGCTGAACTTCTCCTGTTATCAGAACTACCAGAAACAACACCCCTCATGACTGAATTATATCGGGTAACAGATCACCTACTTCGTACTGAAAGGCACCATATACGAGAAGAAAGTGTTATCATGTTGCGTCTTGATCGAAAAATGATTCCTACAAATGAGCTGAATATTCGAATTGATCATGATGAATTGAGGCTTATGAAGCGCCGATTCACAAAAATAGTACGAAGTCTGTATACAACCCCTCTTCAGCCTGCCCAGAAAGAGCTGGAAGAACTTGCGGAATCAATAGAGAAGCGATTAATAGATCACATCAATAAAGAGGATACGATTTTGTACCCAATAGCATTAGAACAGTTTTCTGATGACGAATGGGATGAAATGAAAAAAGAATGCGATCGGATTGGGTATATTTGTTTCACACCCAATAAAGACTGACCCTGCATTTTCTGTTTGACGTAATTTCAAACCCTCATATAATAGAACTCTTCATGGACCTTGACCTCTTATCCATTTTCATCATTGGCTTTCTCAGTAGCTTCAGTCACTGCTACGGCATGTGCGGTGGGTTCGTAATGGCATACAGTTTAAAAGCTGAGAAAACCACGGTCAAACTGCAGCGAATCATGCCACACCTGATGTATAACATTGGTAGAGTCATAACCTATACTTTTTTGGGTGCATTATTTGGCCTTTTAGGTGCTGGACTAAAAAATGTGATTCATGAAGCACAAAGCGTGTTGTTTATTCTTGCCGGACTGTTCATGGTTGGCATGGGGCTTGATCTGGCAGGTTGGCTTACATTTTCTGCACCATCAAGGATTCCGGGGTTATCACTTTTCAAACGAAGTATAGGTTCTCTACTGGCCAATATCACGTCCAGAAATATGCTAATGTATGGCCTGATTCTCGGGTTTATACCCTGTGGATTGGTTTATGTGGCAGGTGCCAAAGCCACAGCATCTGCATCGTTGACTTCCGGCATGCTTATTATGGCATCATTTGGACTGGGAACTATTCCTGCGCTATTCATTCTTGGACTTGGTGCTAATCTAATTTCCATGCGATTTAGAAAAACCGTATTCAAAGTTGCAGCAGTTTGTGTCATCCTGTTTGGACTGTTCACAATATTTAAAGGTGGTATGAAACTGGCAGGAAAGCCTATGCCCTGGATGCAACATTCCGTGCATTCTGTAAAGTCGGATGAATCCTGTTGCTCTCCATTGCCAGACCTGGATGGAAAATAGCGTGGAAACATATCCTTGCTATCATTGTGGGCTGGATAGCCATAACAATGACATATCCCTTGAAGATAAGGTTTTCTGCTGTGTGGGATGTAAAACAGCTTTTGAAATATTGAATGAACATGATTTATGCGATTATTATGACCTGAATGCGACTCCTGGATCTACACCAAACGAAATGGGTTTGAATACAAAATTTGGATTCCTTGATGATGAAAGTCTGCAAAATCAGTTATTGAGTTTTTCTGATGGATCAAAAGCCAATGTATCTCTTTCAGTACCGTCGATGCACTGTAGTTCATGCATCTGGTTATTAGAAAGTTTGTATAAACTGAACCCTTGTGTTAAAAATTCAACCGTCAATTACCTGCAAAAAACTGTCAGTATCACTTACGATAAAAAAGAAACCAACCTAAAATCAATTGTTGAGTTGTTGGCTTCTCTTGGGTACGAACCAGAGTTTAATCTTCAACAATTATCCGATGATTCTCAGAAATCCAACCAAAAATCACTTTACATAAAAATTGGTATAGCAGGATTTGCTTTTGCCAATATCATGCTGCTTAGCCTCCCTGAGTATTTTGCTCGAGTCGATGAAGTACCAGATTCTTTTATCAGGTTCTTCGGATACCTGAACATCCTCCTTGCAATACCTGTTCTGTTTTATAGCGCAAGGGATTATTACATATCCGCGTGGAAAGGACTCAAGCATCGCGTGGTAAATATGGACATTCCAATTGCCCTTGGGATCACAACACTGTTCATTAGGAGTAGTTATGAAATTGTAACAGGATTAGGCCAGGGATGGATGGATTCGTTTTCCGGATTGGTATTTTTCCTGTTAATTGGGCGAATTTTCCAGGAAAAAACCTACCAGCGATTGTCTTTTGAAAGGGATTATAAATCCTATTTCCCCATTTCGGTAATGAAGAAATCCGGACTGGATGAGACCAGCGTTCCTTTGGATAGCATTCAGCCAGGTGATCGAATCCTTGTGCGCAATAATGAAGTAATACCAGGTGATTCAATTTTGATCAATGGAGATGGAAATATTGACTATTCATTTGTAACAGGGGAGATTGACCCATCTCAAAAAGAATCAGGCGACTTGGTTTATGCAGGTGGTAAACAGGTTGGGAGCACCATCGAATTAGAGGTTGTAAAACCCATTTCCCAGAGCTATTTAACACAGCTGTGGAACAATGATGTATTTCAAAAAGAACCGTTTGATGGAATCGAAACGATTGCAAATACCGTAGCAAAATATTTCACTTTGGCTGTAGCAACCATAGCTTTGGGAACATTTCTATTCTGGTATTCTGCCGATGGATTGCAGTCTGCATTAAATGCAGCGACTGCTGTCCTCATAATTGCATGCCCATGTGCACTTGCATTAACCATTCCATTTACTTTCGGTACACTCATGCGTTTCTTTGGGCGGGAAACATTTTATATCAAGAATACACACGTGGTAGAGAAGATATCCCGAATTAATACCATTGTTTTTGATAAAACAGGAACAATGACGGATACAAATAAAATGCAGGTAAACTTTTTTAGTGCCGGAGAAGAGGATTTATCTGAAGAAGATCAAAGGAGAATTCGCGCACTTTCTGCACAATCGACCCACCCACTAAGCAGGAAACTTACATCAGAACTCCCTGTAACGCTGCCCTATCCGGACATTTCTGCATTGATAGAAAAAGCAGGGAAGGGGATAGAAGGTAAAATTGATGGGATAGATATAAAGCTTGGTTCATCAAGGTATATCAGGGGTGAGTCGGATAAATATGATCACACAAAAAATGCCACTCGCGTCTATGTGGCCATGAACGGAATTTACAGGGGTTATTATGAATTCAGGGGTCAATACCGTCGAGGTCTGAGAGACGTCATGGGTAGGCTTGCAAAACATTTTGAACTGGATCTGCTTTCTGGAGACAATGATCACGAGAAGGAATTCCTGCTTCCATATTTTCGTAAAAACAGTGTGCTTAAGTTCAACCAGACGCCGGAAGATAAGTTGAATCATATTCAATCACTGCAGGATCGTGGTGACATGGTGATGATGGTAGGAGACGGAATGAACGACGCTGGAGCGTTGAAACAAAGTGATGTGGGATTATCTATTTCCGAAGATGTACATGCATTTTCTCCTGCCTGTGATTGTATTCTAGATGCAAACAATTTCTACAAACTCCCCAAAATAATAGAAATATCCAAGACAGGGATCACCATTGTAAAAGCAGGGTTTGTTATTTCATTCCTTTATAATGCAGTTGGATTAACCCTTGCAGTACAGGGCATATTATCTCCCTTGATTTCCGCGGTCCTCATGCCCATTAGTTCGGTTACGGTTGTCGCGTTTTCTACTATTTCATCGACAATCGCAGCAAACAGGAAATTAGCATATAAGGATATTAAGAGTTGAATGTCCAGAAATAGATTTTATTACCTTCACTCTTACTTTAAATTTGTGGCTAAATGGGTGTTCTTCCAATACTGATTATAGCAAGTTTATTCGTGGCCATCGGTTTCCTGGCCGCCTTTTTATGGGCTGTAAAAAATGGTCAGTACGATGATTCTTATACACCTTCCGTCCGAATGCTTTTGGATGATAAAAAACTAAATAACCAAGTTGAAATAGGGGAAAAACATGGGAGTTGAAACCTTCAAGTACGATAATAAGATCGTTAAATACTTCGGAATGGCGACTATTCTCTGGGGCGTTGTAGCCTTTTTAGTTGGTATAGTTATCGCCCTCCAATTGATCAATCCTGTATTTAATTTTAAAACATCGTTCCTGACGTTCGGTAGATTACGTCCACTGCACACAAACGCAGCCATATTTGCCTTTGTTGGGAATGGTATTTTTATGGGAGTGTATTATTCGCTTCAACGATTGCTGAAGAGCAGGATGTTCAATGATACACTGAGCTGGATACATTTCTGGGGATGGCAATTGATCATCATATCAGCAGCCCTGACACTCCCCCTTGGTATCACCATGGGCAAAGAGTATGCAGAACTGGAATGGCCAATTGATTTGCTCATTACAGTGATCTGGGTTGTTTTTGGTATAAACATGATCGGGACTATCATTAAACGTCGTGAAAGACATATGTATGTAGCGGTCTGGTTTTACCTTGCCACATTCTTTACCGTGGCATTGCTTCATGTGGTAAACTCACTTGAGTTGCCAGTGGCATTATTAAAAAGTTACCCTGTATTTGCAGGGGTACAGGATGCCCTTGTGCAATGGTGGTACGGTCATAATGCTGTGGCATTTTTCCTTACGACACCTTATCTGGGGCTTATGTATTACTTCCTGCCTAAGGCAGCCAATCGTCCCATCTTTTCCTATCGATTATCCATCGTCCATTTCTGGGCTTTGATTTTTATCTACATCTGGGCAGGACCTCACCATCTCCTGTATACATCCCTTCCGGATTGGGTACAATCCCTGGGAGCAACATTCTCCATCATGCTGATTGCTCCATCATGGGGTGGTATGTTAAATGGGTTGCTGACACTAAGGGGTGCATGGGATCGTGTTCGACAGGATCCTATTCTAAAATTCATGGTTGTGGCTGTTACAGCATACGGTATGTCCACATTTGAAGGACCCATGATGTCTCTGAAGAGTGTCAACGCATTGACCCATTATACTGACTGGGTCATTGGACACGTGCATATTGGTGCACTGGGTTGGAATGGACTGCTCACTTTCGGTGTGTTGTACTGGCTAATTCCACGACTCTGGAATACAAAATTGCATTCTGTTAAACTGGCGAACACGCATTTCTGGCTCGCCACCCTTGGTATTGTATTCTATGCAATTCCTCTATATTGGGGAGCAGTAACACAGGGCCTAATGTGGAAAGAATTCAATGATATGGGTATGCTGGTTTATCCCAACTTCCTTGAAACCGTCCGTCAGATTCTACCCATGTACATGATTCGTGCATTTGGTGGCCTTCTTTTCCTCACCGGTGCCATTGTGATGGTTGTGAACCTGATGAAAACAATCAAGTCAGGCACCTTTGAAGATGATGAAGCTGCTGAAGCACCTGCTCTTGTCGATCAAGAGGATCATGATGATGGAAAAGTTGGGTATGGTCATCGCTGGATTGAACGTCGTCCTGTACAGTTTTCAATCTGGGTACTTGTAGCCGTTCTCATTGGTGGCATTGTAGAAATTGTTCCTATGCAGCTTATTAAAAGCAATGTTCCAACCATTGCAAGTGTTAAGCCCTACACACCACTTGAATTGGAAGGTCGGGATGTTTATGTCAGTGAAGGCTGTTATGTCTGTCACTCTCAGATGATCAGACCATTCCGTTCCGAAACTGAACGGTATGGAGAATACTCTAAATCTGGTGAATTTATCTATGATCATCCATTCCAGTGGGGTTCTCGTAGAACAGGTCCTGATCTGCACAGAGTGGGTGGAAAATATCCTGATGCATGGCATTTCAATCATATGAAAGACCCTGAATTAACATCGCCTGGTTCAATCATGCCTTCTTATCCATGGCTGTTAAAGAACAAAGTTGATCTGGATTTGACTCCAAAGAAAATCCGGGCCATGCAAAAGCTGGGTGTTCCCTACCCAGACGGGTATGATGCCCAAGCAACGGCTGATCTGGAAAAACAAGCGAAATCTATTGTAAGTACACTCGGGAACCAGGGGGTACCGAACGCAGAGTGGGATACGAAAATGATTGCCCTTATTGCTTACTTACAACGATTGGGAACTGATATTAAGGCTCAGTAATGTTGAGAGATGTTTTAAACTCCATTTCCGGGATAGGGATATACCCTACCATTGCGCTGGTGATTTTCTTTTCTCTTTTCGTCACCGCTCTGGTCTATGTTTTCCGAATGGATAAATCACATGAACAGCATATGAGTGAAATACCATTAAATGATAACTCCACATCCAAGGGAGAAAAAATATGAGTACAAAAAAAGAAGATATCTTACTAAGCCATGATTATGATGGTATCCGTGAACTGGACAATGATCTGCCACCATGGTGGTTGTATCTTTTCTACTTCACCATCATCTTTTCTGTGGTGTATATGGTTCATTACCATGTCACCAAGACGGGACCACTACAGATTGAGGAATACATGATGGAGATGGGTGCTGTTGAGGAAAGCGGTGGTTCCCTGTCCTATAAAAGCCCTTATGCAGGGGATGGAATGGGAGCACCCAAATCCGATATGGCTGCAGCAGCTGTCATGGATGAATCCAGCGGTGAAGTAGCAGATGAAACTGCACCGGAAAAACCCATGGTGGAAAAATTGACAGATGCAGCCAGTCTTGAAGCTGGAAAAGGCATCTATACCATCAATTGTGTTGCCTGTCATGGAGTAAATGGAGAAGGACTTATCGGTCCAAACTTCACAGATCAATACTGGATTCATGGTGGGAATATCAACGATTTGATACACATCATAAATGTTGGTGTACCGGCAAAGGGAATGATCCCCTGGGATAAGACTCTCACACCCGAACAGATTCATCAGGTGTCTAGTTTCATATTATCCATGCAGGGTACGAACCCACCAAATCAGAAAGCACCCGAAGGGGAACTTTATACCGGCAGTTAATCTTGGTTTGGTGTAGCGAATTGAAGTGCCACCTATCTAATAGGTGGCACTTTTTTTTAACAATACAGGTCATCTGTATTCATGTGCGATAAATGGGTAATTTTGATAGTTAATAACCAAATGATTTTAAGGAATTGAGGATGAACGCCACCAATGTAAAGAAGCAAATTGTAGGTGAAGGGGATACAGGCGAATACAGGGATCATATTTCCACTGTTGATGAAGCTGGAAAACGGGTTTGGATTTACCCAAAAAAACCAAGTGGTCGTTTTTACACTGCACGTACGCTTGTAAGCTACCTCCTTCTCATCCTGATGTTTACGGGTCCATTCATTACAGTCGGTGGACACCCACTTCTACTACTGGATTTTCTAGGGAGAAAATTCTATATATTTGGTGTGGCTTTCTGGCCTCAGGACCTTCATCTATTCGGTCTGGCACTAATTACATTCATCGTTTTTATTATATTATTTACAGCGGTTTTTGGACGTGTTTTCTGTGGATGGGCTTGTCCGCAAACAATTTTTCTTGAAATGGTGTTCAGGAAAATTGAATACTGGATAGAAGGGGATGCGAAAGCTCAGAAAAAACTGAATAATGGACCATGGAATGGTGAAAGGATTTTTAAGAAAACCTCGAAAGTCATCATCTTTTTTGCTCTCTCCTGGATTATTGGAAATACACTTCTGGCATACATCATTGGAAAAGATGCACTGTTCGAAATCATCACATCTTCACCAATGGATCATTTGGGTGGATTTATCGCCATGGTTGTATTCAGTTTCCTGTTTTTTGGGACGTACATATGGTTTAGAGAGCAGGTATGTACCCTGGTTTGTCCATACGGTCGTCTCCAGGGTGTCCTTTTGGACGAAAATTCTGTTGTGGTTCACTATGATTTTTTGCGAGGAGAACCACGAAAAAAAGGAAAGAGATCAGAGCAAGAGCAATTTGGAGACTGCATCGACTGTAATAAATGTGTAGAAGTCTGTCCAACAGGGATTGATATTCGAAATGGAACACAGCTGGAGTGTGTGAATTGTACTGCCTGCATGGATGCCTGTGATGCCATCATGGATCGGGTGAAAAAACCACGTGGTTTGGTTCGGTATTCATCATTTAATCGTATTAAAAATGGAACCGCTAAAATTCTAAATGTCAGGGTTGGTGGATATTCTGCCATCCTATCTCTCCTAATAGTACTGGTTGGATACCTAATAACAACGCGCATCCCCATTGAAACAACAATTTTGAGAACCCCTGGTGTATTATATCAGGAACTGGATCAGAATATCATCCGAAATCTGTACAATATTAAAGTCGTCAATAAAACCTATGAGGAGAAACCCATACATCTAAGGATCAATGGTCATGAATCTGCCTCGCTGACTATGGTGTCAACTCTCGTGATTGATAGTGATGACCTGGGTCAATCAGCTTTTTTTATTGATATTCCTCGAAGCGCGCTATCATCACAGAAAAATATGATTAATATTGATGTATATTCCAACGAAGAGATTCTTGAATCCATTGAAACAACATTTATAGCACCGGGAAACTAATAGTATGTGGTCAAATCGATATAAATGGGGAATTATAACTGTCATTGTACTATTCTTGCTGTTCAATGCATTTTTGATAATAACGTCCTATTCCACGGATTTTCATTTGGTGGAAGATGATTATTATCAGGAAGAGATTGAATATCAAGAAAAGATAGATATGTTAAAACGGGCAAACAATCTATCTGAAAAAATTGACATTGTGTTAAACCAGTCGGACCATGAATTAATGATTCATATTCCTGAGCAGTGGTTACATTCAATTCAGACAGGTACAATAGGTCTGTATAGACCTTCAGATGCAGGTGATGACAGGCAGTATCCTCTATCAGGTGATGAGGATGGAAATCAATCAATATCCACTGCCCAAATGGCAAAAGGGAGCTGGAAAATTGGAATAGAATGGGAAATGGACCAGGTTTCTTACTATATGGAGAAAAATATTTTCCTTCAATAATTGTCTATGATGTGGTCTCAATCCGACGCGGATAGAAATGTACAAGATAGATTGAGGATAATAGTAATAGTACTGCGAATAGTTGGTGTAGCACAGCCAATGGAATATTTACCCTGGTCAATAACGTAAGAATACCAAGCGTAAACTGAAAAATAACCAGTGTACCCATAACTCCAAATGCCCTTCTATGAAGGGTATCCAAATTCTTCTTCCAGCCCTTAATCACAATCCAAATGGTTATACTCAGAATAATAACTGCCAGCACACGATGCATAAATTGTACCGTCATGTGATGCTCGAAGAAACTAAGCCACTTCGGTGAATATTCCATTAAACCCGATGGGATCCATTGACCATCCATGAGCGGGAATGTATTCCAACCTAATCCTGCATGCAATCCCGCTGTAAAAGCACCCCAGAATATTTGAACCATGATTATCACAGGAAGGATTCGAATGGCCTGAAATTCTAATCTAGTCATTACAAGCAGGCTTTTGGGACTTGCTGCGTAGTATTGGAGATAAGTCCAGAAGATATAAGCCACAAGAAATATCGCAAGGAACAGGTGTATGGCAAGCCTGTAGTGACTTACATACGGTATATCCACAAGACCGCTTTTCACCATATACCAACCCATGAATCCCTGGAGTCCGCCTAAGATGAACATGATCAACAGGTTTTTTGTGATTCCTTGGGGAAGCATCTTTTTGTAGAAAAATATTGTGAATGGAATCAAAAAATATATTCCTATAAATCGTCCAATTAGTCTGTGAAAATATTCCCAGAAAAAGATGCTTTTGAATTCCGAAAGTGACATCTGGTAATTGAGTTTCTGGAATTCAGGGTATTGCTTATAATGTGAAAACTCATCCACCCAATCAGCATGATTTAATGGGGGGATGACTCCTTTGACTGGTTCCCAATGAACCATGGATAACCCTGAATTGGTCAACCGGGTTACGCCACCGATCACCACCATGGTCAGAATAAGGATGCAGGCTGATAACAGCCAGATTTTAACGAATAAACTCCGCTTCATGATAAAGCGATAAACAAAGATTGTGTCAGGAGATTTGCCCCTTCAGGAGATTTTGCTTCTTGATCTCATGGAGACTTTGATTCTCAAACAAATCTATAATGGGTTCTTTAACATCCTTCCAAAGATGGTGAACCGCGCATGGATTTTCTGAACCGCATTCGCTTAGTCCTAGAACACACTTGTTCAAAAAATTCACACCTTCCAGGAGAACGATAATATCTATAAGGAAAATTTTTCGAGAATCCTTGTTGAGCTGAATACCACCATTAGGACCAGTATACGAATTGAGGATTTCACTGCGAATAAGAGATTGTGCAATTTTTGCTGTCTGGTAATAGGGGAGACCCAGATCAGCTGCCATGGATCGAATTCGAATAAACTCATCAGGATTCTGATCCATGAGATAGAACATCATTTTGATGGCATTTTCAGATGTTTTTGTTAAGAGCATTTGCTTTCTTGCAATTAATAGCTTCGCTTGTGAGTCGAAATTACTCATTTATGAGTTATATATCCTAAAGGATGTAAAAATATATGGCAAAAAAAAGACCTCATTGAGGTCTTTTTCTTAACACGATGTTTGTTTATGAAACGAGTAATACGTCATTCATGGCTTTCACTATACCCTCTTTTGGGAGGGCGCCCACAGCCATCTGAGGCTTATCGTTTTTGGGGACAAACAGCATGGATGGAATACTGCGAATCCCAAATGCACCAGCAAGGTCACGTTCCTTTTCTGTATCTACTTTATAAATATTAATCTTTCCTGCGTATTCATCTGCAAGTTCATCCAGGATGGGTGCAACCATTTTACAGGGTCCACACCAGTCTGCGTAAAAATCTATGATACAGGGAAGGTCTCCCTCAAATGTCCATTCCTTGTTCTCTTCAAAATTGTGTACTTTTGTTAAAAATTCTTCTTTTGTCAAATGTTCTACCATGATTCTTCCTTCATTCTTGTTGTGTTACGGTAGATGGAGGAAGTCTGAATTGGTTACAATACCGAATTTGAATCGTGTAGAGGAATGCTATTCCTTAAATACGTGCACATCACGCTGCGGGAATGGTATCGTGATATCCTCATCGTCAAAGCGATTCTTTATTTCTTCATTTAATCGGAAGCGCACATCCCAGTAATCTTGAGTTTTTACCCATGGTCTTACTACGAAATCAACAGAACTATCCCCAAGGTTTGAAACGGCAATTACCGGGGCAGGTTCTGGAAGGATCTCAGAATAATGACTCAAGATATCTGTGAGTGTTTCTTTCACCTTTTTTAAGTCATCATTGTAACCCACACCAACTACAAGATCAATTCGTCGTGTTTCTTCAGTTGTGTAATTAATGATATTATCAGTTGTGAGTTTCGAGTTTGGCACAATCACTTTTTTGTTATCCGGCGTGGTCAATACTGTCGTGAAGATTTGGATTTCCTTAACGGTTCCACCCACACCTCCACCTTCAATATAATCCCCGGCCTTGAACGGCTTGAATAGAATAACGAGAAAACCGGCAGCAAAATTGGACAGCGACCCCTGTAATGCCAGAGCAATTGCCAGTCCTGCTGCACCCAGCACAGCCACAAGTGAATTGGTTTCAATGCCCAGTTGTCTCAGCGCCGCAATCACAAAGAATATGAGAGTTGCCACATAGGATATATTTGCAATAAAACCAGTGACTGTTGTTTCGGTATTTGCCTTTTTTGCAGCTTTTTTTACAACGGATTTCACAATACCGGCAGCCAGACGGCCTATGATTAAAATGGCAATTGCTATTAAGATTTTTACTCCATAATTGAGTGCACCCAATTTGATAAACTGAAGTATTCCTTCAATATTCATTCTGTTCCTCGCAATTCTTGTTTCTAATAGAGTTCAATTTTAACAAGCCTGCCATCCAGTCCACCATTTCTTAATGGTTTTTTCCAGGATGGTTTGAGCCCAATGTTTTTGATGTATTTTCGATCACCAAAATAAATAAATGCAGTGGAATTCTTGCATTTATTCTTCAGGAAGTCACCAAAAGATTTATAAAAGGCTGAAAGATCCTTGTCTTTTTCCATACGGATACCGTAAGGTGGATTGCATACAATAATCCCATTCTGAAATCCTTCGCTTTCAAAAATATCCTTTCGAGTTATTCGTATGGCTTGATCTGGATCTAGGACGGCGCAGTTTTTAATGGCAGCGCGTATTGCATTGGGAGAGATATCACTCCCTGATATTAATCCCCTGTCAATTCGAGTTTTACTGTCGAGAGCTTTTCGCTGAACGGATTTCCAGGTTGAGTCCCGGTAATCTGGCAATGATTGAAACCCAAACTTCTTCCTCAGAATCCCGGGTGGCAATTGGGTGGCATACAGGTATGCTTCAGACAGTAGAGTTCCGGATCCGCAAAATGGGTCGAAAAACGGTTCCTTCCCATCCCATTCGGTAAACTCAACAATGGCAGCAGCCAGGGTTTCCATCATGGGAGCTTCTACGGACATCTGTCTGTATCCTCGACGATGCAAGGCACCGCCTGATACATCCAGACTGATGACGGCACGATTGTTTTCAATATGCAGGTTGATCCATACATCGGGATTTTTAGTATCAATGGAAGGACGGTTGCCAGTCGAATCCCTGAAATAGTCGACGATGGCATCCTTTAATCTAAGTGAAGCAAATCGGGAATGGGTGATATTGCTGTGGGAAACTGTACCGTGTATGGCGAAAGTACCGGAAGTCTGCATGAAATCCGACCAATTGATATCCCTGGCAGTTTTATAAAGATAATTGTCCGAATGGCAATCAAATATGATAATGGGTGCAAGAACCCGGCTTATGAAGCGCGACTGGTAATTTATCCTGTAAAGTGTTTCCAGATCGGCATGGAAATAACACCCTCGATACACCTGTTGGATTTTTGTGGCACCAAACCCTGATAATTCCTTTTCTGTGATATCTTTTATCTCTTCGCCGACCTGTGCAAAATACCTCTGGTATGTCTGATAGTGATACACAATGAGTTTCAGATGAAATTTGAAATCTCAGACAGGGATTTTCTCTTGATATCTGGAACCGTGGTATCTTTCTCCGGAAACCCACAAACCACAATCATGTAGGGTTTTTCTGATTCAGGTCTATTCAGTATCTTGTTCAAAAACCCCATTGGACTCGGAGTGTATGTTAGGGTGCAGATACCTGAGAAATGCAGTGCAGTAATGAGAATGCCCGTTGCCAGGCCAACAGATTCTATGGGATAGTATGTAACCTGTTTATTGCCACCTTTATCTAGGATGTGTTTTTTGCTAAATACCACAATGTGGCAGGGTGCCGAATCAAGAAAATGCTTATCCGATGTTGTTCCCATGGGTTCGAGGGCTTTCAACCATTTTTCCGGTGCTCGGTGAGAATAGAATGCCTCTTCCTGAATCTCTGATTTCTTTCGAATTTCATGTCGGACGGATTCATCTGTAACAACAGAAAAATGCCATGGCTGGAGGTTTGCGCCACTGGGAGAAGATCCAGCAGCCAAGATGGCATTATTTAATACATCCTCAGGAATTGGATCCGGTGAAAAGGACCGTATAGTTCTTCGTCTGGAGATTTCCCGTTCAAAATCCCTGGACCGCTGAATCATTTCATCCCTGGTAAATCGATGGAATGTGAATTTTCCCATGGATTAGTCACCAGATTCACTTTTTGACTTCTTGTTTTTTGAATAAAACCCTCCCCAGGCAGCACCTGCAAACAGCATAAAGGCAATCCCAAAAAATTCACCGTATTTGTTTGGAATGACATCGAAACTGGGTGCGATAAACAATAATATCCCGATGATTGAAAGGGTCATTGCAACTGATTGATTATTCATGAATACTCCTTTTATTGAAGGTAAACATACATGCATTAGTCCTAATTTGAAAATAACAATCATCGTAAACTCTGCACATGAAAACTCCTTCACTTATTTCCATACTGGGACCCACCGCATCTGGTAAAACTTCGCTGGCAGTGACTGTTGCAAAGCAGATATCAGGGGAGGTTATAGGGCTGGATTCCAGGCAGATTTATATTGATATGGAAATTGGGACCGCCCAACCATCTAAAGTTGAAATGGATGGAATACCTCACCATTTGATTGGGTTCCGATCACCAACACAATCTGTGTCAGCCGGTGAATATGCAAAAATGGTCACAGGTATCGTGGATAAAATACAAGGTCGTGGAAACAATCCAATAATTTGTGGAGGGGCCGGTTTGTACTATAGAGCACTGACTGAAGGGATCTTCAGTGGAAGCAAGTCTGATCTGGCTGTGCGAGAGGACTTGAACAAGGAATACGATGAGTTAGGTGGTGAGATCCTTCTTGATAGGCTGAAGACAGTTGATCCCGAATATGCTGGTATTACTCACCCAAACAATAGGAAACGGCTTGTGAGAGCCCTGGAAATCTATCTATCAACAGGGAAAACACCCTCAGAACACTTTCTGGATCAGAAATCATCGACGGGAAACACTATTCGACCTTTTTCAGTATGGTTAAATGTAGAAATGGATTACCTGGAATCACGTATAAGGCAAAGAACCATCAACATGATGAACCAGGGGTGGGTTAAGGAGGTGAAGGCTCTTAAAGAAAAATATGGTGAGAGCAATATACCGGTTCTCGACTCAATTGGTTACCGGCAAATATTCAAATTCCTGCACGATGAACTGAACCAAAAGGAACTTATTGACGAGATCGTATTGCGAACCAGACAATTTGCACGACGTCAGGTTCAATGGTTCAGAAAAGAACAATTCGATTTTACTGTAAATATTAATGATAACTATTCAATCATGGAGACTTCGAAAAGTATTGTTGATGCCTGGGAGTAGTGCAGTAACCCGGAGCAACTGCTCATGATGTGGTACCATAGTTATAATTTGTTAACAAATAGACCAATCTTAAAAATATATCCTCCTAAAATTTAAAACTAAAGTCATGATTTAAATTTTGTGTAAGGGTTTTAATAGTGATGATCATATTCTTTTGTCTTGAAACAAAAGAATCAAAAATTCAAGACTTGATTCTACTCGCCTGGATCTAGAAGCTGTCCTGAAAAGAAACAAACTTGAACGCCTATGGCGTTCTTCAGACACGTTTCTTTTTTTATCAGACCAGCTTTTAGATCCTTATCGGCTCTTATTATCATGTCATAAAGAGGATCATTGTAATTCAATTATTTTGGACGTATACATCAATCTGACTTTCCTGGGTTTTTCTCCTTCACTCTTTCTGTCCAGATTGGTAAATTCCCCGCCGATGAATCCCTTTAATCCGTTCCTGAGAGAAGGAAAGGGCAACGCAAAAGCCTTTTTGCAGACAATTCGGACATCCGGATGCCTGCAAAGGGGCTTTTTTATTACAGGAGAAAATGCATGAAAACAAAAATGATGTTAGATGCCACGTCCGTTAACAGGACTATCACCAGGCTTTCCCATGAGATCATAGAAAGCAATGATGGTCCAGGAAACCTGGTGCTCGTAGGCATACATACGAGGGGGGTACCACTGGCAACGAGGATCCAGAAATTGATTTTCGACAATACATCCACCGAGGTCCCTATGGGGTCGGTGGATATCACGTTTCACAGGGATGATTTTCGACATCGTCTCGTTGTTCCCCAGGTTAAGGGAACAGATCTTCATGGATCCATCGACGACAAAACGATTATTCTCATCGATGATGTTCTCTTCAGTGGTCGTACCATTCGGGCTGCAATTGAGGAACTACTTGTATTTGGCCGTCCAGCGAAAATTCAACTGGCAGTCCTGGTAGATCGCGGTCACCGTGAAATGCCAATTCGAGCAGATTTTGTTGGGAAGAATATCCCTACCCATGAGGGGGAGCATGTGAAAGTTCTCCTGAAAGAAGTGGATGGAAAAGACGCAGTACAACTCATCGCCCTGGAGGCGGAATAACATGTTAAAAAATAAACACCTTCTGGGTTTGGAACACACACCGAGCGAAGATATCCAGATGATCATCGATACAGCCTTCCGCTTTAAGGAGGTACTGGATCGACCGATTAAGAAAGTACCCTCCCTACAGGGGAAGACAATCGTAAATCTCTTTTTCGAAAACTCCACGAGAACCCGTATCAGTTTTGAACTGGCACAGAAACGATTGAGTGCAGACACAGTAAACTTTTCTGCGTCTACAAGCAGCTTGAAAAAGGGGGAAACATTTAAGGATACAGCCCAAAATATTGAAGCCATGAAAATCGATGCAGTGGTCATGAGGCATCCTACTCCCGGGGCTCCACTTCATTTAACAAAATACATCGACGCCGTTGTCATCAATGCAGGAGATGGTACACATGAACACCCATCCCAGGGTATTCTGGATATGATGAGTCTCTATGAAGTGTTCGGGAAATTCAAAGGACTAAAAGTTGGAATTATCGGAGATATCAGTCACAGTCGTGTGGCATTAAGCAACATCCATGGATTAGTTAAAATGGGAGCAGAGGTAACTCTTTGTGGACCACCAACCCTAATTCCACCCCATATTGCTGAATTGGGTGTTTCGGTTAGTCACGATGTGGATAAAGTTCTGGAATGGGCAGATGCTGTAAATGTTCTCAGAATTCAGATGGAAAGAATGGGTGTAGGACTGTTCCCTTCCATACGCGAGTACAGACTCCAGTTTGGAGTAACTGAGGAGAGGTTATCCAGACTGAAGAAAGAGGTAATCATTATGCATCCCGGTCCCATGAACAGGGGAGTAGAAATCGACAGTCGTATAGCCGATGGAGATCAGGCTATCATCCTGAACCAGGTATTAAATGGAGTTGCCTCTCGTATGGCGATTTTATATTTATACCTTGGTGGTAAACCAGATTTGAATTAGGTGAGAAAAATGCAGAAGAAAAAACAGGATAAACCACTGCTTTTAAAAGGTGGGACACTCTATAATCCTGCTGATAAAAGTATGACAAAGAAGGATATACTAATCATGGATGGTGTTATAAAAACCATCGGTGATATTGAGGGAAAAAAATCGTTTGAGACATTGGATTGTACTGGCAAAATCATCACCCAGGGATTTTGCGATATACATGTTCATTTCCGCGAGCCAGGCAGGGAAGACAAGGAAACGCTGAAATCAGGAGCAGACGCAGCTCTTGCCGGAGGATTTACTAGAGTCTGTGTAATGCCCAATACGAACCCGCCACTGGATACACCTGAATCCATTCGGTTCATCAATGACAAACAAGGGGATCTGCCAGTTCACATCCACCCAATAGGCGCTGTGACAAAGCAGCAAAATGGGAAAGAAATGACTGAAATGGCCAGTATGAAAGCGGAAGGAGCTGTAGCGTTTAGTGATGATGGACTTCCAATACAGGATGGTCAGGTCATGCGACTGGCACTGGAATACTCGAAACTTGTTCAGGTTCCTGTGATCAATCACGCGGAAGATGTGCATATTCGTGCTGATGGTGTCATGAATGAAGGTCGCGTGTCTACCAGAATGGGATTACCCGGAAATCCAGATTTATCTGAATCCGTTATGGTGCATAGGGACCTGGAACTGGCAAACTTGACTGAAGCGGTGCTTCATGTTCCACATGTGAGCTCTGCTAAATCAGTCAATCTTATCCGAGACATGAAGAAAAAAGGAGCGAAGGTTACAGCAGAAGTAACACCACATCACTTATTCTTCACTGATTCAGATTTGGAAACCTATGACACGAATCTCAAAGTTGCCCCACCCATACGTACAGAAGATGACAGGCAGGCGCTCATTGCAGGTGTAAATGATGGAACAATAGATTGCATTGCGACGGATCATGCTCCTCACACCATTGAGGAAAAGGAGGGAACGTTTGATATTGCTCCATTTGGTCTCATTGGGCTTGAAACCAGTTTTGGCGCAACTTATACGTCTCTGGTAAAAGGATCAGGACTTTCACTGGAAAGGGTATTGGATGCCATGACTATTGAGCCACGTAAAATTATGAGGTTTGATATCGATATTCTCCAGGAAGGAAAACCAGCTGAACTTGTTGTGCTTGATACTGAATTAGAGTGGACGTTTACCGAAAATCACATCTTTTCAAGATCACAAAATTGTCCCTATGTTGGTAAGCAGTTCACCGGAAAGCCTGTTGCGGTCATCAATGGGATTCACACGGTTATTTTGAATTAATTCTATTTAATCAAGTGTAATTAATGCGCCATGATCGAATGGATGATGGCGCATATGCCCCTACTAAAACATTATATTAATTATTTGAATTCTGGAAATCGCTAAACTAATTTTCGTGGCTATTTTCGAAGTGGAGATTATGAAAACGAAGACAGTTAAAGAAACAGATATTCAACGGAACTGGTGGGTCGCCGATGCAGACGGAAAAACCCTCGGTCGCTTTGCCAGTGAAATTGCCCAGGTTTTGCGAGGAAAGCATAAACCTGAATTTTCACCACACCTTGATATGGGCGATGGTGTTATTGTTATTAATGCAGAAAAAATTCGGGTTTCCGGTAATAAAGAGACCCAAAAGATGTATTTCAAACATACCAATTATCCTGGAGGAGACAGCCTGACCCAGTATAAGGAACTACAGCGCAAATATCCTGAACGGATCATTGAGTATGCAGTAAAAGGAATGCTGCCTCATAACCGACTGGGAAGGCAGATATTCAAACACTTAAAAGTATATGCGGGATCAACTCATCCTCATGAAGCACAATCCCCTAAAGTACTGGATGTATAATGGCTGAATCATATTATCAAGGTACGGGTAGAAGGAAGAGTTCCATTGCTCGAGTATATCTAAAACCTGGAAAAGGTGAAATTTTAATCAATAATCGCAAATATGATGATTATCTGTGTCGAGCAACCCTTGGCACAGTGGTTCGTCAACCACTGGAATTATTGGATGTCCAGAACGATTATGATATTCGTGTTAATGTAACTGGTGGTGGCCTAACCGGCCAGGCAGGCGCTATCCGCCTTGGCATTTCCCGTGCATTATTAGAAGTAAACAGTGAGTTTCGTGCGGAATTGAAGAAAGCAGGATTTCTCACACGTGACGCCAGAAAAGTTGAACGGAAGAAATACGGTCAACCCGGTGCACGTAAACGATTCCAATTCTCAAAGCGTTAAGATTATGGCACAAATTAATTTCGAAGATCTATTAGGAACGGGTGCGCACTTTGGTCATGTCACCCGCAAATGGCATCCCAACTATAAGAAGTACATCCTTATGGAAAAAAATGGGGTGCACATCATCAACCTGGAAGAAACAATCCGTCAGCTGGAAAAAGCGTCTTCTTTCCTCTCCAAAGTCGTGGACAGGAAAGGCGAAGTCCTGTTTGTTGGGACCAAAAAGCAGGCAAAGGATATTGTTCAGCAAGAAGCAGATCGTTGTGGAATGTTTTACGTTGTTGAACGCTGGCTCGGTGGTACTCTTACAAATTATTCTACCATTAAAAAAAGCATTAAGCGATTGCAGCTTCTTGAAAAAGAAGGTTCCAGTATCTATGAGAATCTGACGAAAAAAGAAATTCAGATGCTGGATCGTGAACGTATCAAATTGTCCGATCAGCACCGTGGTATTAAGGACATGCGTCGCTTGCCGGATGTGATAGTTGTTGTGGATGCGTCCTTTGAGCATACAGCCATACGTGAAGCAAAAAGACTGGGAATTCCCATCATCGCAATCGTGGATACAAACACGGACCCAACGCAGATCGATTATCCAATCCCTGCAAACGATGACTCCATTCGGACAATCCAGTTGATTATTTCTGCTTTAACAGATTCTATTATTGATTCTCGCAATGCAAAACAGGCGAAAGAAACATCGACTAAGGAAAAAGTTGAACCGGTTTTGGAACCTGAAGCAAATGTAGAAGAAGTAGCAGCCTCGACGGAAACAACAGAAGAAAAACCTGTTAAAGAACCTGTAGTTGAGGAAAAAGCTGAAACAGAAACGGATGACAGTGAGAGCAAATAATGAGTATTGACGCAAAAGTAGTAAAAGAATTAAGAGATAAAACCGGTGCAGGAATGATGGATTGTAAAAAAGCACTGGTAGAATCAAATGGGGATATTGAAAAAGCAATTGATAACCTTCGCAAAACCGGTGTAGCCAAAGCAGAGAAAAAAAGTGCACGTTCGGCAAATGAAGGATTGATCTATTCATACATACATCAGGGTGGGCGCCTTGGTGTACTTCTGGATATTGGATGCGAAACAGACTTCGTTGCAAAAACAGATGGTTTTACAGAACTTGCTCACAATATTTCCATGCAGATCGCTGCTACCAATCCGATTTCGATCAGAAGGGAAGATGTGCCTTCCGATGTGGTTGAAAAGGAAAAAGAAATTTATATGGATCAGGCCAGGTCCTCTGGAAAACCTGATCACATCCTTGAAAAAATCGTTGATGGAAAAATGAATAAATTCTATGAAGAGAACTGCCTCTTAGATCAGGCTTTCATCAAGGATTCTGACAAAAAAGTTAAGGATCTTATAACGGATACCGTCGCAACACTGGGTGAAAACATCATGGTGAATCGATATGTCCGATTTGCTGTAGGCGAAACTGTTTAGCCTTTAAGCTTTTCTCTATATGGAAAACCCTGTTTACAGGCGGATACTACTCAAATTAAGCGGAGAAGTATTGGCAGGTGAGCAGGGTTTTGGCATTGATCCTGTCCGTGCAAGATACCTTGCATCAGAAGTCAAGTCCATACATGACCTAGGTATCAGTATTGGACTGATTCTCGGCGCAGGAAATCTTCTACGTGGTGCACAGGCTGCCAAAAGTGGTATGGATAGGGTAACAGGGGACTACATGGGAATGCTGGGGACCATTATGAATGCAATAGCCGTTCAGGATGCCCTAGAAAAAATGGATGTTGTTACTCGTACACTTACTGCCATTGATGTATCAAAAATTGCAGAACCCTATATTAGGAGACGTGCAATTCGCCATTTGGAAAAAGGTCGTGTTGTCATAGTTGCAGGAGGTACCGGAAATCCATATTTCTCTACGGACACTGCTGCGGCATTACGTGCAAATGAACTGGGTGCAGAAATTGTACTGAAAGGGACAAAAGTTGATGGAGTATATGATTCTGATCCAGTAAAAAATCCATCCGCTGTAAAATATGATACCATTACTTATCAGGAAGTTCTGAGAAATGATTTGCGGGTTATGGACCTGACAGCTATTACATTATGTATGGAAAACAAGATGCCCATCGGTGTATTCAATATTAACCATTCGGGAGACTTGAAAAAGATTGCAACCGGTAGTAAACTCGGAACAATTGTGACGGAGTAAGAAACAATGATCGATGACATTAAAAAAGATGCACAACATAGAATGGACCAGGCAGTCACTCATACTATTGGTGAACTGGCAAAAATACGGACGGGTCGTGCAAATCCTGAATTACTCAATTCAGTGAAAGTTGATTATTACGGTACTCCTACACCATTGAATCAGGTAGCAAATATATCCGTGCCTGAGCCACGCTTGATTACTGTGCAGCCATGGGAAAAGAATCTGTTGGCTGATGTTGAGAGGGCGATTCTAAACCACAACCTGGGTTTGACACCAAGCAACAACGGTCAGATAATTCTATGTCCTATTCCAGCATTGAGCGAGGAACGGAGAAAAGAGTTGATTCGAATTGTGCACCAACTGGTTGAAGAAGGGCGTGTTGCCGTACGAAATGTTCGCAGGGATGCCATTCATCATTTGAAGGATTATCAGAAGGAAGAAAGTATTTCAGAAGATTTGATAAAACGTGCTGAGGATGAAATCCAGACCATGACAGATGATCACATTAAGCGTTTTGCTGAAGTTCAGGAACATAAAGAAGCTGAAGTCATGGAAGTATAAACTAATAGATTTTAGTTGTTAAAAAGCCTTGAAGGTTTCCTTCAAGGCTTTTTTGTTTTTAGGACTTAATGGTGGATTATTCACATTTTGAAAAGCCACAACTTGGACATGTTACACAACCGGATTGATGTTGAACCGTGCTGCCGCAGTCTGGACATGTGGTGATATTCTTAAATGTATAATCTGTTACAGGATTGGCCTTTGTTTCCCTGTCATCAGCGAGTGTGAATTGTGTGGATGAAGGAAACGATTCGTCATGCTGTGGTTGGGTTGAGCTATGATTATTGAGATAATCTTCCAGTGCTTTACCAATCGCATCCGGGGTGGAAAGGATAAGTCGGCCATCTTCCCATGTGGGGTTTGGACCGCTTATCCCAATAAGCTGCTTCACAATGGCGTTCGGATCTATTCCGGAGCGTAAGGCAAGTGAAATCAATCGACTAATTGCTTCGGATTGTGCTGCAGCATTTCCCCCGGCTTTCCCAATTGCTGTAAAGACTTCACACAACCCATCGGGATCCTGATTTATGGTGATATACAGAGTGCCTTCACCTGTACGAATTCTTCTGGTCATTCCCTGTGTTGTACTGGGCCTGATCCTGGGCCGCATTTGTGTTTGAAAATGCATTTGGCCGTTTTGCTGGGTATCGGATGTATCTGCTGATTCCTTTTTATTTTTGGATTCTTTTTTATCTGTCACGAGGATGCCTTCACGGCTGCCTTCTCGATAAACAGTAATTCCTTTCAGACCGGATTGATAGGCAGACATATAAATATCAGCGACGGTATCCAGGTTGATGTCTTCAGCGAGATTAACAGTTGATGAAATGGAACTATCAATATATTTCTGGATAACACCCTGCATCTTGACACGGAAATACGGATCAATTTCGTGAGCTGTCACAATGTAATCTGGCAGATTTTCATCATTACCGAACAGTTTTTCGATAACGGGATGGTAAACGGTATATTCATCAAATTCCTTACCGTACCCATCATTTTTCTTCACCTTCCGTCTGTAAGATGTGGCAAATATAGGCTCAACACCAGATGTGACCCGTGAAACAATTGCACCACTACCCGTTGGAGCAACTGTGGTACATGTACAGTTACGAATGCCCTGTTCCTTGATGGTGTCACGAAGATGTTTCGGAAGATTTTTGATAAATTTACTCTGACTGTATCCGTCCCAATCAAAATGAGGGAATGCACCTTTTTCGCGAGCAATATCAGAACTGGTCTCGTAGGTTGTATCTCTGAAAATTTGCATAACCTGGTCCACCGTCTGGAGGGCATCTTCGCTGTCATATTTAATCTTCATTTTAACCAGCATATCACCCAGTCCAAGGATACCCAGGCCGATTCGTCTATCATTGGATGCATTTTGCTTTTGGCTCTCCAATGCATGCCTATCCATGTTGTAATCCACAACATTATCAAGAAATCGAGTGGCGTACTGAACTGTTTCCTTGAATTCATCTTCCATGAAATTGCCCTGGTCGTCTACAAATCGTTCGAGATTTACCGCACCAAGGTTACAGCAACCGCCGTCGGGCAATGGTTGCTCAGCACATGGATTGGTAGACACTAGTGGACTGCAATATTCAGCGTTGTGGTATTCTTTCATCGTATCCCAGAACAATAAGCCCGGTTCAGCGCTTTCATGTGCATGTAATATAATTTTATTCCATAAGTCCCTGGCCTGGATCGTTTTGTATACTTCGCCTTCCCATGTGAGATTAAACTCACTGTCATTTTCCACAGCTTTCATGAATTCATGCGTTAAAAGCACGGAGATATTGGAATATTTCACCATATTGATATCCCCGGTTTTTATTTCAATGAACTTTTCAATGTCAGGATGATCAATCCTCAGGGTTTGCATATTTGCACCGCGACGACCGTGTTGAGCTATAGTATTGGTATTTTCACTGAACAGGTTCATAAATCCTGTGGGACCACATGAGTTGCCACCGGTACCATTAATGGCATCACCTGAGGGTCTCAGGATAGAAAGGTCATGGCCACAACCCCCGCCATATTTATACGTCATGGCTTCATCATTGATAGTTTGGTAAATGGACTTGATGGAGTCATCCTTTATGGCCACGACATAACAGTTATTCAACGTGGTGGTTATGTCGTTGCGGCCTGCGCCATGCATGATCCGTCCGCCCGGAACAAATTTGAAATCTTCAAGGATGGACTGAAATCGTCTGGCCCATGTTTCCCGAAGCTTTTTGGTCCGTTCAACCGAGGCAATAGCCATTGCCTGACGTTCCCATATCTCGAAGGGATGGTTTTCCTCTGGGGACAGGTATTTATTTTTTAGGACATCTTTCCCCAGTGTATCGTTATGGTAATAACGATCTATGTGATAGGGGTTTTCATTAGGTTTATTGGATTCGTCACTCAGTTCCGCGTTCTGAGCTTCCAATAATGTTTCTTTTACAATGGGATCAATATTCTCACTTTTCGGTTTATTTCCCGAGAAGTTGAGTTCAATCGCTTCCGCCATATACAGGTTCCTTTGGTATCGTAATGTTGGACGTATTTATGTCAAAAAATATGGCTGGCAAGTGATTTGGCGATATATCGCCTAGTTGGCAGGCAAAATCTAAAACCTGACCAAAAGATAAGCAAACTAAAAAACCGGATAATGCAAATTTCTCGTCGAGAAAATGCATACTATTTTATGTTTTCCACAAGTTATCCACAGTAAAAAAAGAAGATAAAATCATCCGAAAAATGACTGATTTTCAACCCATTGATTTCGTACTACATAGGGAAGTAATGGTAAATTCAATCCCATGAAATTTTATCAAAAATTAGTTCAAAACTGTCAAGATTGATGATCAAAGCGATTGTATTTGACCTGGATGGTACACTGTTGAATACGCTGGATGGTATTAAATCAGCAGTAAATCAGGTGTTGCATAAATATAATCTGCCGGAGTTTGATAATACTTTCTATAAAAATGCTGTTGGTAGTGGAATCGAAAAGCTTATACAGGATTCATTTCCAACCGATTTGCATTCCCAATTGCCAACATTGATTGATGAAGTAAAACAGAACTACAGTATGTCCTGGGAAACTGGTTCGTCAGTTTATGATGGAATCCATGAAGTGCTGGACACCATTACTGCGATGCACATTCCAATGGCAGTCCTCAGCAACAAACCAATCAGGTATACAAAAATATCAGTGGATAGATTTTTCCCAAGAATTAATTTCGATCCAGTGTTAGGGGGACGGGATGGATATCCACTAAAACCTGATCCCTATGGATTGAACTTTATCTCTCATGCATTGCATGTGTCCTGCAAAGAAATCCTTATGATTGGTGATTCTGCCATCGATATTGAAACGGCGCGAAACGCAGGAGCTAAATCCATGGGGGTTTTATGGGGATTCAAGGGAAGAATGGAGTTAGAAGAAGCAGGTCCGGATAAAATCGCTGTATTCCCAAAGGATATTGTACGAATGATTGGTGATTGTAATGAAGCATGATAAATTGATCAAAGGAGACCAGTATTCTATCGATGATAAAGGCAGGACCATTTCACTTACAGTGAAAGAACATGCTGTGAATTTGTTCATCAATCCAGGCGATAATCTATGGACATTCGACAGGGAAGGAAGGCTCCAGGGGATGTATGTGAAGGAGAGGAACATTCGCAGGACGCTGGACAATCGGTATTTCCTGAAATCAAGAAAGCTTGTAGGATTGGATGTATTTCGAAGTGTCGATGAAATCCCCATGGCTGAGGCAATGCCAGATTATCAAAAAGGGTTATCCGAATTACATAGCTACTTCAGTGAGTTTCCAGAAGATGCACAGTCCGTATGCGATAGAATCCTGCAATGGGATGATCAAGCCCTGAGAAATGAAACCCATCGATTTCATGAAGTATATAAGCCCATATCCATTCTGCCACCGGATCAATACATGGCATTGGTTGTACAGATCACTGAAGGGTGCAGCTACAATAAATGTACATTCTGCAATTTTTATCGTGATCGAGATTTTCGTATTAAATCCCTGGAAGCAATTATTCGGCACTTAAATGATATTCAGGGATTCATCGGAGAAGGGATACACCTGCGAAAATCCATTTTCCTGGGCGATGCTAACGCTGTTATCATGCCTCAAAAACAGTTACTTGAGGTGATGGATACGATCCACGGGTATTTTCCACAGCTACAGAATATTTACTCTTTTATCGACCTCTATACCGGTATTAAAAAGGATTGTGATGATTTTCGCGCCCTAGCTGACTCAGGTTTAAAACGCGTTTACCTTGGTATTGAAACTGGAAACCCTGATTTATTAACCATAATGAATAAACCGCGATTGGATAATGAACTCTACTCACTGGTAGCGAGCTTGAAGGAAGGTGGAGTAAGTGTCGGGG
The DNA here is from genome assembly GCA_964344305.1 of uncultured bacterium. Taxonomy (GTDB): domain Bacteria; phylum Fidelibacterota; class Marinisomatia; order Marinisomatales; family JABMOV01; genus JABMOV01. Next base: position 12,377 of record CAYFMT010000012.1, on the reverse strand, counting down.
TTATATTTCTTGCCGGGATAGGTGGAAACACCTTTGCGGAGAAACATGTTGAAGATTGTGTTGAAGTAACTAAAAACCTGTCGCTCGGACAGGGTGATATGGTATACGTATCTGAATACTATGATGCCAATCCAGAATTCAGGACAGCCATGGAAAATGCTGGTGTGGATTTTATGAGCAGGCGTGAAATCAAACGTCAGGCAGCGGATTTACGATATAGATTGAATGAAGTAACGGATCGAGGTGTAAAAATATCCGTGTATGATATTCAGCAATTTCTTTATTAAGAATCCTTGAATCCGATATTAATCATTACTATTTAGAAATTGACGCATTACCCATGTGATGGACCAATTGTGTCCCAGTCGATGACCATCCATGGTATCAGGGAGTGTCACAACCTGACTGCCTGGAATAGAAATCAATTGTGGGTCTTTTTTCAGATGATTAAAGGCCCCATCACTTTTATGCTGGGTTCTCCACTGATAGAATCGAATGTTTTCAGACCAGGTATCCCATTCGTATTGTTCTGTTATATCCTCATTCCTACACGCATCAGTCAACCTGGGGTATCCTGCCAGTGGGGACGCAATTACATGAGCATTTACACTACCTGGATTTACTAAAGACTTCAGCGATAATGTCAAAATAACTCCACCGTAACTGTGGGCAAACAGGATTAACACGCTGGGTTTTGGTTTGGTATCAAGTAACAATGACATGTCATGACTGAAATTTTTGGATATTGTGTCAGGACAGGAGTCCCAATCATATCGGTAAAAATAAGAGTTTCCAAAACGTTGAGCTAATCCTGATAGCGGTACAACCCATTCGTAACCTCTTGATTCATACCCATGGATAGTGACGACACACGTATCATCTGATTTGCTATTGGATTCGATCTTTACAAACCCAATCCCATGATCCATTAATAGCCGACCGGCTTCTTTAACATTATCCATGTCGAGTTCGTTCTCGTGAATAATGCCAGAAATGTTCTGAGAAACCCCTGCAGAGATAAGCAGGGTAAGGAAAAAACTATGAAATTTTGGGTACATTCTGGATCAGTAATCCAGTACCATCTGTACCATAATTATAACATCCATAATGTTCAGGATTCCGTCCCCGTTGATGTCACCCACGTATGTTTGTATACCATTCGGACCGCCCTCACCTGTGATAGCATCGGCCATCGCAAGGATATCATAGATGTCCAGCGTCTGGGAGAAATCCATATCCCCGGGATCGACATTCAACGAAAGGCCATTGCGGATTTCAATATCATCTACTCCAGCTTCAACAATGGATCCGTCTCCGGAATCATCAGCCTGGAATCGGATGTAAACTGTTTCGTTTAAATCCACATATTCGTCAATTAGATATTGTTTATAAACCCATGAAGACTGTGATTCGCTCGTTTCTTCAAGCGTTATCCAGTTTTGACTGTCACTTGAGATCTGCACTCGCCACACATCCTCACCAGGTGAATCCCCAGCATTGTTGGTATACCATCTCCAGTATGTGAGGATAGGCTGTAGAACACCTGAAAGGTTATAAGGTAGTGAGACCAGAGTTGTAACTCCACCATCCACATCATTTTCGCCAACATTTGTTCCATCAAATTCGGCATTACCTGTAACGAAACAGATTTCTCCATTTGGTGTATGATCGAATTCCGGCTGGGCTTGAATTCCATTTCCTTCTGTACCGATTGGATCAACCCGCTCCCAGATCCCAGTGGATGCCTGGTCAGTATCAATTCCCAGTGTCCATCCCTGATCTGTTTCAGCATTATCACTGGCTAGAACGGGGAAGGATTGGATATCTCCTACCAGGAAGAAATATGGATGCTCTGGAGCGGTTTCAGGGACGATCATGTAATTACCCTCTGCATCGGATGCATCAATATAATATGTAACAATGGTACCGGATTCCATGGCGGGAATAAACGCCTGGAAAGTGCTTGGGTCCTCTGTAGGATTCATTGGAATGGTTGTGTTTGTACCTAGAATAGAGTAATGAAGCTGTGGATTTACAATATCCCCATGGATAGAGCTGATAAATGCTTCTATAAGAATAGGATTCGGTGCAGCATCCATATTCATGATTGGAGTATGGGCAATTCCATATTCCGGGATGGAAGCATAGACATTATGCTGTGCAAAGCCATCAGCAATATCTGTGAAATTGGGTGTTCCGTTTACCAGTGTTCCATCATCGTCATCTGCAATAAGAATTTCATCGAGGAGTTCGGGTACGGTGTAAGGACGTCCAAACATGGCCCATCTAAAGAGGGTGTCTGAATGAGCAACGGCTGCAGCTGAATCACCAAATGTGTTTATTAGGTTTTTTCTCATTTGCCACATGGATCCCATGGATATTTCACCGAGACAATGCACAGAACCACCACATTCATTCCCTGGGAACTGCCGAGTATTTTCCCCATCCCTTAAGCAATCTCCGGGGGTCCCAAAAAAAGCATCACCTAGGCAGGGTGAATTTCGAATAGTCATGGCCGTATAGTCACTGAATCCTTCGCCCATACCACTTTCATATGGAGAGGGAAAAGGATCATAAGCAAATTGTGTTAAACCGTGTTGATATTCATGATAGATCACATCTGCCATCTCCCCAGTATCGCTGCATCCACCACCTGCAGAAAACATATTGATGCCCGTTCCATTCCAATAGGCATTACAGGGCCAGTAGGGGTCCTCACTACCAATATTTACAGCAGCCGGCATGACATAATCAGCTCCTGTAAAATCGTTGTCAAGATCGGTAATCCAGTCATGAACCAGATTGGCATGAAAATAGGTATCCCGTTCAGATGGAAGCGAGACGAGATCATCAAACAGCATGTTGATGGTATCACCGGGAGTAGCGGTAACCGTGATGACAGCCTCAGAAGTATTCCTGGTATCAATATCGAGATAGTACCCATAAAAATCCACCGTAACATCGCGCTGCGTTGTTCCAATATCAATAGTGTAAAATCCATCTTCGTCTGTGTATGTATCACCTATCCCTGAAACCTGTACCCTTAGATCTTCCAATGGTCTCTCTGTTGGTGTGCCGTAAGGGACATCCTTTACCATTCCCGTAATCCTGCCGGTAATTTCAATATCTTCAGCACGATCAATCATGGAAATCAAGTCTCCGGAATGGGCATCTATCCATACTTCATAGAAACTGACGGCTCTTAAATAGACAGAATTCCTTGGGTGATGAATCTGGACTTTTGCAAGCCAGGCAAGGCGACCGACCTGAACTTCATCGGAGTAATCCAGGTAAACAAACAGTTCGGGTGATTTCACAAACATATCATTTCTGTCCGGATTAAACTGGGTTTCAAGTTGGATGATTTCCTGCGACATATCACGGTCAATTGTGGGATTGGTATCTACATCAAGGTTCGGATAGGTTTGAATTCTGGACATCAACAATAAATGATTGTCTCTAAAACGAAAATCTATTTTGGATTGATACACAGGAACAGAATTAACGGTTTGTCTAAAAATAACATAATGTAAATGTCCCTTTTGATCATGAGCCTCCAGACGAACATTTCCTGGTTCAATGGAATAGGCATTCGCAAAATTGGTCAACACCTTCACAGCATTTTCGACAGGTGATTTATCCGCTGACAACCCCAGTGAATTCAATCTATCCGGGTAAAACTGTTGAATCCTTTGATTCTTACTTTGTACCACTGCATTCTGACCTATGGCAGCATGAAATGAATCCAGTGTGTTTCCATACCCAACACTAAGGATGATACTCATTGAAATAAGGAAGAATTTTTTCATGTGATGTTCCAATCAGGTTGTATTCGACGGCGGAAATATAGGATGGAAATGGGTCATATAGAATAAAATGTGGGTAGATTTTCTGCCCACATTTCGAATGTTTAAAAGAACAGGTACGCCGCAAACAGACTTCGATTGTTTATCCGGGATTTAGTCGAACCGGTTGGGATAAGATTCTCATTAAAATCGGATTTGTAATCTGCTTTTGTCATTTCAAATTCATAGGCAAATCGTAAGGTGTTCCATTGGAGTTGAATTCTTGGGGAGATGCGCATCACGGATTGTATGTCCTGCCCACGAGCGTAAAATATTGCGGATTCTGTTTGAGCAAGGGTTGAATTCATCCCAAGGTTTTTCGTTTGTCCTAGGAATAATCCTATGGAAACAGGTTCAAATGCAAAATTGACATCCGCCCATATATTTGTGCTAGACAATGACTCATAACGCACACCGCCAGTGCTGTTCGTGATTGCAGTGTATCCCCCTATCATAATATGATCTGCCAGGTCCTCTCCCTGGATCCATTTCAGCTTCATGGTTAGTTTTTCAAAAGACAGTTTCGTGTAAAGTGTGCGTACCATAGGAGTGATAGTGATGTTATCATCCACGGAAATTGTCTTTGTATAGATTCCTCCTCCGGCAAACATCATATTGCTGTTGAAGCGTCCATGAATATGAAAACCGGGTACACCTGAATCGATTTGTTTCTCATTTCCACCTATTTCCTGGAACGCATCACGCTGCATGGTAGCAGCACCAAGGATGGAAATGGTCGGCGTTACATGGATAATACTTTGGATTTGAGGCATTCGTGCAAATGGCTGAAACGGAACGCCAGTGTTGAAACTGATTGTACCAGGGTAGACATGAACATTGAAAAGTGGGGTCCAGAATTGTCCGATTATCCATGTGGTATTTTTTGATGAAATCTTCATCATGGAATGCCGAAGTCGTACCTGGTTTTCATAGCCGTTTGCTGTGCCGAAGAAATCAGCTTCAATGAGACCGGATACTGTTCCAAATGGAACATCAATTGAAGGTGTCTTGAAACGGAATCTTGACTGAAACAGAACAAAGTTCAGCTGGGAATTATCGTCCTCATTAGTTGGGTACAGGGCATAATGACCTTCTCTTGCTGCACTCATTGGATGAGTATCATAAAAAGCATCAAATTTTATGAACCCGCTCAAGGAAACGGATTCAAGTGAATTACTGAAAAGGGTGGTGCAGAAAAGGAGAGGGACGAGGGCTTGCAGGGATTTCATGATGTGCTCCGGAATGATAAAAGTGGCGTATTTAATCGGACTAATGTGTCCGAAATTAAATAGAAAAGGACGGGAGCATCCAATGATTAGTGCATGACTGCCCAATCAGGCATGACGGATAGATCAATCCCAAAAACCATTTTCCCGAAAAGGAATGTGGCGCCAATAATCATAATGGCCCCAATGAGATTCATCCATATTCCCACGCGAACCATATCTTTGATTTTTAATTGATTTGTTCCAAAGATGATGGCATTGGGAGGTGTGGCTACAGGGAGCATGAAGGCAAATGAACAGGAGAGAGTAGCAGGGATCATTAAGAAAAGAGGGTTCATTTGAATGGCAACAGCTATTGAGCCCAAAATTGGTAAGAACATCTCTGCCGTGGCAGTATTGGATGTAAGTTCTGTCAGGAATGTAACAAATATACAAATAGAAAATACGATCAGTAGAGGGGGTAACGTACCCACGCCAGTGAATTGTTGACCAAGCCACAAGGCTAATCCTGATTCCTTAAACCCACTAGCCAGGGCAAAACCACCGCCAAAAAGAAGTACAATGTGCCAGGGGAGTTTTGAAGCTGTGTCCCAATCCAGTATCCTCGTTCCCGGTTTGTTTCTGCTCGGGATAACAAATAGCAGAATGGCAATTGCAATGGCAACAGTACCATCATTGAGATATTGTGGAAATGGAAAAAGGCGCGACCAACCGGGTAACTGGATTCCTCCGAACGAAATATCAGCTCTGGTTAACCACAATACTGCCAGGGCAATGAAGTTAAAAAAGACGATTTTTTCCTCAAAAGAAATCGGTCCCAACTCTTTGTATTGATTTCTGAATAGTGTGATATCCAGCTTGAATTTATCAGGAGCCGGGCGGAACAGCTTTGAGAGCAATACCCAGAGAATAAACAGGAAAATAACGGATATGGGGAAAGCAAACATAAACCAGGATGCAAAGGATATCTCGGGAACACCGGGGAAGAGAATTGTGAGAATCCTTGCGAAGGACAGGTTCGGTGGGGTTCCAACCAGTGTTGCGATACCACCAATAGATGCACTATAGGCAATCCCCAGGAAAATACCTATAGCATACTTTTGTACTTCTTTTTTGTCCAGGATTTCTCCAAGCCTGATGGTAATAGATAATGCGATGGGTACCATCATCATGGTTGTAGCTGTATTGGATATCCACATGGATAGAAAGGCAGTGGCGATCATGAATCCGGCTAATATATTTTTCGGATTAACACCAAACCAAACAAGGATTCTTAATGCAATACGTTTATGTAATTCCCATTTTTGCATGGCCAGTGCCACAAGGAACCCACCAATAAACAGGAAAATGATATGATTGAAATAAATGGGGGCGACCTGTTTTCCATTCATAATTCCAAGTGAGGGGAATAGGACGACAGGTAACAGGGCTGTTACCGCCAATGGTACAGCTTCAGTGATCCACCAGATGGCCATCCACAGAGCAATACCTGCAGTGTAGCTAATACTTGGATTCTCAGGAGAGAGGTCAATAAATATAGAAAAAACAAGGCATAGGATTGGTCCTAAAACCAGACCAATACGTTTTGTGTGCATTCTATTCTGGTTTTGGTACTACAAGAACGGGGCATTTGACATTATTTACGATACCCTCATCAATTGAATCAAAGAATTTTTCTTTAAAAGAACTCATTCTTCTGTGTCCGAGTATTAAAAGATCAGCATGTTTTGAATGCTTGGTAAGAGCACGTTGAACATATTCTGCTGTATCAATTTCAATATTGAAATCAACAGTCTGAAAGCCATAGTTGGAGATAATCTCACGCACTTCCTCTTCATCATACCGACGTCCTGGTGAATCCATCATCATGCTCATTTCACCGGCATGAGTCCTGTTGATATGAATAAAGGTCAGAGAGGCTCCCAACTGTTCCTTTAGTTTAAATGCTTCCTGAACTACCAGGGATTCATTCCCTTCACATGATACTCCCACTATAATGGATTTGTATGGCATTCCGACTCCTTGTAGATGAGTTAGAATTTATGAAATAATGAATCGTCCCTCTATTGGAATTCGATAAGGTCTGGTAAAATATCTCCTGCTTTTCCGAAGTAGTTCTCCGAAAAGTGATGAGATAATTCAGTTTTTTCCAGGTTGATTTCAACAGTGTGAGATGATGTATCAAAAGCCACCATTGGTAAGCCTGCTGCTGGCCAGACACTGGCAGATGTTCCAATAGATAGAAAAAGATCACAGGATAATATCAACTCCCGGGCCTCTTCAAATACACTGATGTTGATGGGATCATTAAACCAGGTAATATCCGGTCTAAATCGGTTTCCACATGCACACATTCTAGTCTGGTACTTCTCATCAAGATCAGTGACTTTTTTATCGCATTTTTCACAGCGTAACCTCCATAAACTGCCATGGAGTTCAATGACACTGTGGGACCCTGCTTTTTGATGAAGTCCGTCAATGTTTTGGGTAATGATATGGACCTTTGAATAGGATTGAGCCTGAGCAATTGTTGTATGAGCCATGTTTGGTTTACAGGAAGACACAAGGGATCGTCTATACTCATGGAAATCAAGCACCTTTTCCGGGTGGGTCATAAAGGCGGACTGGCAGGCCACCGATTGCCAGTCATACTGTTCCCAAATTCCTCCTGCACCACGATAAGTGGGAACCCCACTCTCAGCAGATATCCCTGCACCGGTAAAAAAAACAATAGAATCGTATTGCCTAACCTTCATTATCCAGTGGTAATGTCAGCTTGATTTTACAGCCATTGCCTGGACTGGTATTCATATCAAGCGATCCACCCACGAACCTGGCTCGTTCCTGCATTCCCAGGATACCATAACCCCCAGATTGACTGGGACCACCAATATCCTCAAGATCAAATCCTTTTCCATTATCTTCCATTGTCATGTGAAATTCAGATGTTGATTGTTTGAAATGAATACGGATTGTGTTTGCCTCTGCATGTTTAAGGATATTCGATAGTGTTTCCTGGTAAATACGATAGATAATGACATGATATACATGTGGAATCAGGTTTTCATTAATTTTTCCTGTAACGGAATAGGTCAGTTTTGATGTAGCAGCGATTTGATCAATGTGTTCGTTGATAGAGTTTTTTAACCCAACTTCATCCAGTATAGTTGGACGTAATTCATAGGTGAATCTATGAATATCCTTTGATGCAGCCGTGACATGATCCTTGCATTCCTGTACTAAAGAACCGATGTTTTTATCTGATTTCTTCAATTCGCCTACCAGATGTAACTTGAAATCTATGATGGATAGTGATTGACCAATCTGGTCGTGTAAATCCTGGCTGATTCGTTTTCGTTCTGTTTCCTGAATACGTATTGCTTCAAGGGAAAGTCGTTTTAAATCTTCTCTCTGAGATTCCAGTTTCACCAGATTCTCCTGCAGGATTCTTTCCATCCGTTTCTGCTCTGTGATATCCTTCATAAAGGCCGTAAAAATAATCTCGTCATCGTGAATTCGGGTATAGGTTGAAAAGATGGTGCGTCGTTTTTCCCCAATGGATGTAATGGCGTGTAATTCCATGGATTGGTCCACGATTGTTGAATCATTTGAAACTATATATTGCAAGATTCCTGTCCAATAGTTTAGGTAATCTTCTTCAGTATAGAACAGTGACCTAATATGTCTTTCCTCGAGATCGTCTGAGGAAAATCCAAATACATCGCATAGGGCAGAGTTCCATGAAGTGAGGTAACCATTCATATCAAATTCGATGATGGGATCCAGTGCCCGACCTATAAGAGATGAATAATTACGTTTTGATTGATCCAAATGGCGGGTTCGATCATCCACAGTGTCCTCAAGGATTGTCATGTATTTTTTTCGTTGGATCGTGTAATGCACGATATATCCACCGATAAGGATTCCAATTCCGAGAAAAGATCGAAACCACCAGGTTTTCCAGAAAGGGGGAAGGATGGTAATGCTTGCAGTGGAGATTACGTCACTGTATATATTATCGATACCACGTGCTTTGAATTGAAATGTGTATTGCCCGGGTGGGAGGTTTGTGTATTTTGCTGTCTGTATATGACTGCTTACATCGGGTTGCCAGTGTGAGTCATATCCATCCAGTTTGGTTGATACGAATACTTTGTCCTCATCAATGAAGCTGTTTGCCACATATTTAAAGGTGATATCATTGTTATTGTACCGGAGTTTAGTCGGTTTACCTGGGTTGATGGTGTCGTATGATGTATAGTAATCCTTTAGGTACACAAATGGGGGAGGTGCCGGTTCCCAGTCCCATTCTTCCATATAGATGGATAGTCCCTTGTTTGTCCCAATCCAAATACGTCCGAGGCTATCAATGGCACTTGCGTTTCGGTTAGTTTCAGGTCCAATGAGGCCATGAGAGGTGGTGTAATGTCGAAGGTTTTCACCATCCCATCTATAGACCCCATTATCGGTACCAAACCACATTCGGCCCTTAGGATCCTCCTCAATCATATAAACAGGTCTATCAATAGAAAACGGATCAGTGTGTTTGGTGATGGTGTTAAATATAGAATTGTAAGTATATAAACCCGCTGTAGTACCTAAATAGTATAGAATACTATCTCCAAACACCTTATAAATGTTCAGGTTACCAACCGTTGAATTGTCACTAATAACAAATGTATCTCGATAGTATCTACCAACACCAATATCAGGAGAAGCTATTAGCATGATACCCTCTTTAGTCACCGTAAGATCTTTTACAATTAGATTTGTCAATTCTGTAACGGCATGTAGCTGATTGCTACCGCTTTCAATGCTACAAACTCCTAAGTTTCCACCCGCATATATAGAATTATCGAAAAAATCAAGTCCATAAAATGTGTATCCTGTTGGGGCCTCAAATAGTTCGTAGTTATAATTCGAAATTTGCATGATCCCTAAACTTGAAACCGCGGAATATATTTCTCCTGATGGACTTCTTTTAATATCCATAACCCTTGCATTTGATTGAATTGTATACAATGAATCAATAATACGGATTTTAGTCATTGGTGCATTAAAAAATGTAAAACCACTATTGTGTCCAAGAATGACAACTGAATCAATCAAAATAGATGAAACTTCATCTTCTAGAAGGCCACCTATTGTATTATAGTTTAAAAAGGCTTGCTTCTGAATTTTGTATAGACCTCGAGGACTGCATGCCCAGATATTCTCTTCTTTGTCAACTAATAATTGTTTAATTCCATCGAAATATTTCGAAGTAGTTGATCGTATCAATGGCATAAAGGAGTTTAGGTTCTCATTGTAAAGGCTGAGTGATGATTTTGTACCGAAAAGCAAGCCCACATTCTTTGAGTAGAGTACTATTGACCTTTCGAATCTTGCATGTTCATATTTTGTCGTTTCTGAAAATACATTTGATTTATTCACCTTTATACTGTCTCCCACGACTGTAGCAATCCAAAAATCTGATAATACTTGTATATCACTGTTGCTATTCTGAAACACGCCTAATACAGTAGAATTCTCTGTACCTCTAACTATTTCAATTTTGGTCAGATCTTTTTTAGACTTGAATAAACCGTTTTCAGTGCAGATATATATGAATTTACCAACAACCTCAATATTAATAATTCCATCAAAATCAAATATTTTTTCAATCTTCGAACCATTGAGTCGAAGTAACCCTTTTTCATGTAAGTTTAATAAAATATACCTCGCTCCTTCATATCTATAAACTATAAAATTTTTAATAGCTCTCTTTTTGTTAATTGGGTAATCAATATAACTCCATTTATTGTTTTCAAAGGTAAATAGTGAAATACTGTTTTCCCCAAATTTCCTACTAATAGTGTAAATACTTGAATCAGAAATTGATAAGAATAAATAGCTTATATTTGAATAATCAGTACCCTCAACAAATACTCCTTGCTTTTTCCATAATGTCCCATCATAAGTATATAAACCATTTACGGTGGAAATCCATATCGTTCCGTTATGATATTGTATACAATCTGTGACATTGGTTTGGGGTATACTTGAAGATTGATCAAAAACCTTATAGTTAAGAAATGGAACCTGATTTGATTTACTATATCCATGAAAAATGGAGATTCCAATTAGTAACCGGACAATAAATAAGAAATTAGGCATATATGGAATGTAAATAATTAAAAGTTCAAAGTGTTTACCATATATATGATTCTGTTAATTCTATCAAAAAAATCATGTTTCTTGTTTAATAGTCTCAATGGTTGCAGCTGTGAAAAAACCAGGCTATCCCTGGAAACAATTGAAGTAAGTGTGGAATCCTGTAGTCCAATAATCCCTTCATAAAGTGAGTAACATGTACTATCCCCGGAGACGACACAGGGGTCGAATTCAAACACAAGGGACATTTGGTCCATGTTCTGGTAGACGGAAATATGAATGGAATCTATTTCACCAAATGAAGTTTGACCAAAATACCAGCCACCTTGGACAATGAGTGTATCATTTAAGATATCATACTGAATTTCAAGAGTGTCAGATAACGTGTACCCTGCATAATCCATTTCCAATTGTCCATAGAGAATACCATTGTCATCGAAATCCAGTGAAAAATAGGACACATAATCATAGTTATTGGATGAATAATTGTATGGTACTGGAGTATTGGCGTCTATATCAAGGTATTGCGGAATCAAAGCTCCACTGATATCCACCGTCAATGATGAATCCACCACTGGAAATGGAATTCCAAAAAGGGTATCGTAACCAAACCCATACATCGTAATTGGATTCACATAAGTTGTATCGTTTTGTCCTTGGTAAATATTGATAATAGAATCACTTGACAGAAATTCAATCTTGCTGTCTGCATTCATATAATGATAGTAATAATACGTATAAACCCATGAACCAAAAAGATCTGTCCCCAGGGCAATAAATTCACCATAGGGGAACGAAGTAGAGTCGAACCCTGCCTGATTTGAAAATGAGTAAGCCACAATGGAGTCAGAAACGAATCCCTCCATGTATTGAAGTGTGGCGGTGATTTGTCCTGAAACATTGATGCCGCCAACTCCCGGGTTGCTATTATCTGGGATGGTTTGATCCATTGATGCAACAATTGAAGTTGAGGAATATCCATCCACAAAATACCATCTGCCCTGGACCAGTTCATCCACATTGATTCCTGATTCGCATGAAACAAACAAAATAAATGCTACCAGGATTGTTTTGGAATACTTATTCAATTAAATCGCCTAAGTTGAGTCCATAAGTTTCTGTACTTTTGAAAGAGGGGCCATAGTTTTCTCTT
>CAYFMT010000011.1:0-80383 GCA_964344305.1 uncultured bacterium | reverse complement strand
AAGTACACCTTAACTTTTTAAATGAAAAGTCCGAAAGATTTAAAAGACTTACACAATTCCACGGTCCTTAAAAGTGAAGTGCTGGTTGCAGCATCTTTCTATGGCGCAAGCAATGTTTCCACTGATAGAATCCACCTTTTTCTGGATGGCGTAGATATTACATCCCGGGCAAGTGTTGAACCGGAAATGCTAAGCTATGCGCCTGCTATGATGAATCCCGGAACCCATACGATTCGGATCATGATACGACAGGATGGGGGTCCTCCCATTGAGAAAAAATGGTCTTTCACTGTTGCCGGTGCTAAAAGCTGGTCCGACGAGCTGGATTGGAGCGGAAAAGTCACATCCACCTATAGACTGGATAAACTGGACGAAAGCGAATTGTCCGTTGGGACAGTCGGGATTTTCTTCAGAGGAAGTGCATATGACTGGCTGCGGATGAGGACGAATGTGAAGCTTGCCACAGATGAAGACCCACTCATCCAACCCAGGAACCGGTACTCATTTCAATTATCTCTCAGTCGATTTCTTGATTTGAATTTTGGGGATACAAATTCACGGATTTCAAGATTCACTATCGATGGAAAAAGGGTAAGAGGACTTGAGGCCAACCTGAAACTGGGGGTCATTAATCTTCACTATTTGCAGGGAGATCTGGTTCGTGAAGTAGATGGAAGTCTTGAAACTGATGCGTCCTATGCTGTCAATCGTATGAACCGTCAGGGAGATACTACCTTTGTGTCATTAACAAGGCAGGGATATACTTTCCAGCAGAACCTGACAGGAGGTCGACTCAGCTTTGGTGGAGGAAAATATTTCCAGATGGGATTCAGTTTCCTCAAGATAAAAGATAATATCAATACTGTTTCCAGTATCTTGAATGAGGCAAAAATCCATTTAGAAGAAAACCTGTCGGTTGGTTTTACCGGTGACAATGATTACACGTTACAGGACTTTTTGCAGCTGACTCAAAATGATAGCGGATTCGTGAATGTATCATTGGATGATCCAACAGACTGGAAAGGTGTGGCACCTCAGGACAATATTGTTCTTGGTAGTGATATAGGCTTTTATCTGGACAATAAACGTATTCTCCTCGAAGGTGAGATGGCATTCAGTTTGTATAACAAGGATATCTGGGATGGTGCACTGACCCTTGCCGGCTTGGATACACTTTTGGACGATTCGACGGACAACTCCCTTGCCGGATCATTGAATTTGGATGATATCCCTATTGATCCTGCAGATTTAGAGGATTTTTTCGTCATAGGGATTGGTATGATTCCACTGTCACCCATTGACATGAATGCAATTGGAGATTCTGCAACGGTTGAAATTGGGGACGCAATTTTAAACATGCCGTCACTTTCCTATCGCGGTCGTGCAAAGCTACAGTATTTTGGTAACTACCTGACCGTTGAATATTCCAGAGTCGGTCCCCAGTTTAAATCATTGGCGAACCCCTACCTGGTTTCAGGAATAAATCAGTTTACCATTAGCGATCGAATTCAGTTGCTGAAAAACAGGATATTGCTTACAGTGGAATACCGACACCAGAATGATGATGTCTACACATCCATTGAAAACATAACATCGGACAAAAGAATCCTGACTAATCTAACGATAATACCGGGTCCAGGACTGCCTACCATTACATTTGGGTATCGTCAAAATGATCGTGATAATGGCATCTCAGAGATTGAGTCATTGGAGAACATTACCAATGAGGACACGACGCTTTATTACAAGGATGAGCGTGAATACACAAAAACGCAGAATATTACCACATCCATCAATTACACATTTGATGCCTTTGACTCCAGACACTCCTTGTTTGGCACATTCGTGAATTATGACAAGGCAGACCAATTCAATGACAGGGATTTGGATTCCACATTTCTTGATCCTGGAATTACATCTCAGGTATTCAGTTTGACCGCCAATTCACGATTTGGTTTCTTACCCCTGAAGACCACCATGAATTTCACGACGAACACAAGCGAATTCAGTATTGGACCCGGATTGAGATCAGATCAGTCATTTACATCTGCCAAGCTGGATGTAGAGTATGGTATTCTTAACCAGAAAATCATACTACTGTCCGGTGTGAACTACATGTCAGGTGAAGGTGTACAGGATATTACCCGTATTGGATTCAAAGGTGGTCTTCGCTTTAAGATGATTGAAAACCTCACGGCCAATGCCACGGCAAATGTTCGAAATAAAACCACGGCTGGAAATACATCAAGTGAGTTGATTGTACTTGCGGGTCTTTCGTACGTGTTTTAATTCCTGGTTGATAGAAAATCATAGTAAGGGGTCAGTTCTGGCCCCTTTTTATTTCATATAAATCGTGTTTGTTACGTCTTATTTTTTCTTTTCAAAATACCCCTATTTGAGGTCAATATGATTCGCTTTCTAATCCCATTTTTATTATTCCAGCTTGTTTCTGGACAAATGACACTTGAACCGGATTCTATTATGTCTTCTGCTGAATTCGGTACATCAGCTTACCATGAAGTAGCCCTTATAAATGAGTCTACAGAGGACGTGACATATGAGATTACGGTGCAGGATATGTCTCGTACAGGCCAAAACAACGGTAACCGTTTGCCAGTGTATCGGCATCAAACATTACCGGTTTTAAATATAGATCAATTGGAACAGGATATTGTTTATACCAATGAGCATGGAGATCCCGCTCCGGGGATTCGGTGTGCCACACCTCAACCCACACACGAGGAAAACGAGCAGGTTCAATCTGTCATTGATTCATGGCTGGAAACATATGGAACCCACCGCACAGACAGGGACCAGGTAAATATCCTTGTTGCATGGCATGTGATTCATAATTCGTCGGGGACCGGAGATATACCCGATGAACAGATTCAGGATCAAATCGATGTGTTTAACGATGCGTATAATGAATATGGAATTCAGTTTACTCTGGACATCATTACACGCACGGAAAACAACAGTTGGTTTAATGATATGAATGGATTTGAGAGTACGTATAAATCACAACTTGCGGTAGATCCGGTACATTACTTTAATATTTATTCCGGTAACCCGGCCGGTGGTATTCTGGGCTGGGCATTTTTACCAAGCTCATGGCCGGAGAGTTCATACATGCATGGTGTTGTCCTTCTCTATTCGACTTTACCGGGGGGAACCAGTGCGCCATATAATCAGGGAGATACAGGGACCCATGAAGCGGGTCACTATTTAGGGTTACGACATACATTTCTCAATGGATGTTCACCTCCAGGAGATTATGTGGATGATACGCCATACCAGTCTGATGGCAACAATATATACTCCTGCAATGAAAACCTGGATACATGCACTGGAGAGGGGATGGACCCCATACACAATTTCATGAATTATACTGATGATGCCTGCC
Source organism: uncultured bacterium (assembly GCA_964344305.1). Classification (GTDB taxonomy): domain Bacteria; phylum Fidelibacterota; class Marinisomatia; order Marinisomatales; family JABMOV01; genus JABMOV01. Next base: position 76,980 of record CAYFMT010000011.1, on the reverse strand, counting down.
TCACAGAATTCACAGAATTGCAGGCGGAAAGAATGTGGGCTCAAATTAATACCTATCGACCAGGACTCCTTGAAAACGCAATATTGGGATATTGGGCAGAATTTTCAGCCGATACCGTACTGGTTTCTGGGAGCTCGACAGAATCATTTACCCTCGCACTTCATTCAACTTCCCTTGACGTCGGTCAGTATATTGCAGAAGCGACTTTCACAGATGTTGATGGCGTCGAACCAACCCTGTCTCTTCCTGTAACCTATCATGTGGATGCCACACCGATTTTAGCTATCCCCATGGATACGGTTTTTATTGGGGATCAGTATGCAGGGTTCATGGATTCCTTGGAGATCCCACTTCGTAACAATGGTGCTGCTGAACTCACTATCTCATCCATCACCGTCTCTGATTCGGCACTAACATATTCTGGTAGTCAGGAAATCATCATTCCACCGTTTGGATCTGCTTCAATAACCCTGTTTTTTCAATCCGATTCTACCGGAGATTACATGGGGTCGCTGGACTTCTTAACCAATGATACTACCCAACCCAGTATCACAATTCCAATTCTGGGTTCCGTCCAATTACCTCCCATAATTCAAGTGGTAACAGATACACTCATCCTTTACAATGCCTATTACGTTCCAGCGCTGCCTATTTTTAACGCAGGTGAGGGAGAGTTGCACTATTCTCTCCAGTTGGAGGTGGATATTCTTGCGACAGAAAGCCTTCTCAATGAGTCATTCTCCTCCTGTACGATGCCGGATGGCTGGTCCACAGGATCCACATCAGGTGTGGGATGGCAGGTGGGAGAAGACGCAGGAAGTCAAGGATTCCCGATACCACCGGCGACGGATTGTTATGCCTATATAAACGATGATAACCTAAATCTGAATGGCATGTCTGAAGTCTTAGTTTTTCCACAGGCAGATTTAAGTAACTCAACATCACTTTTCCTTTTCTTCTCGGGATATTTCACAGAAATGAATGGACAAACTGCCAGTGTTGTGTATAGCCAGAATAATGGCATTACATGGGATGTTATTCATACCATAAGTCCATTTTATGATTGGCATTACTATTTCCTGAACCTGAATACTATTGCAGGGATGGACGCCCTGGTGGGATTTCAGACCAGTGACGGCGGGTCCCGCGGTTCAGGATTTGCAGTGGATAATGTCATGCTCCAGGGAGCGTTCATGCAGCCATGGTTGTCTTTTGAATCAGATGAGGGAATGGTAGGGCCTGGTATGACAGATTCGTTGATCTACTTTGTACAGGATAATGGACTTGAATTGGGTAGTTACCCAGGTGTGTTGCATATTTCATCCAATGATCCTGTCACACCGGAAGTAGAAATCCCTGTGATACTAAACGTGATCGCGTTGGCTACAGAGGAATCATTGCAATTACCTTCGGAATATGCATTGCATGACAATATTCCAAACCCATTTAATCCCACCACGACAATACAATATGATATTCCTGTTTCTGGCAATATTGAGATTTCCATTTTTGATGTGATGGGGAGAAAGGTAACGACCCTCATTAATACCATTGTAATACCAGGACACCATCAGGTTCACTGGAATGGTAAAAACCATGCTGGTATGGATATGCCTTCGGGGATGTATTTTGCATCCATGACCACTCCCGGAAAAACCCAAACCATTAAGATGCTTTTGATGAAGTAGCAGTCTAAATCCTGAAGCGTGAACTCCATCAGGCTCCTAATTATTGTATACTTTCTTGCTCATTAAAAGGGCAGACTTCCTTGACGTATATAAAAAATCTATTGTAACTGATACAGATTAGTTATATAATTAACGGAGTTAACAATCAAGGAGGTTAACTATTCACCCTGATCTTGCTCATATTAATAAGAATTTCCGAATAATATCACAATACATATCGGATATTCTTGAGAAAGATATCCTGGAATCCATCTCGCCCGACCACCTCTCACCTTCCCAACTCTCCATACTGAAGATACTATACAATTACGGCCCACTAAAGGCCAGTGACTTTGCTGAAATACTGGATATCAGTCGTGCGGCTGCCAGCAAAAGCATCGACAGGCTAAAAGAATTAAGTCTGGTGAATCGCAGGACGCGCACAGACGACAGAAGGGCTGTAACGGTGTCCCTGTCAGTCAAGGGGTCGGCACTCATTGATTCCTATTACACAACACGAAATGATCACATGAAACACATTCTGGATTTGTACAGCGATTCGGAATTATCTCAATTAAAGACTTTACTGGATAAGTATGTCCAAAGCAGTGTACTGAAATCAGATGATGTGGATGTTGTCTGTATGGTATGCAATGGTACCTATGGGGCCAATTGTGGACTGAATGAAGCCACAGATGGACATTGCGAATATTTATTAAAAAAGGAAGTTGCTTAATCAGCAGCTGCAAGCCCAAAGGAGGGATTATGGCAGAACAAATGACCTTTATGGACGTGTTTGAAGCACGCGGTGTAAAACGACGGGATTTTATGAAATTCTGTAGTCTTATGTCTGTTTACCTTGGTGTATCAGCCTCATTTGTCCCCAGAATTGTGAAAGCCATGGAGACAAAACCACGGATTCCAGTAATCTGGTTACATGGACTGGAATGCACCTGTTGCAGTGAATCATTTCTGCGATCATCACATCCGGTTGTGGCTGATATTGTCCTGAATATGATATCACTGGACTATGATGAAACATTGTCTGCAGCAGCAGGTCATCAACTGGAAGAAGTTCGAAAGCAGATCATGGAAGAATACAAGGGACAATACATCCTTGCTGTTGAAGGGAATGCTCCCGTCAAGGAAAATGGTGCTTATTGTATGGTTGGTGGAGACTCATTCCTGAATGTATTAAAAGCCACTGCAAAAGATGCCTATGCTGTTATCGCATGGGGATCCTGTGCTTCATTCGGTTGTGTTCAAAATGCCAAGCCCAACCCTACCGGTGCCACCCCGATCCACAAACTCATCAAAGATAAACCCATTATCAATGTTCCGGGATGTCCACCCATTGCGGAAGTCATGACCGGTGTCATCACCCATGTCCTTACCTTTGGCGAATTACCGGAGCTGGATCGTCTTGGGCGTCCCAAATCCTTTTATGGCACTAAGATACACGATAAATGCTACAGACGGCCATTCTTTGATGCAGGAATGTTCGTGGAAGATTTCGATAGTGAAGAAGCCAGAAAAGGCTGGTGTCTCTATAAGATGGGATGCAAGGGACCAACCACATACAATGCCTGTTCAAAGATCATGTGGAATGAAGGAACCAGTTTTCCCATTGGATCCGGTCACCCATGCATTGGATGTTCGGAACCGAATTTCTGGGACAATGGACCCTTCTACTCACGACTTGCTTCAGTGGATTTCCTTGGTTCTGACAGCAATGCCGATACCATAGGGAAAATTGCCGTTGGTGCAGCAGCAGTGGGTGCAGCAGCCCATGCAGTGGGGACCGCTCTAAAAAAATCCAGTGTGGAGAAAGGAAAGGAGGGTTAGGTCATGGCTAAACGCATAGTAGTAGATCCCATTCCAAGGATTGAAGGGCACCTGAGAATTGAAGCCAAACTCGATGAAAACAATGTCATTAGTGATGCTTTTAGCAGCGGTACCATGTGGCGCGGTCTTGAACTGATCCTTCGTGGTCGTGATCCCAGGGATGCCTGGGCATTCACGCAACGAATCTGTGGTGTATGTACTACGGTGCATGCTATTGCTTCCGTTCGATGTGTGGAAGATGCGCTTGGTATTGATATACCTCCAAACGCACGGATCATTAGGAATCTCATGAACGCAACACAACAAACACAGGATCATTTGATTCATTTCTATCACCTCCATGCCCTTGATTGGGTGGATGTGGTAAGTGCATTGAGCGCTGATCCCAAAGAAGCATCAGAGATTGCCCAGAGTATCTCATCCTGGCCGAAATCTTCCGTCGGGTATTTCAAGGATCTAAAATCAACCCTAACATCATTTGTAGAAAGTGGTCAGCTTGGCATTTTCTCCAATGCTTACTGGGGACACAAAGCCTACAAACTACCACCGGCAGTAAACCTCATTGCCGTGGCACACTATCTTGAAGCGCTGGAGTTTCAAAAGGAGATAGTGAAAATCCATGCCATTTTTGGTGGAAAAAATCCTCATCCGAACTACACAGTTGGTGGCATGGCCTGTGCCATCGATCCAAACAAGGATACGGCTATTAACATTGAGGAACTGAATCAAATCAAATCCATCATCGACAGAACCCAGACCTTTATCGATCAGGTTTATATTCCGGACCTGATTGCCATAGCAGGTTTTTACAAGGATTGGGCACAATGGGGTGGTGGACTGGGAAGTTTCATGTCCTATGGTGATTTCCCGGAAACGGACATAGATGATACATCCAGCCTCATGTGGCCACGTGGTGCCATCCTGAACAAGGACCTCACAACCATTCACGATGTGGATCCCTACAGCATGTCCGATATACGGGAAGAAGTAACCAATAGCTGGTACACGTATTCCGGTGGTGATGATAAGGGACTGCATCCCTGGGAAGGTGAAACCAACCCTAAATACACTGGACCTGACATGCCGTATCAATACCTGGATACGGACAACAAATACAGCTGGTTAAAAACACCACGCTGGAAAGATAATCCTGTTGAAGTAGGTCCCCTTGCTCGCGTACTCATCGGGTATGTTAAAGGTGTCCCGATGCTGGTAGAGACCGTGAACCATGTACTAAAAACCCTTGATGTGGGTGCTGAGGCACTGTTTTCAACACTGGGTAGAACAGCAGCCCGAGGAATCGAATGTGCTCAGACTGCTGGATTCATGCGTCACTATTATGATCAGCTAGTGGCAAACATAAAGAAGGGTGATTACCAGACCTTCAACAACGAAATGTGGAATCCCGATCGCTGGCCGAAAGAAGCTAAGGGATTCGGATACACGGAAGCACCCCGTGGTGCACTGGGTCACTGGATTCATATCAAGGACAAAAAGATAGAGGACTACCAGATTGTGGTACCATCCACATGGAACGCCTCACCCAGGGACCGCAAAGGTCGTTCCGGTGCTTATGAGGCGGCGTTAAAACACACGCCCATGGCAGATCCTGAACAGCCTCTGGAAGTGTTGAGGACCATACATTCCTTTGATCCCTGTCTAGCCTGTGCATCGCATATCTTTGATGCCAATGGTGAAGAAATCACTTCTGTGAAAATCTCATAGGGGAGGACATCATGGGACAATTATACGAAGAACATTACGTATGGCGCCTTCCTGTCCGTGTCTACCATTGGATCAATGCAATAGCCATAACATTCCTGTTCATTACGGGTCTGTACATTGCCACACCGGTACTGAGTGCACCTATTGGAGAAGCAACCTGGTATAAAAGCATGGCATGGGTAAGGTATATCCATTTTGGAACTGCCTTTGTTTTCATAGCCAACTTCATTTTCAGGTTGTACTGGGCGGTAAACGGGAAAGATCCCTACGGAAAGTTTGTTGGGTTCAAACCATGGTCTCCGCTCTGGTGGGGACAGCCCTTCAAGGAACAAATGGCCAGTTATCTTTTCATTAAACGTGAAGAACCGAATTACTGCGGACACAATCCTGTGGCAGCACTCGGGTATTTCTTCTTTGTTTTCTGCGGATCATTTTTCATGATCATCACTGGACTGGCCATGTATGGAGAGAACAACCCTGGTGGATTTACAGATACGCTGTTTGGCTGGATTATGCCCATTTTTGGCAGTTCAGCCCAATTGCATTTAATTCATCATTTGGTTGCATGGTCGTTTCCTGTCTTCATCATTCTTCATATGTACGCTGTCATGCGACACGATATTGTGGAACATTCCAGCGTCACATCTTCCATGGTTACCGGTTACAAACACAACGTGGAAGAATGCCCTGAACTGGCTGAGTAGCTAGGACAGTCCAATATGACGTGCGGGATTCACACCTCCTGTGGGGGTGAAGGGTGAAGATCAATGTCCTTGGACTTGGCAATACCATGTTTTCCGATGAAGGATTTGGTGTCGAAGTTGTTCGGTACATGCAGGAACAAGAAACCACGGAAAGTCCAGTTGATCTCATTGATGGCGGAACCCAGGGAATCTATCTTCTGGATTATATCGAGGCCGCTACCCATTTGCTGGTAATAGATGCCATCATCCCTGTTAAATACTCACAGGATATCTATGTATATAACAAGGACGAGTTACCATCTTTTATATATCGAAAAATGTCTTCACACCAGGTGGGACTAAGTGAATTAATATCCCTGGCACGACTGCATAATAAGGTCCCGGATCATCTTACACTTATAGGTGTCCCACCAGTTAGTCTGGATCTTCATGTTGGATTAAGCGAAGAAGTCTCAGCTCTGGTTCCCCGGGCGGCTACCACAGCAAACAAAATCATTGCAGAATGGATGGATGTCTAAATGTCAGCACTTGGAATCATTACACTTGTAATAGTCTCTGTCCTAATAGGGTTTTTTATCAACTCGGTTTTCTTTTACGCAAAGCAGGATGTTAAAATTGGGAAACCAGCCCCCAGTTTTTACTGTCAAAACCTGGATGGTGAAAAGTGGGGTCGGAAAGAATGGAGTCGGCCCCCTCGTCCTATTTTCCTTGTATTCATTTCACCAAGCTGTCCGGTTTGTCGACGACTCGTGCGGTTTATTGATGAGCTAAACAAGGAGATACCGGATGCAAACCTTGACATCATCATCATGGGGATCAATGGAACCATTGAAACCTTTGCCAATCTGAAAGAAGAGTGGAATGTGGACTTGAATTTTGCAGTGGACATTGATGGCGTATCAAAAATGCATTATGCCATTTATGCCCTCCCGATGGTTTACTACATTTCAGGTGGTGGGATTATTCGCAGAAAAAACAGTGGATTCAGGGCCGGAGACGATGAAAAGTACAGGAAACTGTTTAAGAAGAGAGCAGCAAAGAAATAATTACTGTATAAGTTCCGGCCAAATGATGATGCAGTAATCCATGAATAAAATGAAGTTTATTACATGAGCTGCAATGCATGGATTGCACGCTACTTTTAAGATGTAAAGAGCCCAGATGAGATAGACACTTCTTGCCATAGCGAGTAAGGTCAGAACAAAAAGAACAAAGTGACCCGGCCAACCCAAGGTCAATTCCGTAAGTACCAACCCAAACAGAAGAAGGTAATACCAGATAGCCCAGAAGGCATTGGATACTCCAAAGGTTTTTCCAAAATGAGTATCCATAATCTCATCACACCTGCATTCACCAATCTGGACAAACGATGGCAGCCACAAAACCCTGGCTGGAATTCTATTAATAGAATGCAAGTAAAAGTATAGCGATATGAGCAACCCACCCAGAATGATGAAAAGGCTGAATCCGTAGAGAGTTGGAATCATTGCATCCATTTACAATCCCAGCAATAAGATGGCAAATCCAGATGATGCGATAATCATCCCTGCTATAGCATGTATATAGGGTTCAAATCTGTCCAAGGATATAGATACAAGACCGCGACTTAGAATCCATACCATGACAATCATGGTGACAAGGGTGGTTAGGCCAAACGCAATAGTGACTGTAATTAGAAGTTGCCAGCTTTGGTCCGCAGCCGGAAACATGAGAATGGGGATAAGAGGTTCACATGGCCCAAGTATAAAAATAATGAATAGCATCCATGGGGTAAGTGACGTTGGGTTGCCATGAACATGTCCATGTACACCGAGATGATGATGGCTGTGATGATGGGAACCTTCCTGTGAGTGGTCATGTTCGTGTGTATGCTGTTTTGATCGAAGTCCAATTCGAATACCCCACACAGTATAGGCAAGCCCGAATCCCGTCAGTGCCCACGCAGCAAGATCCCCACGAATACCCTCAATGTGAGAAAGATTCCCTACCGTAACGCCAATACCTATTCCAATGAATCCTAACAGAATTGACCCGAGAATATGTCCAAGTCCGCAAAATGCTGTGAGGGTCAATTGTTTGGACATGGACCAGCGACGTGCTTTTCCCATGACAACAAAGGGAAGGTAGTGGTCTGGACCTAAAAGAGTATGGATGAAGCCAATGGAAATGGACGTAATAATGAGGGGATGGACATCCATTAAAGCTTTTCGGCCAGTTGCCTGCTGAACATATCGGAATAGACACTGAACATTTCCTGAGCACGAAAGGCAAATTGCTCCAGGTTGAATATGTTTTCATTGGAACGAATGGCCTCGTAGGAAACCAGTGGTTTCTTCAGGACGAATGACGCACGGTCATTGTATCGGTAGATATAATTTTTACCATCTTTGGAGGGGTAACCCACTGCTGGGGCAAGACTTTTGGAGTAGCCAACGAAGATATCCACCTTTGTGTCCACTTCCGGTTCTTCTAGAGCTGTAATGAGAAAATGACCGCTTCCATTATCCTTTACAAAATCCACAATGGTATGGACTTTTATGGCAGCATCGGCTCCAACATCATAGAGAATACCCGGTTCCACCCATTCATTTTCAGAGCTGCGGATTGTGCTGTAATGCGGATTATCCTTCAAGTCGATCAATACGCCAAGATGTGATGCAGAATAGGTGATACTGATGCGACGATCCTTTTTCTTCGTCTTACGGAATATGCCTTTTGGCTCTTCCCATCGCTGGGAAATATTCTTTTTCCGAAGATGCATGTAGAGGGGGCTGGTGGACACACGATCCCTGTCAACAACCTGAAGTCCCGTATTTTCTTCAAGGTATTCTACAAAGATATCGTATAGTCCATCGGTCATTTTGGGATAGGTTTCGTCTGGAAGATGGACAAGGTATTCCACATTAAACTCAATAATGGCTACATTTCGAAATGCGAACGAATTCAGAGATTCCAGGTGGATGGCCTCAAAATAGTCGTGTGCAATCCGCTCTGTTTTCTTTTCATATAGATCCAGGTCAAATGTTTTATATCCCCTTCGAGAACAACCTGTAATGAACAAAAGGGAACAGAGAAATATTGTGGTGATATTTTTTTTGCTGGCCATTGTATCCTTACTCAATTGTATCGATTTATTTCCGAAATGTAGGCGTGTTGCAGGAATGAATGCAATGCCACTTATTCCTAACAGATTCTAGGCAGTTGTTCTCCAACAGGCATGTCGATTATCCTTTTTGCACCCAGCAGAGAAGACATGGTTACCATTCCCGGATGGTCATTTACTACTTCCCCAATCTTTACAGCATCCTTCCCCAGGGGATGTTCTTTCATGAACACCAAAATATCGTCTGCGTCGTCAGGTGCCACTGCACAGATCAGTTTTCCTTCATTGGCGACATAGAGGGGATCAATTCCCAGGATTTCACACGCACCTTTTACTTCAGGTAAAACGGGGATTTTGTTTTCAAAAATATGGATACCAAATCCGGACTGTTTGGCAAATTCATTCAGGGTGGTGGCAACACCTCCCCGGGTAGGATCTCGCATGGCATGAATATGTTTTGATGCATCAAGCATGGAGGAGACCAGGGAATTAAGGGCAGCCGTGTCGCTGGAAACTCTGGAAGTGAAGGACAATCCCTTTCGGGTGGTTAATACAGCCATTCCATGATCGGCAATGGTTCCTGATACCAGGATGGAATCACCCGGCTTTATCCTGTGCGTACCCAGATCCACATTTTGTGGTATAACACCAATTCCGGACGTATTGATAAAAATCTTATCGCAGCTACCTTTTGGAACAACTTTCGTGTCACCGGTTACGACAGTCACATTTGCATCCTTCGCCGATGCCTCCATGCTGAGAAGAATGGCATGAAGACTTTCAAAAGGAAGTCCCTCTTCAAGGATGAACCCAACACTAAGTGCAATTGGTTCTGCACCACTCATGGCAATATCATTTACGGTCCCATTGATGGCCAATTCGCCAATGTTTCCACCAGGGAAAAAAATGGGGTCCACCACAAATGTATCTGTGCTGAAGGCTATCCGTCCTTCAGGGATATTCAGAATAGCCTGATCTTCCAGTTTTTCCAGTGTTTCATTTGAGAATCGCGGAAGAAACATCTTGTCAACAAGTTCTGCAGACAGTTTCCCTCCGGCACCATGAGCCAGCTGAATGGAATCATGTTTCATGATGGGAACAGGACAGGATAATGCTTCTGGGAACTCAATCATGCTGTGGAATCAACCGTTGATATTTATAGTAGGCTGCGCAGGCTCCCTCACTGGATACCATGGTCGCTCCCAGGGGATTTTCCGGTGTGCATGATCTGCCGAAAGCCGGGCATTCATGAGGCTTTTTCAGTCCTTGCAATACAATACCGCTGATGCACTCTTCCGGCTCATTGGTGTTGATGGAATCTACATGGAATTTTTTGGCTGCATCATAGGCAGCATACTCAGGTCGTATTCCCAACCCGCTTTGGGGAATCTCACCGATACCACGCCATTTTTGATTGTCAATTTGATATACTTTCGAAATAGTACTCTGAGCGGTTGGATTCCCATCCCTGCGAACGGAGCGAATGTATTGATTCTGCACTGTGTGGGTTCCTGATTCCAGTTGTTTAACAACCATGAGAATGCCTTCGAGAATATCCACGGGTTCAAATCCAGTTGGTACGATGGGTACCCTGTATTTTTCTGCAATGGGGATGTATTCTTCCCATCCCATGATAGTGCAAACATGCCCGGCTGCAAGGTATCCCTGGACACGATTGGTGGGAGAGGAAAGGAGGGCTTCCATGGCAGGTGGTACGAGTACATGGCTCACCAGTTCACTGAAATTAGTTAATCCTTCACGGTGAGCCACATCAATGGCCATGGCATTTCCCGGTGCAGTCGTTTCAAATCCGACAGCGAAAAACACCACCTCCTTGTCAGGATTTTCCCTGGCGATCTGAACGGATTCAAGAGGAGAATAAACGGTACGGATATCCCCACCTTCAGATTGAACCATGAATAGATCTTTTTCACTTCCAGGTACACGTAGCATATCCCCAAAACTGGTGAAGATCACGTTCGGTTGAAGTGCAATAACAAGGGCACGATCGATGACCTCAAGCGGCGTGACACAGACAGGACAACCAGGACCGTGAACCAATTCGATCTCTTTAGGAAGAAGCTGGTCTATTCCATTGCGGATAATGGAATGTGTCTGTCCACCACAAATTTCCATAATGACCCATGGTTGGGTGACTTCAGCGTGAATCTGTTTCAGAATTTCCTTTGCGACTGCTGGATTCCTGAACTCATCCAGGTATTTCAAGATGTTTTCTCCATGTCATCCTTGTTTAGGGGATTCCCGTATACATCGAGACCTTCAGACGCAGCTGCCGCCACAAACTCTTCCCAGACGGCATAGGTTTCCATGGCTTCCTGCTCATTGATGATGGAAATGGCGAAACCGGCGTGGACAATGGTATACTGGCCTAGTTCAATTTCCGGTACGTAGGCCAGGCAGGCCTTGCTGATGGTACCGGCATAATCAACCTGCCCCATCTGGATTCCATTTTCTTCAAATATTTCTATCACTTTTCCTGGAATACCTAAACACATAGTTGTCTCAATCCTGAGTAAATAAGAAGCGGGAATTTACAATGATATATCCTTGCGATGGGATTGTTGGGAGGTGAGGGAGATGTGGCTGAATGACTCATTATTTTGTGTTTAAATATTCGCGCCCGATCATGGCTTGTCCCAGGGATAGTCCACCATCATTGGCAGGGACAAGTGAATGGGTTAATACATCACACCCGGATTTGGTTAAACGAAGTATAAGCCCTTCAAATAGAACATGATTTTGAAAAACACCACCGGAAAGGGCCACCGTATTTATCCCTGTTTCCCTGCGAATTATCAACACAGTTTCATGGAATAGTTCTATGAGCGTTTTATGAAACCGTCCGCTCAGTCTGGGGGGGCTTTCCCCTGACTGAATTGCTTTCACCATGGATTGAATGATGGGTGCAATGGTCCATACATGTTTGTCACCCTGGTCTTCAATGATGTAGTTAAATGGACGCGGAAGGTATCCATCCACTTTCTGCATGAATTCAATGGCTGCCTGGCCTTCATATCGAATGGTGGGTTTTTCACCACAAAGAACAGCCACGGCATCAAAAAGTCGACCGCAACTGGATGTGCGCGGGCAATTGATATTTGCTTCCAGCATTTCCAGGACAGGCGCCGAAGCCTGACTGGCGAATACGGGAAGGTCAGGAATATGAGATCCAAAGGCATGGCGGGAATAGCTCAAGGCAGTACGCCAGGGGGCTTTGATGGCCGTATCGCCACCAGGCAATGGTACCGGTTCAAAATGGGCTTTCCGTGTGAACCCTGTAAAATCACCCACGAGAATTTCTCCACCCCAAATGGTTCCATCCATACCGTAACCGGTACCATCCATTGTGATTCCAATGGTCGGCGCCGAGACATTGTTCTCCACCATGACTGATGCAAGGTGCGCCCAGTGATGCTGAACAGCCAACTTTGGTATATCCTGCTCTTCAGCCCAGGTAGTGGATAAATATCCAGGATGGAGATCATGTACGATTAATTCTGGTGCGGTTTCGAAAACAGATTGAAGATGATGGATGGTTTTTTGAAAAATGTCATAGGACTCCACATTTTCTAGATCACCGATGTGTTGACTTAATATGGCTGTCTTATCTTTCAACATACAGACAGTATTTTTGAGCATGCCTCCCACAGCCAGAATTGGTGGACCTTTACTGCTCACCACCAGCGGTTGAGGTGCGTACCCGCGACTCCGCCTGATAATTCTGGGTTTGTCACCGGATACCATGGAAACGGAATCATCATTTTGTATAAATATGTCCCTGTCATGGATCAAATAGGCATCCGCAATGGATTCAAGACGACGAAAGGTTTCGTCATTGTGAATGCATATTGGTTCTTCACTGAGATTTGCGCTTGTCATCACCAGGGCATCTATGGATTCAGAAAATAAAAGATGATGAAGGGGTGTGTATGGAAGCATGATGCCGATGCGATCATTACCAGGAGCAATGGAATGTGCCAGGTTGAAAGGATTCTTTTTCTGTAAAAGGACAATGGGGCGTCTGGGAGAGAGAAGGAGTGCCAACTCTGCGTCAGAAACAGTAGCATAGGTTTGTGCCGTTTCAATGTCCCTAACCATAATGGCAAAGGGTTTTTCTTCACGCATTTTTCGCTCTCTTTGAGTCACAATAGCGTCTTCATTTCCGGCGTGAACCGCCAGATGGAATCCACCCAATCCTTTAATGGCCAGAATTTTGCCATCCATCAGCCACTGGATGGCTTCATTTAGGGGATCATGACAGGAAACTTGTGAACCATTATCTTTCCAGAGCGAAATCTGTGGACCACATACGGGACAGGCATTGGGTTGAGCATGAAACCTGCGATCGTTGGGATCATCATATTCGGATTGACAATCATGACACATTTGAAATGATCGCATGGATGTCTCGGGTCGATCATATGGCAGATTTTCGATGATAGTATAACGGGGTCCGCAATTGGTGCAATTGGTAAAAGGGTATCTATATCGGCGATTGTTTGGGTCTTTTATATCCTGAATACAATCATCACAGGTGGCTGTATCAGGGGGAATGTAAGTCGAAACAGAATCGGACTTTTCTGATGGTTTTATCACAAAGTCTGAATCGTTTTGTTTTGGAAGGGCAATTTCCTTTACTTCCAGAATGATAGAAAGTGGAGGAGCATCAGTTTTTATGGAATTCAAAAAAGCATAAACGTTCTGTTCTTCACCTTCTGCCTGGATTTCCACCCCGGATTCAGTGTTGGTCACAAAGCCGGCTATATGATGTGATCGGGCGATGTTATAGATGAAAGGGCGAAACCCAACACCCTGGACGATGCCATTAACAAAAATCTGGAGTCGAAGGTCCGACTCTATTTCTTTGGCTCCATTTGATGGTGAATCCAATCCAGCCAACTGTCCAAACCCTCTTCAGTTGTTGCCGAGAGTTCAAAAAATTCAATAGATGGATTTACCTGTCGCGCTGCATCCCTGCATGATTCAAGACTGAAATCCACATACGGGATCAAATCAGTTTTGTTTATGATGCAGATCTGGGATTCCCTAAACATGTTTGGGTATTTCAGTGGTTTGTCATCGCCCTCTGTTACACTAATGATGGCGACTTTCATGGCTTCTCCAAGATCGAAGAGGGCAGGACAGACCAGATTCCCTACGTTTTCAATCCATAGAATGGAATTCTCTTCCAGACTTAGGTCATGGATGGCTTTGTGGATCATATCTGCATCGAGATGACACCCTTTCCCCGTGTTTACCTGGATGACCGGTGCACCGGTGGATTGAATCCGCTCTGCATCTCTAAGGGTCTGCTGGTCACCTTCGATTACAGACATGGGGTATTTTGTTTTCAAATGCGATATGGTTTTTTCCAACAGAGTTGTTTTTCCTGATCCCGGGGAGCTTACCAGGTTCAGAGCCAGAATGCTTTTTGCATCAAAATACCCACGATTCCTTTCGGCAATGAGGTTGTTTTTTGACAGCACATCCACTTCTACCTGGAGTGTTCTTGAATCACCAGGATGATGGTGATGGGCATGATCGTGATCGTGATGTCCATGCCCATGGTGATGGTGTTCACCAGGTTTTTGAAATGTCACTGCATCGGCGGGTTGGCTGCATCCACAGGTATCACACATAGAATCCTCAGCTTATGGTTATGGATGTTATTTTCATGTCTTTTCCTGATGATATTGAAATGAGGAAACTGTTACACTTCGGACAGGGGTCAGGCCATTGGGAAATGGAAAAAGAAGTACCACAGGAATTGCATTTTCCATCAGCTGGTATCGAATTGATGACGAGCCTTGCTTTTTCAGCCAGTGTGTTTCTGGAAGCGGCATCGAAGCAAAACTCAAGTGAATCAACCAGGATGCCAGACAAAACCCCCACATCCAGTTCAATGGAATCAATGGTGGTTGCGTGATCCTCTTTCGCATGTTCGGTTGCGATGTCAATTATGTTAAGGGCTATACTCATTTCATGCATGGATCGGAAAAATTGTTGAATGAAATTTACAGATATCCTTGAAATAAAATATGCCCAAAGCCTGATTTTTGATGGTGTATTCCTTTTTGAAAGAATTGGATTTTGAAGTAATATGCATATTCACACTGGGATACACTATGAAAAAATACCTTATTACCTTGCGTTGGTTTGTAGAGAGCGAGGAGGACCTGACAGATGACAAGGTGCTGGAAATTCTTCAGCACAAAAAGACAGGTAAGGATGCCTGCGGTGAATGCCCAACCCGGCATGCACATGGTTATGCTGTACTGGATCATCAGGCCTTCATGGATCGAAAGCCAACGTACATAACGACGGAAGAAATCAAAGCGTTCAAAGACAATGAATGATAATTTGATTTATCATGGCTGACAAAACAAAGCTCTGGTATTTAAAAAACTTCAACCTTCTTGAGGGCATGGATGATCGGTCCATGGAAGAATTCAGTAAAATGACCCACATGAAGGAGAGCACGAAAAAGGACATTATATATTTCCCTGATGAACCCAGCAATACCATTTATTTCCTAAAAGAAGGTAAAATAAAAATATCAAGAATTCATGCTGATGGAAGAACCACCACACTGGATTTACTGGGTCCTGGTGAGATATTTGGTGAAAGCGCCCTATTAGGTCAAAATACACACACAAATATGGCAGAAGCCATTGAGGATGCTGTTGTGTGTACCATCAACAGGGAAATGTTCCAGCAGATGTTGGATAAGAATCCAGGTGTGAATCGCAGTATTAACAAATTTATTGGATTTCGATTACGGAAAATCCAGGCCCAAGTGGAAGATCTGGTGTTCAAAAATGCCCAGGAAAGGATAGAAGCATTTCTCAAACGGTATGCAACCACATTTGGGAAATCCATGGTGGATGGTATACGCGTAAGACCATTCCTTGCCCATCAGGAAATTGCCAGTCTTACAGCCACAGCACGACAAACAGTTAACGCAGTACTGAATGATCTTGTGGATAGAAATATTGTTCAATATACAAGACGCTTCTTTCATGTAAAGGACAGGTCCTGGCTGGAAACGTAGCACTGTCTCGACGCTGACAATGTTTTATAAGTCCATGGTGTAGACTTGGCCCATGGAATCAACCACCGAGATAGAAAAGTTAATCCACATAGAACTGGTTGTACGTCCCACCTGCCAAATCTGTAAAAAGGTTCGAAGGGAATTGGAACATATCACCAAGCCCATTACAACGGTTGAATTGTCTGTTATCAATGCAGATACAGCAGGGAGATATCCCGGAAAATACCAGCCCTATGTGACACCTGCCATCTGGGTGAATAATTCGCTCTGGTACCTTGGTGGATTTGATTCAACACGATTTATTACAAAACTAAATCAACTCAATCAATAGAGGAACACATGGAATCATTTCAAAAATTATCACCCTTTTCACACTGGCTTGTTCGTTTATCCCTGGCAGTAACATTCTTGTATCATGGGATGATGAAATTCCCCATGGCAGATATGATGGCTGATGGAATGGGAATGCCCATTATTATTGTGTATGTACTGGCCATAATGGAAGTGGTTGGCGGATTACTCATTCTATGGGGTGGGTTTGGTCCTGAAATTGCCACCCGTACTGCCGGAGCCATTTTTTCCATTGTCATGCTTGGCGCTATTTTTATGGTTCACTTACCAAATGGATGGAGTTTTATGTCCGGTTACGGTGAAGGAACCAACAATATGGGTGGAATGGAATTTCAAGTACTCATCCTGGCAACTGGACTGACATACCTGATCAAAGGAAATTCCGATCGGGAATGAACCCATAGGGCAGCTATACTATCTCAAAGAAAAACCCCGAATTATCGGGGTTTTTCGTGAAAATCAGTTAATGAAGGTCAGACTAGTGGACATGTCCATGGCTGATTTCTTCTTCTGTTGCTTCGCGAATGTCTTCTACAGAAACATCAAAATGCAGCACTTTACCAGCCAGGGGATGATTCGCGTCAATGGTAACGTTTGTATCTGAGACGTCCATTACAACGATGTTTTGAACATTCCCATTGGCATCCTGCCCCTGAAATTGCATGCCGGGTTCAATAGTATCAATGCCTTCAAAAGCGGATCTAGGGACTTCCTGGACTTTTTCCGGATCAAACTCTCCATATCCGTCCTTGGGCTCCACAGATACTTTTAGTTTATCTCCGACAGTTTTTCCATTTAGTGCTGATTCCAGACCTGAAATGATGTTCCGAGATCCTGCAAGGTATTTCAAAGGACCTCTTTCTGATGATGTGTCCAGTTGCTTTCCAGAATCATCTGTAAGAGTATAATGAATTGATACGACACATTTTTCCTGAATGACCATTTATTCTCCAAATTGATTAAATCATTGCGTGGTATAAACTATCCTATCCCCACGCCCTTGATTGTTAAAAAGGGGTTGAAGTTACAGTGAAAACAAGTATCAAGTTTTAAGTTTCAAGTGGAAAGGTTCAAGGATGAGAACTACAAAGAATGAATCAATCGACTAAATATAGTTTCTAAACCTTTTCAACAGCCGTCACTTCATCAGTCTTCCTTTAAAACTTCTTCCTTAAAACTTAACCCTTCTCTTTACTTTGCTTCCGGATCATCCTCCATGATCCCCTGGATATTCCCTTCCGTATCCTTGAAATAAGCAAACCACCCAACACCTGGAACAGGTGCTTTTGGTGCAAGAATCTCTCCACCATTTGCTTCTATAGCTGCTACTGTTTTATCAACTGAATCAACACCGATGGTGTTGATGACTCCGGGGTATTTGGGATCCCGTGGCATAATACCGCCATTAATCCCCGGTATATCTGCATCTCCCGTACTTGTAAGCCAGTAATCAATGGGTCCATCCCATTTGTTGCTTACCCAGCCAAATACCTTTTTATAGAATGTCACAGCACGTTCTACATCATCTGCACTGATCTCAAAGTGAATGACTCGTCCCATGAGAACCTCCTTGATTTGTAATTGTTATGGAAATTTACACCCTGATTTTTCAATTTGACTGAGAGATTCATACAGCGTTTCTCATGTAAGTTTAACCGGTTAATAAATGGGGTAGTTAATGCAGATAAAACGTGTCGCCCTTGTGACAGGTGCAAATCGAGGGATCGGACTTGAAATTGTAAACCAGCTGGCTCATCTTGGTATAAGGGTCTATCTGGGATCACGGGATGCAGGAAAAGGACAATCAGCTGCAGATAGTTTGAGATCCAATGACATGGATATACAGCCCATTCAATTGGATATGGACTCTAACAACTCCATGGAAAAAGCCATTCAGGAGATAATCTCAACAGAAAACAGGCTGGATATTCTCGTAAACAATGCCGGGATTCTACTGGATAAGGAAGGGTCATCACTATTATCAGATATAGAGACATTGAGGGTGACTATGGAAACCAATGTATATGGTCCGTTTCGACTTTGCCAGCTGGCAATTCCTTACATGAGAAAGCAGCGATATGGACGCATTGTCAACCTGTCCAGTGGAATGGGTCAATTCAGTGAAATGGGTTCAGGTTATCCAGCGTATCGAATGTCTAAAACTGCACTGAATTCCATGACTGCTTTTCTGTCAGCAGAACTGCAGGGAACAAACATTCTGATGAATACCATGTGCCCCGGCTGGGTAAGAACAGATATGGGAGGTGCCAATGCCACCCGACCTGTGGAGGAAGGAGCTGATACAGCGGTTTGGTTGTCCACTTTGGCAGATGGCGGTCCCTCAGGTCAATTTTTTAGAGACAGAAAACAAATCCCATGGTGATGTATGATGAAAAAATCAATTCTTATTACTTCGATTCTCCTGATTACTGGGTGTAAGCAAAATATGGAAGACATTACTCGAGCAGGAATCATACCAGCGCCCTCACATGTGGCTTACCAGGAAGGGACTTTTTCCCTGTCACGTGATATTCAATTGTCACTCCCTGATAAGGACGGTATGGAATCCATCGTAAATGCATTACATCGCATATTCACCACTACCAATGGTTTTAGTCTCACCTGGATTGAAAAACAGGATAATTCTGCTGATATCCGATTCCACAAAGTGAAAAATCAAAACCTGGGTGAAGAAGGGTACGCGTTGGAAATATCCACTAAGGGCATTGACATCATGGCAAATCATGAGGTCGGATTTTATTACGCATTACAGTCTCTCAGGCAGTTGCTTCCCGAGGAACTGGAATCAGAATCCGGCGATCTCAATTTCCCCATTCAGCTGAGTGCATTAACCATCGCTGACACACCAAGATTTGGCTGGAGGGGAATGCATTTGGATGTGAGTCGACATTTCTTCTCGGTTGAGGATGTGAAATCCTATATCGACCTGCTGGCCATGCACAAGATGAATACGTTTCACTGGCATTTAATAGATGACCAGGGATGGAGATTGGAGATAGAGAAGTATCC
This sequence comes from uncultured bacterium, assembly GCA_964344305.1. Lineage (GTDB taxonomy): Bacteria > Fidelibacterota > Marinisomatia > Marinisomatales > JABMOV01 > JABMOV01. The sequence continues at coordinate 57,483 of CAYFMT010000011.1, read as the reverse complement.
TCGATTAACAGATATAGGTGCCTGGAGAGTTGAAAGGAGTGAGGAACCGGAGTGGCGAAACATAAAAAAACCGGAACCGAAGGAGCCAACTACCTATGGTGGTTTTTATACAAAAGATGACGTACGTGATATTGTCCGATATGCAGCTGAACGCCACATCAATGTGCTTCCGGAGATTGAAATGCCGGCTCATGTCATGAGTGCTATTGCGGCTTATCCAGAATTATCCTGTCAGGGGGATTCCATTCCAGTTCCACCAGGTTCCGTCTGGCCCATCACCACAATCTATTGTGCAGGAAATGATGACGTATTCGATTTCCTTGAAGATGTTCTTTTTGAAGTCATGGAGTTGTTCCCTTATGAATACATCCATATAGGCGGTGATGAAGCATTTAAACAGGAATGGGAAATCTGTCCAAAATGCCAGAAACGAATTGAAGAAGAAGGTTTAGAGGATGAAGCGGAACTGCAAAGCTATTTCACCCGACGCATTGAACGATTCCTAAATACCAACGGTAAAAAGCTCATTGGGTGGGATGAAATCCTTGAAGGTGGATTGTCTCCAAATGCCACAGTGATGTCCTGGCGAGGTGAGGTGGGTGGAATCCATGCGGCCAGGGCCGGGCAGGATGCCATCATGTCCCCCACATCACACTGCTATTTTGATTACTACCAGGCCAATCCGGATAACGAACCACTGGCCATCGGGAATTATACTCCTTTACGGAAAGTATACCAGTATGAACCTATCCCTGCTGAATTGAAGAAGCATGAGCGAAAGCATATTCTTGGTGCACAGGGAAATGTTTGGACAGAATACATGCATACCATTCAGCACGTCCAATACATGGCACTACCCCGTATGTCAGCTCTTGCTGAGGTGGTCTGGTCTCCTAAAAGCCACAGGGATTGGACTGCCTTCAATGAACGACTCCAGGGATTATTAAGGCGATTCACCCTGAGGGATATTTCTTATTCCCTTGGATCCTATGATATTGGTGTGCAGCCATCGTTTGATAAAAAATCAAACTCCATGATTGTGCATCTTGTATCTGATCAGTTTAACCCCATCATTAAATACACACTTGATGGTTCAGAGCCAACCATGGATTCCAAGAACTATATAGGGCCTATAATTCTGACCCGGTCAACAGAAATCAAGGCGTGCCTTGTACATGAGAATGATCTAGTTCCTTATATAACCAGGGATAAGGTAGCCATTCATAAGGGGATTGGAAAAAAGATCGTTTATGGAACACCCTATCATGATGGATACAGAGCTGCAGGAAAAAAGAACCTGAATAATGGAGTTTTGGGAACGGAATATTTTCGAGATGAACGATGGCAGGGATTTCTTGGGACGGATGTGGACATCACCGTTGATTTGGGATCCGTTGAGCCCTTATCTATAATATCAACTCGCTTTTATTCCACCATCAGTTCATGGATATTTCAACCAGAATCGGTCACCATTTCTGTTTCTGAGACTGGAAAGAATTTCACAGAAATTTTTCATAGTGTGAACACACTAACGGAAGACACAGAGAATAAAGAAATATTGACCTATGCGTATGAAGGACCTCCAATAAAAGCCAGGTATGTAAAACTCACAGGGAAATCCATTGGAGTATGTCCGGAATGGCATAAAGGAGCAGGGTCCAATGCGTTCATGTTTGTGGATGAGATAATCATTGAGTAAGGCTCATCTACATTGAAAATCGCGGTTTTTGGTGGGACAGGTTTTATTGGTCAATATGTAGTCTCTCTCTCGCTTGAGGCGGGATATTCTGTCAAGTCATTATCAAGAGTTAAACAAGACTTTCATGACAGTGTTGAGTGGATTGAGGGAACTGTTTCAGATCGTACCGTGATTGAAAAGGTCATGGAATCGTGTCATGCTGTTGTGTATTGTATTGGTATTCTTCGTGAGATTCCGGGGAAAAGCCTGACATTTCATCAGGCGCATGTGCAGGGTATAAAGGACTGTGTTTCTGTGGCAACATCCATGAAAATACCCCGATTCATTCTCATATCTGCAAATGGGATTGATTCGAAAAAAACCGAATACCAGAGAACCAAGATTGAAGGTGAAAAGCATTTGAAATCTTCGGAATTGGACTGGACTATTGTTCGGCCATCCATGGTGTTTGGTGATCCACAAGGGAAAATGGAAATCGGCACACAATTGCACAGGCAGATTGTGAAGCCATGGATCCCGGCGCCCATGTTTTTCATAGGATTAGCTATCCTGGATGCAGGGAAGATGAGATTTCAACCGGTCCATGTTGAAGAACTTGTCACGACAGTTATTCATCAAATCTTCAAATCGGAATGGCATAAGAAAACAATGGTTATCGGTGGCGATCAGGTTTTGACATGGAAAGAATTAATTATGGTGGTGGCTGAATCGGTAGGACGTAATAAATGGATCATTCCTGTTCCAATCTGGGCAATCACCTGGGGGATAAAACTGCTGGAATCATATCCACGGTTCCCCATTTCGGTGGACCAGATAAAAATGCTCATGTCTGATAATATCATTGAAGAAGAAAACAGTTTTGTTGGTAAACGATCTTTTTCAAGGGATGAGTTAACCTACCTAAATCAGAAAGAAAGGAGTGTTACTTAACATGACCATAGCATGGATCGTTCTGGGAATTGTTGCCATTGGCTGTTTCGTAGTTTGGATGGTTGTTCTAGAAAACAAACGCTCTGAAGCACTGGCATCCATTGCTGAAGAAATGGGATTCAATTACCTGAAAAAAGGAGACAAATCTCACCTGGATAGATTTCAATCCTTCCACCTGTTTTCGCAGGGACATTCAAAAAAGATCAAGAACCATATTTTTGGATCATCCCAGGGATTAGAATTGGGATTGTTTGGCTATGAATACACTACGGGTGCGGGAAAGGATTCCCATACTCATCGACAATCGGTATTTTATATTGTTTCTCCAGAAATTCATGTATCGGCATTTTCCCTTCGCCCCGAGCATATTTTTCATAGAATAGGAAAGGCTTTTGGGTATCAGGATATTGAAATAGAGTCCCATCCTGAATTTTCAAAACAGTTTCTTCTCCGTGGCAAAGAAGTTGACAAGATTAAAAACCTGTTTACCCAGACCATCATGGATCACTATGTATCCATTGGAAAGGTAAGTACGGAGGGTGCAGGGGACACATTGGTTTTCTATCGATCTGGAAAACGAATAAAGCCAGACATGATTCAGTCATTTATAGATGAAGGTCTTTCCATTTATAAGTTGTTCCATAAATCAGTAATGGGAAAGACTGAAACCTGATCTACATATTTACTATATTTAACAATGGATGATTCAGGATTGAGTGAGAACTTATGAGATACATTATTGCAGTCGGTAGTATTGAGTATTCTGAACCCACGTTAAGAGCCGGGATGCAAATCGCAAAAAAAACCGGTGCGGAAGTCACCATCGTCTATGTGGGAGAGCAAATTCGCAGTCTTTCATCCCATAGCGTTCAACTTGCCCAGGAAAACCTTGAAAAATGGGACCTGGAACGCCCCGGAGTTGAGGTGTTGGAATGGGCTTACAATTTCCTTGCAGATAACAATTATATCACTCCGACTTCCATAGAAACAGGTTTTCGGAAAAATAGATTGATTTCAACCGGTGGATCACGATACAAGCTGATTCTTGCAGGAACCGTTTGCAGCGAAGTGAAACTGATCCTTCGTCATGGAGAAATTATTTCAGAACTGCGAAAAGAAGTCAGACGAAATGATGCTGATGTAACCATTATTGGTGGAAGTCAACAGCGTCGTATGGCTTATGAATTGATCCAATTCATTGACAGCACCATCTTTGTCGTAAATCAGTTTGATATACAAAAAGACTACCGAATTCTTCTTCCTGTCAATGATTCCCGTCGAACAAAGCGTGCTGTGAAATATTCTGTAAGGGTGGCGGATGCCCTTGAAATTCCCATAGATATTCTTTGCGTATCGAAGAAAGAGGCTTTTGGTGAGGGGTATAAAACTGCTGTACGATGGGCGGAGTCATTTCTAAATCGCACTGGACACAAGGGAAGCGTTTATTTCAAGGTTGGGCAGGCTGACAGGGTTATAAAGGAAATGGCAGGGGACGATCATATTATTATCATGGGTATGTCAGAGAAAAACCCCATTGTGGCTTTTTTCAAGGGCAATAAACCCGCACGTGTCCTGGAGGGATGTACTTGTCCAATTCTCATTGTTAAATAGCGGGGAATCCATCAACTTTATCACAGACATCCTATTTTGGCTAACGCAGAAACGATGGCTTCTGGTTGCCATTATTATTGGAACGGTCATGTATTTTCTTCCCACTCCAGGGGATATTTCCCTGGAAGGATATCGTACTCTCATCATTGTTGTTTCTTCCATTTTTCTAATTGTTTTTGAACCCATCCCATTGCCTGCTGTTGCCATGCTCATTCTCATCCTTCAGGTCGTACTTGGTATCGATACTCCCAATGATGTGGCATCTTCCTTTACAAGTGATGCGACATTTTTTATCATCGGTTCACTCATGCTGGCAGTGGCCATTGTTTCCCAGGGATTGGATACACGGCTGGCGCTGGGGATTATCAAGGTCACAGGAAATAAAACGTGGAAAATCGTTCTTGGATTCGTGGCTATATCCTCGTTTCTCTCGTCCTTCATTGGTGAACACACAGTGACAGCTATGATGATGCCGGTAGGGCTTACATTAATCCGCGGGACATTTCCTGACCCCAAAAAAGCCGGAAATCTCGCTCCCCTGATTCTTTTCTCCATTGCCTATGGTAGCGCCATGGGATCCATTGGAACCCCATCTGGCGGTGGACGAAACGTCATCATGATCGATTACTGGAAGGAATTCGGGGTTGGGAATATTTCCTATATTGACTGGATGATGCACGCGTATCCTGTGCTTCTTGTGGAGATTCCCCTGGCGGTTTTGATCCTTTGGTTTACGTTTCGACCCAACCATAAAATCCTCGATACTGCAGTTCGGAAGTTGACGGTTCAAGTGGCAAAACAGGGCCCAATGACACGGAAAGAGATTTCAGCCATATTCATCTTTATTCTTGTCTTTCTTGGGTGGGTATTCCTCAGTCCCATCTTTGGGCTTGGTATTGTTGCTATCATGGGCGTAGTAGCTTACCTGGTATTTGGTTTGATTGAATGGGATCAGATTAATCGCAACACAAACTGGGGAGTTATCCTGCTTTTTGGGGCTGCTGTTTCCATTGGACTGCAAATGAAGAATACGGGTGCGGCGTTGTGGGTGGCTACCCATGCCATTGATCTTCTGAAGGGGTTGACTGACAATGTCGATATTTTGCGTTGGATGATTTCTGTCGTGTTGACTGGTACTCTAACAAATCTTTTGAGCAATGCAGCCACCATTGCAGTTATAGGCCCCATAGTCTTGAATATGGGTGGAGATCCAATCCTCATTGGATTTTCCACTGCCATTGCATCGGCTTTTGCCTACCTGACAGTTGTTGCATCTCCTACCTGTATGATCATTCATTCCAGCGGATTGGTGAAACCGGCAGACTACATGAAGGCGGGGTGGAAGATATTCATTATGTCAATCATCGTCCTGTTTATCATGTCACGATTATGGTGATACATATGATAAATTGCAATGTCACTTTACTAAAATTATCATTAAATAATTTTTACTCACAACTAAGATAAGATCCAGAAAAATGGCACGCAAAATTGGATATCTCGTTCTTTATGTCATATTGTTGTTACTCATTATTATCAATGGAGTATTCGACTACAATACGCAGAAAAGTGAATTATTACATTTGCTAAGGGATCAGGCACATGCCACCGGAACGGTCATTCGCAATAGTGGACAACAGCAATTAAGATTTTCTGAAGAGATTAAAAAGGTATATACTCAGCGAGCCTTTGATTTTTTGAACATCATCAATCAATTGGATTTAGAAGGAATTTTGACCGAGGATAGGTTGTTAGAACTGGCAAGGAAAAGTTCAATTTTCCAGGCCACCATTTTCAATGAAAAAGCTGAAACAGTATTTAGCACACAGGATAATAGTCGAAATAATCGCGGAAGAGGTAGAAGATATGGATTTGTGCGGAGACTGGAACCCATTTTTAATGGAGAAGTGGATACTCTGATTTTTGGAACCGGACAAAATCCCTGGAGAGATAATTATATAGAAAATGAATATCGTTTTGTGGTGTCAATTCGACGATCATTAGGTGGGGTTATTGCATGTCATTTGTCGATAGAAGCAGAAAAACAGTTCAAAATCAGCACAAGTTTGAATAGTACCTTAAATGAGATGCTGAATGTAGAAGGGATATCCTACATATTGCTTGCGCCAGAGGATGGAAATGATCAATTGTATTCAAAATCATTGTTGAGCGTTTCTGAAGAAAAAGAAATTATTGAAGCATTTCATGAAAATGCGTTCCTGGTTATACGCAATAATGAAACATATATCGAGATTATGAATGTTCTACAACTCTCAGATGTATCTATCAATCTATATACCGGATTTTCGACAGACCATTACAATGAGTTAAAATCAAAAGTTATGTCACAGATCATTATCCGTAGTACACTTTTTACCATAGCTGTTTTCCTGTTATTCTTCTTTTTTATTTCACGACAGAATGTTGCGTTGCTGAAGCAGGAAAAAATACGGATAGAAGGGGAAGTGGAAGAATTGCACAGGGTGTTGCACGTACAGGAAAAACAGGTCGCCATGGGAAAACTTGCCGCAGGCATTGCTCATGAGATCAGAAACCCATTAAATGCGATTGGGATTCAGGTACAGCGTCTCAACCGAAATCTCAAAAAAGACGGGACAAATCTTTCGAGGTATGAATTATCAAGATCCGTAATAGAAGAGATTCAGAGGATCGATCAAACACTTGAGGACTTTTTAAGCTATGCGCGTCCAACACCATTGGAGATGTCAACCATTGATATTCAAAGAATTGTAACAGAAGTGATTTCGATATTAGAAGGTATTGCGATTGAAAAAGGTTTGCATTTCGAAAGAGGCGGTAATGAATCTATATCCATCCATGCGGACCCTAATTATATGAAGCAGGCGTTGATGAATATTGTTAAAAATGCAATAGAAGCAAGCACGCAGGGGGGTAAAATTCAATTAAATGTTGATGACAAGGAAAATGAGATTCTTATCTCTGTATCAGATGAAGGTACAGGTATTGATAAGGAATCTCTGGATCGTGTTTTTGATCTTTACTATACAACAAAAGATATGGGAACGGGTGTTGGATTATCAATTACACAAAAGATCGTTGCAGATCATGGTGGATCAATTACAATTGATAGTGTTCCTGATAAGGGATCAACATTTACAATAACATTACCAAGAGGTAGAGTATGAATATTCTGATTGTTGATGATGAAAAAAATCAACGTGAAGCATTGGCAGGATTCGTTCAGGATGTTGGTCATACTCCATATACAGCTGAATCTGCCCAAAAAGCACTCAATTTCTTGTATTCTAATCCGGTTGATGTGGTGCTCACAGATTACAAAATGCCATATATGACAGGTAGTGACCTGCTAAATGAAATCTCATCAAGGCATCCCTCAATTGTTGTAATCCTTATGACGGCCTTTGGCACCATCGATATTGCAGTGAAAGCCATGCGTGATGGTGCATGGGACTTCTTAACAAAGCCTGTAAACCTCACGACCCTGGAGGATCAACTTCATGCCATAGAAAAGTACCTTGGTCAGAAAAGGAAAAGTGACTCTGGAGAATATGAAGACGATACTGGTACTGCTGGAGAAGGTTTTATTGTACACGATCCGGAGATGAAACGCCTGTTTCAACAAATCCGGAAAATAGCAAATAGCAAAGCCACTGTTTTGATCACAGGAGACACAGGTACGGGGAAAGAAGTGTTTGCACACAGAATCCATCAGGAATCCAACCGAAACAGCAACCCCATGGTCGTTGTTAACTGCGCTGCACTTCCGAGTAATCTAATTGAAAGCGAATTATTCGGTCACGTTAAGGGAGCATTCACGGGTGCTGACAGTGATAGAAAAGGAAGATTTGAAAAGGCAAACCAATCTACACTTTTTCTGGATGAAATAGGGGATTTACCACTACAGATGCAGGTAAAACTGTTACGTTTTCTTCAGGATGGAATATTTGAAAAGGTTGGCAGCAATATACCTATAGAGAGTGATGTTAGAATTGTTGCCGCTACCAATATTGATCTCGATCATGCTGTGGAAAAAGGTGAGTTTCGAGAAGACTTGCTTTATCGTTTGAATGTAATCCATATTAAGATTCCTCCATTAAAAAACAGAAAAGATGATATCGAACCTTTAGCACACTATTTTTTAGAGACGGTTTGCGACCGGGATAATCTTGGCAAAATGCATTTTTCATCTGAAACATTAGAGACTCTGAAAGATTATGCATTTCCAGGGAATATTCGGGAATTAAAGAATATAATTGAGCGAGCAGCCCTGCTGGCAGAGAAAACCACTATTAACAAGGCTGATTTAAATTTAAGCATATCAGAAAATGGGTACTTTTCTGCTGGTTCACTGAATCAAGCGGTTACTGAACTGGAACGGGATATGATACTCAACGAGATAACGAAAACCAATGGCAATCAGAGCGCATGTGCAAGAAATCTGGGTATCAGCGAACGGGTATTGAGATATAAACTTGCAAAATATGATTTAAAATAAACTTACAAATTTGACGTCTTTCGACAAATTTGTCGATTTTCTGCTTTTTGTTTCAAATATTATTTCAGGCCATCTGGTGCTCTATAATCAGCAATATTAGTATATAAGGAAATTCGCCATTTTCTTCGTTACTTTTGGCATATCCCTTGCCACTTCTTTGTGAAAATCAAAAACAATGAGGAAGAAAATGAAGAATATTACACGGAATTTAACAGTCTTACTGGGATTAGGCATTCTGTTTACAATGAATCAGGCACCAGCGCAAAATCAAAATGGAAACGGTTTTGGCGGTGTGGGTATTTATGTAGATGAAAATGGTGATGGATTTAATGATTTCGCCCCTGATGCTGATGGAGACGGAATCCCCAATGCATTCGATGAAGATTATGTCGCTCCAATGGACGGTTCTGGTAATCAATATGGTGCAAACAATGGGCCTGGTGATGGAACTGGTACTGGCGATTGTGATGGAACTGGAGAGAACGAGGGTGGCCAATGGGGTAATGGTGGAAACACAGGCGGCAATGGAGGAAATGGAAATCCAGGTAATGGAAATGGTCCTGGTGATGGAACCGGCACAGGTGATTGTGATCAGCCGGTCGGGGTTAAAAAAGTAAAAACAAGAATAATGAACGCCTCCTAATTGAGCTCACCCGAGGGTGGCAGTTTATGAAACTGTCACCCTCTTTTAGGTAAGAACCATGAACAACACAACACAGAAAAAAACCAGAAAATTGAGGCATCTCAATTTCATTCTACTTTTTAGTTTTGTTGCTTCACAACAGCTGGGTGATATTTCAATCTATGGAAATTCATGGATTGGTAAATCGGATTATCTATATAATTCCAGACTTTTACCAGACGCTTACTATACATCCAGCGAAATCAGTTTATACAATCCATTCACACCAAATAGCAGAATATATATATCTGCAAATAAATCCACATTTTTTAACCTGGATCAATACAATAGTTACGATGTTGAAACAGGGCTCCAATACCGATACCTGGGTCAAGATAATAACCAATTTTTCTGGGGTATATATTATAGAGGTATCTTTTACGAAGAAGATATCCTCCAATATGATTCGAATAAAATCACCGCATATATCGAATGGAAAAAATATTACTCTGCTCAACAATCCATTTACATTCAATACCAGGGAAAACTGGTAAACTATATAGACATACCTGAAGCAAGTGATAGGGATCAACAATTATCCTTATCCTATCATAAATCTTTTTACACTAAGACAAGCTTGTTCATACAAACAAAATTTGGGGCTCAGTATTTTAATCCAATACAATTATATCAGGGTATGAAACCATTATTGCACGATCCAAATTCTTTGATGCAGGGATCGATTCGTCTCAGTCAATCCATTTCAACATTCATTGGAATGTCTGCTGAATTCGGAGCTAAGGATGTTTACTCTACCAAGATGACAGATCCGGTAATGGCCATGGAGATTAATAGTCCCATTCTCGATACATATACCTGGAAAGGAACCTGGGGAAAATCGCGAATATCATGGTTCCTTCCAAAGTATTCGAATCTGGTTGCGACATATGGTTATTATGATAGGTACTACCCAGATGTTTCAGTGTATCAGTATGATATGTTGGCACATGATTTTTTATATGATGAAAATGGATCACCTATTCTTATCCATTCATCACGGCGAGATTCGGGTAAATACATTCAACTGTCCATATCAAAGGACTGGTACTTACCCATTCATAGTATCATTGAAAAACTTTCAAGCAATTTAGAAATAAACTGGCAAAAGAATTCATCAAACAACAGTCTGTATGATGTGGAAGGGCTCTACTACTCATTTGGGCTGTCAATAGAATATTAACAGAAAGGAATCACACATGAAAAACTCAACATTAATCCTTACACTCCTTCTTATGGTGTCTGTACCATTGACAGGTGCAGGTAGAAATCAAAACTGGGACAATGGATTAAATCTGACCAACGAGCAGATGCAGGCTCATTCTGCATTGAGGGATCAATTCCAGAAAGAAAATATTAGGATTCGTTCTGAAATTAAGATTCTCCGATTAGAATTACATGCGATGATGAAATCTGCAACACCGGATAAAAACGCAATCGATGTGACACTTGGGAAAATCTCAGCGATGGAATCAGATCTTGAGAAGAGACGAGTTGAAAACAGAATGGCAATGAGAGCCATGCTAACAGAAGATCAAAAAACTGTATTCGATAGTAGATCCATGGGAAATGGTCGTCGATATGGCCGTGGTGCCCAGGGTGGATTTGGAGATCAGGGCGATTGCACGGGTGATGGAGCAGGCCGAAATAGAGGTGGGAAGCGACAAGGTAGAGGAATATAAGCAAGATCAGAATAGCTGCCGGATTAATCCGGTAGCTATCGAAATAAGGGATAATAAGATGAAAAAGAAAATTAAATTAATATTGAGTTTGATTTTTGCTTTAATGGTGTTAACTGGTTGTGAAAACAGTACTAGTTCGGGACTATCCAATAATATAGCAATGGACAAATCTTACCTGCTGTTTGTTGATAGTCTGCTTTCAATGACTCCATCAGATAGTCTGAACTCAGACGTGATCAACGGTCTTGTACTTATGAGGGAAGAGGAAAAACTTGCCAGGGATGTATACCTCGAATTTTATGAAATGTATTCAATCCGTATATTTTCAAACATTGCATACAGCGAACAAAAACATATGATGGCTGTAAAAGTACTGCTTGATAAATATGGTATCCCGGATCCTGTGATATCAGATGAGACAGGTGATTTTGCGAATCCTATTCTTGATAGTCTGTATTCAGTACTTGTAAATGAAGGTACGAGCAGTCTTTTAACTGCGTATACAGTTGGTGCCACTATTGAAGACCTGGACATTCATGATTTGCTGGACCTTTCTTTATCAGTAGAAAGTTCAGATATTCAATTTGTTTACGACAACCTCACAAGGGGATCGAGAAACCACCTTCGATCATATTATTCAAAAATAATATCCATGGGGGGCGAGTATAATCCACAGTTTATCACCGATGATATGTTTCAAAATATAATAAATTCTGCAAAGGAGACTGGTGGATTTTAAATATATTAAACAGCAAAATATGTTTACCCACCAATTACCAGGTGGGTTTCTTGTTTTATAGAATCGTTGAAAAAGCCAAAATGGAAATTGGCATTCTTAAAAGATGAATGCTATTCAAACTACAAGGGAATACTGTTGGTTATGTTTCCTGTCTGCTTTTGATTTCTTTTTATTTTGCAACACAATACTTGCGAACAAATCCAGGTTGTATTTTTCTTCATCTTTAATACTTAACCTGGTTCTTGATAAAGAACGGTTCTGTTTTGGATAGGTCTTCATAATAACTCCCCTTTTTATAATGATTGGATCAAACCTTATGCCAGAAAAATATTAAAGATGAAAATATTCTTTAGTGATTGTTAATTATTATTTTAAGAGATATTGCAATAATTATTAACTCGACAAAATTGTCATATTAGGAATAAATGTCGAGGACCATATCAAAATGAGATCTGAAGTATTTAGGTTAAATGCAACTGTAAGATCAGTGAAATAAGTGACACTAATTATATGGGAATTATTGTTCCAGTTACCGTATTATTTACTTCACGATTATTCTGAGAATTTCAGAAAAGGTAATTTTACATGGGTCATGTCCATAACACAAAATCAAGCCTGGTTCCTCTGATAGATCGCCTGAACCAGTATCCCATTGGACTGGTGGACAATGAAAAGCTGAGGGAATTGCTATCCCTGCTGTTTTCCGAAGAAGAAGCGTATGTGGGGTCGAGGTTCCCATTGACAGAATCAACCCTGGATGAAATGATAAAGCGGACGGGATACAAGCAGGAAAAGCTGGAACCGATACTGGAATCCATGGCTGATAAAGGTTTGGTCATGGACATGAACTATGGGGACAGTGTTTACTATTTACTCATGCCCGGTGTCATTGGGTTTATTGAATTCACCTTCATGAAGCATCGGAAAGACCTGCCCCTTGAGAAAGTTGCAAAACTTATGAGTGAGTATTTCCATTGGGATGGAAAAGAAGGACAGGCAAAAGAATTTTTCGGCAGTAAGACACAACTAACGCGATCCCTGCCCTATGAAGACCAAATTCCTGTTAGCAGTGAAATAGTATCCTATGACAGTGCAAAAGATATAATTGAGAATGCAGATCATGGAGCAGTGGCCATGTGTTATTGCCGCCACAAACGAGAACATGAGGGAAAATCCTGTAAAAAGAATGCACCGGTTGATGGAATATGTATCTCCCTGGGACGGGGATCAGAATTTCTTGTAAGACGAGGATTTGCAGAAAAGAAATCCAAGGAAGAACTGGTGGGTATCCTGAACATGGCTGAAGAATTGCGGCTGACACATATCACAGACAATATCAGGGAGAAACCATCCTTCATTTGCAATTGTTGTGGATGCTGTTGTGAAATCATGGCCGGTGTCCAGGCGGGGTATTATAAAGGCGTGAATAAAACACCTTTTATCGCCGTTGTGGATCAGGATGTCTGTGATTATTGCGGTGAATGTTTTACCGGATGCAATGTAAAAGCCATTGGGCTGGATCGATCCAATGGAAATGGCTCAAATCGAGTGAGTGCTGTACAGTCAGAAGTATGTCTTGGGTGTGGTGCCTGTATTTCTTCCTGTGAGAAAGGTGCTCTCTCCATGATTCCTCGATCAGATTACAAACGACCTCCAAAATCGAAACGCAATATGTTTATGAAAATCGCTCATGAGAAGGGAAGACTTGGACCACTTGTAATGGCACAGGTGAAGAAGAAATTTCAGGGGTGATGGGGAAATGATTCTGTGCGATAATATGTTTTTTGGGAGTTAGATGAACTCTCCCCTGATCTCTCTTTTGAAAGAGCGGGGAACCAAAGGGGTGAGTTAAGTAAATTATATTCAGCGGCTCGCCGCACGTAGCGACGCACAGGAGCGTAGTGCGGAGAGAGAGGGATTCGAACCCCCGTTACCCGAAGGTAAACCGCATTTCGAGTGCGGCGCATTCAGCCAGACTCTGCCATCTCTCCTAAAACTTTGAAGCGCCGCAACGGCGCATCAGCTCCCGATTCTCGGGACCATCTCTCCTAAAACTTTGAAGCGCCGCAACAGCGCATCAGCTCCCGATTCTCGGGACCATCTCTCCTTAGTGATTATGAGAAGTATAAAAAGGATGCGAAATTACATACCAAAATACTTGAATGCCTCATACACAAAAAAGATAGGCCAGACCATAGCCTTGAATATGCCAAGTACGCCCATCCAAAACCCGGATGCATGGGTAATGTAATAGATTATGGCCCCTATGAATCCCAGACCATAAAAGGCACTGTTGGGTCCTGCACAGTTCTGCATTGATTCCTTCATATCTTAACTCCCAGTTGCTTTCTTACTTCTCTTGCCAGCGATAAATATGTGGTGAGTTTACCACCAAAAATGTGTAGCAGAGTAGCGCCATCAATTCTGTGTAAATCAAGAGCATACTCTCGCGATAAATCCGTTGGGGTATCTTTGTGGGCGATCAACGGTCGAACGCCAATAGTCGATGACTTTACATCATCAGGGGAGACTTGATATTGCTCATCCATGTATTCATTTAACTGTTGTAGGAGGTAATCCACGTCATCTGGGTTAACCTGTACGGAATCCACCGGCCCAGATTCCTCCCTTTCTGTGGTTCCAATGATGGTTTGATTGTTTTCCGGTTCAGGGATAATGAAAAATATTCGTTTTTCTTTTGTTTGCATGAACATGAGATCCTGAACCAGAAGTTCCTTAATCACCAGATGAATCCCACTGATTTTTCGAATATGAAATCTTGCCGGTAAATCGAATGCAACATTGACTTCATCTATCCACGGACCTGTAGCATTTATAAGAGTTGGAGTAGAAAACTCCCCACGATTTGTGTTTATCGTAAATACACCAGGCTTTTGAGTAATGGATAGAATCTGGACAAACTGATGTATCTCGGCCCCACTGGATACTGCTTCTCTCGCCACTTTCCGGGTAAGGTCAAGATCATTTGTTTTTCCATCGTAGTAGCGAAATACTGCCTTCAATCCTTTTTGGGTCATGGAAGGGGAAATGTCTTTAAATAATTTTCTATTCACAATGGAAGAACGATCCTTTACGTGTTTTCCTGCCAGGAAATCATATAGCTTTAAACCACACCAGATCATCCATGCTGGTCGAGGACTGGATGCATAAACAGGAATATAAAAGGGTTTGAGTTTTACTGTCTGGGGGTATTTGCGAAGGAGTTCCTGTCGGTCCTGCAGGGATTCATGAACAAGTCCAAATTCAAATTGCTCAAGGTATCGTAACCCGCCATGAATCAATCGGGAGGATTTGGAGGATGTGCCACTACCAATGGTGCTTTTTTCAAGGACAGTTACGCTGAATCCATTTCTGGCGAGTTCGTGCGCGACACCACATCCATTAATCCCAGCTCCAAGAATAATGACATCCCTGGATATTATATCATTCCCCATGTGGGAAATTTACTGTAGGATACCCACTCCGTGCATGTAGACAAGCTCACCACCAATGCGTCCGGTGATAAGGATTACAATGGTCAGGCACATTAAGAGTGAAAGAATTAACCACTTCATAAAGGAGTTAATGGTGAACTTTTTGGTCCCGAACATCCAAACGATCAGGGTGAGAATAGATCCCCAAATGAAAAGATTTGCCAGGGATTCGTGTCTCTCTAACAATTGAATCACCAGCGGATCAGAAATGGTTTGAAGATTGGCTGTTTTCTCTCCGGAAATCCCGGCAAAGAATGAGGTTACAACTGATGTGGAGAGAGCATATAGTGAAAACAGATGAAATTCATGCTTTTTCGAAAAGACGAAAATAAGGTAAAGCCCAAACGAAAAAACAGAAAGAGCGATGGGAAAGTGTACCAGGTATGGATGCCAGTGCATGTTATCTCCTAAAAAAAAGGGATCCGTAGATCCCTTCAGTAGCCCGTAGGAGAATCGAACTCCTGTTGCCAGGATGAAAACCTGGAGTCCTAACCACTAGACGAACGGGCCAGTTTTCATTGGACAGTATTCCTGTCTCAAATCGGGCGGAAATTTATATAATTAACGTTCGGCCACCAAAAAAAATATTCTTAGTGGTTCATTCGCTTCCGGCCTGGTCAAGAATGTCGAACATTTGCCCGGTCTGGTGCAGTTCCAGAGCAATATCTGCCCCACCAATGAGTTTTCCATTTACGAATAACTGTGGGATGGTCGGCCAGTTTGAATATTCAGATAATTTCACGCGAATCATGGGATCCTCCAGTACATTAGTGGCTTTGAACGCAACACCATAGTGATTGAGTATTTGCACCACGGAATTGGAAAAGCCACACATTGGCATGGTGGGAGTTCCTTTCATGTATAGCATAATTGGGTTGGACTTTATGTCCTGGATGATTTGATCTGATAAATCCATCTTCACTCCTTTTGATTGTTGGTTATTAAGAAACAGGGTAACTTGGGTGGTTACCCTCCCAGCCAGGGATTCTCAAATAATTACCGTCTGTGTTCAATGCGAATACCTCGAAAATCACATTGTTTGCATGCATAGTGCTTAATACGTGAATACATGACCACTTCCATTAGTTTATGCGATGCTTTTCTATGAACACGCCTGAGGTCATTATCACATTCACAGCATGGAGTACCGGTGGATCACTTTTTTCCTGAATTGGAGTCCCAATAAAACAATAGCTGTGAGGATTAACAGGATACCGATAATATCGGAAGTCTCCACCTGAGCAATTAGATTTCGCAACCAGCGATCCCCGCCAAAAACAGAGTTTGCTATTAATCTCAGGAAATAGGAAACGCTATGGAATAAGGTAGCCTTGATCTCCATCTCTTCCACAAGAAGGAAGACTCCCAGGACGAATAGAAATCCAATAAAGATCTCAAATCGAAATTCTTTCCATAGGCTCTTTTCGTGTCGTTTACGTTTGGTTTTCTTTGCCATGTTTAAATTGAACTCAATGCATATCAAGTTGAAATTTACATTCCTTTGATCACCAATAAGAATCAGCCATGGATCACGTGTAAATTCTCCACCAAAATTAAACAAAACACCATAGGAATGAAGATATGAAACTGATGTCATGGAACGTAAACGGAATACGGGCGGCGGAAAAAAAGGGGTTTCTGGACTGGTTTAATGCTGTGGATGCGGATGTTGTGTGTATTCAGGAAACAAAAGCCAAAGTGGATCAATTATCCGAAGCATTAAAAAGCGAGCATGGATACCACGCCTATTGGCATTCAGCAGAAAGACCCGGATACAGCGGTGTGGCGACATTCTGCAAACATGAGCCTTTGTATGTACAGGAAGGTATGGGAATAGATCGGTTCGATCAGGAAGGACGAGTCCTCATCACCGAGCATGAAAATTTTCTTCTGTACAATATCTATTTTCCCAATGGACAAAAAGATGATATACGGCTACAATATAAACTTGATTTTTACGAGGATCTTTTGGTTGTACTGGATGAGCAGGTTGAATCAGGGGTAAATGTGGTGGTAGCAGGTGATTGGAACACAGCACATAAACCCATTGACCTCGCCCGACCAAAGGATAATGCGAAAACATCGGGCTTTCTTCCAGAGGAACGCGCCCTGTTGGATAAATATGAAGATCATGGATATGTGGATACGTTTCGTTTGTTCCATGATGAACCGGACAGGTATTCATGGTGGACATACCGTTTTGGTGCGCGATCAAGAAATGTGGGATGGCGGATTGATTATTTCTGGGTCAACGAAGGATTTGTTCCTCAGGTAATTGACGCGGATATTCATGATGATATTATGGGATCTGACCATTGCCCTGTCTCTCTTGAGGTAAAATAGATGGGTGACTGGCAATCAAAGTGGAACGAGCGATACGCAAAATCAGAGCGTCCCTATGGTTCGGAACCAAATCAGTTTCTACGGGAATCCGTTGGGCTAATCATTGGGAAAAACGTCCTCTGTGTTGCCGATGGGGATGGACGAAATGGATTATGGCTGGCACAGCAGGGATTCAATGTCACATCCCTGGACTATTCCGATGTGGCGATAAACAATGTTCAGAATTTGGCATCCCGGAATGGAGTAACCATTAAAACTGAATGTGTCGATTTGTTGAAGGCTGATTGGCCAAAGGATGCTTTTGATGCTGTTGTCATTGTATACTCCCATTTTTCTGAACAGGATTCAGTTCAATTATTTCAAAAATACATTGGAGCATTGAAAGATAAGGGCCTCATCATCTTTGAATGCTTTTCTAAGAGCCAGATCGAGAATTCATCGGGAGGTCCGAAAGACACCGATTTGTTGTACAGCCAGGAATTTATCCAATCTGCATTTCAATCCCTGGAAACCATTATGTGTAAAGAAATGGTAACCACCCTGGCTGAAGGTGAACTTCATAAAGGTGTTGCACACGTTGTTCGATGCCTGGCGAGAAAAATAAAATGAACATATCAAAACAGGAACTGGCAAAAAACTGGCTAAAACGCTACACCGGAACCGGGGCGCGTGATACGGGAGACTGGATCCTGCTGACAAATTTCCAGAATTATGTTGATACATTTGCCAAGCAATTTGGAGTGGATGTAAAAGGTCGTGGTGGGCCCATGACATCTGCCACCAATTCTCATGGGGTTAGCATCATAAATTTTGGAATGGGCAGTGCAAATGCCGCCACTATCATGGATCTTCTTTCTGCGAAAAATCCAAAGGGTGTCCTCTTTCTTGGAAAGTGCGGTGGGTTAAAGAAAACGACAGAAATTGGGCATTTTATTCTGCCCATGGCAGCCATTCGCGGTGAAGGAACCGGGGATGATTATTTCCCAAAGGAAGTGCCAGCATTGCCGTCCTTCAAACTCCATAAACATGTTTCCCAAATATTGCTGGATCGGAAACTGGATTACCGTACAGGTGTCATTTATACCACGAACCGACGTGTCTGGGAACATGATGACTCCTTCAAGGCGTACCTTCGCCGTGTTCGGGCCCTTGGAATTGATATGGAAACAGCTACCATATTCATTACCGGTTTTGCGAATGAAATTCCACGGGGGGCTTTGCTGCTGGTGTCAGATGTTCCTATGATCCCAGAAGGAATTAAAACGGAAGAATCTGACAAAAAAGTCACATCCAGATATGTGGATGTGCATTTGAATATTGGCATTGAAGCCATGTCCAGGATAGGCAAGGAAGGGGAAAAGATTAAGCACTTCACCTATTAGAAATACATAGATACCTTATCCCTTTTGCCAGGATCAATACTCATTATTTCATATACAATTAAATAAAAAACCCGTAAACTTACTGCCACCTTTTACTTGAAAAATTTAGGATTCATGACCGAAATAGGATTCAAATTAAAACACATAAAATTAACTGATCAGCGATCAACCGCCGATCAGAACAATATTAACCCACATATGCACCGATGAATTCCGGTGCATTTTTATTTTAGGGAGGAAACATGAGCCAGATTAAGGCACTTATCGCCATCCAGGAAATTGATACAAAACTCATGGATATTGAAGAGTTGCTGGGTGATTTGCCCGGAAAAGTAGGAAAACTCGTCACTGAAGAGGAGCAGTTAAAAACCGATCTGGAGACTGGGAAAGTTCGATTGAAAGAGATCGAAGTTGAATTGCATAAGGCTGAAACTAAAGTGCAATCCCATCGTGAGCAGATTGACAAACACAAGGACCAGCTGTTCCTTGTTAATAATAATAAGCAATATGATGCTCTCATGCACGAGATTGATTTCCTTAAAGAAGAGCTTGATGAACTGGAAACCCGGGATTTAGAATTAATGGAAGAAAAATCCACTCTTGAAGAGCAGGTAGAAACACAGGAAAAATCATTGGAAACAGTGACAGTGGATTTGCATGAGAGAAAAGATAAACTTGAAAAGCTCATGGCTGAAACGTCAGAAGAAAAAACAGAACTTGAAAAAACAAGGGAAGGGAGTGCCAGGGAGATTCAGGATCACTACCTGGCTCAATATGATCGAATCCGGGAGGCACGGGATGGTGTAGCAGTCATTCATATCCATGCCAATGCCTGTGGTGGTTGTGGCGCATTTATCCCCCCCCAAACACTGGCAGAAGTGAAGGAGGGAAACCAGCTTCGGTCATGTGACCAATGCAGTAGATTCCTTTTCTGGAAAGACTAAACTATACGCCAAAATATTTACGTTCAGTATAATAGAGGAATTGTGCATTGGCAATGGGTCTCTCATAATTCATAACTTCTATATTAGCATTATTGATAATTAGATGAGTCCGTCGGATGGTTGCCCCGACACAACGTGTCGGGGAGGAAAGTCCGAGCACCGCAGGACAGGGCGCCACGTAACGCGTGGGATCCGTGAGGGTATGGAAAGTGCAGCAGAAAATAAACCGTCTGTCTGCGCTTCACTACGACAGACAAGTTGATGATATTAAGCAAATACTTGTCCATCGTAGCGAAGCGTAGATGGATAAGGGTGAAACGGTGGTGTAAGAGACCACCAGTCATGCTGGAAACAGAATGAGCTGGTAAACCCCGCCCGGTGCAAGACCGAATAGGTCCCAAGATATGGTCCGTATCATAGCAGAAATGTGGAAGGGACGGGTAGGTTGCGTGAATTTCGCTGGAAAGCGGAAACCAGGTGAATGACCATCGATCCCCACACTCGGTGTGGGAGGAACAGAACACGGCTTATAGATGGACTCATCTAATTAACTCCCATTCGTGTTAGCTATATCACATCTTCACTCATATGATTCCTGTAATCTTTTATACTTTTCCCCCAAATGTCAGATTTAATACAGAGTAAATACTTTAAAACACCTATCCTGGTGTTACTCATCCTGTTATCAGGCTTGATGATAATGGGTTACGGTTTTCGACTGTCTGGACTGACCACACTGAATACGGTTACCTCCCTGGCAGGCAGTCAGATTTCATTACGCATTCAGGAACAGATTTCCAACCATCTGCTGGCGGTGAACCATGTACGAGATTATGTGGAAAACCTCGATACTATTTCTGAGAAAGTTTATCAGGACCTCGTCTCTGGAATTCTTCAAGAATATAAAGGGTTTCAGGCTATCAATTTTATTTCACCCGATGGTCATATTATTTGGATTAATCCTTCTGAAGGGAATGAAATTGTATTGGGCAGGGATTTACACAGCCATACCTATGCAAACACCACATTTATTAAATCTGAAGAAACCGGAACGGATCAAATCACCCCTCCACTGAGACTGTGGCAGGGCGGATTTGGGATTGCCACATATTTCCCAATAAGGATTGATGATGAACTTCAGGGATATGTGAATGGCGTCATTCGCATTTCAAATTTCCTGGATAACTACCTCCATGAGTCCACATTCATGGATTATTTCTTTCAAGTACGATCAGGGCCAACGGTTATTTATGAGGCTAATTATCAGGAAGGTGTATATGAAAGCAACATATCGTCAGAGCACGACCTGAGGGTTGGCGATAATTTCCTGAACCTGATGCTGGTGGCGGGGCGGAAAGGATATAGTGAAGACACAAAACAGCTCCAATTACTGTTCTACATTACCGGCATTCTATTTTCACTTGCCTTTTCAATCCTGACATATTTTAACGCAAGACGGCATGACCTGTTAACCATTTCAAGTCAGAAAATTCAAAAGTCTGAAGAGAATTATCGCGGAATTTTCGAAAATTCCAATGATGCCATATACCAGACATCACTGGATGGAAAACTTGTCATAGCAAACAATGCCTGGTATGATCTTTTTGGATATACTGAATCTGAAACACGGCAGTTTCAGGTAGAAGAGCTCTATGAAAATCCTATGGATCGAAAAACATTTATGGATACGATAACACGCGAAGGTTTTGTTAATGCATTTAATGTACGGTTGAAAAAGAAGACCGGGGAGATCATGGACTGTATTTTGTCAGCCAATATTTTGTATGATGACCAGGGCAATCCAGGGGGTTTCCAGGGATTAATCCATGACATGACCCAGGTGATTGAACAGGAAAAGGCCCTGAAGAAAGCCCTGGAGGAAGCACAGAAATCGGCGCGACTTAAAAACAATATTATTACCAATATCTCCCATGAAATTCGAACCCCGTTAAATTCCATTCTGGGATTTTCAATGCTGTTGTATGATGAATACAAAACCACACTTACAGAAGATCAAATTGAGTTTTTTAAAAATATCAGTCAAAGTGGGAAACGTCTTACTCGATCCATAAGCGGTATTCTGGACTATTCCGTATTGGAGTCTGGCAACTACATCCTTGAAAAAGAAAAGATGGACCTGGTACAGATCATTCATGATGTGCTTCATGAATTAAGGGATATTCCTGTGGACAATTATCCAAAAGTATCCCTGGAAAATGTTCAAAACCCCTGCTGGATAACAGCGGATATGCACAGTATAAAACAGGCCGTCAACAACATCATTCACAATGCCATTCAATACTCAAAAGGAAATGATATTACCATTGCTGTGGACTGCAATAGTGAAGGAGTTTGGGTGCGAATAATAGATAATGGTATTGGAATTCTGGATGATTATATGAAAAATATCTACGACACATTTTCGCAGGAAAGTGAAGGGTTATCCAGAAGTTTTGAAGGTCTGGGGCTTGGACTGGCCCTTTCGAAAAAATATATTGAATTGAATGGGGGCATACTGGACATTAAAAGCGCGAAAAATGTCGGGACCACTGTAACCATTTCTCTTCCGGGGAAACTGGAAGAATAAATTGGTGATTCCAGTCCCGAATTGATCAATCATCTTTGTAATTTAACCCATGATTTTTTTCACTATTTTAGTCTCACACTATGATCTGGTATATACACACCCCTGAACCTTCCGACGTAAAACGCCTTCAGGATGAATTTCGTTGCGCGGAGCCAATTGCCAGTGTCCTGGCATCGAGGGGTATTCGCTCCCTGGAGGAATCAAAACCCTTTTTTAATCCTGATATTGAGCAACTGCATGATCCCTTTCTAATGAAAGATATGGACAGGGCTGTGGAAAGGGTTATCAACAGTTTCATGGATCAAAAACCTGTCCTCGTTTTTGGCGACTATGATGTGGATGGTACCACCGGTGCCTCCCTGCTCTACCTTGGTTTAACGAGCTTTGGTGCAGAGGCTGAAACGTATATCCCGGATAGAGAACTGGAAGGGTACGGACTCTCAACCCAGGGTGTTGATTATGCGAAGAGTCGTGGGATGGATCTAATTATCACCTGCGATTGCGGCATCAATGCTTTTGATGTGGTTTTTTATGCCAACTCCCAGGGGATAGATATTATCATAACCGACCATCACACACCGGATGAGAGATTGCCCGAGGCATTTGCCATTCTCAATCCAAAGCGAGAGGGATGTGACTATCCCTTTAAAGGCCTTTGTGGAGGAGGTGTGGCTTATAAACTCATTCAAGCTCTGGCAATGAAGACAGGTCAGGATATGAATCTTGTGTGGGATTTGCTTGATCTTGTAACACTGGGTACAGCGGCGGATATGGTGCCAATTACGGATGAAAATCGTGTGATGGTTCACCATGGGTTAAGCCTGATACCTTCTACAGATAAATATGGGCTCCAATCTCTTATTCGAATTGCAGGTCTTGAGAACAAGCAGCCATCCGTTGGTCAACTTGTATTCAGTATTGCTCCAAGGATCAATGCGGCAGGTCGCCTGGGGGATGCGAATAGAAGTGTGGAATTGCTCACCACCATGGATGCCAGACGTGGTCGTGAACTGGCCAATGAGCTGGATGTGGAAAACAAGAAAAGACAGGATATTCAGCACACGGTAGTTGACCAGGCAATGCGCATGGTGAATGCCCAGGTAGACCTTGTTAATGACAAGGCCATTGTGTTGGCTGGTGAAGGCTGGCATGCCGGTGTTGTGGGAATTGTGGCATCGAGAATTAAGGAAGAATACAATCGGCCGGCCATTGTGATATCCATGGATGAGGATGGCGTTGGAAAAGGTAGTGCCCGGAGTGTACGTGGTCTGGATCTGTATGAAGCGTTGACCAGTGTGAAACAGTGGCTTGACGGTTATGGTGGCCATCCTATGGCTGCAGGATTAACGGTGACGAGAAAAAACTATGGATCATTCCGACAGGCGTTCCTGGATGTGGCAAATACAACATTATCAGATGAGGATATTCTTCCAACCCTCTACCTTGACACCGAACTCAAATTAAAGGATATTGATACAAGGTTTCTGACATTTATGGATAAGCTGGGACCGTATGGTCCGGGGAATATGCGCCCAAAATTCGCTTCAACAAATGTCAATATTGTTGGAAACCCGCGTATTATTGGTAATGGAGATCATATAAGGTTCAAGGTAAAACAGGACAGAACATCATTTACGGCTATAGGGTTCAATCAATCCCATCACTATGAGACGCTCATAAGCGGTGAACCGGTGGATATTGCGTATGTCGTAGAAATCAATGAATGGCAGGGATACAGCCGTGTGCAGCTCAACATTCGCGATATTGTTCCCAGTAGTGATCGCGATATCAGGAGAAAATCATGAGGAATTCGACAATCACAGGACTTGGGTTTCATGTGCCACCTAAAACAATTACAAACGAAGATCTGGCAGGTTGGATGAATACCAGTGATGAATGGATCACGACCCGAAGTGGCATAAAGGAGCGACACTGGGTGGATGAGGGTATCGGGGCATCTGATCTCGCCGAAACAGCCAGCCGACAGGCCATGGAAATGGCTGGAGTGGAACCGGAGGATATTGATCTCGTGGTAGCAGGTTCCATAACATCTGACTATTTTTTTCCCGGAATCGGACCACAATTACAGGATAAACTTGGCTTAAGGACCATCGGTTCGTTCGATATTAAAGCCGCTTGTTCTGCATTTGTGTATGCTATGAGCATTGCCGATCAATACATTAAATCCGGTCAGCATGACACCGTACTGGTGGTAGGTGCAGAAGTTCAGTCAACAGCTCTGGATATTTCAGATTCTGGCAGGGATACGGCAGTCCTGTTTGGCGATGGTGCCGGGGCGGCAATATTGACTGTGGCGCAGGATGACAGCAGGATATTATCAACTCACCTTCATTCAGAAGGGAAATACCTCAAAGAATTATGGGTTGAAGGACCTGCATCACTTTACCATCCAAGGGTATCGCATGAAATGCTGGATGAAGGCCTGCACCTTCCAAGCATGAATGGACGGGAAGTATTTCGCCATGCAACCACACGGTTTCCTGAAGTAATAATGGAGGCTTTGGAATTCAATAATCTTTCACTTGAGGATGTAAAACTCATCATACCTCATCAGGCGAACCTTCGCATTAGTCAGGCAGTTGCTAAACGCCTGAGGATAACTATGGACAGAGTATACAGCAATATTCACAAGTATGGTAACACAACCGGTGCCTCTATCCCAATTGCACTCACAGAAGCATATAGAGAAGGACGCATTGAAAAAGGAGATGTGATAATACTTGCTGCATTTGGTGCAGGATTTACATGGGCTTCAGCAGCCATCCAGTGGTAAAAGGTTTAATAGATTTCTGATATAAATCGCTCATCTTTTTCCTTATTTTCTAAATAGAACAATACTGTAATCTTTAAAAATGGATAATGAAATATGAACACAATGTATATCTATATTATGACCAACCAGACCCACTCGGTTTTGTATGCAAATATTACCAGTAACCTGTATCGAACGGTTGTGGAGCATCAGAATGGTGTAGGCTGTGATTTTACGAGTCGTCATCAATGTCGGAAACTTGTTTACTTCAAGAAAGCCAATCTGTTTTCTCGTTTAACTGAGGAAGAACGGATCATTAAGCAGTGGTCACCGAACAAGAAAAAAGCCATTGTAAACAAAGTCAATCCTAAATGGAAAGATCTGTCGTATAAACTGATGAGATAAAGTAATCCACACGGGTTCTTATAGACGCGATTCCATAAACTCGACTTCTAACTCATCCCACTTATGTGTAAACTTTCGATTATCACCGAAAGATTCGAGAATTATTATGGACAAACTGTTTTTCACCGAAGAGCATGACATGCTGGTGGATATGGTGAAAGATTTCGCCAAAAATGAAGTTCAACCCAGAGCTCAAGAATTGGATGAAACTGGCGAATTTCCTCTTGACCTGGTCCAGCAAATGGGGGAATTGGGACTTATGGGTATTCCCGTACCCGAAGAATATGGCGGGGTGGGAATGGATACCGTTGCATACGTTGCAGCAGTTATGGAACTGGCCAAAGCGGATGCATCCATCGCCATCACCATGGCAGCACATACATCCCTGGGAACCATGCCCATCGTCCTGGCTGGAAATGAAGAACAAAAACAAACACTTGTCCCGTCCCTGGCATCCGGTGAAAAAATCGGAGCGTTTGGCCTCACTGAACCGGGAGCCGGCAGCGATGCAGGAAACACACAGACAACGGCTGTAAAAGAAGGAGACCATTACCGGATAAATGGTTCAAAGATCTTTATTACCAATGCAGGTGTGGCCAGCATCCTTAGTCTCACAGCGAAGATAATGGAAGATGGCGAGGAAAAGGGGATTGGTGCATTTGTTATCCCAACGGACACAGATGGCCTGCGTATCATGCCTAAAGAGAAGAAAATGGGATGGCGGGCCAGTGATACGAGAGAACTGTTTTTTGAAGATATGATCGTTCCAGCATCTTGCCAGTTAGGCACCACATCCGGTGGATTTAAAACATTTCTAAAAACGCTTACAGGTGGCCGCATTTCTGTTGCAGCCATTGGTGTAGGGACTGCCATGGGCGCATTTGAAAAAGCCCTGCAGTATGCCGATGAACGTGAAGCATTTGGAAAGAAAATTCATCGCATACAATCCGTAGGGTTTAAATTATCGGATATGGCAACAAGGATTGAAGCGGCCAAACTATTAACCTACCGTGCGGCCTGGTTAAAGGATCAGGGTAAATCCGTGATCAAGGAAGCAGCCATGGCAAAACTCTATGCCAGCGAAGTGGCTATGGATGTCACTACGGATGCTATTCAGGTTCACGGCGGATATGGTTATGTTAAGGAATATGATGTGGAACGATACTTCCGTGATGCAAAAGTTCTCGAAATTGGTGAGGGAACCAGTGAAATCCAGCGATTGGTTATAAAAAGGGAATTACTGAAAGGCATCTCAACAACAGCATGAAGCGATATCCCATTAAAACGTTTAAGAACCTGTTGTCTACCCTGTTTATAACCTTTGGAAAACAGACTGCAATCCTTGGCCTTCTTACCATCATTATTTCCCTGTTCTTTCCCTGGGGATCTTCACTGCAATATACCTATAAGCTTGATGATATTGTGCGTGATCCCATCATTGCACCTTATACATTCCCCATCTTGAAAACAGATGAGAAATACGATGCCGATGTGGAAGAATCAAAACGAAATGTTCCATTTGAATTCATTCGAGCCCAGCACATCATAGATGAGCAAATATCCAAAATTGAATCCTTCTTTACTCTCACCAAAGATATCCGACGAGCAAAAGAACAACTGGAGTCCTCACGTGATCTGGTGTACAGATACAGGTATGAGCCAGAATACCCGGTGGCAAAGGCTGACTTCACAGCAGACAGTACGGTCCTTGCAAATCTACTGTTTGAGTTCAATGAGACGTTCACTTTTGAAGGTGATGGTGAGCAGCTTGACCTGTTTCTTACCGAAGGGGGTCAAATAGACATCGACCTGGAAGATTTCAAAAATGAAATTATCCAGGTGTCCCGTAACAGATGGGCAGAAGGAATTTACAATATCCCGGAAGAAAGCATTACCAGTTATGAGGTGGCCATCCATCAGGGGGATATTCCCATCACCACAAATCCTGAGGAATTTCAGGGACTTCAGGCCGCGCGGATAAAAGCCACCGAGGAAATTGCAGGTATGTACCATGATGAAATGGATATCCGACGAATTATGTGGGATGGACTTTTCATTGGACTTATGGCACCCAACCTCATCTATGATGCAGAGACGACAGAACGACGTCAAAAGGATCGAATGGATATGGTGCCACGTTTCCAGGCAACCGTGTTGAAAAACGAAAGAATTATCGATGCGAACATGCGAGTGACGGAAGATGTTCTTCTGAAACTGGAATCGCTGACACTGGCTGAGAGGGACCGCCAGAGAATGGAATCAGGATGGGAAAAAGTGATGGCATATGGTGGGCGAATTATCATTATTGCCATTGTCATATCATTCTTTTTTACCTTCCTCATAGTACATCGAACCTACATTTACAATGATCCAAAACTGGTGCTGCTTATATCTCTCATCATGCTGATGGAGGTCATCTTCGCCTATTTGATAGTTTTGCGATTTAATTTCCCTGAATACCTCATTCCCATTACTGTGGGGGGTATGGTTTTAACCATTTTGTTTGACGCCCGTATTGGTTTCATGGCCACGGTTAGTATTACCATCCTGACGGCCATTATGATTGGGAATAACATGGATTTTGCTGTTGTGGCTCTCTTTACCTCATCCGTTGCCATGTACAATGTGCGTGAATTGAGGACTCGAAGCCAGCTATTCATTACCATCTTTTCCCTAATAGGGGCCAGTATTTTTGTTGTGCTTGGTATGGGATTATTTAAGGTCTCCTCATGGGAATCCATGCAGTATGACCTGATTTATCTTATTGCCATGAGCGTTCTGGCGCCCATTGTTACCTATGGTCTGGTTGGACTGCTGGAAATCGCATTCGGCATCACCACAGATCTCACTCTGCTGGAATTACTGGATTTCAACCACCCTCTCCTGAAGCGATTGCAACAGGAAGCCAATGGAACATTCAACCATAGCATAGTAGTGGGTAACCTTGCGGAAGCCTGCGCCAATGCCATTGGAGCGAGGTCTTTGCTCTGTCGAGTAGGAGCCTATTACCACGATATTGGTAAAATGGCGAGACCAGAGTATTTTATTGAAAACCAGTTTACAGGTAAAAACCGTCATGACTCACTTACACCGGTCATGAGTGCAAAAATTATCACGAATCACGTGAAAGAAGGTCTTGCATTGGCCAGCGAATATGGACTCCCCAGGGAAGTGAGTGATTTTATCCCAATGCACCATGGCACGACACGCACAGAATACTTTTACCGCATGGCCGTAAACCAGTTGGAAGAAGGCGAAAAAATCAATGACCAGTTATTCCGTTATCCCGGACCAAAACCCAATACAAAGGAAACGGGAATTCTGATGATCTGTGAGGCCGTGGAGGCAGCTGTTCGTTCGCTCAAAGAGCCTGATATCCTTCAGATCAATGAAATGATCGATAAGATTATTCAACAGCGTATAAAAGATACACAGTTGGATGAATGCCCGCTTACCCTGGATGAATTACAAAGAATTAAGGGAAAAGTGGATGGGCAGACTGGCATGTTACCTGTTTTAAGAGGCATATACCATATACGCATCGAATATCCGGATGAAAAGAAATCAGAGAAAGATGGAGCATCTGCGTGATTGAAATCCGGGTTGAATTGGATCCCCAAATAGATCCTGTTTCACCCTCAGATGCCAAGCATATCGCCAAAACCTTTTTTAGCGAAAGTTCCTTAAAGTCTATTCATGTAACCATGATTTTCACGACTGACGAATATGTCTCTGACTTAAAGCAGGAATTCTTTCATGTAAACCAATACACGGATGTCATGGCGTTCAGACTTGACGGGGACACAGACGATCTGGAAGGGGAAATCTACATCAGTGTCCCACGAGCAAAAGAAAATGCGAAAACATTTGGTGAACCATTTAAGAAAGAATTGGCAAGGCTGATCATTCATGGTTGTTTGCACCTGATAGGGTATGATGATAATACCAGGGAAGAAAAGGATATCATGACCGAATTGGAGAATGAATGGCTTAAGAAAACAGACTGGCTACAATTAATTCAGGATTAAACATGAAAAATAATACAGGCAATTTATTTGAAGAATTGATTGATGTTGTTCGGAAACTGCGCGCACCAGAAGGGTGTCCCTGGGATCGTGAACAAACCAGTTCATCCCTGCTTCCCTATTTTCTTGAGGAAGCGTATGAAGTGATTGAAAGTGTAGATAATGAAGAATGGGATACATTGCGTGAAGAATTGGGAGATATCCTGTTGCATGTAGTGTTTCAAGCCCTAATTGCCGAAGAGCAGGGATTATTTTATTTATCGGAATCATTAAAAGGAATCAACGACAAACTCATCCGACGTCACCCGCATGTGTTCGGTGATAAAAAAGCAGATGCAGCTTTTTATGCAAAGCAGAATTGGGAAGCTCAGAAGCACAAGGAAAAGAAACGCTCATCCCGTTTGGATGGTGTGCCGCCAAATCTCCCGGGATTGGTTCGGGCCCAGCGTCTACAGGAGAAAGCCAGTTATGTTGGATTCGATTGGGATCGCATTGAACAGGTATGGGATAAAGTACATGAGGAGATCATTGAGTTAAAGGAAGCAGAAACCCAGGGTGTACGGGACCACATGGAAGAAGAAATTGGTGATGTACTATTTGCCATCGTAAATCTATCACGGAACCTGAATATCTCTGCGGAAGATGCGCTGAGAAAAACGAATGGGAAGTTCATCCGTCGCTTTAAACATATTGAGGATGAACTAAAACGAAGGAAGAAGCCAATCGAAGAAGCTACTTTAGAGGAAATGGATGCCATATGGGAGGAAGTAAAAAAGAGGGAATGACTTTCAAAATAGACCCTTGCATGAGTTATCTCGTGAAATCTTTTTCCAAAACAGCGAACCATATCATTTCGCCCACTGCCTGAATTATGCTGATAATCCCAGAAAATGTTATTGAAAATGTAGTCCAACCAGACCAACTGGTTAATGCCATGGAAAAAGCACTTATGACTGTGGATAGCCCAGATTATTTTACGCCTGACCGCATCCATGTAGATATTCAAGAGAATACGTTGTTGCTTATGCCATCGGTTGGACCCGATTCGTACGCCACCAAGCTTGTCTCGGTATTTCCAAAAAATGCAATGAGAAATATGGATATCATCCAGGGGCTTGTGATATTTAATGATGGGGAAACAGGGAAACCCCTGGCGTTACTAAATGGAGGAAAGCTTACTGCTTTAAGGACAGCTGCTGTAGCCTGCGTGGGTGTCAGGTACTTGACGTCGCAAGGGATCAATAGATTGGGGATTATTGGAGCGGGTTACCAGGGACGGCATCTCGCCTGGAGTGCAAGTGATGTGCGTAATATTCAGCGGATATATGTCTATGACCCGTCACCGAAAACCCTGAACTCATTTAAGGATTTTCTTTTTGAACGGCGAGCCGATATTGAGGTAATTGTTTGTAAAACTGTCAAAGAATTGCTTCACCACAATGAGTTGATATTGACTGCCACGTCATCACCGAAGCCGGTACTCCCCGATGATTCACTTCTACTGGAAAACAAGTGCTTTATTGGAATAGGTTCCTATAAACCAGATATGAGAGAATTTCCCTCTTCCCTGTTTTCCATGGTTAAAGAAATTTGGATAGACGCGGAGCATGGGCGGTTGGAAAGTGGAGACTTAATTTATCCTATCAAGGAAAAACTTGTGGACGAAACAGAAATCAAAAACGTATCGGGGTTAATAAATGGATTTGCAGAACCTGATCTCACATCTACACGACTTTACAAAACAGTTGGGTTGGGCATCTTCGATTTATTTGCGGCCAGGATGATATACGATAATTGTATCAAGTCTGATTTGGGTATTGAGGTAGAGATATAGAGACACGATAAGAAACTCTAAGATCAAATAAATAGATGCATCCTATGAAGAACATGAAAAAATGGTCCTGGACACCGGAAGATAGCTGGTTAACTATTAAAACCATAGACCTCCATACCGGTGGAGAACCCTTACGGGTCGTGTACGATGGTTTACCAGAGATACGGGGAAACACCATCCTGGAGAAACGTCGATATTTCAGGGATCACTTTGATTACATTCGCACTGGAACAATGTTTGAACCACGCGGCCATGCGGATATGTACGGTGCATTCATAACCGAACCTGTAACGGATGAAGCGGATTTTGGTACATTCTTCATTCATAATGAGGGGTACAGTACCATGTGTGGTCATGCAATAATTGCATTGACAAAACTGGTTTTTGATACCGGTATAATTGAAAAGGATGAAGAAAATCCTGAACTGATCATTGATGCACCACCAGGACTTATCCGTGCAAGGGCATATCGTAAAAATGGCAAAGTATGTAAGGTTTCATTCCTCAATGTGCCTTCATTTGTCCTTTTAAGAGATAAAAATATTGAAGTCAAGGGCATTGGACAGGTACCATTTGATGTGGCATACGGTGGGGCGTTTTATGCGATTGTGGATGCAGATAACCTGGGTATAGGCATGGGGAAAAAGGATTACAACCAATTGATAGACTGGGGCAGGAAAATTAAACACGCAGTAATGGAGGATTATCCTATTACTCATCCGTATGAGGAAGATTTAAGTTTTCTATATGGAATCATATTTACCGGAAAGCCAAAATTCCCACACCATCACAGTCGAAATGTTTGCATTTTTGCAGAAGGTGAAGTGGACCGCTCTTCTACTGGCTCTGGTGTTAGCGCTCGTGCAGCCTTGCATCATGAAAGGGAAGAACTTAAAAAAGGTGAAAAAATAATTATCGAAAGCATTCTGGGTACAACCATGGATGTGATGGTTCATGAGACCACCTCGTTTGGATCCTATCATGCAGTTATACCGGAAGTCAGCGGTACAGCCCATATTACGGGTAAGAGTGATTTTTATTTTGATCCGGAGGATCCCCTTAAAGAAGGATTTATATTTAGATAGAATCTATTCCCGATAGGTTTCAAGATACTAATTACCACAACAATTTTCGTTGGAGATCAGGTAAAAAAGTGGTCCGATACCTTGAAATCGTTGTGACTGTCGTGTAACTTGTCATTTAGTTGAGTTTGGGAGATGTTATGAAGAATATATTGTTGGTTTTGTTAGCCTTTCTTGTGTTGACTGGAGGAAGCTGTGAACCTGATACAGTCATTGGTGCACCGGATGTATACGAGTTCGAAGCCAGTTTTACCATCACATCATTGGAAGCGACCTTAAGCGAATTCCGTGCCCAGGGAACCGTAAAGAACACCGATGATGAACCATTCTATCCTTACTGGTACATAGAGGCAGATTTTTATTCCGATAGCACATATGGTTTAAAATTTGGCGGAGAATCCGAGAGCATGAATTTTACATTGGACCCAGGTGAATCAACACTCTGGACAATTGAATTTGGCCATGAATCTATCATAGAAAGTGACTATCCCAACTTTAGAATCAAGAATCTTCGGGCTTATACGAAAAGTGTGGACTGATTATTTTCTATAACAGGTTATGCTGTAACCGATTTTTTCAATCTCTTCAGTATTTTCTTGAATAAAATCGTGTATGGCATCTATTGATATGCAATAGGTGACACCATAATGCAGGGATCGTTGAGGGGTGACAAACATATCTCCCTCATACGGTATCAGGGACTGTGAATAGTTAAGCATGTTTCTGCTGTCTGGTGATAGGTAGAATTCGGTTTGAGCAGAAATTGATTTGGCCAGCCCCACAAGCTCAAAATTTGGCACACCATCTTTCACGGCCAGGACCACACCCCCACTGAATCCCTTATTAAACAGTGCATCCACAATAAAGGTACCATCATCGTCATCCTCAGGAGGACTCACCATGCCCTGTGTAACCATTTTATGACCAATGGGATACCCCATCATATATACAAGGCTTCCCCATGTAAGATCCTCCATGTTTCCAAAGGGATACGGGAACGGGCGAAGTGTGAATGGATCGCTCCGTGATTGCTTGATACCAAACAGGGCCAGATCACGTTCATTATCCACGGCGAGGATTTCAAGGTTCCCCTTTAGAAAATCATGTTCAATGAAATGAGTACTTTTCTGTTTGATGGCCACACTTTCTACCCATTGCTCACCCCGCTGAGACCCGGGTTGCTGAAATAAAGTAATAAGTGTATCCGGAAAACTTCCAATATGTGCACACGATAGCAATACAATACTATTATTCTCATTTGATACAACCGTTGCGGTTCCAAACGATGACCGACTAAATGTAACCATATCCCTGAATTCAATATTCTTTAAAGCGTCGTCAATTTCTCTACGCTGTACCTGACTGTCTCTGTCAAAGAAGTAGTTTTTGTAATAGGCAGTAAAATAGATTTTTAGAACGGATTCTGACAGGCGATTTAGCTGGACTGAAACATCAGTATGTGGATACGCACTGTCGTATAGCCCATCCCTGGGGATTTCAAGAGGAATAACATTTGCAGGTTGAGAACACTGCCACAGGAATATGGAGATGAGGACAAGAATCAGTATTCTCACGTGACATCCTTACTGCAATTGATATGCACTTTTCTTGTTCGGGGTCCATCAAAGTCACAGAGAAAAATACCCTGCCAGGTTCCTAATACCAGCCGGCCATTATTTACAATCACCGTCTCACTGGAACCAATTAGACTGGTTTTTATATGACTGTCGGCATTTTTTTCATAATGATGATATCCATCCTCATAGGGAACAACCTTTTCCAGTTGGAAAAGAATATCTCGAACCACATCAGGATCACAATGTTCATTTATGGTAATACCGCAGGTGGTGTGGGGGACAAAAACGGTCATGATACCGTTTTCTATCTTTTCTTCCGAAATAATGGTTTCAACCCTTGATGTTATATCAACCATATCGGTTCTTTTTTCAGATGTGACAGTGATGGTTTTCATTACTGGTTCAGTTTTTTCTCGAATAACAAACGTGTTTCGAGTTCAGGAATCGCAGGTATTTCACCCACTAATGTAAACCCGGAAGTCCTCAAAAAGGAAATCATAGCACCATGTTTTTTCCGGGTCTTTACTTTAATAGATAAGAATCCGTTTTCAATTGCCCATTTCTCCTGTTCAATCGCGAGACGGGTAGCAATCCCCTTCTGCCGAAAGCCAGGCAAAACTGATCCCATCCAGGAGTAAAAGGAGCCATCTTCATCCCTGTCAAACCCAATTTTATATCCTACCGGTAGATGATCATCATAGGCAACCAGGATAAGATGTTTCCTGTTTTGTAGTCGGTGAGAGTATTCTTCAATTGGATAGGGATCCTCAAATTCAGGTGTTTGAATTTGAACCCGGTATGCATCCTTGAGAGTTCCTTGGTCAATGGAAATGGAACTCAGGTTTTCTGCTCCTTTTTTCGTGCTGCCGGGAAGAGGATATTATTCAGGATAAGCCTGTATCCTGGTGAATTTCGATGCAATGAAAGATCTGTAGGTGGATCCCCCACAAAATGCTGATAATCCTCAGGATCATGTCCACCCAGGAATGTGTAGGTTCCCTGTCCAAAATTTCCATGAAGATATTTCACCTGGTCGGAAGCTGGATCTTCACCAAGAACAACGATATGTTTTTTAATTTTTGATCGCAGGAACCCTGTCGTTTGCCCCATAAAACCTTTTACTACTGCCACATGATTCTGTGTTAACATGGTTGGTACAGGGTCATATTTCGCGGAAAATTCAAAAAGGGAAAAATAATCCGCTTCCGCGCCTCTTACGATGGGATTATTGCTGGGGGGAAAATCAATATCAGCGTATTCGTAAATCATGGGATCAGTATACAGGGAATAATCGGTAAACGCGAATGTCTGGCTGTAGTCCAGTTTTTCATTGGCATTTGGATCAGGCGGTGTACCATCAAATACTGTATGGGCAATATCCACATTCTGTGCGGATAATGCAATATCATAGGAATCTGTTGCAGAGCACATTGCGAAGAGAAAACCACCCTGTCCCACATAGTTTTTTATGGCAAGCGCAACCGCCTTTTTCTCTTCGTGGACCGTGTTGAATCCCAGTCTCCTTGCCATAGCTTCAAATTCGCGCTGCTGGCCAATGTACCATGGGGCGTTAAAATAATTTCGATAAAATTTTCCATATTGACCGGTAAAATCCTCATGGTGAAGATGCAGCCAGTCATAAGTGGACAATTCTCCTGTAAGAACCTGTTCATCCCATAGGGTTTCATATGGGACTTCCGCATAGGTCAATGCCAGGGTGACAGCATCATCCCATGGTTGTTTGTTAGGTGGCGTATAAATGGCGATTTTCGGTGCTTTTTCCAGTTGAATTACATCCATATTGTTTTCATCAATATGTCCATAGATTTCAAGTAATTCTGCTCCATTCTTTGCTTCCCAGGAAATACCACGCAATCGGCATTCACGGGTAATGAAATCGTATTGGTCGACGAGGAAAGATCCACCTCTGTAATTCAACAACCATTCGATATTTACATTCTCAGTCAATATATAGTAGGCAAGTCCGTAGGCCTTCAGATGATCCTTCTGTGCCATGTCCATGGGGATGAGCATTTTTTGACCCGATAACAGAGTAATAAACAGGGTGCAGTATAAAATAATTTGTTTCATTTAATTCATTGTTTTGGTTAGTGATCGTACGTGGAGGCGGACAGGTTCAGACAACAGGGATTCTGGATGGTCTTCAAGAAGGGTGAAATAGAACTCCAGTGCTTTTTCCTTATCCTGAAAACCCTCATGTATTTGACCGGTCAACACAATGCCTTTGTCATAAAACTCCGTATCCTTTAACTGTGATGTAAGGGAAAATACGGATGAATAATCTTCAAGTTGGAGCCGAATAAGGGACTCTCT
Source organism: uncultured bacterium (assembly GCA_964344305.1). GTDB lineage: Bacteria > Fidelibacterota > Marinisomatia > Marinisomatales > JABMOV01 > JABMOV01. The sequence goes on along the minus strand of CAYFMT010000011.1, from coordinate 20,865 downwards.
CAGGAGAAGATAATGGCCCAAATTCGTTGAGGGGTAAGACTGACGGATGTATGCAAAAAAATCAGCCGCTTCAACAAGCTTGTACTGACGCAGGAGATATTCACCCTTAAAATAGTCCGCCAGTATTTCTGAATCTGATTCCAATCCCTGATCGAGAAAATCCACCAGTTCCAGAACATCATTGAACCATGGATTCATGGGAGCTATCGTATCAGTTATTCCTCCAAGTGCTGTAATTGCAGAATCTACATATCCCTGGTAAAGCAGGGATTGAATGAACCGTGTCTGGAATTCAATGCCACGATTTATCTCGTTTTGAAAATAGTAGGCAGCTGCAGAGAGGTTCCCACGTGCCAGGAGAATATCTCCGAGTCTCAAACGAATGAGAGCTTCCAGCTCTTTGTCAGGTTTCGAACGAAGGGCAGTTTCATAGGATTGCTCAGCGCCATCAAAATTCCTTGTCATCCTGTATTGGATTTCACCCAGTCGAAAACTTGCCTGGGCAGAGAAACCGGATGAAGGAATGTTAACGAGCACAGAATCATAAAGATTAAAGGCTGAAGCCACAGATTGACTGGATACATCCCGCTGGAAATAAAAATGCGATTCGAAAAAGATATTTTCCGGGAAATACTTAACAAATTGCGGACCGGTTTCTTCCGGTATAATTTGGTCCTCAAATGTTTGAGCAAGACCAATGAGGGCCTTTCCCTTTAGCCTGGCTGGTATGGGTTCCTCAAGTGACAGAAAAGTGGAATATGCATCCAGAGCAAGGGAGTATGCCTGCTCCTGACGCAGGGATTCTGAAAAACGAAGCCACCGATCGTAGTCCTGATTTGACTGAAGACCGAGTAATTTTTGCTGGTCAAGTGCGTCTTTGTATCTCCTTGTCTTGAAATAATATGAACTCAACAATTCCCGACTGGCATGTTCATTGTGGCTGATTTCGTCTTCCAGAGCTGACACAATATATGGATGAGCTTCCTCTTCATCACTCATGAGGAGTATCCTGCTTGATATAAGTCTCGTCTGACGAGGTTCGTGACGGAGATACAGAAGGTATTCAGACATGGACTGCGGGTAGATGCGTCTGGCATAGTAATAATTTCCCAGTTCAAGAGCCAGGGCATGAGGGGAATTCAATCCCATGCGGGCTCTTTTCACCATGGAAACAAGTTCATCTTCAAGGGATAATCGCACATAGGTATTGAATAACAGTCGATATGTCGACAGGTTTTTTGGGAAGGATGCCTCCATTTCCCTCCAGACATTGTACGCTTCCTGAATTCTGCTCTGTTTATAATAGATCTCACCCAGAGTCAGGATAGTTTGCATTTCCTTTGGTTTTGAAGCCAATCGCGCCTCGATTAATTCTACCGCTTCATCATAACGCTCCAGTCGAACATAGATATCCTTTAATCGACGAAAAGCCTGGGGATGTGTCTCATTCTGGATCAGGATATCCTTATACAGCGTAATGGCTTCATCAAGGCGGTTCTGGTTTTCCAGGTAGCGTGCAGTATTCATCTGGACATTCTGCTGTGGATGGGAAAGGACCTGACCATCCATTTTCATCAATGCTGCCAGGAGGAAAATAAAGATCAGTCTCGAGTTATTCATCTGCAGATCCAGATGATATTTCGTTATCAGTCAACGTATTGAAATAGCGTCTAATCATGTCCTGGTATTCGCTGGAATACCCGGCTTTCAATGCTTGATTCAGCGCCTCAATGGTCAGGCTGCGGCGCTGACCCATATCCGCAGGCAGTCCTCCCGGACCTGAGTATGGAATCAATTGAGAGGCGGTTGTGGACGTTCGCTCTTCTTTTTGTCCGCGTTGCATAAGGGATTTCTGGCTGTCAAGCATTCGCGATAGAATTCGTTGTTGCCTTTCCTGTGTTTTTCGAGTAAAACGTCGTCTTTGTAAATCATTCAACACATCATCCATATCTTTGGCAATTCCCGATAGATCTCCCATCCCTTTTTGTCCACCGCTTGACCCGGACATTTCATTCATGAGTTGCTGCAGGGATTTTCGTACCTGTTGTTGCTCTGCCATCATCCGCTGCATAAGGGATTGCTGGAGTGACGCAGCCATTTGTCCCAGGGCAAGCTGCATACCCTGCTGGTTAATTCCTTTTTGCTTTCCAGCCATTTGTTGCATTTGTTGCATGAATTGTTCAAACCCACTGGCAGAAGCGTCACCACTTTGCATTTGCTGAGCAGTAGAATGCAATGATTTTGCCGCCTGGTTCAACGCTTCCATGGTGGCAGACTGAAACTCTTCCGCATCACCGCTGTTTCGTTGTGATAGGGACTGTGTTGCCTGTTCCATGGATGCAAATGCTCGTCCCATCATTTGCCCCAATTCAGGTGTTACTGCAAACGTTTCCCGACTCAACTCCATGAGTTGGGACATGACATGAGAGACCTGATCTTTTAATTGCTGTTGCTCCATTGCCATGTCACCCATCCTTGGTGAATTTCTCGGTGTGTTATCCGTGGCGGTAGCCAGTGACTCCTGTGCCTTGGATATGGACAGGACATCCCGAAGTGCGGATTGAAACTCTTTTGCCATTTCCATACCGGACATCTGCTGGAACTGTTGCTGAATCATCTGAGCCTGCTGACTCAGGGACTGGATATCCTGCAGAGCCATCTGACTGGACTGCATGGCACTGGAAGGGTTTTGTGCTTCGAGATTATCCAGGGTTTCATTTAAATCTGCTTCTGTTCTTTCCATGAGAGAGGATGATTCAAGGTTTTCCAATGCTTCTGCGGTTTCAGCATGAATGTCTTCCATGGCGCTGGATGCTTCTTCCATTACATTCTGGATGGACTCTAGTTCATCCAGATTCCATTTCTCTTCCTGCTCCAAACGAGCAAACGCGGAAGGATCGGTATCGGAATCTGTCTCATGGATCTTTTCGTCAAGCTTGTCCTGCTGATGTTCCAGCTGTGAAAGTCTGTTTACCACTTCATCCATCTTCTGTTCAGCCTGGATACGCTTGAAAATATCAAGATACCGATCAATGGTATCTTCCATGTGATCCATGTTTTCTGCGAGATTATCAAGGGCCTGGTTCAGGTCATCCATATCCATATCATCTAGCGCCTGTTGAACATCCTCCAGGTTTTTCATAAGATCTTCTGATAAGAGATCATTCACCAGTTCCTGCAAATCCTGGAATTTCTTGAGAAGGTCCCGGTTTAGTAAACCATGCTTTTCCCCAAATTCAGACAGGGCGTTCAGTTTTTCACTGAGATCCTTAAGATGCTTCATTTCCTTCTGCGTTTGATTAAGGATATTTTCTATTTCCTTCTGTTGCTCCCAGTTCAATTCGCTGGATTTGATGACATCCAGCTTTGCGGTTTCAATCTGCTCCTGCAGGGATTGTAGTTCCTCCAGGTTCACATGGCTTTCTTCAATTATTTCAAATTCCTGTTCCTCCAGTGATTCATATAGGTCAGATAGGGATGGTACATGGGCAACATGGGTTGCTGAGACGAATTTTTTTGGTCCGGAAATGATGTCATTATCATACAATTCAAAATGAAAGTGGATTTCATCCTCTGGCATGAGTCCAAGATCACTGCAATCCCAGAAGGATTCAATTTCCTGGCTCAAGAGGTACGGGTCCCGTATCTGTATGGAAAAAATGGAAATGTAGGGTTCAAGTTCCAGGTAACTTGGTCGACGAATTTCATACCCAACCTGTAGATTTGTAAACCCAAAATCATCTTCAATGTCCACGTGAATAGGAATCACCTGGTCACCGCTGATATCAAAGGATTTTTCAGGTGAATAAACCGTAAGGTTTGGTGTCACATCAGGTAAAACCTGTAAATGGTAGGAAATGGGATCTCGATTTGTGATGCCTCTCTCATCAGCATAATGAAGCGTAAAAGACCCATCTTCGTTCAACGGGAATGCAATGGATCCATATTGACCGGAAATATCTAGTGAGTACTGCTCATTGTTCAACAATATATATCCAGATGCAATTTTCTGGCTGGACTTGAATGATACAGAAACTGTGGATCCCATTAAACCCTGAATATTCGCCTGATTACCAGAGAGAACCTTCGGTTCGAGTTTTGAATAATCAGGTGATATTACGGTGATTCGAAATTCTTCAAATACGGGACGATCAGTTACGAGAATAAATCCTTCCGGGGAAACCACTCGATCCCATGCCTGCCAGAAGTGGCTTGAGGGTACAAACGCTGTATAGGCATAATCCTGGAATATTTCCGACAATGTGAACACATATTGACCATTTATATCCCTCGCGGTGCTATACACGTTGAACTGACTGTTGGATGCACTTTGCAATTCAAGAAACACTGAATCAGGTTCTGCACCGTGAGCTTCGACTATGATGGAAGCCGGGTCTCCTCCTAAAAGGTGTATATCACCTGTTTTACTCACCAGTGAAAACGGTGTGGGTGCCGGAAAATTCACACCGGGATTCAGCAGGCGATAGAGGGCATGTTGACTTGAATTCCATGTTAGACCAATAAACAGTGTGGAAAAGATCAGCAATGCAAGGGTCCGGTGCTTCCACCTTGGGATTTGTATTTTATAAAAAAGGGAGGTGGCGTTAATGGAAGACAGTCTATTATCAATAGATTCAATATAGGTGTGACTCAGGTCCGGTGAGGAACTGGTCCCGGATGTTCGTTCAAGCTGTAGTGCATTCACCACCGCATCATGACGTTGAAATCCAAGCCTGCCGATATGGCCGGATATGGTTGTCCATCGATACCGATTGATTCGATTGAAGATCAGCATGAGGAAAAAATAGATCAACAGGAGCAATCCTGAATTCAAAATGATGCTTAAGGTATACCAGAGAACATACCGTGTGGTGGAAGAGAAATAGAATACATACTCACCAATAATCATTACCATGGATAATAGTAGAAGGGTTGAATAAACAAACCAGATACCATGCTGAATATCCGACAGGATATTGGCTCGACGAAAGCGCTTGAGATGAGATTGTATAATGGATGACATGCTATTGAGTCAGGGCATAATAAATAATGTTTACACCCATTTGCAATGCAGCCTCTCTTATGTCCTGAGGATTATTATGGACTTCTTCGTCTTCCCATCCATCCCCAAGATCAGACTCGTATGTGTACAGCACCATCAACCGATCGCCATCAAATATGCCCAGTGCTTTCGGCGGCTTTCCATCATGTTCGTGCACTTTAGGTAATCCACTGGAAAAGGAGAAGTAACAGGAGAAAATAGGATGGTTATGGGGGAGCTCAACAAAATCCTTGTTTGGAAATACACGTTTCATTTCCCGTCTGAAAGAAGGGTCTAATCCATAATTATCATCTGCATGGAGAAAGGCGCCGTTCTGAAGGAATTCCCTCAGAATATTCACCTCATCCTGTGTCAGTCGAATATTCCCATGACCTGTCAGGTAAAGGTAGGGATATGAAAACAGGTTATTATCTGTAAGCTTGAGACGAACTTCTTCAGGGGCAGTTTTGATGGTGGTATGCAGGTCCATATATTCCAAAAGATTCGGCAGGCTGCTTGGATCACAATACCAATCCCCGCCACCACCGTAATGGATACGGGCAATGGTAAAATCCTGCATGATAACAGGGGATAAGTGGATAGATAGAATGAAAAAAATGTTTTTTAACATGGAATCCTTTTATGGAAATACCGTGGTTTGGTTCCGTCGATAAATTAGTACCAATTCACGGATCAGTGAGCAGGTTATTTATTCGAACGGACCGGTGATATTGAGCGAGCAACTGTATCATTTAGAATCATTCCTTCAAATATATGTGTAATGTTTTGAATCAAAATAGTGATGGGAAGCAACTCTTCCGACGGTGGAAAGATTTTGGCACGCAGTTTGTAGAGTATAGTGCGAAGAATTTCAATATGAAAAACAATACAAAACACGAGGAGTTAGACATGAGAAACCAGAAAGGTTTTACCCTTATTGAATTAATTATGGTCATCGTGATCTTAGGTATCCTGGCAGCAGTAGTTGTTCCACGATTCTTTGATTTCACAACGGATGCCCATAAAGCAAACGTAGAAGCATTTGTCGGTAACCTGAAATCCGCACTTGAGATGAGTGCAGCAGAGAATATAGTAGATGAAGGTTACAAAGCCTATCCAAAAGGTAGTGAAGTTGTGTTGACAGATCTATTGGATCAGATTCCAGATGATTGGGCAGCATCAGGTGCTACTGGAAACCGCATTGATTTTGTATACAGCGGTGACACGAATGGTGACGTGAAGCTTCGTTATACCTGCAATGGAAACAACGGATCAGATTACACACTGACACTTGTTGGAGCAAAATACGGATGGGATAACGGCCACAGCTTCTAAGCTTAAGCTGATAAACCTATGGAAAAGGGGCTCATTTGAGCCCCTTTTTTGTTTCATTATTTTACAGATTGTAACAATTTGTCCAACAATGATGCAAAATTCAAGTGACCCTTTCGAGGGAGTGTTAATTGATAATGAAAATGGCATGGAATTTGCTTTATATACACAAGATAATTATTAACACAAAAAAAAGAATTATTATGGGAGCGAAAATATGAAGTTAAGAGAATCAAGAGGATTCACACTTATCGAGTTGATTATGGTTATCGTAATCCTGGGGATTTTATCAACCGTGCTGGTACCACGTTATTTCAATTTTGCTGATGATGCACATAAAGCATCTGTTGATTCATTCATCGGTAATTTTAAATCATCACTGTTCATGTATGCCAGTGACCAGATCCTGGATTATGGAACACGTGCATACCCGGATGCAGATGATTTCGAAAATACTGCCGGACTGCAAATGGGAATTCTGTTTGATGAAATTCCAAATAACTGGTCCATCGTACCTTCTGGTAATAATATGGTCATATTTGATTATGATCGTACGGAACCCACCACCCAGGTTCGATACACATGCGATGGTACAGACAGCTATGTTTTAGAAATCATACAGGGACCTGCATATATTTTGAATCCGTAAATCATACTTGATTTAGCGTTAAAAAGCCCCGACACTGGTGTCGGGGCTTTTTTTTACCTCGAATCTTGTTCAACAATAAATTATTCCGCAATTTTGACCAATGGTGATACCATTGAATAAACATCTCACCCGGGGTTTTTTACTGGCCGGGATTGCATTATCATCGGTTATTGGTAGTGACCAACCACTGTTTTCCAACCCAATGTCAACACCTTATTGGAAAGATAGACTGTTTCTCCGACGAGAATTCCATGAACCCATATCTGTCATCCCGCTAGAAATCAGGTATGGTACCGGGTATTATGGAGGCGGGGGTGACTGGTTATTGGATATGCCTCTGAATACTATTCAATATGATCAGGGTGTAACTCGATATGATGGTGGGAGTGTGAATGGGCGTATCTACCAGGCAATTGATATGGATTTTTTAAAAATGAATTTGAGTCATTTTATATTGAAATCCAGTTGGGTAGACCTTGTTTCAGGGCTCAATGTTCGCTACGCCAATATCATTGCTCCTAATTCACTTCCTATTTCAGAGTGGGGTCAGACTAATCCAACATGGAATACCGGGAGTAAATTGTTCTCACCAAGAATTATATCATTTGGAATGACCCATTCACTTAATATCCAATGGTTTGAATCCTGGTTTTTTCAAACCAATTACACATTTGGATTTGCCACATCAAAATTCTATCAGACGCCTGACAGTCCACTGGATGATACACCATCAGGGTGGGGAACATCCGTGTCCTATTCAACCGGTGTGGCCTACGTTCTGGATCCGGGATTGGATAATCGATTTTCTGTTGGGATAGAATTCCATGGAGGATACACAAGGATCAATCGAATTTCGGACGACAGTGATTTGACCCCCATTAAAGGATTTTTCTTGAACGATATAGGTCTGAGATTGTCCCTTTCTGCCTTTTATGGCGGTAACCGAACCAGTGGTGATCTGGCAAAATCATACTTCTACCGTGGGGATTATGTAACATCACGGGAACAGTTCGCTGAATTCATTAAGGAATACCCAACCCATGCCAATCGATATCGTGCGGAACAATTCCTTGAAGCATGCAATATTCTCATCCCTGAGCAATTATTTTTGGAAGGAAAGCAATTTGAGGAAAGGTCAGTCTGGGACAAGGCCGTTGAACGATTTCAGCGAGCCAGGATGTTGACCAGGAATCCTGATTTGGTTGAGGCAGTTGATCATCACTTAAAGCGAATTGCACGGTTGCAGCTCCATGAAGCCGAATCTCTACTGGAGGGAAATGCAGAAAAGGATGCCTACGAGATCGTTTTGAAAACCAGCACTTATAGTGAAGAGGCCAAAACGGAAATTAACCGGTTTCATGCGGAGCTATTGCTGGCGGAAGCAAAAAAAGCCATGGACCATGACCTTATTTATAAATCCCTGGAGCTCATTGATAAAGCCTTAACAATTTATCCGGATTTCTCTGCTAAAACGAGTGCGCTTCGATACCAGGCAGCCAGTTTGCTAATCACACATGCCAACTCTGCCACGTCAACAGATGACATTCAATATGCCATTTATTCACTGGAAAATGCCAAGCGGATCACTGGGGATCTTGGAGAAAAAAATGAAGCAATTTTGTCAGAGCTTCGTGATCGCTTATCCATGATTGATGATCAGGAGACCCGAAAGAATATTGCTCAGATTACCAACAAGGAGCGGACCCGACTTGAGGCATCCCTGCAAAAACGAATTGAACTCGGGATGACTGTGCCGGATATACAGATCAGGCTTGGTGAACCGCATGAGGTTCAAAAGGAACTACATGATGGTGAACATATTGAGTTGTGGATCTATCATCTGAAAAACGGGAATGATCTATTCCTGTCCTTCAAAGAATTTATCCTGTTTAAAATAGAAGAAAAATAAGGCTATAACAGGTGGGAGTTCTTCGTGATAAACGTGACTTCCTGATAGATGACTTTTAACACACCAGCTGCAGGTACAGCAAACAGCATTCCAAGGGGGCCGATTAATGTACCACCAATCAACAGGGCAATCATGACCAGTATTGGATGGAGTCCCACACTTTCACCTACCAGAACAGGGGTGACAAAATTATTATCAATCTGCTGCACAATGAGGAACACCAGGACAATATCAAAAATGTAAAACGGTGAAGGAATTGGCATAAAACCAAACAAAATGTGACCCAATGCGGCATCACTGCCCAGGTTGTTCATGACTGCAATGACAATGGCAGGGATCATCCCTACGAATGGACCTACCAGAGGAATGAGATTTGCAAGCCCGGCGATAGTACCAATAAATACAATGAGTGTCAAATTTGCACCACCAAAGTTCAGGAGGAATAATCCAATGATAGACATAACGGAGACACTGAAAGCCGCCAGGAGCTGACCACGAAGGTAACTGGAAATCTGGTGCTCAATATTGTAAATCATTCGTAACCCAACTTCGAAATATTTATTGGGAATAAAATGGACCAGGGATTTTTTGAAATGGTGGTATTCAAAAAGCAGGATGATTGTAAAAATGAGCACCATGACCGTTGTAAAAATAAACCCACCTACTGCACCGATCATGGATAATACATTCTGAAGTGTGCTCTTTACATAATCCTGAATTTTTGCTACAAGTTGTGCCTGGTTTTCAGAGTTATCCAGATTCAGCGAAGGGATTTTTTCCTGAACCAGATGGGTAAGGTCTGAAATATATTCTTCCTGGTTCAGTTTCACAGAAAAATCGCGCGCCTGCTCGGCGAAATTGGAAACAAAACTTCCCAAAAACCCAAAGATCAATGTCAAAGATACTACAGTGACCAGAAGAACACTGATTCCTCGGTTATTGATCTTCCGTTCCAGATAGTCAACAGATGGAAGTAATATGGTGGTGAGCAGGAATGTAAACACCAGCATGGTAACAACACCATAGATATAGGGCCAGATAACGTAAATAAATCCAACGATGAGCATGCCCACCGTTAATCGGTAAAACTTCAGGATGGGATCCTGGCTTTTTATTTCAGATGTCATGCAGACTCTCTTTGTGCTTCCGATAAAAGCTCATTGGTTTTCCGCAACCGGGTGCTGGTCACGCGAGCCAGGTTTAAAAGAATCTTATTCCCCAAATCAGGTTTTCTTTCCATTATAGATTCCAGATCCGTCTGTGAAAAAACCAGGATAGTGGAACTGTCAATGGATGCCGCTGTAGCAGATCGGGTTTCGTTGTCCAACAATGCTAGTTCACCAAAGAAATCCCCCTGTTCAAGGGTGACAAGTACCTGTTTATTTCCATCATGATCTTCAATATAGATCTCAACTTCCCCTGCCATAATAATGTACATGGCTTCGCCCGGAGCCTGGCGTTTGAAAATAATTTCATGTGGATGATAAGCCCGCTCATGAATAATAGTTTCTATCTCCTGAAAATTCTTGTCATTCAGATCCTGAAAGATTGGAACCTGCTTCAAGGTCATGACGGTTTTACTTTCTGTTTGCTGCCAGTTTTTAAATAAATTGGACCACAATGCGTTTTTCAAGATTACCTCTTCTGATTGTCATGGAAATTCCCAAACATTTTCTGGGATGTCAAGGATTTGAATGGGACAATGAACTAGACTGTATTTCATGAAATAAAACGACGAAGAATACCTTATTGCAGGGAGACTGACGAGAGGAGTATTTTTGCCTGATGTACTCGAAGCGTATTTATATCACTCCCATTTTTCTTTTTTCATTCCTGCTGTTGGCTCAAACTGTCAACAGGGATTACAACACGGAAATCAACACCCAGAATCGTGCCATTGAAACATTGAGAAAAGAGATCGAATCGACCCAGAAGCGGATAGAAACAGAAGGGCGTAAGGAAAAATCTACCGCAAAGAATATTTCTAATCTTGAAGAGGAGATATCACTACTGGATCGACTGCTTAGTGAACTGGCCATTGAAATTCGCAAAACTTATGGATTGATCGGCGAGCTTGAGGGTCAAATCCAATCGCAAGAGAATGAGTTGGTTCGGCTGCGTGAACGGTATGCAAAACGCGTCGTGTCGGTTTATAAGAAAGGTACGCTTTCTTCGCTGGAGCAGGTGTTTAGTTCCACGTCATGGCGACAGGCGGTATATCGCACAAAATACCTGGGCATTATATCAGACATTGATAGAAAAACAGAGAAAAAGATTCAATCACTTATTATTGATATCAGTCAGAAAAAATTGAATTTTGAAGCAGCGATCCGTAAAAGCAATACACTGAAACGTGAGCAGGAAAAGGAGCGTACAGAGCTTCGATCAAAAAAAACACAAAAAGAGAAGGAATTAAAAAAGATTCGCCGCAACAAAGAAGAACTGGCGGAAGTGGTTCGCGAAAAACAGGCCGGGATAAAGCAGCTTGAAGCTGTGAGAAAGAAGATTCTCGAAGACAAGGATCGATTTGATCGAGAAGAAAGGTTGCGGAAACAGCGTGAAGCACTCAGTGCAAAGAATTTTGCTGAGTTACAGGGAAAACTCCCCTGGCCAGCCAGCGGCAGAGTGATAACACAATTTGGACGTCAATGGAATCCCAAATTAAAGACCACAACAGAGAATCCGGGAATCGATATAAAAGGGAAACCGGGTTCCTCAATCACCACCGTCATGAATGGTATTGTAATCTCCATTACCTATATCCGAGGTTACGGAACCACAATGATCATTGATCATGGTGGAGGGTTTTTTACGGTTTACAGCCATATCACCAATATTCAGGTAAACATGGATAGTGAAGTCCGTGCCGGTGATGTCATTGCCTATATGGGAGATTCCGGTTCTGTCAATGGTTCCATGTTGCATTTTGAAATCTGGGGCGAAAATAAAAAACTTGATCCTGAGAAATGGCTGGCAAAACAATAATGACATTTGGGTCCCTGGTTCAGCCTGACATCTGGCAGCGTCTGACAAAGATATTTACTTCCAACAGGCTTAGTAATGGCTATGTGTTTTCTGGACCTGCCGGTTCCGGAAAGGAAGGGACAGCACTTTCGTTCGCAGCCTTGATCAATTGTAAACATCCCGGAGATATCCCCTGTGGAACCTGTTCATCCTGTATCAGGTTTGAGAGCCTTCAACATGAACATTTGAACCTTGTCTTTCCATTACCGACAGGGAAAAAATCCGGAGATGAGACATCAGACCCGCTGCTGAATCTGGATGATAAAACGGTGGCAGCAATCACGGACATGATCCAGATGAAGGCATCGGATCCATTTTATAAAATCCAAGTTCCGAAGGCCAATAGGATTCTGATTCAGTCTATTCGATATCTGCGGCATACCATGTATCTGAAATCAGTTGAATCTGGGTACAAGGTAGTGGTAATCCTGGATGCTCACCTATTGATATCCGGCAGTGGTGAATCGGGAAACGCTCTCTTGAAACTGTTGGAAGAACCTCCGGAAAAGACCACACTTATTCTAGTCACAGATAAGAAAAGTGCATTGCTACCAACCCTGTTGTCACGGTGTCAGCATGTGGATTTCCCACCGTTGAATGATGAAGTTATTATGGATGGACTATCTACAAATGATAAATCAACATCACTGAAGGAAATGGCTACAGTACTGTCCGGTGGAAACATGATTCGAGCTCGACAGTTGGGCAATTATTCTTCAAGCGAATTGTTGAGCGAGATTCAATCACTTGTTGACCATTTTACCAGTGTTAATGGACCATCGCACAGGTCGTTTGTACGAGAAATGGTTGGGTTCATTGAAAAGGAACCCATTCAGTATGACCTGAAGTTGTCGTTAGTCCAAACCTGGTTTCATTTGGTAGCGAAAGCAAAAAATGATATACCCACAGGATTATCAGGATCAAAACTAGAATCAGACATTCATACCTTCATCACAGCTCACCCGAATATGAATATCGTTTCCATCAATGCTGAGATTGAGAAACTGAAGCGGGGTCCAGCACAAAACCTGAATATTCCCCTGGCACTCATTTCCACATCACTGCGAATTCAGAGATACCTGAATGGTGCAACCCCATACACAATCGAAAATGAAATCATGGCTAAATTATCCTCATGAAACAGACCACATATATAACCACCCCTATTTACTATGTAAACGATAAACCCCATATTGGACACGCATACACCACCATTCTGGCGGATGTGTTGGCGCGTTACCACCGAGAAGCCGGAGAAGAAGTGTTCTTTCTTACTGGCTTGGATGAGCACGGTCAGAAAGTGCAGCAGGCGGCTGAAAAAAGGAATGTTCCACCGCTTCAGCACTGTAATGAGATGGCGCCAAGGTTTCTTGATCTCTGGGAGAAACTTCATATTCAATATGATGATTTTATTCGAACAACGGAAGCGCGTCACACTGACGTTGTGCAGCACGTTTTGCAACAGGTCTATGATGCTGGTGATATTTATACAGATGAATACGAAGGGCTGTACTCTGTATCAGAAGAGCGGTTCATTACCGAGAAAGAAGCTGAATCCGGTGAATTTCGGGATATTAAAAAATTAAAAGAAAAGAACTATTTTTTCAGGATGGGGAAATACCAACAGGCATTGTTTGATCATATCCACGAAAACCCGGGTTTTATCCAACCGGAGCATAGAAAAAATGAAATACTCGGATTCTTGAGGAATCCACTGGGGGATTTATGTATTTCCCGTCCAAAATCCCGTCTGAACTGGGGTGTGGAACTACCATTTGATAAGGATTATGTTACTTATGTGTGGTTTGATGCTCTGCTGAATTATATCACGGCACCGGGATACCGGTCGGATGATCAGGCGTTTGACAAGTGGTGGCCGGCGTCAATTCATCTTATTGGAAAGGATATCCTCACCACCCACGCGGTGTACTGGCCCACCATGTTATTTTCTGCCGGTTTACCACAACCCGAATCCATTTTCGCCCATGGATGGTGGCTTAGCGGTGAATCTAAAATGAGCAAATCACTGGGAAATGTTGTGAATCCACTGGATTTGATCGACGAGTATGGTGTGGATCCTGTGCGATATTATCTCATGAGAGAAATGGTGTTGGGACAGGATGCCAGTTTTACCATTGAATCATTTATCAAGCGTTACAACAGTGATCTGGCCAATGATTTTGGAAACCTGTTGAGCAGGGTTAGTACTCTTATAACTCGAAATTTTGACGGTAAGATACCTGAGCCACTTTCAAATACGGCATCGGAAGCAAGGGTCATCGAGGCAGCTAAAAATACCGCCATGCGAGTGAAGGAGTTGATCAATGCCATGAGGGTAAATGAAGCCATAGAAGAATCTATGCAATTTATCCGGAGTGTGAATCGATACATGGAAGAGCAGGCTCCCTGGAAACAGGTGAAAGAGGATAAGGCAGCTGCCGGTCGAACACTTTACACTGCAGCAGAATCCCTTCGGTTAGGAGCCATTCTCCTGCATCCTGTCATGCCAAACAGGACCAGGGAAGTTTTAAATACATTACAAGCTCAGAACCTAGATCTTGAATGGGGTGGTCTGATCCCAGGAACAGTCCTTAATCCCCATAAACCACTTTTTCCCAGGATAGATCAAAAAACGAAGAAGGAGCAGGTTTTGGAAAAACCGAAAGATACACCGGTTGAAAATGTTATCACATTTGATGATTTCAGCAAATTAAAATTGAAGACAGCCGAGGTACTGGAAGCAGAGAAAGTCCAAGGGGCAGATAGATTATTACAGCTTCAAATTCAGGTGGGGGATTCTAAACGACAGATCGTGGCAGGGGTGGCTGAATTTTATGCCCCTGAATCACTGGTTGGAAAGACCATTGTCATTGTCTCCAACCTGAAACCGGCAAAAATACGAGGTATTGAATCCAATGGGATGCTCCTTGCAGCAAAAAAAGGGAAGAAGCTTACACTGGTTACCGTTGATTCCGAAGATATTGGCAGCGGTGCTGATGTTAATTGACTGGTAATCCCAATTTGTGACCAACGCTTTTTGCACTCCTGGATCTAGTTAATTTGCTGTTTCAATCCATCAAGCATTCAATCAAAAGGCTACCCGGTAATAGAGAGTTGATTCGAATTCACCTTCTCCTCCTGAGTTTTTTTGTCACATCATACCAGGCAATGGGTGAAAGCCTGCATATTTTCCCTCAATCGTATTATTCTGTAAATGAAGGATTGTCCCACAATGATGTCACTACCATATTTCAGGATTCAAAAGGGTATATCTGGTTTGGGACAAAAGAGGGTATAAATCGATTTGATGGGTATGATTTTATCGTGTATAAAACAAGTACTTCAGATGTCAGTTCAAACCATATCACGACTATTTTTGAGGACTCAAACAGGGATATGTGGATTGGTACCCAGGATGGCGGTATTAACAGGTTTCAGCCGGAAAACGATACCTTTATTCCTTACATGTATGCAGATGATGATACCGTTTCAATTAGCAATAATCATGTATTATCCATTTGCGAAACAGGAGAGGGGTTATGGATTGGTACCTGGGCTGGACTCAATCTATTAGACCCAAATACAGGAACGATCAAGAGGGTTCATTCAAGAACCTGGAAAACCACATTGTTACCATGGACAAGAATTACTGTTTTACACAAAGGCAATGATGGCGATGTATGGATTGGCACAGAAAAAACCGGGATTTATCGATACATCAAAGAAACAAAATCCATTGAAAAGGTTAATATTTCACAAATATCGCAATCCATTCGCGATATAAATGAACATCCAAATGGAGATATATGGATACTCACCGATAATGAGATTGTTGTTTATCGGTCATTCCTGGATCAATACACGATTGAATACGCACTGGGTTACCATAATTCCAATGAGTTGATATTCTCAGCTGATGGTGCGGTTTGCATCTCCACCGGTCATGGGAAGTTGGAACAAATTATCACTAAAACTGAAAGATCAATAATTAACCTGTATTCTCACAATGGGTTGGAATCGAAAAGGACTCAGTCGCTGTATAAGGATAGAGATGAAAATTTGTGGATTGGCACCACCGACGGAGTCTATAAGATCTTTCCCGACAATGGATTATATAGCCTTCCTCTTAAAACATCTATGTCTCAATTTCCAAATGTTACTGCTTTGTATTCAGATAGGGAAGATCGTCTCTGGGTCGGTCGTGAAAATGGGTTAAGTATTATTACCCAAGGTGGAGATATAGAAAAAAACTATAGATCGCTAGAGACCATTTTCCAATCCAAATATGTTACGGCTATTCAAGGGGACCCAAATGGGAATTATTGGATTGGTACGAAGAATAATGGCATATATCGTATCGAGAAGGATGATTTCAGTTCGATACACTTTCTTCATAATACATCAAAGAACTCGATTCCATCAAACACAATCAATGATCTTTGTATTGATGATAATGGGTATATATGGTTTGCAACTGAAAGTGGGTTGTGCAGGATTCCATATGGTGATGTTCAGCCTTTAACAGTCGATCGCTTTTTTACTGAAACAGGTTTTCGATCCTTTGAAAACAAGAATGCATTTACATCTATAATGATTCACCCTTCCAATGATGGGTCCATTATTGTTGGTACCAAAGACGCTGGTATAATTCGCTTCACATCTCCCAACCAGATCATGCAGTACTATCGATATAATAGGCATGATCCCTTCACGCTATCTGACAACAGTATAGTTACACTGTATACAGATGATAAAAACCGAATTTGGGTCGGGACCAAGAATGGACTAAATGTGATTGCAAAGGGCGGAGCAGAGATTAAAAGATATTTTGAGTCTGATGGCCTGCCTAACAATCATATCATTGACCTTCTGGAGGATGAGAAGAATCAATTGTGGATTACAACTCAATCAGGGCTTGCACTCTATGATGAAAAAACAGATCACTTTACACCGTTTACAAAAGATGATGGACTAGGTAGCCACCAATTCAATTCGGGAGCCGTGGCAATGAATCATAAGGGTGAATTGCTGCTGGGTGGTAAAACAGGGATTGCAAAAATAGCTACCAGAAGTATTCATCCACCGAAAATGAAGTATAAACCATCCATTTCAGCGGTTCGAGTCAATAATAAATCACTGGATATGGAATTGAATGAAGATGAGACCTCACAGGAAGAGAAGGTGATAGAACTATCACACACCGACAGGGTTATTACCTTTGATTTTGCCGCCATGTTTTTTACTCGACAGAATGACATCCAGTATGCCTACAGACTGGAGAATTTTGACGATGACTGGATTTTGACTGACCCAGGAAATCGACGGGCCAACTATACAAACCTTGAACCTGGAAACTATACGTTTGTTATTAAGGCATCTCTCTCAGGAAAGGATTGGTCCAATCCACACGCTTCAATAGATGTAAGAGTGAAACCTGCTCCGTGGAAGACTATCCCTGCATATCTGTTATATGTTTCAATCGTAATAGGATTACTGGTTTATTTAAGGCAATATGAAATAAGACAGCTCAGTCTATCAAACGACCTGCAAAAAGAGCGTTTTCAGCGTGAAAAACTTCTGGAACTGGATCAGACCCGGGCAAAACTTTATGAAGATATTTCTCATGAGTTTCGAACACCACTAACACTGATTAAAGGAAGAATTGAAGAAATAAAGCAACAGCTTGATCCACAGGATCAAAAAGCCCTGGCTAAGCAATTTGATGCATCAGTAAATAATACAAACCGTCTCGAACGACTGGTATTGCAGCTAATGAATTTATCCCGATTGGAGACAGGGGCTATTTCGCTAAATAAATCTGATGCAGAATTCAAATCCATTATTCGTCGCTCGGCAGATTTGTATCAGTATCAATGCATGGAAAAAGGAATTTCCCTTGAAATTGAATTACCTGAATCAAAGTTGGATGCCACATTTGATACACAGAAAATATCTCAGGTATTGGATATCCTGATTTCCAATGCTATGAATTTTACGTCTCATGGAGGGACTATTACGGTTTCAACCTATAGAGACTCTCAATTTATACGCTGTAATGTTTCTGATACGGGACCCGGGATACCGGAGGATGCGTTACCCAGGGTTTTCGAAAGGTTTTACCGTGGCGAACATGAGTCTGTTCAGAGTAATACCGGAATAGGTATCGGCCTTGCCCTGGCAAAAGAGATAATTGAGTTACACAATGGAACTATTCATGCTGAAAACCGATCTGAAGTCGGGGCCAGATTCAGTTTTGCCATTCCAGCGATGGCAGATTCAAAAAAGAATGTAACCGTAGTTAAAAGTGATTCAAATCCACCCAAGGATCATCCAGACAAAATCGCACCAAAAAAACTCAAGGGAGTCATGGGTGAAAAACCAAGGGTACTGGTAGCAGAAGACAATATGGATATGGCGGATTACATTTCAGATTTACTGGAAAATCACTTTTCTGTATATGTCACTTCAAATGGTAAAGAAGGTTATGAGAAGGCGGTTGATATAAAACCGGATGTGATTATAAGTGATGTCATGATGCCTGAATTAGATGGATTGGGATTCCTGAAAAAAGTTCGTTCCGATTCTATTCTTGGAAACACCCCATTTATTCTATTGACAGCCAGGGCAGATGTTGAACACCAGATAGAAGGACTACAGCAAAAAGCAGATTTATATCTCACTAAACCATTTGATTCAGATGAACTAAAGGTTCAGGTACAAAACCTGGCAGAACGTCATGGCTCACTTCAACTACAAAGTGAAGAATTGACATTGCCCCAGGGACAATCGGATGCTTCATTTATTCAACGGGCAAAAGAAGTGGTTGATGCCAACTTATCCGATTCCGAATTCACAAGTCAGCAATTTGCTAAATCCATGTATTTAAGCAGCAGACAGCTGGAAAGGAAAATAAAGGATATTACAGGATTATCTCCGCTTCAATTCGTTCGTCAGATTCGTCTTGAATATGCAAAGAATATATTGATTAAAGGGATTGTTACCAGTGTATCAGATGCGGCCATGGCCGTTGGCTATACGCAGGTAAAATACTTTTCAAAACTGTTTCGGGATCAGTATGGACATCCGCCTGGTAAATATATTAGAAAATCGTGATCGAATAAGAAAAAACACGACATTCTTGGCATACTAATCCGACAAATCCTTACTTTGGATTGACCCTATTCTCACATTGTTATAGTTTCATGCGTTTCGTAACTGGCACTTCACAAAACTTCACAATCAAGAGAGGGCAATGAACACAACAAAGAATAAATCCAGTTTACTGCAATTCACTATAATACTAACCATGATTTTGGTACCTGTTTTCACACAGGATGCAGGTGAGAAACCCAATCCTGTGGAGAAAATAACAGAGTCCTATTATCGGATAGGGACCGTCCATCTTGATAAAGACAAGAAGGAAGTCTATATCAATGGTAAAGTGAACATGATAGACGGAATGATCGAGCTTGTGGCCTGTGGTCCACGTGGAAAACTCCATGAGAGCGTTTTGGTCCTGGATATTGTACCTCACGAATTGCAAGTAGCATTGTTACTACTGGGTATGGAGAGCAGTCGTATTGTCTACAATGATGACAGCACACAGGTGGTTGGTGGAGATGAAGTCGAAATATTTGTTTCATGGGATGATGAGAAAACTGTGGTGACAGCTGGCGAACTTTTTAAGAATATCGAAACAGGAAAACCACCAAAGACAAAGTGGATATTTCTTGGATCCAGGGTATTGGATGGGTTGTTTGTAGCAGATAAGGAAGAATCCATCGTTACAACCTATCACGATCCATATTCAATCATTGATTTTGCTGCAAGTGGTGCCGATAATGATGAACTCTTTGTGGTGAATAAAGATGTGGTGCCACCCGTCGGTACACCTGTAAAAATGACCATTAAAGTACTTCAATAGAAACGTAGAGAAGAAAAGATGACTACAAGGAATAAATTGAACAAGTTGTTTATTATCCTGATTGTTGGAACAATGTCTATTGGGCAGTCCCAATCATCCTATCAAGTAAATAGTGGAAAAGAATACAATGTTGATGTGTCAACTGCCAAGGAAATTGAACGTAGCATCAGAATCGGTCTGGAGTACTTGCTTTCCAGGCAGGAAGATGATGGCTCCTGGGGTCATTATCCCGCTATTACCGGTTTGGTATTATCTGCATTTTTACGGGCTCACCCAAATATGACATCTGAGTACCATGAAATCGCAGATGGATTTGAATACCTTGAAAAGTGTATTCAGAAAGATGGCAGCATCCATGTGGGGGATATGCCCGGTTACAATACGAGTATCTGTCTGGTGGCCTTTAAGGATGCCAATAACCCTAAATACGAAAAGATCATTCTGAATGCAGAAAAGTATTTAAAAGGTCTTCAAATCGATGAAAAGGAAGGGTTTACCACCGACAGTTTATATTATGGGGGAGTTGGATATGGAGGAGATGAACGTCCGGATATGTCCAACCTTCAATGGGCCATTGAGGCTATTTCATATAAGGAACCGGTTCAGGATGGAAATCGGCTGAGCACAGCGGATAAGAAACGATTGGAGGAAAATGAGCTGTTCTATGATAAAGCGCTCACTTTTCTTGCCAGATGTCAAAACCTCGAGGATGTGAATCCGGAGAGCTATACGGGGAATGATGGTGGATTCATCTATGAACCCGGTCAGAGTAAAGCAGGTGGAAATACATCGTATGCCAGCATGAGCTATGCCGGTTTAAAAAGCATGATTTTTGCCAAAGTGAAAAAGGACGACCATCGAGTGGAATCAGCATACAAGTGGATTACAAAGAATTACAGTGTGACTGAAAATATCCCCATTGGCAATATGGGGTGTTTAGTTTTTTAATTAGCCGGACTATTTTGATGTAAAAGCTAAGGTGATAC
>CAYFMT010000010.1:0-82651 GCA_964344305.1 uncultured bacterium | reverse complement strand
TATCACCTTAGCTTTTACATCAAAATAGTCCGGCTAATTAAAAAACTAAACAGAAACAGCTTCTGGAAGAAGATGTTGCATTCCTTCAGGATGAGACCCTTACGAAAGATTCTACCAGGAAATTCCCTGACAGTCAGTGGAATAGGGAGATAGAACTACTCATTGAGAAGAAGAAGGATCAGGTTCAACAACTGGATAATGCATTTGCCATCTTGAAAAATGTAAATGGTGAGAATGATATCCTGACTGATGATGTACGTGAGAGAATTTCACAGTGTATTATTCATGTCATTGAAACGGAGGGGGATGTTTCTGAGGATTTCAAGAGAATCAAAAACCTGATCGTCCGTGATATGGCAGACCTATTGAACAACAGATCCGTTTCATAACTATTAATCTCCCAGGGATGTCCCCACCATCCGCGCACTGGTGAGCAATGGATGATCCAGCGGCACGGTTTTCCTCTTGCCAACTATCTCTTCAAGTGGGATGGGCGTTGGGATTCCATTCAGTATGGATATCATGACACCATAGTGCTCGTTTTCAATGGCCTGGGCACAGGCGGTACCAAGCTGGGTTGCCAGTGTCCTGTCTTCAGAAGATGGAGTGCCACCACGTTGCACATGTCCAAGGATAGTCACCCTGGACTCAAGCCCCGTTAATTCTTCCAGTTGATGGGATAGATCTATTGTGTTATTGGAAAATGATTTTTCCAATTGTACAATTCCCTTTTTGGCTTTTTTCTTTTCATTGGTTGAAGTCGCTTTATCCTTTTTCTGCATGACTTTTTCCAGCTGGGTAGCATTGTCCCGCGATAAAGCTCCTTCAGCAATGGCCACGATACTGAAATTCTTACCGCTTTTTCTTCTTTTGCGAATGGCGTTGGCAATTTTTTCAACTTTGTATGGAATTTCAGGTATCAGAATTACATCTGCACCTCCTGCTACCCCTGCACCAAGAGCCAGCCATCCTGTGTTGTGTCCCATGATCTCCGTAACAATGATCCGATGATGGCTGTGAGCGGTGCTATGGAGCCTGTCAATGGCATCCGTGGCGATTTGCAATGCTGTGTCATACCCAAATGTTTTGTCTGTGCCCCAAACATCATTATCGATGGTTTTTGGCAGGGTAACGATATTCATCCCTACCTGGTGGAGTCGAAAGGCATTTTTTTGCGTACCGCCACCACCAATACAGACCAGCGCATCCAGATGATGCTTGTTGTACACATCCAGCATCACATCTGTCATATCCATAATGCGATCACCAACAGGCATTTTATGGGGCTTGTCCCGACTGGTCCCAAGGATGGTGCCACCGGTAGTGAGAATTCCCGATAAATCGATATTATTCAATCGGATAAATCGATTTTCCATCAGTCCGCGAAATCCATCCCTGAATCCAATGAGATGCATATCGAACTGCTGTTCCCCGGCTTTTCCCAATCCCCGTATGGCTGCGTTTAGACCCGGACTGTCACCACCTGCGGTCAGAACTCCTATGTATTTAGACATGAAACCTCTTTTTGGTTTAAAGTGGCGACAAGTTATGCAGGATGAGTCAACATTTCCACCACGGAATAGTTAAATTTCCCCAAACAAAACAGGAGAATTAATGGAGTATACGCGATTAGGACGAACTGGACTGAAAGTATCTAGGTTGTGCCTGGGGACCATGCAGTTTGGCTGGTCTGTGGGAAAAGAAGATTCATTTTCAGTCTTATCAGAATCCTGGGATGCAGGCATCAATTTTATCGATACAGCTGATGTTTATTCACGATGGGTGGATGGAAATCCCGGCGGAGTTTCAGAGGAAATCATTGGTGAATGGCATGAAAAGAATGGTATCCCGAGAGAGCAACTGATCCTTGCCACCAAAGTCCGTGGGGTAATGGGAGAAGGACCTAATGACAGTGGGTTGAGCCGCCAGCATATCATGACGTCAGTGGAGGATTCACTCAGGCGTTTAAGGACAGACTATATTGACCTTTACCAGACACATTCCCCAGATCCGGAAACACCTATCGATGAGACATTGCGTGCATTGGACGATCTCGTTCACCAGGGAAAAGTACGATATATTGGTTGCTCGAATTACAGAAGCTGGCAAATCATGGAAGCACTCTGGACCAGCGACAAGCACGGGTTGCATCGATTTGATTGTCTCCAACCGGCGTATTCTATGGTGAATAGAACAAGATTTGAGCCAGAGAATGACACCGTGTGTCAATCTTACGGAATTGGTGTGATACCGTACAGCCCACTGGCAGGTGGATTCCTTACGGGTAAATATAAAAAAGGAGAACCACTACCGGATAGTGTTCGGGTGAATGCAGTAAAAGATCGATTCATGAATGAGAAAGGGTGGTCCGTTCTTGAACAGGTGGAATTACTGGCGCAAAAATACAACGCATCCATTTCCCAGATCGCTCTGGCCTGGTTACTGCATAAACCTGTCATATCATCACCCATTATTGGACCCAGAAACAGCCATCAGTTGAATGACAATCTTGGCTCAATTGACATCAGACTTAGCGAAGAAGACATGAACATATTGGATCAGGTAAGTGATCCAAATGGCTAAAGTGAGGATCCTGTAATTGTCCAGAAAGAAAAACAGAACCGGTGTTGTGTATTCTACTGATCCGAATTTTTCATATCAAATTGACGTGAAAGAGGAAAGGGAGACATTACCACCCAATCAGCAGAATCTGAGAATTTGGCTGGACCGAAAAGGTGGAGGAAAACTGGTGTCGGTGATAAAAGGGTTTATTGGCACGGATGCTGACCTGAAATCCCTGGGGAAAGAGCTGAAGGTAAAATGCGGTGTAGGGGGATCGGTGAAGGATGGCGATATCCTCCTTCAGGGAGATGTTCGAGATAAATGTGTATCCTATTTGATGGGAAAAAGCTATGCCGTAAAAAAAAGCGGTGGGTAGGATCATTAACATTAGAAATCAAAATAAAAATTGAGGATTGACATGGAATTATTCCCACCTATTGAACCGTTTCATACATTTGATTTACCTGTTTCTGACCTGCATACCATACATGTCCAGCAGGCTGGAAATCAGAATGGGCAACCTGTGGTGTTTCTTCACGGAGGCCCAGGTGGCGGAATTGAGCCCATTTATCGGCAATATTTTAACCCTGACAAATACCACATCATCCTGTTTGACCAACGAGGCTGTGGAAAGAGCAAACCTTTCGCAGAACTCAAAGAGAATACCACGTGGGACCTTGTTTCGGATATAGAAAAAATCCGTGAGTATCTTGGGATTGACAGGTGGGTTGTATTTGGTGGCAGCTGGGGCAGTACCTTGTCTCTGGCGTATGCACAGACCCATCCTGACAGGGTGAGAGGTCTCATTCTAAGAGGCATATTTCTCTTAAGGGACAAGGAAGTAAAATGGTTTTACCAGGATGGGGCCAGCTACATATATCCTGATGCATGGGAATATTATCTTGCACCGATACCAGAAAATGAACGACATGATATGGTAGGGGCCTACTATAAAAGGCTCACTGACACCAACCCTGAAGTCAGATTAGAAGCAGCTCGAGCCTGGAGTATCTGGGAAGGGAGTACGTCCAAACTCTTTCAGGATATGAATCTTATGGAGCGTACAGGAAACGAACGTTTTGCTGAGGCTTTTGCCAGGATTGAATGCCACTATTTCACAAATAAAGGGTTCTTTACTCACGAAAATCAGTTGCTGGATAATATTGATATTATTAGACATATCCCTTCTGTTATCGTTCAGGGACGATACGATGTTGTTTGCCCAATTACCACAGCGTGGGAGCTACACAAACAATGGCCTGAAGCAGATTTTCACATTGTTCAGGATGCGGGACATTCCATGACTGAACTGGGGATTCGCGCCGAATTAATCCGGGCTACAGAACAGTTTTCATCCTTGGAATGAAATCGACCAAAAAATAGCTAAGACCTACTTAAAACAGATGTTAAAGGGTTTGAGATTCGAACAGATAATTTAATTGACATGACTCATCACAGCGGAAAATGTGAAAGGAAAATCCAGAATAGAAAATATCTGTTTAAATCCCGACAACCATGTCGGGATGAGTTATATTTTCGTGGATTTTACCACAATTGAAGCGTTAAGTGATGAGTCCAGCCACCTGCTGGGCGTAATTCCACAGTAATGAAGACCAGTGATTTTTTGTGTACTTTTTCATCAAGGAAAAAGTGCAAAATTGAATGATAAAAATTCACTCTGTTATTGAAATCAGCTAAGAAAGATAAATCACCTTTATTTTCACCTATAACCTCTTGTTTTCCGAGAAGTCGGAATTTAGATTTCTTGACTGAAAACCCTTCGAAATTAACTAATTGAATTCAGGAGTAATTGATGAACCCCAGATACAATCTGAAACGACAAGATGGTTTTACGATGATCGAAATCATGGTTGTGGTTGTAATTGTTGCGATTCTAGCCGCCATTGCTGTACCTATTTATACAAAATATGTTGAAAGTGCACGTGCATCTGAAGCCAAGTCCGTGATTGGTAGTATTTCAAATTCCATGGACATGTATTTCCAGACATACGGTGAATTCCCCGGTGATGTGGAGGAACTTGAGCGTTACGGTTTACTGGAATTGAAGCTTGCAACAAAACGTATGTGGATATTTGAGATCAGTGATCAGGAAATTCGCGGTACAAGTACCGGTGACATGCCCGGTGGTGAAGGTAAAGAAATTATTTATGATCGGGAATCCGGTCGATTCTCAGGTTATGGTAGTGAGGACAGCAATACCTAAAAGATGGATTTAAAAGAATTATTATCCTACTCCCTTGACAGCGGGGCATCAGACCTGCACCTGAGTGTGGGCAGCACGCCTATGGTTCGTATCCACGGCGAAATGAAACCGTTGAATATGGACAAGTTAACGCAGGACCAAATGGAGAGTATTCTCCCGCAGGTTCTGAATGAAAGTCAAAAAAAGATTTTCAAGGACAACAAGGAAATCGATTTTTCGGCAAAACTTGAAGGAAAAGGACGATTTCGTGTCAATTTCTTCAATCAGATCAATGGCCTTGCCGGTGTGTTTCGGACTATCCCGGAGGTTGTGAGTGATTTTGATGATCTGGGTATTCCACCCATTCTACGGACACTTGCAGAAATGGATCGCGGTTTGATTCTATTAACTGGGCCTACAGGGTCCGGTAAAAGCACAACCCTTGCTGCCATGATCGATCACATTAATGCCACATCAGCCAAGCACATCATTACCATTGAGGACCCGGTGGAATATTTTCATCGGTCTAAAGGATGCCTCATCAATCAGAGGGAATTGGGTGCCAACACACACAGTTTTGCCAACGCTCTCCGGTCGGCACTGCGTGAAGACCCAGATGTGATTCTGGTGGGTGAGATGAGGGACCTGGAAACTATAGCGCTGGCACTTACAGCCGCAGAAACAGGTCACCTGGTTTTATCCACTTTGCATACATCCTCTGCTGTAAAGGCTGTTGACAGAATTATCGATATTTTCCCCCCAGGACAAAAGACACAAATACGTTCCATGCTCTCCGAGAGTCTGGAGGCAGTTATTGCACAAAAGCTTCTCCCAACCAAAGATGGAAATGGCCGGATTCCGGCCTGTGAAGTCATGATGACCACCACGGCTATCAAGAATCTTATTCGCGAGGATCGGATTTTCCAGATTCCCTCCGTGATGCAATCCGGTGGTGTGGATGGTATGCAAACACTGGATCAGGATTTACAGCGACTTGTATCGCAGGGAAAAGTGGAACGTACGGCTGCTGAAGCCATTGCGGATAATCCCAAGTTATTCCAATCAAACATACTTTAGTGCTGAAACAACTCAAATCAGAAGATGGATTCACTTTCATCGAAGTGATGATTGCGGTGGTAATTGTATCCATCGCAGCCGTCGGACTTATGTATGGAACCGTCCATGCAAAAGGTGAACTTCGTGCGCTCTACCTGAAAGAACGCGCCACAGACATTCTTGTGAATTACACGGAATACTGGAAAGGGAAGATCAATGCAGGGGAAGTATCCTATTCAGAGTTGATCAACTCAAACACACCAAAACAGGTAGCCATCACCATGAGTGATGAGGATGAAGAAGGTGTATTGGGGGAGATATTTTATGAAATTAGAAATGATGTGCCTTCAGCCTATTCGGAGCCGACATTTAAGCGAAGACGATTGAAAACCTGGATTGTTTGGGAGCATAGTGTCTTTGGTGAAGGGGCTAAGCCTGAGCGCAGGGAAATCGAAACTATCGTAACCATTTTGCCTCTATGATGCATAGAATAAAAGATAACTGTGGTGCAACGTTAATGGAATTAGCGGCTACCATATCCGTAATTGGCATAGCCGTCATTGGATTGTCCATTAGTTATCAGAGCATACTTATGCAATACGAACAGGATTTAGTCAGGAGCAATCTTGTTCAATACTCTACCCTAGTAAGTCAGCGCCTGGCAGAGGAAGCCAATCAGGCGGATGAAATACAATTCAGCCGTAGAGGAAGCTTTGTTTACGTCGATTTCAAACTTGAGAACGATCTTGATCCTTATCTGGAAGTCTATGGTGATCCTGACAAGGGTGTTGTTTTCGATGATCTGGTTGATGAGGATGTGGAAGCGATTAGGTTTCCAAATTTTGGAGCATCTTTTGACAACAATAAGAGAAAACTGGAGTTAAAAAGTTTTGAAATAACCACGGATCATTTTGAAATTTCCAATGTGTATTTAAGAAAAGCAATTTGGACAATTCGAACCGAGTATGTACTGGTAACGGATGTGTTTCAGGATGAACGAGAAGTGGTAGAGCATTTTGTTTTTGAACGAGAAGTATATCTACCAAAACGTTTCATTCTAAATTCAAAAAACGGGTTACAAGATGATGGACTTGATGCGTAGATCTCAAGGAGCCATTGCTCCAACAGCAGTGCTGTTCACTGCGTTGAGCCTTATTTTTACTCTGTCCTATATGACAAAGGCTGTTACACAACATCGTTTGGAGAAATTCAGGTTTGCACGGAAGCTTGCCATTTACATTGCAGAAGCTGGATTAAACCAGGAAGCTTTTGATCACATTGCCTTTATAAGCACAAACGATACAACCCTAATTGGCCCGGGGGGCAAGGATTTCCCAGATCGTACTAATGAGCCGGCTCTTGGTCGATACAAGAATGTGGAAATTTTTACTCCTCCGATTTCCGACTACACAGGTAGGGCCGAATATCACGCAAAATCTACCGGTGTAGTTACAATTAAAAATCAACGTGGCGAAGTTGAGGTTGAAAGAACCGTTTCATCCTATTTTGTTCCTCAGGGTTTTGAAGAGTACATGTATTTTACTGATAAGGAAGAATCCAGTGGTCCACCAAACTCAGATTGGAACGGAAATGTCAATTTTGGTGCGGGTGATTCTCTAGAGGGCCGGATCCATACCAATGGGCAAATTAGTTTGAGCAATTTTGGCTGTCCAAACTTTAGTGGTAGAGTTACACTTGGAGATCAAAATGGAGGCATCAACTCATGGGGCGCATGTGATGAGGATGTATTCTTAAACGATGATGGTGTTTCCATTTTAGATACGGTCAAGCATATAAAATTCCCTCCTGTGAATACTACCAATGTTCTTAAGGCAAATGCTACCCGTGTATACGAAGCTGACACAAAAATTTATAATGATGCATCACAGACGTATCGTGATACCATGATTATGACTGAAATTGAATTTCTGGACAATAAACGGTACCGGGTACGTCAATGGTGGTACCAGGTTCCTCCTATTTCCGGAGTGGTCAAATTCCCCTATACGTGGGACCTGACAAGCCCATCAACTACAGTAGAATTTGGCGGTGTGCATTTATACGATCCGGTACTTGACGTAAATATTCAATATGATCCAACACTTGTCCCACCGGATGACATTCCTGTGGGTTATGGAGGCCCGCCATGGCCACAAATTGTAATGAGTGTTATGACGGATGATGATGTGGACATAACCGATTTTATCGAAGATGAGATCGAAAACAATGAAACCATTCTGATTCGATCTGTCGATAATCCTTCAAAAGCAATGTTTGGTACCATTTTTGTGAAAATACCCGAAGGAGCGGACAGATATAGGTTCTTATTAAGCGCTTTCAGTTTTACCGATCCAACAAATACAGGCTTTGAAGAGGATGAAGTACTGGAAATAATCTTCCCACAAATCTCCGATGGTCTCGCAGATATAGACTTTAATGCCTTCGAATACTGGCATGATCATCCTGATGATGGGACATCGTATTGCCGTCCAGACGGTTTTCATCATTTTGATTTTCCTGGTATCACTGGTGATCCATTTTACCGCGTGATGCCCTGGACAGAGTTTTACACGAATCGTCCTGAAGTTATATATGTACGAGGTGGACAGGTACTTGTGAAGGGGATTGTAGATGGTCGTTTCACAGTAGTCACTGATGATTATATCGAATATATACCTACAACCAAACCAGATACGTACGACAGAGTATGGGGAAATATCTGGTTAATGGATGATCTTATCTATAATGATTCCAATCCCATAACAGGTGAAATCAATGAGAGTACCGAAAATGTTATTGGGCTTGTTGCAGGTGGGAATGTTATTGTTGCCAACACTGGACCAAATGGAGCACGAAACAGCCTGTTTGGATCGAATATTGTTGTAAATGCAGCTATTATGGCTATGCATGAAGCTTTCTTAACCCATTACTGGCAAAATACAATTAATAGAGCAGGAGGACCCTGTACTGAATGTTCACAGCCGGATTTCGATGATCCATATAATTCATTAGGTGATGGTCGAGGTGTGAACCGAAACCCATATTTAAATGAAGGGTCACAACATTCCAGTACTGGAAACCAGGACTATCGGGGGTATATCAGGCTTTGGGGTTCAATTGTCCAGCAAAAGCGCGGATATGTAAAGCGCAATAACCCTGGACCTTATACAAGTGGCGACATAGGGTACGATAAATCGTATCATTATGACTGGCATTTATTGGATTACCCGCCACCATTTTTCCCGGTGATTGAAAACGAAGACGGTTCATCAAATCTTGTCATAAAAGGATATGGCGAGATTAAATAGAGGATAAAGATGAATATTGGTATTGATATTGGGAGGCAGTATATCAAGTATGCTGCCATTGAGTCTAATAAAAGCGGTACAAAAATTCTAAGTGCCGGCGAACGGTCCATCATGGACATTAATCAATCGTATGACCCGGAAAAGATCTCCAAACCATACTGGGTTATGGCTATTAAAGAATTACTTGAACAGAATAACATAAAACCAAAGCGAGTAAGAAACTTAACTACCGCTATTAATGGGAGTAATGTTAGCATCAAGGAGATAACTACACTGGATATGGCATCTGATGAATTGTATTCCGCTATGGTCTTCGAAGCCAGGAAGCATATTCCAATGGATGGTACGGATGCAGTGGTTGATTTTCAGATCAAGGGACAGAACACCAAGGAAGTAGATAAGATTGATGTAGGTCTAGTGGCGTGTACGAAACGCATTCTTAATCATCATCTGGACGTATTGAAGGAAGCAGGGTTAAAGCCGGGAATTGTAGAAGCTGAAGCCACAGCGCTTTCAAATTTGTTTGTCCATAAGATTGACCTCCCGGAAGACGGAGTATATGTCCTCCTGAATCTGGGCGCCGTATCCTCTACTATTATCGTCATGGGCAGGCAGGCGCAGTATTTTACCCGTGATATTCCAATTGGAAGCCATACAATTGTACAGGAAATCGTCAAACGTAAGAAAATTGGGTACCTGGATGCCGTGGATCGATTCAGGAAAGAAGGTATTGAATCACTTTCCGGTACAACTGCCGATTCATCGGAAAGTATTGGAGTTTCCGTGGCAGAGAGAACCATTTTTGATAATGTAGTGGAAGATATTCGTCGGTCATTACGATATTATGCGAAGAGTACCGGCAACAGTTACTTCCAGAAAATTTTTGTGACAGGGGGATGGGCAAATACCAATGGATTTGCTGATTTTCTCCAGGAGAAATTAAAAATTGATACTGAGCTGTTTAATCCCTTCGAAGCCTTGGAAAGTGGGGGCGAATCGGACGTTGAAAATCCATTTCAATATGCTGTAGCACTGGGACTGGCTTTGAGGGGAGGACTCCATGAGTAAGTATTTTCTAATCAATCTGAACCAGGGGGAATCCAAGGAGGCACGTTTTGAACGTCTCCAGGAACGTAATCGCTGGTTTGTATTTGGGTTTGTGGTATTCCTGTTTCTTATACTAAATGGGGGATTACTGTATATCAATTTTGGGTATTCCTCCCTCATCAATCAGAAAATGTCTGAAAACGACCAGATTAATGAACAGCTTCAGGCATTGCAGGCAAAAGGGAAGAATATTGCTAAGCAGGATATCATTCAGTTAGCAAAGATTGAAGAAGATCGGTTTATGTGGGCTCGAAATATGGAATTGCTGGGTGAACTCACACCGGATGATATTGCCATAACAGGGATTCAGTTCAAACACAACAAATGGACCATCCAGGGGATTGCCAGTGTATATGAGGATGTTAAGGATTTTGATATCGTTAATAATTATGTAAATAAACTGAGAAACAACAAGGAGTTATCCTCGAATTTTTCCCGAATTAAATTCACGGAATATTCGCGACAGAATTTTCGAGGTCAGGATATCATCAATTTCATCGTCACAGCCAGTGTGAAATCAAATCAGAAGTCAAAAAAGGATAAGAAATAATGGCAAAACGAAATACACTACTCCTTTTTACCATGTTTATCCTTACTGGCAGTTTCTGGGCATTTGCATCCTTTCTTCTGGCTGAAAAGCCCATGAAAATCATGGATCTGGAGGAGGAACAGAAAATCCTCAATGAAAAATTGATCAGCGCGCAGATCCTGGCAAACAAACTGGATCGGGTTTTTACATTGTTCCAGGAAAACCTGGCATTATCCATCGCCGATTCCCTTGCTGAAGATGCATCACTACCATTCCTCAATAATCTCACGGCCATGCTCCAAAAACACGATATTAAGTTGTTGAGCATCAAACCGAAAAATCGTGAGAAAAAGGGTGTCTATTATTCATCTCCGTATGAAATTGAAATTGAGTGCACCTATGACCAGCTTGGAAAATTTATTGCTGAGACCGAACGATCTCCACGCCTTATATCTGTCGATGAATTTGTTATAAAAAATGGAATTGAGCGTGTGAAAAATGTTATAGATAATGAGCAGTTACGTGTTCAAGCGATTGAAATGCAGTTATCCACTCTCACATTATTAAAAATGAAAAAGAATTAACGGCTATGAACAAACGAAATCAAACAATCTGGATGCTTTTATTGGTATTGTCAACCCTGTTGCTGGTTCTGAATGGATTCAAGATGTACCCGACACAGAGAGATTATTTCAAGACTGTCGCCCGACTTGAGAAAACGGAAATAGGGACGGATAAAGAGTTGGAGGATGTCATTGAGTACCTTGAAACTCGATTAGAAGACAGAAGTCATTACGATTTTTCTTTGGAAAATGAACCCCTGAGGTTGCAGAATGTGCTCTTCATGTATGATTCTCAGGGACGGATGTTGAAATTCAAGGACAAAGGGAAAGTGCGGGTCACAGCCGTCTTTATTGGTGGGAAGAGACCTCAGGCATTGATCAATTTTAAAAATATGAATTACACCGTCACTGTTGGTGACTCACTTGACGGAGGAGAAATTGTCTATATCGACGAGGAAGAAGTCGTGTTTTCAAAAGACAAAAAAGAAATTCACTATCCTGTTATTGAACCAACGGAATAAGGGATCACTCTAGAAGATACAAGGAGATTTACTTCGATGAAGCTTAAACGAATAATGCTTTTATTTGGATGGGTACTGTTAATGGGGGGCCTCACAGCGCAAACCGGAACCATTTCATCCAGTGAGGCAGATGAACCTACTTTGGTGACGGTCCATGCTGAAGACGCACATTTACCCAGCATTCTGGCTGTCCTTGCCAATGAAAGTGGATACAATATTGTGACTGATCCCAATGTGAACCGCCAGGATCAGATATCCATCCACCTCGATGATGTGCCCATTGAACAAGCCATCAACCTTGTGGTAAGGGCCGTAGGACTCAGTTATGAGGTCGTGGGAAACTCCTTTCTTATCGCCGATCCAAAAAAACTTAAGGAAGAAGTAGGGATAACTTCTCATGTGATTGAACTTCAATATGCGAATGCAACTGAGGTTCAGTTATTCCTCGAAGATTTAACAGATCAGATTCAGGTAGATGTCTCTGGGAATAAGCTGCTTATAAATGCATCTCCCAAGAAAATTGCAGAAATCATCGAAGTAGTAAAGGAGATTGATGTTCCAGCTCTCCAGATTATGCTGGAAACGCGTCTCATCGAGGTAGCAGTAGATGTTGAAGAGGAATTGGGGATTGATTGGTCAAAACTTGCCAGCTATACAAATATATTTGCTGAGAATGCATCACCGCTGACAGCAAGTTCAGGGAGTCGAACCCCCGGTGATGGTGATGAATTGCCTATAAATCAACTTCCAGATGAACTTTTGTTTGATAGACTGAAATGGAATGGATGGGATGATCAAAATATTGTTCCAAATAAATTCAGCCGTCAGATGACTGCCTTTGATGTAACGCTCGATTTTCTCATGAAGGACAATAAAGCGGATATCCTTGCAGATTCAAAACTCACCACACTCAATGGTCGTGAAGCCTCTATCGAATTACTTGATATTGTGCCTTATATTCTCAGTTCCGGAGGAGTTGGTGGACAGGTTCAGGTTCAGCGTGAAGAAGTGGGTATCAAACTAAATATTGCCCCCACAGTGAATACAGACGGATATATTACAGTAAAGGTAGAACCGGAGGTATCGTCTATTTTTGAATTTATTGGACCCGACAAAAATATTCCCCGTGTTAAAAGCAGACGGTCATCTACTACAATCCGCGTGAAGGATGGTGAATCCATCGTGATTGGTGGATTGATCTCTAGGGACATCAAGAATACAGAATTCAAAGTTCCGGTATTGAATAAAATCCCATTCTTAGGCAAAAAACTATTTACTGGTGTTAATAAAACAGATCGGAAAACAGACCTTATTATTCAGATCACACCCCACGTTGTTATCGATGACTACTCCGGTATTGATAAAACAGAGGAAATGACCGATTTAGAAAATCTGGTGGATGAGGACCGGAAAGGTGATGATGAAGAATCAGAACCAGAGTCCGAAGACCAGGAGGATAAATAAATGAAGAAATCACTTTATTACATTCTATTTTCCCTCATACTCATACTTGTCACACTGAGTTGTGATGATAGGACCGCAACCGAAGAGGAAGTGGCAACCTATACCGTGGAAGTCTCCAGTGTATCTGTGGCGGATGGTAAGCTCGTTGGTGAGGATATTGCCGGCAGCACTGCCTCTACGAATGTCACAGCGGTTGTTACATCTGGAGAAGAAGGTACTCCTGCCAAAAATGTTCTCGTATCATTTTCTGCTGTTGCAAATGGGGGCTCCATTGGATCGTTTGATATAGCCAATATCCGAACAGACGATGATGGTATCGCAGTGGTGAATTTTGATGATGAAAATAACCATGCTGTAGATGACGCCACCACAGCCACCTATGAAGGTGTGAAGGTGACAGCCACAGTGAATGAAAATTCAAAGGGGAATGTCAAATTCAACGTATATGAAAACCTTACAGATGTCTGGCCATACAAACTTTACGTTACCACGGATGTGGCATCCATTAATCTGGACAATGGCTTAACCAAAGCAAACATCGAAGCAAGGCTTTTGAACAAATTGAATAAGCCTCTTGCCAATGTGGCTATTGAGTTTGAAAGTGACAAAGGGTTTATCGAAACGGATGGGACCACAGATACAGATGGTACCGTGAACAAGGAATTCTCTGATCTTGGTACGCCGGCTGATATTGGTCTGGCCAATATTACGGCAACCTTTGATCATCCTGGTGCAACCACCATTTCTGATTCTGTACAGATTGCCATTGTTACACAGTACAATCTTGCCCTGGAGACCTTCCCGGTTGTTATTGATGCCAATAATAACCTGAGTCGTGTTGGTGAAGATGTGTCCGGTGACAATGCCATGACCATGATCATCGCCACGGTGACGGATACATCTGATAACCCGGTTTCAGGTATTGAACTTGACTTTACAGCCACAGTGCTTGGTTCAGAAGTTGGAGCCATCAATGTACAGGAACCCTACTCCAGCAGCACAGGAAAAGTGTACGCATATTTTGATGACTTAGGGAATGAATATCGTGACGCTGCGGGTACACCAAGTTTCGAAGGCGTCACAATAACTGCATCCTATGGTGATGATGTTATCCGAACTAAACAATTCAACGTGTACGATTCTGGTGATGTGTGGCCTTATTCTCTTGTACTCAATACAGATACAGATGAGATTCTTGTGGACAATGGAGAAACTCAGGCAGAAATCACCGTTCGATTATTAAATGCCCTGGGATTACCCGTAAAAAATGTTGTAATCGCGTTTGATGCTGATCATGGATTTATTTCACCCACAGGTATTACGGATTCCACCGGTGTGGACACACTATATTTTACAGATTTAGGTGATCCAGAAGATGTGGGAGTCACAACCATTGATGCCAGTTTCGTGCATCCAGGATTTACCCAGACTATCAGCAGAAATGTCCAGGTCATGATTCGTGATGATTCATTCAGTGAATGTTCCTATATTGAAATTCCTCCATCCATACCCGGACATATTGTTGTGAAAGATGGCGGTGGTTTGGAATCTACCTTCATCAAGGCTGAAGTGTATGATGATGAAGGAAATCTTGTTGATACACCTACTCTGGTAAACTTTAGACTTGAAGGTGCTCCCAGCGGGGTCACACTAAATGATGGTGGTGCTGTGGCAACAGCCTACACAAACAATGGTGTGGCAACTGTTACCGTGAATAGCGGTACGGAACCGGGTGCTGTGAGGGTTGTGGTTACAGTAGACTGTGATGAAGATGGATCTGCTGATATACAATCCACAGCCGTACCGGTCATTATTGCGTCAGGTGCTCCATATTTCATTGAACCTGAATATGATCCTCAATCCACAACACCTACTGGTGGTGGGTTCTATGAAACCCAGGCAGCAGCCCTGGTCTATGATCGTTGGTTTAATCCAGTAGAATGCTCAACGTATGTTTACTGGACTATTGATCCAATTCCACCTGACACGGTTATCAATGCCGAAATTGATGGTGTCAGTTTTACCTGCAATGAAAATAATGCTGGTGAAACCTATGATGGTCTTGCCTTCACAAATATTCGTTACGCCACGGATGCTATTGGTGATTTCGGGCGTGTTCGTGCCACCACGTATGGTGCTGATGGTGAAGAGATTACTGCACTCATTAATGATAATGAAGCGGTGTTGTTCTTTGTGCCCGGTGAAATTGTTCTTACATCCAATATACAATATCATGACTTCACGTTCCCATTACCGACCACAACCGTGACAGCAACCATTACAGCACGTGTCGTTGACTTCTATGGAAACGAGGTTGTGGATGTCCCAATCGCTTTTGCCGGTATCGGTGTAGGCGCATGGGGAGAAGTGGGCTTTGAAGCCTTTACGGACATTGGTGTAAATGGATTTGGAGCAGGAGATGGTTGTTATACCTGGCGTGATTATGGAATTGATGATGTGATCAATACAGACGATTGGGGTGAAGACAATTATCACCATGATGGTTTTGATATTGAAAATGATGGAATCGTGGATTCTTCAGAAGTTGGTGAACCATGGGATGACTTCGGTTACGATGGTGTAGCAGATACGGATGATATAGGTGAAGACAATGGCTCATGGGACGGCTACCATATGATCAATTGTGAACCCCTTGTCCGAACAGATGAGAATGGTATTGCACGGATATTTGCTACGTTCAATCGAGGTCTTTGTACCTTGCAGAATGTAGACGATTCTGTGAATCCACCCATCTGTACCTATGAAGATTTCACAGCGACACTTTCAGCCACGATTATGATTGCAGAGATCACCACAAGTGATCCTCTGGAAATACAACTTGTACGAACACCGGATAACTGTAACTAAATATGAATCAAGAATTCAATCCACAATTTCAGCGCATTGGTGAAATCCTTGTGCACA
Organism: uncultured bacterium; assembly: GCA_964344305.1. Classification (GTDB taxonomy): domain Bacteria; phylum Fidelibacterota; class Marinisomatia; order Marinisomatales; family JABMOV01; genus JABMOV01. The sequence continues at coordinate 66,413 of CAYFMT010000010.1, read as the reverse complement.
GTGAAATTATCACCCAGGAAAACCTGAACGAGGCCCTGGCACATCAAAAAACCACTCGGGAACGATTGGGAGAAACACTCATCCACCTTGGTTTTCTTTCAGAAGATCAACTAATGGATGCCTACTCACAGCAGCTTGGGTATCGATCTGCCAAGGAATCGGATCTTTTTCACGCGGATATTGAAGCGGCCAAACTGGTAACAGAAGAATTTGCGCGTCAGAACATGCTGTTAGTGCTGGCAAAATCTGACTCCACCATTGTTGTGGCCATGGAAGACCCGGAAGATCTGGTCGCCATCGACTCACTGAAGAGAGTGACAGGACTAACGCCCGATATTCTCGTTGCTGGTCCTACTGCGTTGAATAATGCCCTTGAACAGGTGTACGCCAAGGTGAAGCAAAGTGGCCAGGTAGAGGAAGCCATTCAGGGCCTAACGGTTATTTCCGGTGATGAAGGGGAAGAGGAGGAAGTTGACCTTTCTCCCGATTCCGCATCCAAGGAAGATGCGCCCATTGTAAAGTTAGTGAACCTGATCCTTGAAGAAGCTATCAAGGAACGCGCCACGGATATTCATATAGAACCCCAGCATGAGCGGATTGTGGTAAGGATTCGAATTGATGGTGTACTGCAAACCATTATGACTCCTCCATTATCATCCTTAAGTGGTGTGACAACACGTGTGAAGATCCTCTCCAAGCTGAATATAGCTGAGCGCAGGCTACCACAGGATGGACGATTTACCATTAAATCCATCAACCGTGAAATCGATGTTCGTGTATCGGTATTGCCCACGGTTTATGGAGAAAAAATCGTCATGCGGCTTCTGGATAAAACCGGTTTTGATTTCAATTTGACATCTTTGGGGTTTGAATCAGATATGTACCGCATATTCAAAAGGGTCATATCTCAACCTTACGGTATGGTCGTTGTATCGGGTCCTACAGGGTCAGGTAAATCCACATCGCTCTATGCATCCCTGAAGGAGATTAAGAGCGAAGGGACCAATATCACAACTGTAGAGGATCCTGTTGAGTACCAGCTGGATGGGATCAACCAGATTCAAGTACATGAAAATATTGGATTAACCTTCAGTGCATCACTTCGTTCCATCTTAAGGCAGGACCCGGATATTCTTCTAATTGGTGAGATCAGGGATGAAGAGACTGCCGATATTGCGGTGAAATTCTCCCTAACAGGACACCTTGTATTCTCCACAGTTCACGCGAATGATGCACCATCAACGGTAACGAGATTGTTGGATATTGGGATCAAGCCATTCCTGGTTGGTTCCTGTTTAAACCTGGTGATGGCTCAGAGACTTGTAAGAAGAATTTGTGAAAATTGTAAGGAAGAGTACACACCAACAAAAGAAGAACTGGATGTCATTGGACTGAAACCATCCGATTTAAATGGAAAATCGGTGTACCACGGAAAAGGATGTGCCAATTGCAGAAGCACAGGTTACCATGGTCGTACCGCCATTTTTGAGGTGATTCCCATGACTCGCCAAATCCGTGGACTCATCTTTGACAATGCCAATGAAGATGTTATTAGACAGACTGCACTGGATGAAGGCATGGTTACATTGAGGGAAAGTGGTATCCGAAAATTGAAAGATGGTGTCACCACTATCCAGGAGATTTTACGTTCCACAGTGGAAGATCTATAGAGTAAAGGGCATCCATGGCAACATATTCCTATTTAACAAAGGATTCCACCGGGAAACGACATGAAGGTGAGATTCGTGCCGATTCATTGGATAGTGCTTCCAGGAAACTCATGGAAAATGATCAGATCATTATCAACCTCAAGGAGGTCGATAGCAGTTTTGATTTCCTTGGGCCATTCCTTGATGAGATAAATCTTTCCCTGGAGCGATGGAAGAATCGTATTCCTCTTTCAAACATTGTTTTCTTCACGCGACAGCTTGCCACCATGTATACTGCCGGACTGACACTGGAACGCGCTATTCAGGGGCTTGCCAATGAGGAAAGGCATCCAAAGCTGAAGAAAGTCCTCAATCAGGTCAGTACCAATATCCGCAAGGGAATGGGATTATCAGAGGCGTTTCAACGGCACCCAGGGGTGTTTTCCAGTTTGTTTATTGCCCTGACGCGTGCCGGAGAAGTCAGTGGAAACCTGGACAAGATTCTTGATCAATTGGCAACCTACCTCGAAAACCTGGATGACACACGGAGAAAAGTGAAGTCTGCTCTGACCTATCCTGTGTTGATGATTTTCTTCCTTATCCTGATGATGCTGGGCATGTTTTTGTTTATTATTCCAAAATTTTCCGATGTTTACATCGAGCTGGGCGCGGATTTGCCTGCGGCCACAACGGCCCTTGTCGCCATGTCCAAATGGCTTTCTTTCAACTTTGGTAAAATCATTTTTGGGACATTTGTTTTTATCATTGTTTTCTGGTTGGTATCAAAAACCGTCAGGGGTGGGTTTGTCATTGATTCCATCAAATTGCGTTTTCCTGTCTTCGGGGATCTAATAAATCAATCCATATTGAACAAGTTCTGCAAGACATTTGGTATTCTACTTGGGGCCGGTGTACCGGTGATCGAATCCATGGATTTGTTAAAGAAAGTTGTTGGAAACCGTGTGTACGAACGGGCGGTTTCGAGGAGCACTGATTTTATTCGAGATGGGTTTAACATCAGCACCGCACTCCGTCGAACAAATGTATTTCCAAGTATCATGCTTCAGCTTGCATCAACTGGTGAAGAAACAGGGGAGTTGGATGCATTATTGGATCATTCCGCAGACTATTATTACAAGCAGGTGGATGCACTGGTTGAGCGTATGACCACCTTGATCGAGCCATTACTCATTGTTTCGGTGGGAATTATTATTGGGGTAATGGTTGTGGTAACATACCTACCTGTGTTCTATCTGGGTGCAGCGCTTCAGACCGGAATTTGATGCCCCTGTCTGGAATCTTACTATTCTCTGGATTCACAGAACTTGGGTTGCGTACCTGCGATTCAAAGTATAATTTACAAGACTGTATTTATGTCAATAGGCAACAGACATGAGTGAGAAACGAAAATGGATAAACATATGAAAAAACTAATCATCGGAACCCTAAGCATTGGTGTGCTTCTTTTTGCAGCGGACGACCAGGCAACGACCGTGGAACATACATTTACAGCTACAAATGCACAAACACTTGATTTTCAGTTTTCCAATTATACAATTGAAGCCTTTACACACAATGATGAAGAATTTCATCGTATACAGGCTGGGGCAGTAGGAACAATATCAGAGGTTGGTGAACCAAATCTTCCTGCAATGTCCACCTTTATGATGATGGACCCTTCAAAAACATATGATGTTAACATAACCATTCATGAAGTGGAAACACAGTACGATATCAACATGGTCCCTGCCCAATCATGGGATGATCCTGAGATAACACCTGGAATGACACTGACTCGTTTGGATGATGTATATAATTCTCAGGATGTTTATCCACAATCTCCTGTGACACTGTCAGAACCATTGACCATGAGGGATATTCATGTGCAACAGGTTATTATTACACCATTTCAGTACACACCTTCTACCGGTGAATTATCCATTATCAAATCAGCTACAATCGATATTATTGAAACCGGTTCCTCATCAATTGAGCGATTTACACCACAAAGGGTCGCAAAAGAATTTGAACCGATGTACAGAGGTCTCGTATCTAATTACGATCAGGTTATGGGAGCAGAGATTGAATATCAGAAGCCGGCCATCCTCTATATTTACCCTAGCTCAGGATCAGGTGTATCGACCAACCTCGAACCACTAATCGAATGGCGTAAAAGAGCAGGATATGATGTGACGGTTGTGAGTACATCCACGACAGGATCCAGCAGTTCTGAAATCAAATCTTATATTGAAACCGCATACACGACATGGGATAATCCACCTGTTTGGGTTTCTCTTGTGGGTGATGCATCAGGGTCCTATTCAATCCCAACATTTTATGAAAGCTGGAGTTGGTACAACGGTGAAGGCGACCAGCCATATGCTGAACTGGTGGGAGGTGACATACTTCCAGAGGTATTTGTTGGTCGAATATCTATTAGCTCTTCCACCGATCTCATCAATATTGTCAACAAAACAGTCCAGTACGAAACCAACCCATTCATGGGAGAAAACTGGTTTACACGTGCAGTTCTGGTCGGCGATCCAGGTTCATCCGGAGTATCAACGGTGATTACAAATCGCAGCATTGCACAACTACTTGAATACCACGGATATGATGATATCAGGGAAGTTTATTCATCACCATTCCCCTCACAAATGACATCAAATCTTTCTGACGGAGCAACATTTTTCAACTATCGTGGATACTATGGAGTCAGCGGGTATGATTGCGGTGATGTGGGTAATGCCAATAATGGATTTAAATTACCAATCGCCACTGTTATAACCTGTGGAACTGGTTCGTTTGGATCCGGCACATCCATCGCTGAGTGTATGTTGAGGGCGGGTACGGTATCAAATCCTGAAGGTTCTGTTGGGTCAATAGGTACCGCCACGACCGGAACCCATACCATGTTCAATAACATTGTTGATCTTGGATTCTATTATGGTGTATTTGGAGAGGGCATGATGTCACCTGCCGGTGCTCTGGCTAGAGGTAAAATCCATTTACTTCAAGCCTACCCAACCAACCCAAGTAACTATGTAAGTATTTTTACACACTGGAATAGTCTCATGGGTGATCCTGCTGTTAGAATGTGGACTAAAGTCCCTGAATATATTGTTGTTGGATTCTTGCCAATCGTTTCAAAAGGGACCAATTATATTGATATTCAGGTCAATTATACCAACGGTACACCAGTATCCGATGCATACGTCACTTTGTATAAGGGTGATGTGAATTATTCTGTGTCTCTATATACCGATGCAAATGGACATGTTACGCTTCCCATTGATCAAGCACTGATTGGCGAAATAAAAGTCACGGCAATTAAAGATAATCATATTCCATACCAGGGATCCCTAATGGTCACCGAGCCTCCTGTAAGCGTAAATCTTATGGAGGATATGATTGACATTATTGACGATGGCACTGGTGTCAGTGTTGGAAACAGTGACGGTATTCTGAACCCGGGAGAGATTGCAGAAATTTCTGTTCCATTTTATAATTTTGGTTCTGATACCAGCACGGCTATTTATGCAAAACTGGTTTCTGAATCATCAAATGTAACTATAATCCAAGATAGTGTTTATATCGGGGTAATTAACTCAGGAGAATCAGTACTTCCGGTAGATCATTTCGCAATCCAAGTCCACCAGGGACTGGTTGATGATACAAATCTGGATATCAGGATGGATATTGTTGACGCCGACGGCAGTGTCTGGCATGGATATGTTGGCGGATTGATTAATGGTACAAATATTAACGCTCGAGAAGTATTTGTTCAGGATTATGGCGATCACATACTCCAATCTGGAGAAACATCAGAGATTGAGATCATTCTAAAAAATGAAGGATCCATCATGGCTGACAATGTGGTAGGTGAAATCACCTGTCCACACCCTGATATCGACATAATCGATGCTTATGGTAGTTGGGGGGATGTATATCCGGAACAACTATCCTCCAATTCTTCGGATCAGTTCACTGTTTACGCCGGTGAATCCATTATTCCAGGGACTATCGTACATCTATCGCTGTCACTGACAGCAGAAGGGAATGTTCAGTATTCTCAAATTGTACCATTGCAAATTGGTGATCCTCAGGTTAGCGACCCTGTTGGTCCTGATGCCCACGGATACTACATTTACGATAGTGGAGACCTCCTCTATGGCATGGCACCATACTATAACTGGGTAGAAATTGATGATCGCAATGGTGGAGATGGTAGCTATCTTAGCACTCTTCAGGATTACGGGAATAATGGTGATGAATCTGTCACAGTGAATCTGCCATTCACTTTCAGAATGTATGGAACGGATTATGATCAAATATCCATTTGCTCCAATGGTTGGATTTCCATGGGAAGCACCCAGATCGCTTCATTCAGGAATTACCATTTACCCGGTCCTGGCGGACCATCCCCTATGATTGCTGCATTCTGGGATGACCTGACCATTACCAGTGGTGGACGTGTCTATACAAAAGATGATCAGGATTCTCATACATTTATCGTTCAATGGTCCAATGTAAGAACCTATCAGAACAATTCCGCTGAGACATTCCAGGTAATACTCAGGGATCCACAATATTACTTCACACCAACTGGTGACGGAGAAATACTAATTCAGTACAAAGATTTCAATAACACATCCTATACGACTGGTAGCGCCCAGCAACATGGAAACTATTGTACAGTAGGAATAGAAGACCGTTCAGCGACAGTTGGTCTGGAATACACCCATAATAATTCATATGCACCTGCTGCCATGCCTCTCTCAGACGAAACAGCCATTCTCATCACTACTCGAGGTAGCACGATTAGGATGAGAGGAGATGTCACACAGGATAATTTAATTAATATCTATGATATCCTGTTGCTGGTTGATTTTATCCTTGCTGATGAAGTGGCAGAATTGAATCCATACCTGGCGGATATCAACGGGGACGGAAATGTGAATGTCCTTGATGTCATTGGTATGGTCCAGACAGTAATGAACTACTAAAGACACAGGTGACTATCGTAGTCGTTTCACTTCATGAATATTGTTGTTTCCCCTGTATGGATCCTAGGGAGTCTTTCCATACTCCTGATAATTGCGGGACTCATTGAGTACAGCGCACATCAGGCAGTACTCTCAACAATACCTCATCGAATTCATGTAAACGGTACCAGGGGGAAATCCAGTGTTACTCGCCTTATTGCCGCCGGATTGCGTGCCGGTGGTTTCCGAACATTTGCAAAGACCACAGGTACAGCACCCAGGGTGATTGATGCTGATGGAAATGATCGCATCATCCATCGCCTCAGAAAACCATCTATTGGTGAACAGGTCAGGCTCATGCGTTTCTTCTCCAAGGAAAGCCCTGAAGTGGTTGTGATGGAGTGCATGGCCGTCCAACCGCAATATCAATGGATTGCAGAACACCAGATGGTGAAAGCACACATAGGGGTCATCACCAACGTTCGTCCGGATCATCTGGAAGAAATGGGCCCTACCATGGATGATATCACAAGATCCCTGGGCAATACTATCCCGGTAAATGGAACACTGGTTACAGCAGACAAGGATGCCATGCCTGTTTTCACCGAGATCGCGAAAGCAAGGAATACAGCCATAGATTATGTTGAAGAAGAGGATGTTTCACATGATGAACTGTTGAGGTTTGCTTACCTTGAGCACCCACAGAATGTTGCCCTTGCTCTTGATGTATGCAAACGGATGGGTGTGGAAAGACAAACTGCCCTGGATGGTATGGTCACCGTTCAACCAGATCTTGGTGCCCTGACGGTTTGGGACTTAATGTTTGAAGAAAACGAGATGATATTTATAAATGGGATGGCAGCAAATGATCCTGTTTCCACGCTACAGATATGGAATTTTATCATCGACCGTTACCCATGTGAAGGCGATATCTGTATCTTCCTGAATACCAGAGAAGATCGTCGCCATCGTACAAGACAAATGCTCCAGCTGGTCATGGAGAACATAAAACCGAGTCATTTAATAGTCCGTGGAAATAACCTGAAGACAATGGTAAGTCACTTGACCCATTACTCACCTGAAACACGGGTCATGATTGTTCCCATGGATGAACCTGCAACTTCTGTTGTGAATCATGTCAGTGCACTGGAAAACGATTCACTTGTTTTTGCCATTGGAAACCAGGTGGGAATGGGACAGACCATACTAGATACCATAAAAAGGCATCGATATTATGGTTGAGATAACCGTTGGTCTAGGCATTGCACTTAGCTTACTCCTGTCTGAATTTCTTGGAGTGACAGCAGGAGGGATTATCGTCCCGGGTTATATTGCTCTTTACCTCCATCAACCCATGCAGGTTGTTGTTACATTTCTCGTGAGTATTCTTGTGTTTGGCATCATCAAGTTTTTTAGCCGTTACATGTTTATATACGGTAAGCGTCGAATCGTCCTGGCTATTATACTCGGCTTCCTGTTTGGATACATATCACGGAACTTGTTTTTTAGTCCCTATGAAACTATATCATTTGCCGTAATTGGGAATATCATTCCCGGACTCATTGCAAACTGGATGGACAGGCAGGGTATGATCCGGACTATTTCCGTCGTTCTTATAACCGCTGTGTTAGTGAAGCTCATAGTATTGATCATTTCTGGGGGACAGTTATTTGAGCTCATCTAACAAACCATTTATTCCTTCTGTTCAGCGATTATCCACCCTGATAATAATGGCCTTGGTCAGCATTGCCTGTTTGACTATTGCTCTGAATATGCAATCTGAGTTTCAGTCCAAATCCTATGACACAAAAATTCGTGCAGCTAATCGAATGCTGGATGCCATGAATTATTTGAAATCCATTCGAATGGATCATGGTGTATTTGTGGATATTGAAAATGATCCCAATGAGACAGGATTAGTGGGGACACAGTTTAGTCTTATCACCACGGATGAAGGTGACCTGGATGCAAAATTGACGACATTGGACCCAAATTTCGCAGCAGTTGCGGTAGAACTCATGTCCCAGGCCGGTATTGAATCAGGTGACACGGTAGCGGTGTTGCTTACAGGATCCATGCCCGGTGGAAATATTGCAGTCCTGATAGCCTGCGAAGAAATGGGCGTCACACCAGTGACCATTACATCCATTGGCGCTTCACAATGGGGAGCGAATTACACGGATTTCAACTGGTTGGATATGGAACGGCTATTGTATGATGAAAAATATATCTCGTACAGGTCCATTGCCGCATCGATAGGCGGACGAAATGATCTGGGTAGATTATTAAGTCCACGTGGTCGACAGTTAATAGAAGAATCCATAGAAGAGCACGAAGTAGAGCTCATAAAATTTGATCGACTTTCAGAAAATGTTGACTATCGTATGTCATTGTTCAAAGAGATCACACCAATTTATAAATATGATGGTATGATAAATGTAGGTGGAGGTGTGGCAAGCCTTGGTACCACATTTAATCATAAACTGTTAAATCCAGGGGTTATCAGACGATCAGATATTGAAGTGATCAGTCGTCATGGAGGCATAGAAGGGGTCATGTCCCGATTTTCAAAGGAAAATGTTCCCGTGGTTCATCTCCTGAATATATTTGATTTAACAGAGCAATTAAAAATCCCATTCGCACCTATTCCCTGGCCGGAAATCGGCGAAGGACAGCTCTATTCCGTGAAACGATACAATATGATTGTTTCTGTTCTCTGCTTTCTCATTGTTGCAGGGATGACATCAGGTGTAGGGTATTTAAGCCATAAACAGATTAAAGGCAGAATGAATGAACATGAACCGGATAGCGTCCTTTAAAATATCAATCCTCGTGCTCTTCGCATTGCTGGTGAGTACACCTGTATTCCCAAAACTGCTTAAACCCAGTGAAAATGGGGAGAAGAAGGAGATATTACTCATCAACTCGAAAAGGCGATTGTACTATTCTCTTGATGAGGATGGTTTAACCTATACGTTTTCCGGTCCAACCCGAATCGAGCTTATATCAAGGTATCCTTCACCCAAGCGTGACAAGAATCGACATGCCTATTCCTATTCCATCATTCTGGATGAGGATGATCCTATTACCGTGAATCACCGTTATAAAATACAGAAGTCCATTCGAAGTGTTCAGCACCCCAATCACTATTATACTTATTCCGGTAACTATTTCATCAATGTTCCAAAAGGTCAGCATACTATCAGATTGAAAGCTGAAGATGATCAGGATTATCCCATCCTCATACGAGTCCTTAGCAAGGAGTTTGACAACACCGGGGGTGAAAAAAAGGTGCTGATCCCGATGGTTCACCAGTTGGCTCGACAGGTGAAAGTTGAATCATCTGTTGTGGAATATTTCGAAGGAAATCACATCGTTCCTTTACAGGTTTCACCTACAAAAGATGGCACTATCAGGATCTACAGTCGACTGGTTTTTGATGATTGGATGGGGGAACAGGAAGCTTACCGTCTACGGGTTCGTTCCGGAACCAAAGTCATAGGTACCTATTACTTCAGCACTGAAAGATCCAGTGAAGCTGTGGTCGTTGAGGACCAGGATTCTGTGCCAGGGAAATGGCGAACCTGTGATATCCCTGTGGAAGCAACGAGCCAGATATTTACAATAGAGGTTGTTGAGAAAGATCGAAAAGTACTGATGAGATTCCTGGAGTTTTAGTGCGCTATCTTCTCCTGATCTTTCTAGTATCGCAGATTTTTGCTGTGAATATCACCGGATTCTTCCCGTTAAACGGACGTATTGGACTCACCCCGGGATATGATTCAAATGTTCTTCGGTTGTCAGGCGACGAGAAAGGCGAAGCAGCTCTGGATCCATCACTTCTTGGTTCAATGAACACATTTGATTCGCCTTATATCAGGCTTAATGGGTCTATTAGTTCACGATATAGACTGAAACATCGAACCAATTACATTCGTCTGTATTTATCTGCCGGTTATACAACGTATTCACACACAGAAGAGAAATCCTATTCCGCCGGACAATCCAGTATCATATACCAGTGGAAAAGACTATTCAGGATTGGGATGTATCATCGGAAACTTAATGATTTCTATTTGCGCAATTACCTGGACAGGGATAAGAGCAATGACAGTTATATTCCCTGCTATTTTTCCGATGAGGAAACGGGAGTTGACTTCTCCTATCCATTCACACGTAGGATGTGGGTTGTAGCGAGACTGCTGAAACTGAAACGGTATTACAATGGAGAATTTGCGGAGTTTGATCTGGATATATATGGTAGCAGACTGGGCTTGAATTTTGAGGTCTTCGAGAGATTAAATACGAGTGTAGATATTTTGTATTCTTTCGCAGACAATTTCACGTATGGAGAAACCGCTCGTGCAAGTTCATTTGACAGATCCTATACCAGCATTGAATGGTATTTACCTGTTTCTTACTCCCTCAAGCATGATATTTTCTCAGAACTAGGTATGGCTGTCAGGCAGGAACATCGCATGTATGCAGCCGAGAGTCTGGATGATCCACTACACAGTGGACGCGATCATATTGACCGTAAATTTGATATCTGGATCCAGACAAAACTATCGGATCAGGTGAATGCGAAACTTCAGTCGAGATTTCGCACGAGAACTACACACTCGGAATATGAATGGGTAGAAGATTTGAAATCATTTAAACAGGTACAGGTATGGATGACATTTTCACGGAGATTGGTGTATGACCGATATTAGAAAACTATTTTTGGCGCTACTGCCTGGATTATTTCTAACAGCCTGTATCGAACCTGAATATGATAATATCTGGTCAATATCGGATCTAGGATTGATTTCCACTACCGGATATTGCAGGGATGTACATATTGTTGGTGATAAGGCGTATGTAGCGGCAGGTGCTGCCGGTGTTCAGGTTTGGGATTTTTCCAATATCTCTCAACCGGTGAAAACTCTAAATATTGATCATTTTACTCCCATCTACTCTGCAGGATTCCCTTCAACTTTTGTGTATGACAGAGATATAGCTCAGGTTTACTACAGTGAGATAAATGAAGATCTGTTTGTTCTTGAAAACGGGAAACAGGTTAAAATCCTGAATATTTCCGATCCCGACTCTATTTATACAAAAGGGGAGATTCTCAGTGATGGAACCTATGGATTCTGTATGCCATTTGAATCGCTGGATACGGTTAGAATTTATGCAGCTGATAATGACGATGGTTTAAAATGGCATACCTATGTGGTGGCTTCTTGGGGTGACTGGTTCCAGATCAATGGTACAGAAGTGTCAATGATAGGAAATCCCACCGGGATTGACTACAATGATGACTATTTAGCCATATCCATGGGACAGCTGGGAGTGGAACTCTTCACTTATGATGAGTCAAGCAACAACCCGGTTAGCAGGGGAAAATTCGACACTGATGGGATAGCGGGAAACCCGACTCTGGTCGGTACCGATCTCTATGTTGCCTGTGACTTTGGGGGTGTAACATATTTTGATCTCACAGATTTGCCAGTTGATACAACAAACTCAATACTGTCAGGTCATGGTTATCTATTCGCTGAAGACTTGAATGTTGACCATGTGACGATAGATGATGACATGGCTGTATTGAGCCTTGGACCTTCAGGGATTGCCCTGTTCGATATTTCCAACCCGAAGAAGCCTGAATCCAGAGGCATATTTGATGTAGGCTATACTTATAAAACCATGATATACAATGAGTTGGTTTTTGTATCAACACGAGAAGGATTATCCATTATTGAAATAGATAAATAGGAATGTTTATGAAAAAATTATTATCAGTGTTTCTCATATCCGCTTTCGGGATGACCCAATCCTTATGGACAGAGAGTGAAGGGGTCGCCATCCGTCAGGGAGTACACATTGAATGGCAGAGGACTGTCTGTGAAACCGGGGACGGTGAATCATCCATTGTTTTCTGGTCAGATACTCGGAATGGAAACAGGGAAGTTTTTGCACAAAAAGTGTATTACGATGGAAATATGGTATGGGGTGAAGACGGGAAACCCGTAACCCAGTTACCTGGACGACAGGAAGATCCAGTGGCCATAGGCGATGGCAGCGGTGGCGCATTCGTTGCGTGGGTTGATTACCGATTTGATGAGGCAGGAGATATATTTCTCCAGCATATTGACAGCAACGGTGATATTCTCCTGGATTCAAATGGTGTAGCTCTGTGTCAGCAACCAGGTACTCAAATCACCATAAACATGTGCACAGATGGTAATGGCGGCGTATATGTAACCTGGCAGGATGGGCGAAATGGTGTGGACGATGATATTTTTGGGACTCATGTGGGATCTGATCATAGCATAGTGAACGAAGGGATCGGTTACCCTGTTGCGGCTACAAATGGTGATCAATATAGGAAAAGTATTGAATATGGTGGTAATGGTGAAGCCTTGCTTGTCTGGACCGACACCCAGAACAGCACCAACGCAGAAATCTACGGTCAAAGATTTGGAACTGACATGATGCCCATGTTTGCGGAAGACGGATTAAACATTTCTGATGATGCAAACCTTGATGTAGGACCAAGGACCACCTTTATGCATGGAGATACCAGCCTGGTTACATGGCAGAGTGGTGATGAAGAGTCTACAGTGATTTACAATCTCGTGTCCGGCAGTGGTACTGTTTTTACATCTCATCGACCTTTATCCAATGATGAGGCTATTAAGTCCGGTGTACGCGTCAAAAATGATGCACTTGGCAATGTCTTTGTTATCTGGAAAGATCTTCGGCTTGATGCCGTGAATGGGGACCCCTTTGCACAAAAAGTAGATGGGAATGGCAACATTGCCTGGGATTCATCAGGTGTGTTGCTCGATACCACCAGCCTTGTAAGTCAGAATGTCCGATTTGTATCTGATGGTTCAGGCGGTGCATGGTTTTTCTGGGAAAGGGGAACGTTCCCTCATGTGGATATTGTGGGATCACATATCGCTAACAACGAAAGTGTGTTGGATGTAACCATTGTAAATATTTCTGGATACCAGTTTGCACCCATTGCCACGGGACTATCAGGGGGTGGAGCATTGATTTACTATGCCGATCAGCAATCCGGCAGCATTCATCTGCGAACCCAGCATGCCACAGATGGAGGAAACCTGTTTGGCGAAAACGGCCTGGAGGTGAAAGCTGGACTTGATGGTGATGTAAAGTTTGTCTATGGTACTTTCCTCAATGATGAGATACTCATGGCCTGGGAGGATACGCGAAGTGAGCGCAAAACATACGGTTCCTGGGTTTCCTCTGATGGGCTTATTGAAAATTTTAATGGAGTACAATTGACATTTGAAGAAAGCGAATCTGCTGAATTGGAAGCAGAACCACAAATGTTGCTTACAGATGATGCCTTCTACAGTCTTTCTTATTCCACGGAAACCGGGGCCAAGCTGGTGAAGCTGAATAAATTGAACCATGCACTTGAAAATACGTGGGATTCCAGTGGTGTAGTTGTATATGAAGGATCCGCTGATCAGAGAAGACCCATTCTAATAGAAACTCCAGATGGAAATGTTGGTTGTTTCTGGTCAGATATCAGGAACCAGGTGGATTTTGATATTTTCTACCAGGTGATGGATGAAAATGGAAACCCAACACTGGCAGCTGATGGTGTTCAGGTTGGAGCTGCACAGTGGGTGGATGATTATGCTGTGGCTGCTTTTCCAACACCTGATGGCAACATGTTCCTTCTATCCCTGGAGGATGTATGGGGGAGTGCAAAATACATAGTAAAGAAATTTGATTATGCCGGAGTACCAACAAATGATTGGCCCAGTTCAGGTATAACCGTAGCTGGACCGTTTGGTGACCCGGACAATCTTGTGGCAAAAATAATCAGTGACACTGACGGTATTCTGCTTTCATGGACTGAAACAAACAACTTCGCCGATGATATCAAAGTGCAGATCCTTCACTGGGACGGCACAACGGCATGGTTCCAGGGAGGTACTTACGCGACCACAGCTGACAATGATCAGACCAATATCAGTATGGATATCACAGATGATTTGACAACAGCCATGCTGGTCTGGGAAGATTTTCAGAATGGAAATGAATACAACATTACCGGACAGGTCATTGATCTGAGCAACGAAGAATTATTGGGTGAAAATGTGACCTTTACAGATGATACAACCTATCAGGTACGTCCAAAGATTCACAGTCTTGATAATGATCAGTTCCTTATCGTTTGGGAAGATTCCCGTGGTATTTATAACCCTGACCCTACAAAAGCCATAGGGGCGGATCTGTACTGGACGACTTATTCAGTGTCAGGTGAATCTTTTATGACAAATGGAACACCACTGGTACAGCAATTTCACCGACAGGAACACTGTCAGTTTCTGGAATTATCAGACACAGAACTTCTCATTTACTGGGTTGACCTGCGCTCTTCAGGTAAAGAGGACTTCTCCAGTTTGTATGGAAAACTGTACATGACTCCTACATTCTTGTCCAGCCTTGAAGAACCTGTTAACCCTGAATCCTATTCATTGGCTACAGCCTATCCAAACCCGTTCAATGGATCAACGGTTATACGATTTACCATTCAGCATTTGAATCCTGTGGAAATACGAATTGTGAACATGCTAGGACAAACAGTTTATGAAGCGACTTACCAGCCTCATTCAAATGGTGTGTACGAATTTACATGGAATGGTACCGATACATTTCAACGTCCGCTTTCCAGTGGAATATACTTCTATACGATACATGCAAACGAAGAAATACAATTAGGTAAGCTCACGTACTTAAAGTAATATATGAGATACTTTAGTTCCATATTTGTCTATGCATTAGTCCTGAATATTGTCTGGGCTCAACCCATTGATAGTCGATTCCATTCTTTTGAGGAAATTCAGGCAAAATTGATGGAATATGCTGAAAATCCGAATCTGGATGGAGTATTTCGAATTGATACAGTTGGATACACAGCACACGAAAACCTTCCCTTACTTGCAGCAGTCATCTCAAACAATGTGATGACGCGAGAGGATGAACCGAGACATCTCTTCGTGGGCCAGGTTCATGCAGAAGAAATCCTTGGGGTGGAAGCTATCATGGATATGATGGATTTCTTGTTGAATCCCATGCCGTCTGAGGTTCAACACGTCATGATCCTGAGACAGAATATGGAAGCGTGGCTGATACCCACCATGAACCCTGAAGGACTCAATGTTGTTTTTTCAGGGGACGATGTTTCCTATCGAAAGAATAAGACTGACTTCAGTCCCACGGGACCATTTCCGAACGGTATCTTTGATTTTGATCCCAGCATTGGCAATGACATTGATGGTGTGGATATTAACAGAAATTTTGACTTCAACTGGGTGTTTGGGGACACCTTTCTAGAACCGGATCCTTCTGATTACGGATCCCATTACGACTATTATCGAGGCACGAGTCCATTTTCTGAAGCAGAAAACCGAGCCTTGAGGGACCTGGCCATTGATGAACATTTTCAATTTTCCATCATCTGGCATAGCTCACGTTCTGGAAGATTGAGTGAGAAGATATTCACATCCTGGTTGTGGGAGGATTCGAAACCATCACCGGATCATGATGCACAGATTACCATTGGCGATCATCTTGCGGCAATGATACCAAAGGAAGATGCTTCGGACTCCTATTTGTCAATCCCTAGCAAAAGCAGAAATGGGAAAGCTCACGACTGGTTTTACAGTCAGACTGGGTGCTTCCAGTATTTGATCGAATGTGGGACTGCCAATCTTCAACCAGACAGTGCCCTTATCGAGGATACAGTGGAAAGAATTGTACCAGCCATGATATATCTAATGGATCGTTCCATTGGATATAACACCGATGCATCTCAATTAACTGGGATAGTCTATGATGCAGCCACCAGTCAGCCAATCGAAACTGCAGACGTTGAAATTCTGGAATTATCGGGCTCTGTGTTGAACCCGAGAAAAACAGATGAGTTTGGTCGGTATCGTCGAATTGTGAATCCCGGGACCTATACATTGAAAATATCCCATCCGGATTATCATACTGTTGAACAGGCCATTACCGCCAACAACAGTGTTGTAACGCAGTTTAACGTACCCCTGGTGGAGAAACAGGCATATTCACTAACTATAAATGTTGACAATCCAAACAATACTTCTATGAATTCACCGGTGTTTATTCTGAATTCAGAAACAACCAGTGATACACTTCCCGCAAGCTTTGGTCAGAATACGTTCACTTTGAGGGAAGGGAATTGGACCATTTTGTTGATGGATGAAGGAATTGTTCCCATCCACAAGGAAATTCAGCTAACCGGCGATACAGAGGTCCAATTGGTTTTTGATGAAGGAATAGTACTGCTGGATTCTCCTGCAAATGAACAATCCCTTTGGCCTTTCATGTCAGGTGATTGGACATTTGACGACATGCTGAAAACCCAGGAAGAATTTCTTTATCCAAATTCTGATACGCTGGAATCCCTGTCATGGCTTGAAACGGATTATTTTGCAGCGGAGGGGAATAATCACATTACCTGTTCTATTCAGCACAGATTTGAATTGGAATGGGATGTTGACAGTATTCGTGTCTCCCTGCTGGGTAATGATAATCAGGTAGCAAGACGTATGTTCAGTAACCATGCATGGACGCAGCAACGAAAAGATGTGATTTCTCTGGTTGATAGCTCTGGAATAGATTCAGTAAAAATTCGACTTGAGTTTTTCAAGGATGCCACCGTGAATTACCGAGGTTGGGAAGTGGATCAAATCGAGTTAAAAGGATTATCCGATCCATACCTGTCTTCCACCAGCGAATCCGGAACAGGAATCACTTATAAACTACCTCAAGTATCACCTGTGTATCCAAACCCCACATCAGGCCAGCTTTCCATGAATTTTTTGGGGTGGTCATCATCACCCACCATTCGGCTCTATAATCTGCTGGGACAGGAGGTCTTTTCGGAGAAAATTACTGACCTGTCTCCAGAAAGACACCACTGGTACATGAATCTATCTACGTTAACGGGTGGACAATTTGCCACAGGAATTTATTTCATCCACATTCAGAGTTCTGAAAGGACAGTTATCCAGAAATGCGTATTCATACGAAATTAATTAGTCCGATTTTATTTATCTCCATGACACTGGGGGCAAATGGTCTATACCGTGGGTTATCTCAAACACCAGATGTTGGCTTGCATCCACTGGCATTCAAACCATTAATGGAAACATCCGGTTTTGCAGTGGATGACATCCATTTCTCCCGTGGGGAATACATCATTATTGTTCACGATGCACTTCTGGCCTACATACCGGATTTTGTACAATTCAAGAAATCCCAGGGATTTGACGTAACGGTAGCGCCCCTGTCAGTAACAGGCAACACTCCTGAATCCATCAAGAGTTATATCGCAAATGCACTCAACGCCAACCCCATGCTGGAATATGTTTTGCTCATTGGTGATGTGGATGGACTTGGAGAATTGCCTTCGTTCTATTATGGACCTGAAAACGATGTAACAGATCAAAAGTACACACACCTTGTGGGGGATGATAGTGTCCCGGATGTATTCATTGGCAGGTTTTCAGTGGATTCCCCGGTAGAGCTCCTCGTGAGCATTCAAAAAACCATTCAATATCATCGAAACCCTCTTGCACATGGTGATTGGCTGGATCGTGGACTCGTGGTTGGTGGGAATTACAGCAATACTGTACCTATACCCATCACACCGGTATGGACATCCCGCTGGGTACGTGACATTTTGCTGGATGAAGGGTATGCCCAGGTTGACACGGTTTTCTATCCTCCAATACAATATGGTGCCCCACAAATTCAGTCTATCCTGAACAATGGCGTCGGTATTGTGAATTACAGGGGGTGGGGAGATGCTAACGGCTGGCATTATCCTGAGTTTCATGTGAATGATGTTGGAGGATTAAACAACGGTTGGATGACCCCTGTTTTTACCAGTTTTGTCTGCAACGCCAATGATTTCGCCAATAATGTGGATCCGTGTCTCGGTGAATCCATTGTTCGGGCAGGATCACCATCGGTACCAAAAGGCGGGGTTGCAGTGATTGGTCCCAGTGATTTACACACCAGTACAAAGTATAACAATATCATTAATGCATACATGTTTGATGCAATCCTGGATCATAATGTACTCGAACTCGCACCTGCCATGTTGGCCGGGCAACTTGGATTATTGAGAGAATTTCCTGATCAGGATGGAGCAGGAGAAGCCCAGGAATTTTATTTCCATGTGTACAATATTCTGGGGGATCCATCCTTAAATATCCATGTGAAATCACCAGATGTATTCACACTTTTCGAAACAGGATCCGATATTGATGCAGGGTTCATTAAAATTCATGCCACCAACTCCAGTGGAAACCCTGTTCCTCAGGCCGTTGTAGCCATCATGTCTGGTGATGATCTCATCGGAAAAGGAATGACGGATATTGACGGTGGGTTTTCATTCAATATCCCTGCAGTTAGTGGCGAGTCCATCAGTGTATATGTGAATAAACCCGGGTTTGTCCAGGGAATGATAGACATGACACCAGCCAGTGTAGGTATCGTGTTTTCCGGTTATAGTTTCGATGGAACAGAAGAGTCCCATGATCCCATTCCACTGGGAACCAACGTGGATATTTATCCTGTGATCTTGAATTCCAGTGGATCATCCCTGGGATCAGGAACAGGAACGGTTACAGCAGATGGTGACATTGTGATCGTATCAGATTCATTCACATTTAACTCCATTTCAGATGGTGAAAGTGCCATAGCCACTTCACCAGTTACAGTTAGAATAGAGGATCATCTATTTACTAATTATGCAAACCTGAATGTGGACCTCTCATCTGGTTCCTCTGGAATGATCGGTGTACCGGTTGAAACACCCCCATTTGAAATCACACTTGAATCAGCCACCACTGTTGAACCCAATGTTTCATTTTCACCAAGATTATCGTTGATCAATCATGGTGGTATTGATTATGGAAATGTCACCGTTTCATTAGCAGCCATCTCCGAGGAAACATCCGTTTCTCTCAGTGGTAATGAACCAGCCATCAGCATCGATTCATGGGGAACCGTGGAATCAAATTTGTCAGATTATACTGTGACACTAGGTGACATGTCATGGGGGAGCACCGTGACTATCCAGATGGATTTAAAAATTGACAATCATGTTATTTATTCAAAGAATCAACACCTGGCTGTGTTGCCGCCATCCCATGACCTGCCAGCAATGCCGTCTCAATACGGCTACTGGGTATACGACAACACAGACGATGGTTACACAGAAAAACCTACATTTGACTGGGTAGAACTTGATCCAGATTACGGTGGGGCTAACGGAACCCATTATCCAGTAGATGATGATGATCATGTTACCATATCCCTGCCATTTGCATTTACCTATTTCGGTGAGGACTATTCATCCATAACACTCAGTTCCAATGGATGGGTATCATTGATCCCATGCAATATCGATTATTTCTGGAATTATACGATTCCAATGGCGCTGGGTCCAAAAGCACTCATGGCAGTATTCTGGGATGATCTTGAGGTGGTTGGGACCGATTCAATCAATATCTTCACCTGGCATGATGAAACCAATGGGCGATTTGTTATTGAGTGGTCACGAGCCCTGAATAATTTTGACGAAGTCACTGAAGAAACATTTGAATTGATATTGTATGATCCTACCGTCATGGTTACCAGTACTGGAGATGGTGTCATTGAAATGCAGTACCTTGATATCAA
The DNA here is from genome assembly GCA_964344305.1 of uncultured bacterium. Lineage (GTDB taxonomy): Bacteria > Fidelibacterota > Marinisomatia > Marinisomatales > JABMOV01 > JABMOV01. The sequence continues at coordinate 46,027 of CAYFMT010000010.1, read as the reverse complement.
TAATGTTGACAGTGAAAAGAATTACGCCACCATCGGCATTGAGGACCATCACAAGAATGATGGAATTCAGGTATCCTTTAACAATATTTATGCACCAGGTGTTGCTCCCCTTGAAAACGGACGCATATACAGATTTACACCTCATGCACCAGTGAATTATGTCCCACCACTGAGTGTGGATTATGACGCTATGCCGGAAAAATTCGGGATTCAATCAATCTATCCCAACCCATTTAATCCTACCACAAAAATTGAGTATACTGTTGAACATGACTCCAGGATAGTTATCAGTATCTATGATATTAAAGGGAGACATGTAACTACCATTGTAAACCAGCATCAAAGCCCTGGAACACATGTTGTGAACTGGAATGGAACATCCATTCAAGGGATTCCAATGGCATCTGGAACCTATTTTGTGGTCCTGGAGAATGGGATACATCGAAAAACAGAGAAATTATTGTTATTGAGATAGGTATGATAAAAATATATACAACATCCTGGTGCCCTTACTGTGTGGCAGCCAAGCGGTTGCTGGCAGACAGGGGGAAAGAATTTGAGGAAATCAATATTGAGGAGCAGGATATGAGCAGGGAAGACCTGTATGAAATCACAGGTGGGCGATCGGTTCCTCAGATTGTTATTGATGATGAAACCATTGGAGGGTACGATAATCTTGTTGAACTGGATTCAGCAGGCAAATTACAGGCATAGAAATCCTGCCGAATATTTTCTGATTTTGAGCCTCCTTTCTTATCTGGGTCTGGAGGCTTGTTCGTCTTATAAGCCGATGCCACTTGAAATTGAATCTCCAACACACATGGAAATTCATCTGGAAACCTATAAGGAATGGCTGGCAGGTGCATCTGAAAACAGGGAGAGCACTGAATCAGTCATTGGTCCATTTTTACAGGAAAAACTGTACAGCGATTTTCAATTTTATGAAAAAGCATATCCGTCGTATGAGACAATCCTGAATGCATTTGATACGGTGAAAACCTATGGGACAAAACAGTATCGTCTTGTGCGGTCCCTGAAAAAGAGAAAAAATCCTGATGTTCAAGCTCCAATTAGCCGGAACAGCACCACTACATTTGATGAATTATTCAAAGAAAATGACCTAAAAATTCAGCAATATCAATATTTATACGATTATCACAGGGAGCAGTTAAAGGAAGCGTTTAAAAAGAAGAACCATCGTTGCGTGTATATTGATGATCAGTTCCTGGACTATGCACCCCGGATACTTTCATTGCAACATCGCTATTCATTAGTGGGTGAAAGAGAAGATGCCATGCTGAAGGATTTCAGTATTTCCATTTCAGAAAATGGGGATTATTCCGGGTTTCTCATGGAAAAAATAAAACGGGTACAGGCAGTTAAACAGTCACTGGATGATGTAAATCAGTATTTTATAGATGCCCGGAGTATGGCTAAAATGGAATTGGGTGCCTCAGTTTTCATTGCTCCGGTGGGGGAACCACCAAAACCCTATGAAAATGTACTGGAAAAATCTATAGTTCGATTTGAAGAGCAGCTGGATTTATTGGAATCTATATTATCTAATTAATGACCACGACCCGGCTGAAGGATTCTTCCTGGTATGATTTCACCTGAATAAAATACACACCACTGGCGACCCTGTTCCCATCGGTATTTTTTCTGTTCCACTTAACATTGAATGATTCATCTTCATTGATGATCCCAGAAAATGGCGTGCTTATTTTTCGTCCGAGAAGATCCAGAATATGCACTGTATAGATATCTGTGCGATAGCTCTGAATTTCAATGATGAAATCGCTATGAGTAGAATAAACCGGGTTTGGATAAACCCTGCTAATTTCCACTTTCGGAGGTTCTTCTACCTGTACTTCACCATCGGTAATCTCAAGGGAATAATGATAACTAATCCTTGATTCTGAAATACTGGATACAACTAGATACATCCAGGTATACCCATTGGATTCAGGATCAATATTGATGGTGGATCCCTCCTTGATTTTGTAACTCCCCTGGTTATCACGGAGGATGGCAGACAGTGAGTAATCTGATTTTGATCCCAGATAGGCATTCAGTGAAACGGATACAGGGTCATTTGAATCAAGGAATATATAGTTTGTACCATATCTCTCCAGGTTGGTGCTTGAAACGGAATCCACATCGCCTGCTCGGAAATTAACTGTGGAATACACACGGGGGAAATCCCCAGGGTCATGAGATGCCTCGTCGAAGGCAATATACGCATCAGCTTCGTCATAACTGTAGTCACCAGCTTTTGCGCTGGTGGAAAGAATCCGATTGGCGATTGCCATGCTGATAAATGCATCAATGAAAGAAGATGAAGCAATGGACAATGCATCATCAATGATGGTGCGACTGTCGTCCTCATTCCAGCTGTCATGAAGAATACTGTTGTTCCAGATCTGGCGAATCATATCAGGACCACCCAGGTGTTCATCTATGTACTGGAAATAGATGAATGACCCGTACCATCGTGAATTGGTGGCTGCCAGGGATTCGTGTGGTTCCTCAAACCAGGGTAGCAGGTATTGATAACAATCATTGATGTCATCATAGGCTGATTCTTCCATCCACACAGACGTGGCTTCCATTACCCAATCCACTTCCCAGCCATCATACCCAAATTGTATGGAGTGAAAAAATTCATGTGCGATGGTAACCCTCAGATTATTGAACTGGGAATTGGTAAACCCATCATAGTTGTTCCGAATAGCCATGTAGCTAGTATAGGCGTTGATCTCTGTAATATCCGGCGAGTTGGGATTGTCCTCAACATAATAATCAGCCTGGACATATCCATAAAAACCCGATGACAGGTTATTGATATACACATCGTAATGGGATGAACCACCATTGTCCATGGATGCAGGTAAAATATCATCAGAAGGTGGAGGAGTATACCCGAGAACCTCAGTGATATGTCTATAAACGTCATCGAACACAAAAATAACGGTATCCACATAATCCGGGATTGAATTGCCATTATTATCTGTGGGATCAACAGCTCTTTGCCCCTGTGTGGTAAAGTGAAACCTGAACACGTCAGTATCCACGTATTCATCCAGCCCTAATGATGGGTTGCGATCCACGGGGACTGTTTGTTTATTTGGTAAGGTAAAGGTATACCCATTTTGAAGAAGGGATTCCTTCACATGATTTTCCAACACATTCCCGTAATGCAATACATCTCTCACTAATGCACTGGGATGATGGAGTTCATGTGAACTGCGGGATAGATTCAGGAGGGTATAGGCCGACTGGTCGACAGTCTCTTCAGTTGAATAAAGAAATGAACCTGGAAACTGTAAGGTGAACCAAAAAATGATCAGTTTTTGAATGGTAGTGTTTTTGGTCCTTTTATTGTACTTATGCCTTATATAGAATCCCATTAGGATGATACCAATTGCCCAAAAAAAGGCAAAATAAAAAAGCAGGTCACTCATTAATATCGGAATCGTTCCGAATAAACCGATCATAGGTAAATGTCAGGGCAATGAGTGTCAAACCTGCAGTGGTTTCCCAGACACTGCTTCGATGGTCCGAACGGTTTTCAACCATGCCTGAGAGAGTAAACATGGTCCCCAGGAGATAACAGCTGTTCCTAACATTTGAATAACCTGATTGGCTCACGGATGCGGTATCCCCACCTGCACTCTGTGTGAAAGCACGGCTCAGTACCACGGGTACACGAACAGGACGCGAGACTTTCCCTTCCATTTTTTCTTCTTCCAGTGCCACCATCACATCATCCACTGGGAAATGCAATGACAGGATCATCCCCGGAGTAACATCCGAAGGGTAAAACTCAAAATGTTCTATATCTTTGTTCACTTTGAAACCAAGTTGAACAGTGTTATTGATATTGATGGCCTGAATTTCCTGAACGGGATAAAGTGCTTTTGCCGATGTGATCTTCACTGAATCAGCCCAGGCATTCATAACGGTGACATAAAACCAGTTATTTTTTGCTTGCCACCCGGTTACGTCCGCAAGTTCAATTTTTTCTGAGGCACGGATTTGCACAAACAATCCATTGCGTTTGATATCCAGCGACACACCATAGATACGGGTTGTATCCTGTGCAAGGATGATTGAGGAAGCAATGAGAGCAACTATGATTATGATTTTTTTCATTTAGTCATCAAATGCTGGTAGATAAAGACGGTTTCCATGTTTAATAAGATTATTCCAGAAAAATAAATTAAAGGTAAATGGGGTTTAATCGAAATAAAGAATGGAAGGGAATTCCAGGGGTAGGTCGATAAAAAATCCCCGGAATAACCGGGGATTAATACTAACAACCGCCCTCAGCTTTTTTCTTTTTCTTTTTTGGTATGATTCTGGGCTTTTTACTCTCCGATTTTGTATTGGCGGTTGGAGTGGTTGAGGCTCCACCAAAAAACTGAGAGGCACCTTTCCTGAATTCGTAACGTGCTATTTCATCATCTGGAGAGGAGCTAGATGGCGTATCTGGATGTAGAATGGTTTCTGCCCAGTAATTCAGCCCACCCTGCAACACGTAGTTATTTTCATATCCAAGCTGTCTGATGATCATCCATGCTTCATGCGCTTTTGTGGTCCCGTTTGAATATAAGATATTCATTCTGGTTCCTTGATCCAGCCAGGGATTCCAGTCTTTTGACAATAATTCTAGAAACGGAATATTTATGGCATTCGGTAGGTGAAACGCTTCATATTCACCTGGTGTGCGAACATCAATTAGCTGAATGGACGGATCCTGGTTCACCAGCCAGTGGGCAAGGTCATCAGGAATGATCATTTCTGCACCGTACTGCACTTCAGCAAGCATTTGGTTTGCCGTTAGTTTATATGGCTGTGTTGTATTTTCAGGTACCATGGAAAGTAATACACCCAAAACGAGGACAAATGATGTAAGCAATACCCTTGGTGTTAATTTTATTCTGGCCATGTCAAACTCCTAATACTCATCTCTGGGGAATTTCTTTTCTGCCAGTTCCCCGAGATAGAACATGATACTGGCTGCCACAATCACCAATAAAACAAGCACGCCCTGGGAGATACCTATAACCTGTGACAGTTTCAAAGATCCAAATGAACCGGCCATGTAGAGGGTTTTTATGAGAGGAAATGTTTCCCCAAATAAAAGAATACCTATAAAAATTCCCCCAATGAAGACCAGGGCATCAATTTTTCCAATTGCCACTGCACAGGCACTAGTGCCTGGACAGTAACCCCCAATAATAAAGCCAAGACCCATAATGACTCCGCCAACGATGGATGACCAGAGAAACAGTGGATTTACCCAGATAAGATTCAAGTCAATCCAGCCAAACAGACTCATATACAATAATCCAAGCATTCCAGTGATAGCTGCAGTAAAGAATACTTTTAACACGACTGTATCGTACCCGTAAAACACACCAACAAGTTTTCTGCTTGAAGAAAAGCCTGCCTGCTCAAGAACAAACCCAAATCCAATGCCCACCACAAATGCGATGAAGAAATTCCACCCTTCTCCAATTATTTCCTGAGGTATTAATGGTGCCATAACTTCCCCCTAAATCCAATTCTTTCTAAATATGTATGCAAATAGAAAAGCAGTACCGAATATAGCTGCCATAGATACAAACCCTGATACAGATAAAACTGCCATTCCAGTGAGAGCTGACCCTGATGTACATCCCCGTCCCAGTTGACTGCCATAGCCGAATAGTATGCCACCGATACCTGCCATAATCAACCGTTTGTTTACAGTTATTTTCGGTGAATGCTCTGTTTTGATTTTTAATCGACCTGCAAGTGCACCAGAAATAAATCCCCCAACAAGTACTCCAAGAACCTGGTAAACCAGCCAGCTCTGCATTGGTTTTTTTCCATCCTTAACATACTTTCCAAAAAACCCATTGGATTCTGTGTGTTCCGGTGCAATGGTATGCTCAATTGCAACCACGACACTTTTTACTGCGCCGCTTGCGCCCAGGCCGCGACCACTGAAAAAGAAAGCAGTGAGCAGGACAAATCCAAGCAAAATCCCGGCTAAATAAGGATTCATATATTTTGATTTCATGTTTTTCTCAATCCGATTAATATAACCATCGACTGGCCTGACCTGCATCTACCACGATGAATCGAAGTAACAGACCCCCAATGATTACCAGTAGTGGTGGAATAAAATGTGGTATCTTATATTTATTGAATTCTAAAATTTCAAAAATGGCTGGTAGAATAAGTCCAAGAAACACAACAAATACCCAGAATACAGTGGTGTATGGCCCACCTAAAAACAGTTGTGCAGCCTCAATGTGTACCTGTGTTCCTGCCAGAAATCCCATGAAAAGGTGAACAATGAGAAATAGCTCAATGCCTATGAGTATTAAATCAAATTGAACAAACAGCTTTTTTTCCTGGCGGGTCTTGGAGAAAAAGAGTGTAAAGGCTGCACCGGCAGATAAACCGGAAACCAAAAACAATGGTCCCAGGATAGCAGTGTTCCAGAATGGCCTTGCATTAAATGCGGATAGAAGGATCCCGGTATACATACCTAAAATGACAGACAGAACCATTAATGCCCAGGCTGTGAGTTTTTTATAAGACTCAAACCACCGGAAAAATTCATCAATAAGGACATGAGGCCATTTGAAATTTGGATAAAGATCCTTCACCCAGCTTGCTGCCCAAACGGCAGATAGCGGTGTGACAATCAGAAGGGTCCATGCGCCCCAGGACATGGGCGATTCAAATCGAATATTTGTATACAATTGCCAGAAATAAAGTTTGTGTGATAAATCCATCAACAGAGCAAGGAGCCCAATACCCAGAAGTATTGGTGTGAAAAGTGGGGCCCATTTAACCGCGGTAGGGTAGGTATCGGAGCGACCGCGCACATAAAGAAATCCTGAGAAAAACAGTATCCCTGCAACCAGCCCACCGAGGAAAAGGTAGAGAGGAATCTCCCAACCCCAGATGTGCAGCATGGGATCGATTTCTGGATTATGCCTACCGCTTACAATGAGTTCTTCTACCATTATTACCTCAAATCAAATAGTAAATATTGGGTCCCGTACCCGCTTCTGGGATGAGCGTTTTCCATCTATGGTTCTTGATCGCAATGGACACATCACTATTTGGATCGTCAAGGTCCCCAAAATACATGCAGTTTGTGGGACAAACAGACACACAGGCAGGTTGTTCACCTTTGGTTACCCTTTGGACACAAAAAGTGCATTTATCAATGTACCCCTCAGGGTGCACAAATCGTGCATCGTACGGACAGGAAGCAATGCATGCCTTGCAACCTATGCACTCCTTTGGGTCCACCAGGACAAGGCCACCTTCTCCATAATGGGATGCGGAGGTAGGACAACTCCTGACACAGGGAGAATTGGTACAATGGTTGCATCTTTCAGATCTATATTCCAAGGATAGCTTGGGGTAGGTACCTGAAACGGATTCAATAATCCAATCCCTGCAGTAGCCAATCGGAACATCATTTTCGATTTGACAAGCGACCACGCAGTCTGAACAGCCCACACATTTTTTTGTATCAATGGCCATGGCATACCGCATCAGGATGTTCCTTTCATGACAGGTTCATCCACAAGGAATGTAACAAAATTCCCACGCATACCAGTCCCGCCCATTAATGGGTCTTCATGAACTTTCGTGATCATTTCTGAATCTGAAACCCCACGCTTGAAGGCCCTGGTCATTTGCTTTTGAGTATGACCAAAACCATGGACCATATAGACAGAATCAAATCGTATCCTCTCGGTTATGCGCACTTTTATGGAATTAGAACTAATAACCCCATCCTGGTTTTCCAGCCAGATTTCCTGGTTGGACTTTAAATCCCATTCTTTTGCGACCTTGGGATTGACCCAGATCATATTTTCATCCATGAGATCAGTTAAATTGGGATTATTGGCAGTCCTGCTGAATGTGTGCATGGGGGCCCGTCCATAGATCAACCGATAATACCCCGTGGGCGGTTCTTCATGAGCCGTGTATACAGGCATAGGTTCAAACCCTGCTTCGTCTATCTCAGTTGAATACAACTCAATCTTTCCTGTGTTGGTATTAAACTCATAGTCAGGGAGCCCTTCAAGTGGATAGAGATCATCATAGTCACGATCAAATTTCTTTACACCAATTCGTTTCATTTCTTCAAGGGAGGTCCCCATTTTCTTAAGCTGCCAGGATAATTCCTCTTCTTGAGTTTTATATGGGAAGTAATCTTCCAGTCCAAGTTTCAATCCGAGAAGTCTTGCCATTTCCCAGGCTGATTTTGTATTGTATTTTGGTTTGGCAGCCGGTGCTCGAAGTGCGATGAATGGATCCCTGTGTGGACTATTGCGAATGGTGTCATATCGTTCAAGATATGTGCATTCGGGGAGGATCACATCCGCATACCCGGTAATTTCCATTGGCATGGTATCTACCACAACCAAAAGATCCAGATTTTGTATCGCTTCCAGTGTTTTTTTCTGATCTGGCAATGTAAAAAGAAGGTTAGTTCCATTAACAATCCAGCCCTTGAAGGAACAGTCTCTTTCAGGTGCAGGGATGGAGGCATCACAGATACCAGAAGCCAGAGCAATGCCTGCCAGGGGAAATTTTCCGGGAAACGCATCTCTCCATGTTCGGGTTGGCTGTGGGTATTTTGGCGTGTTGATTTTTGGGATGTCCACTTTTTCAGGATTGTAGTATCCACCACGCTGTCCCCAGGATCCAAGAAGTGCGTTGAGAATGGCAATGGCTCTGAGGCGTTGTGTATCATCTCCATACCAGGTTACGTGACGACCGGGATGAACAATGGTGGCAGGCGAAGCATGGGCCATTTCTCGTGCCGTATCTCTAATCATTCTCGGTTTGATAGTTGTAATACCGTAGGCCCATTCAGGTGTGTAATTACGAACGTGCTCCTTCAATTCATCAAATCCGAAAGTGTATTTTTCTACATATTCTTTTTGATACAAGCCTTCATAAATCAACACATGGATCCATGAAAGGAGCAATGCAAGATCTGTGGATGGTTTGATGGGGAGCCAGTATTTGGATTTACTTGCAGCCGTGCTGAAACGAGGATCAACTGTTATAATGGTGGCACCCCTGTCTATGGCCTGGGACATTTCCTGTACCTGACCATTATGCATGTTTTCACCAATGTGGGACCCAATGAGGACCAGGCAATTTGTATCCCGAATATCTGTTCTTTCAGGGGATTGAACGCCTTCACCAAATGTTGAAATGAACCCCACCTCTCTTGGGCCACGGCATTGAGCATAAGACGGTGCAGTAATGTTAGGTGAGCCGAATGCTTTTAATAGATGTCCAAAATATTTTCCACCGGAACCGTGGGAAAATAGTGCGATGCATTCTGGTCCATGGTCATCTGCGATTTTTTGCATCTTTGTAGCAATAACGTTAAGAGCCTCTTCCCATGACGCCTCCTTGAACACCTGCTTTCCACGTTTTTCAATACGAATAAGTGGTGTCTTCAGGCGGTCCTCATCAGTGTACATACCAACACCACCTGTGCCACGAGGACAAAATCTGCCATTACAATGTGGGTCATCATCGTTTCCCGTTATTTTCCAGATGTCCCCATTATCGTTCAGGTGAACCCATCCTGCGCATTTCCAAAAACAGATTTCACAGTAAGTTGGTACTCTTTTTGTGTAGGTACCCGGGATGCTATCTGGAATTAGAATATCACCCTTCAAATAGTTAAAAAGTGGGTTGGATATGGCCAGTCCACCCAGTCCCAATCCCGCTATGCGGATAAATTCTCTTCGATTAATCGTAGACATTCAATTTTATTTCCGGATATAAATTTCTTGATAGAGTTGTTTTACATTTGCGCATCGCTGTCCCAGTTGGTAGACATGGCATTCACGACAATTTGCATGTTCACATTCATTTCCCTTTGGCTCAGCTTCCCAACACGGCTCACTGACAGAGGTGAAGGCTGCACAGTTCATGCGATCTTCATGAGAGCACGGGCGAATATCCCAACAGGGGACCATGGCCAGCAGAACTTTTATTCCGGCAATATTTAGTCCTTCTTCATCAATGTGATGCCGAATGCACTGAATCCGCTCTACATCAGCTTTTGAATACAAACGTCTGTTTGTACGTGTTTTGTAAGGGATCAACAGTCCCTTTTCCTCATACATTCGTAGCGCATGAACAGATGTATTTGTTAATCGGGATGTGACTCCAATAGTAAAAACCGGATGTGAAACATCCGATTCATCGCTGCTAATTGTATACGTGTTTGTTGTGTTGACTGTCATCAAAATCTAGTCTAGCGAATCTAGATAAAGTAAATATTGAAATTGAAATTATGGACGAAATGAAATACTGACAAGAAAATAAGATACAATTATCCGCTTATGTCAGAAAAGTGGTTGGGGAGAGCAGGTTTAAGGGATTAGTCTAAGAATTCAGTCCAAGATTCTTCATCAATTCGCGCTTTTCTAAAACGCGTTCGCCCAGTTCCTCCAGGGTTTCAGATTCGAGCATTTCCCGAATATCCTCCCGGATGACTTTCCATCTATGATGAAGAGGGCAGGGTGCTGAATCGGAACAATAATCGACACCTATAACGCATTGTTCACGATCCGAAGGGGGGCCATCGATGGCCCACACAATGTGGTGCAGGTAAATCTCTGAAGGTGGTTTTGCCAGTCTTACACCGCCATTTCTACCACGAATTGCTTCCAATAAACGGTGTTTAACGAGGGTCTGGGCAATCTTTGCCAGGAATTGTTGAGGAATGTTATATCCTTTGGCAATTTCACTGATCATGATGGGATCAGATGTCTTTTTTTCTGCCAGATATATCATGGCCTGTATGGCGTATTCAGATGATTTTGAGTATAGCATTTATTTTACCTGTAGTGTTGAAGCTACATATTTTAAATCAAGATAAACAAGTCCAGATTTAGTGTAAAATAGACCAATCATCTGTTTTTCAATGGTCCTGATACTTTTTCATTATATTGTTAGGGAATAAAAAAAGACCGATCAAGTGCATGGAATTTGTTGACAAAAGCCGTCAATCCCCCGCTCTGCACGTGACCGGTCTACTAAAAAACACTCAACACATGGATTGCATGACCCCTGGTGGGAGATGGGATGCATGCAGAGTACATAGGTTGGCTGGGTATCATACTCTATTAACAGGATTATTCCAAAAAACTAAACAGGCAACCAAAAGGAGTGAGGTTGGAATAATACCTATCAATGGGTTCACCAGTGCTGAGTGAAACTTTCAAAAAGCGTAGTTACATAAGTAGATAACCACATCCGAATATAGAGTAAAAAGAAAAGGCTTTGCAAGATAAATAGGATTTCTAAAAACGTGTATTTTGGCTAAAACATAGTTAACCATACGTCTGAAACTTCCTGGCAACATAGTATGGACGATCCATTTAAATTGTCCCATGAATCTACAGGGTCGATACTCGCTTTGGTTAATGCCTGATGAATTTCATTCTTCTGTTTTGCAAAGAATAATCGGGCAAATTTCAGACATGACTCAATCAACATCTTTCCAACCGCACTGTACGCTGATGGGGAAGTTAACTGAACCACCTAAAAGGGATATTTTAAATGAAATCATACACAAATATCATTCATTCTGTTTGAATGGGAATGGTATTTGCGTGACAGAAGATTACTGGAAATCCATAATTATCCAGCTTACCCAGAATGACACTTTAACCATGTTATTCAAGGACATTGAATTGCTTGTTCGGAACAAGTCGTACCAATTTGATCCTCATATTTCTTTAGGGTATCTGAAAGATTCAATCCAAAAGAAAATGGATTACCAGAAACGACTGGTTTTGCCATCAACCTTCTGGTTCAATTCGGTACAATGTGTGAAAACTTGTGATGAAGTCGATGGGTGGCGAACCATCTATTCCTTAAACCTTGGAGAAAAAAATGCATCAAAATAAATGTGTGCTTATTGTGATTGATATTCAGGGAAACCTGGCTCAAGCCATGCACGACAAGGACAACCTGTTCAAGAACCTGAGGATACTGATCCATGGTGCAAAACTCCTGGACATACCCATCATCTGGACAGAACAATTGCCGGATAAACTGGGACCCACAATCCCGGAGCTTGCTGAGTTGTTCCCTGGGGAACAACCCATTGTGAAAGATGTATTCAGTTGCGCAAGAAACGATGATTTTGTAAAAAAACTTGAATCCACTCAGGTGGATCATGTGCTTCTATGCGGAATTGAGACACATGTTTGCGTTTATCAAACAGCACTGGATCTAATTGAAATGGATTATCACGTAGATATTGTCTCGGATGCCGTTTCATCAAGAACAGAAGGAAATAAACAAATTGGGTTGGATCGGATAATGATGGCAGGAGGAACCATCACTTCAGTAGAGACAGTTTTGTTTGAGATTCAGGAAGTGGCCACCGGTGACAGATTCCGTAAGCTCATCAAACTTGTGAAGTAAACAGAGAGATTTGCTTTTCAATGAAACCAGTTTTAAAACTGACCATGAGATTATCCTTGTCGATTCTAATGTGTTTTTTAGGAATTCTTTCACCTGCTTTTTCTCAGGAGGAGACCTTGTTAATCAATAGTACTGCATCAGAAGCAGGTATGTCCGAATCCATTTTGCATGATGCAGTAGGACTCTATGAAGCAGCAGTGGATCAAGGAGATCTCGTTGGAGTGGTGATTCTTGTGGCACGAAATGGCCGAGTTGTGGTGCATAAATCTATAGGATACCTGGACAAGGAAAAAAAGATTCCAATGGATACAAGCAGTATGTTCCACATGGCGTCCAATACGAAACCTGTTATTGCCACTGCAATATCAATACTGGTTGAAAAAGGGATGTTTGATTATACTGACCACATTAAAGAATTCCTTCCTGAGTGGGACAATAAGAAATCTGAGTCCATTAATGTGCAACATCTTCTAACACACACCAGTGGATTAAACATCCAATCCTTGTTTCTTCCACCTGATAGTCTGAATACGGATCTTCAAACATCCGCTTCACGATTTGGTGCTATCGGTGCTTCAACCATACCTGGATCGGTGTTCAGTTATAACAACCCCGGATACAATACGCTCGGTGCACTTATTGAGATTCATACCGGTAACTCGCTGGAGGAATCACTGGATGAATTGATATATTTACCGTTGGGGATGGTAGACACATACAATTACAGAGCCGAACATACCATGGATGGGAAGACAGGTTGTACAGGTCCAGTTTATTACAAACGTAATGATGCAGGAGAATGGATGCCAGGAATACCTTACACAATTCCCTTTGCACGCGGATCCGGTGGTCTCGTTTCAACCGTATGGGATTATGCTGTTTTCTGTCAGATGATCCTCAATGGGGGCGTTTACAATGGAAAACGAATTCTAAATCAAAATACTGTTGAGTTAATGATACAGCCAAAAGCAGCATTAAAGGATGGACGTAGCTATGGATACGGTTGGTTCATTTCTGATGAAATTATCAGTCATGGTGGTTCCGATGGGACAGATGCGTGGATCGATCTCAAATATGGCATCATAGGTCTTGTTTTCACACAGACACCCAATGGTCGTCCCGAAATAGATCGATTTCGGGACTTGATTCGACTATCTATTGAACCGTGACACAGATTTGATATCATTGATAATTGTTGGAAGACGATTCTTCACCATATTATCATGAAAATGCCAAAATATTCTCTCATTGGATACCTTCAGTGTCACCAGTAATTTTTCTGATAATTTTCCAAGGATTATGAAGAAGTCTCTCGTCACAATAATACTCTTTCTTGTCAGTCTGGTAATTGCACAACCTCAGGTCAATATGTCTGGTGCGGTGGGTGCAGTGACTATCGATGGGAAGATCTACAACCAGATCGCCATGCGTCCCACCATTCCCATTGGAAAATTCGGAATAGCGTTGGATATTGTATTGTACATCGATGAAGAAGGCAATGTCCGTGACGATGACTGGGATTTCTCCAGTTCAAGTGCCGGATTCAATACCATCGTGGATAAGATTTATTATATTCGATATGGCTATCCGAATGATCCGTTGTATGCCCGGGTTGGGGCTCTGGATAATGTTACTCTTGGGTATGGTATCCTTATGTCTGGGTACGCCAACACAATGGAGTATCCAGCCGTGAAAAAAATCGGTCTTGATTTCAGGATGAAGCGGGCACGATACTCCATTCAGGCCATGACCAATGATTTTTCTGAATTAGGAGGTATCACCGGACTACGATCCACATTCCCGCTTCAACTGGGATTTCCCCTTGGCATTTCCTTTGTCATGGATAAAAATCAGTATTTCTCACTGAAGGACAGCGATGGTGATGGGTACCCTGATCCTCTTGAGAGTTTTCCGTTTGATGCAGACCTTTGGCAGGACACTGATGGGGATGGACTGGCGGACAATGATCCCTACGAGTGGGATATCGATGGAGACGGTATTACCGATACACTGGATTCAAGGATTGAGGGTTGGACCTTAGATACAACAATTATTTTGGACAATGATATCCTACGAATGAGCGAACCAGTTAATATTTTGAAAGACAGAAATTCCGTTGCGGCCATTGCATTTGACGGTGGAATCCCCATTTATTCCGATAGCCGCTTCTCCATATCATTTTATGCCCAGATCGCCCAAATGATTGGTAATACAATCGTACCAGTCACCGCTGATTCCAGTGAAGAAAAACAGCTAGGGATTGGTATGGTCCCTCTGGGACTGGTGGCAAAATTTGGTCCTGCACAGTTGAATATTGAATACAGAAAAACACCCACAGGAAGATTCGAATTTGGGTACTGGAATCGGGCTTATGAACTTGAACGAGCTGTGTTCAGGTCCACTGCAAATGGGATGACTATCCAGACAAAGGAAAGCCAGCTTGGTACCTTTGGTCCATCTGATGGACTGTACGGTCAGTTAAGGATTAACATAGGGTCATTGTTATCGGCTTCAGCACAGTATCAGAATATGACGGGCGAAAAATGGAATCATTCCTTGCAGGCATTTGAAGAAATTCAATACCAGAACTTTTTTGCTTCTGCAGGGCTCCGAAAATCCATTTCCAAACTTCAAACAGCCCAATTATTCCTCCAGCAGAGAAATGTCCCCAATTTGTTTGAATTTGAACCAAACCCCAGTACCGTCATGGGTTACAGGATTGGGCTGGAAATGGGCTCGGGGATGGTTATTAATTACATTTTCAGGAGATCATTCCGAGATTTAAACGGAGATGGAGATGTTCGTGACTCGGATGAAACCATCAATATTACTTCCATCGAAACAACATTCGCATTTTAATACTTATGAACGCCAAAGAAATCAGACAATCATTCATTTCCTTTTTTGAATCAAAAGAGCACAAGTTTGTTCGAAGTTCATCCGTGGTGCCACTGGATGACCCAACACTACTCTTTACCAATGCAGGGATGAATCAGTTCAAACCAATCTTCCTTGGAGAAAAGACAGAAAGCTACACCAGGGCCGTCAACAGTCAAAAATGTATACGCGTAAGTGGTAAGCACAATGATCTTGAAGAAGTGGGCATTGATACTTTCCACCACACATTCTTCGAAATGCTGGGAAACTGGTCCTTTGGCGATTATTACAAGTCGGAAGCAATCCAGTGGGGATGGGAGTTGGTGACTGAGGTTTGGAAATTGGACAAAGATCGTCTCTGGGCGACGGTTTATGAAGAAGACGATGAAGCATTTGAATTGTGGACAAAAGTCACGGACATTTCCCCAGATCGAGTATTACGGTGCGGTAAAAAAGACAATTTCTGGGAGATGGGTGAAACAGGGCCATGTGGACCCTGCTCCGAGATTCATTATTATATGGGCGAGGACCCATCAAAGCAGACACCTGATGGTGTGAATGTGACGGATGAATACTGGGAATTATGGAACCTGGTCTTTATTCAATATCACAGGGATGAAACAGGTACACTGAATGATCTTCCGCAGACACATGTTGATACAGGTGCAGGATTGGAACGGATTGTTACGGTGATGGAAGGGAAATCATCCAATTATGATACAGATTTGTTTCAGCCCATCATTCAAAAGCTGGAGACTATTTCTGGTAAATCCTATCTGGATGATCCAGTACCTTTCAGGGTCATCGCAGACCATATTCGGATGCTAAGTTTTTCTATTGCAGATGGGGCCATGCCCAGTAATGAAGGACGCGGCTATGTATTGAGGAGAATCCTTAGACGGGCTTCACGATTTGGGCGAACACTGGAATTGCATGAACCGTTCCTGTTTGAGCTGGTGGATGCTGTGGGTGAGATTTTAGGTGATGTATTTCCTGAAGTGCTGGACAGGAAAACGCATATCCAAAATGTTATCCAGGCCGAGGAAGTCACTTTTGGGTCAACCCTTGATCGTGGACTCAATCATTTTGATCGTATTATAAAAACACTTGATGGAAATGAGATCCCGGGTAAAGAAGCATTTAGACTGTACGACACGTATGGGTTTCCGCTTGATTTAACAGAACTTATCGCACGTGAAAAAAATCTCACCGTAGATACGAATGGGTTCAATGAAGCCATGTCCCAACAAAAATCTCGTGCAAAAGCGGCAGGAAAATTCAAGCATGAAGCATCATCCATAGATTGGCAATCTGTGAGACAGGGAAAAGATTCAGAATTCATTGGATATGAATCACTTTCTTCTACAGCTAAAATAAGACGATGGGGGCGGGAAAACGGACATTTGCTTGTTGTACTGGACAAAACACCGTTTTACGCTGAATCCGGGGGGCAAATAGGTGATACTGGAGTGATTTTCAATGAAGGGATTGATCTTCAGGTTGTGGATGTAAAAAAAGAGGACGATGTGTTTCTTCACCTGTGCACCGGTGATTTTGACGAAACTTATGCTACCTCGCAAGTTACATGTGAAGTGAATGCAGACAGGCGACAATCCATAAAACGAAACCATACAGCCACTCATTTGCTCCACAAAGCACTAAAAGAAGAATTGGGTGATCATGTCCATCAGGCAGGATCCCTGGTCGCTCCGGATTATTTGCGGTTTGATCTTACCCATTTTGAGAAAATAACACTCGACCAAATTCTGCGCATAGAGAAGGCAGTGAATGCAGAAATATTGACTAATACCCCCTTGGATATATCACATAAGTCATTTGATGATGCACGCAGGGATGGCGCCGAAGCCCTGTTTGGCGAAAAATATGGTGATGTGGTAAGGGTGATCTCTATTGGTGATTATTCCATGGAATTATGCGGTGGAACCCATGTGGATAGAACCGGTGATATCGGTCCATTTAAAATTGTGGAAGAATCTGCGCTTGCAGCAGGTGTGAGACGAATCGTCGCTGTTACGGGGAATGATGCCATTGATCTCATGCAGGAAAATGCACAGAAAGTGAAGCGGATTCAGGAAAAACTGAAATGCGCATCCCATGAGATTGAGGAAAGAATTGACGGATTGTTCCAAAAGCACAAGGACCTCGAAAAAGCCTTTAAACAATGGAGATCCAGTGGTGCTCTAAATGGGAAGTCTATTGCCGGTGAGGCCATGGAACTGCATGGTGTCAACGTGGTGATCAAGCAGATTGAATCCATTGCCATGGATGAACTTAAATCCCTGGGAGACGACCTGATCCCTCATTTAAAATCTGGCGTCGGAGTTTTGGGGATGGAAGGAGAGAAAAAACCTGCAATTGTTGTGGTAGTAACACCTGACCTTGTGGAGAGGGGAATTCGTGCAGGGAGTCTGGCAAAGGAAATTGGATCACTTATGGGTGCCGGTGGTGGAGGAAAACCTCATCTGGCCACAGCAGGCGGACGGAAAAATGAAGACCTGAAACCAACCCTGGAAAAATGCCAGGAACTAATTACAAAGATTTTGGACAAGGATCAATAATGCAATACCAGCAATATGATGATACGTATTTTGTATATGTGGAGAAAAATGAACCCGTTATGGAAACCCTGACGCAGTTTTGTAAAGACCATGGTATATACAATGGGACGGTTTCGGGTATTGGTGCTGTAAAAAACGCCACCATTGGTGCCTACGACATACCAAAACAATCCTATATCAAAGTCACGTTTGATGATGCACGGGAATTGTTATCCTGTGATGGGAACATTACTCTCTTGGACGGGGAACCTTTCATTCATATCCACCTGACACTGGGGGATCATGACATGAATACCAAAGGCGGACATCTGTTCGAAATGGATGTGGCTGCTGTGGGAGAATTTGTCATTAAAAAACTTCATGGTGATGCATCACGAAAAATGAATGCTGATATTGGACTGGCCACCTGGTGTCTGGAGGAAAAAAATGAATCGTGAAATTATTCGTACATCCAACGCTCCTGCAGCAATAGGTCCATACAACCAGGGAATGGCTATTAAGGGACTCATCTTTACGGCAGGACAAATCCCATTGGACCCTGAAACCGGGAAACTTATAGAAGGAAATTTTAAGGATCGTGTGTATCGCGTTTTAAATAATATTGAAGCCATCCTAGCTGAAAAAGGAAGTTCACTATCTCATACCATCAAATTGACAGTGTTTTTAACAGACCTTGGCAGATTTTCTGAGCTAAATGAGGTGTTCACTGACGTTTTCAGTGGAATGGAGCCGCCGGCTAGATCGGCCGTCCAGGTGTCAGCACTTCCACTGGGAACCGATGTAGAAATTGAGTGTATTGCTCATAGTCCGAAATAATGGAAAATAAGAAGAAATATCTCCTCATTGTTAACCCCGTTGGTGGAAGTGGAAAAACGCTGAAAGCTCTCCCGGAGATTGAGTCCATTTTCAGGAAACGTGGTTTGGCCTATGAATTTCATTTTACGCAGGAGCCCATGCATGCAACTGAATTGGTGAAAGAGCTGGCAGATGATTTTGATGTGATTGTGGCTGTAGGAGGTGATGGCACCATCAATGAAATCATTAATGGACTCCCTGAGTTAAACAAGCCTTTTGGTTTGATTCCCATAGGAACCGGAAATGATTTTGCCCGGAGTTGCTGCATACCCTTGGATGATCCAGAGTCAGCCATTGATATCCTGATAGAGCATAATGATCAGAAGATTGATGTTGGTCTGGTAAATGAACGCCGATTCGTGAATGTGCTGGGTCTTGGATTTGAAGGACGGGCAAACGAAGTAGGACGCAAACTATCCTTCATAAAGGGATCCATAAAATATTTACTGGCCATTGCCTGGGTTTTGATCTTTTACAAAAGAATTCCCATAAAACTGGAGGCTGAGGGTATATCAATTGACGAAGACATCTATCTTATTAGCATAGGAAATGGATGGAATGTTGGAGGGGGATTGCAGTTGACGCCAAAAGCAAAACTGGAGGATGGATTCTTCGATCTTTGTATTGTAAGGAATATATCACGTTGGACTGTTATCAAGAATTTTTCACGATTACTGAATGGGACCATCGATGTGCTGGACGAAATCGAGATATTCCGAGTAAAATCCCTTAAGGTAACAGGCAACAAACCTATACCCATGCATTTGGATGGTGAAAAGTTGGGTGGAGACAGGACTTCCCTGGATGTATCGATAATCCCAAAATCTCAGCGAGTAATAGGAAACTGGTCAAGCTCATCATATGTCAGCAGGTAAAGTCGTTATTATTGCTTTCCTGACAATGGCAATTGGATTCTGCCAGACAGATTCTGTCAGGGTCAAAGACCCAAAAACAGCCGGTTACCTTGGACTGGTATTTCCAGGACTTGGTCAGGTTTACAATGGTAAGTACATAAAAGCTGCCATTATTATGGGATTGGAAGTAGCATCTTATGTTCAATTCCAGGAAAATCGCGAATTGTACAGGGATTACGACCCTACCACCATGGATTTAAGAAGGGTTCAATACCTGCAAAAAAGGAATAAGTTTGCGTGGTGGATGGCTATTCTATACATCTATGGCACACTGGACGCTATTGTGGATGCCCATTTAGATAATTTTGATGAAATTGTGGATGAAGAATTAGACGGTAATCAAAACAAAGAGGAAGAATCAGAATGACACAACAACGAGAACAATGGGGGTCTAGAATTGGGTTTATCCTTGCAGCAGCCGGATCGGCAATTGGTCTTGGAAATATATGGAAATTTCCATATATCGCTGGTGAAAATGGTGGCGCAGCATTCGTATTTGTCTACCTTGTGTGCATTGCTCTCATTGGATTGCCTGTACTGGTGGCAGAAATACTCATGGGTCGTACAACGCAGAAAAACCCCGTTGGAGCATTCCACAGATTGTCTGAAGGAAATATGTTTTGGACATCCCTGGGAGCAATCGGTGTCATCGCAGGAGCCATCATTCTTTCCTTTTACAGTGTCATTGCAGGATGGTCGCTCGGATATATCGTTGAAGCACTGAAGGGCGTTTTTTCCACATTCACGGATGCTTCCATTGCCAACGATCATTTTGGATCACTGGTGGGAAATACACGTTGGATACTGGGTTATCATGGATTCTTTTTCATGCTAACGATGATTGTGGTGTATTTTGGTGTAAAGGGGGGAATTGAACGAGGAAGCAAGGTCATGATGCCTGTCCTGCTATTTATTCTTCTCATCCTGGTCATACGTGGTTTGACCCTTCCCGGTGCAGGGGAGGGAATGAATTTCCTGTGGAATCCGGATTGGTCTAGAATTGACGGTGAATCTGTACTCATCGCCCTTGGACATGCATTTTTTACTCTAAGCCTTGGGATGGGTGCCATGATGACTTATGGAAGTTATTTATCAAAAAAGGATAATGTCCTTGGGGCAGCTACCCAGGTGGTGATCCTGGATACAGTCATTGCGCTTTTTGCGGGAATAGCTATTTTCACTGCAGTATTTGCAACGGGACAGGATCCGGCAAGTGGTCCAGGCCTTATTTTTCAGACCTTGCCCATTGTATTTACGAAAATGCCAGGAGGATACATATTTGCCATTTTGTTTTTTCTGCTCCTGTCACTGGCCGCTTTAACATCCGCCATATCTCTGTTGGAAGTTGTCGTGGCTTATTTTGTAGATGAGAAAGGATGGGAACGTCATAAGGCGGTGGTTATTTTTGGATTTCTTGCCTTTCTGCTGGGAGTCCCAAGTGCCCTCTCATTCAATATCATGTCAGATGTGACCTTTTTTGGAATGAACTTTTTCGATGTGGCTGATTATCTTGCATCCAATATCCTGCTGCCCCTCGGTGGTTTTTTCATCGCTATCTTTGTGGGCTGGATCTGGGGTATGGATAAGGCCATCATTGAGGTGAAAAATGGTGCTGAACAACTTATAGAATTGAACCCATGGCTCATGTCAGTATGGTCATTTTTCCTGAAAGTTATTTCACCCATTCTTATTTTTATCGTTCTACTGTACAAACTGAATATTATCTAAGGATACATTATGTGGATTGCACGCCTGTTCCCGGAAAAATCGAAACGATACGATTCTGGATCGACTCTGTTTCAAAAAATGGATCCTGTCATGGATTATTTACCGTTCGAATGGTATTCACCATGGATTCTTTTTGGCGCTGGTGTCGGGTGGCGAAAAGCAGTAGAGGATCGGTATTATTTCTGGGATTTCTCGGGATGGACTGTCGAGATTATTACAGCGCTGATAATAACCGTATTATTTTCGATTGCGTTGAAAAAAACGAACTATTTCTCGCCTGATAAACATCGAAATACGCCATGGACCGGAATGGGCATCTTTTTAGTTCTGGGAATTGGACTGTTTCTTCTTGGGTGGTTTGGGAATCCACTCACAGGAATAAAAATTGGCATACCGTATTTTCTATGCATCCCGGCTGTGTATGTCATTTTTCTCATTCCCCTGGAAAAAGATGAGCATGAGCGATGGCAGGTTGGAGATCAGTCCAAAAGAATTATGTACAATGGGTTATCCCTTGTTTTATTGTTAGCTGCTCTTGTCCTTGGATGGTATCAGGATGAACCAGTCATCACTACCGCAACAGGGGTGTTTATTCCCTTCGTTATTGTATCACTTGTTTCGCCCCAGCCGCGTCACATTAGAAGATCCAGAATCTATTCAATATTTATCTTTGGATTTTTCATTTCCATGAGGGCACCGTGGCTTCTGGTTATGATGTTCATTCATTTTCACGGATTACGGTTTTACCATTATTTCCGTTATGGAATTGTTTATCCTACATTGATGGTTGAAGCAAAGGAAGACCTGACCCTGTCATGATCCTTATTGAGGAGAATAAATGTGATTTTTGTGGATGCTGTGTTGGTGTTTGTCCTCCGGATTGTATTGAGTTAAAAGAAGCAGAAATAACCATAGATGATGACATTTGTATTGATTGCGATCTTTGTGTCTATGTGTGTCCTATCGATGTGCTGAGTCATGTGGAAAACTAAATCCTACGATATTATTGTGGTAGGTGGGGGGCCTGCAGGATCCACATTTGCCCTTCATGCTGCAAACGCAGGTCTGTCGGTTATTCTCTTGGAGAAAGACAGAGACATTGGCATGCCCGTCCGATGTGGTGAAGCTGTGAGTGATGCAGGGTTGCGTATTTTTCACGAACCGCAAAAACACTGGATTCGCTCTTCCGTTGACAAAATAAAACTCACAGCTCCAAACCGACATGAAGTAGAATTCAAGCTAAAGGAAGAAGGATATATCCTTGATCGGCGCATTTTCGATTATGACCTTGCGCAGTATGCTGGAAATGCAGGGGCAACCATAGTGACAAAAGCGTATGTATCAGGATTGGTTTTTGACAATGATACTGTATCTGGTGTGACCGGTAAGTACTTGAATGAAGAATTTTCACTGAAGGCAAAACTTGTTGTTGGCGCCGATGGTGTTGAAAGCCGCATCGGGCGATGGGCTGGACTATCCACGAATTTGAAGTTGAAAGATGTGGAATCTGGGATACAGAAAACCGTATCTGGTGTAGACGTCGAAGAAGACAGGATCGATTTCTATTTATCAAGTTTTTGGGCCCCCGGTGGGTATTTATGGGTGTTTCCCAAAGGAAAGCACATGGCAAACATCGGTCTGGGTATTTCTGGCACCTTTGCAAAACAGGGTAAATCCGCATTAAAATACCTTGATGAGTTCATGGATGAGTTCTACCCGTCTGCATCTGTTCTTACAACGGTAGCAGGTGGAATTCCCGTTGGAAAAACCCTGAAGAGTATCACCGCAGATGGGCTTATGTTGGTAGGGGATGCAGCACGAATGGTGAACCCTGTGACCGGTGGTGGCATTGTAGCAGGAATGAGAAGCGGGCTCCTTGCAGCTGAAACAGCTGCTAAAGTGCTGAAGGCAGGGAAAGCGCCCACTGTTTCTAATTTAAAACCTTACAATCAGGCCTGGTATAAAATTGGCGGTAAAAACCATGAACGCCTATATCGTATAAAGGAGGCTATTTATAAATTCTCGGATCACGACCTCAACAACATTGCAGATGCATTGTTAAAGGTACCGGAATCCGATAGAAGCCTCTTCAAATTGTTTTCTACAGCAGTGAGCAAAAAACCCACATTACTTGTGGATGTAGCTCGCGCATTTACAGGAATATAATGGAAATATCTAAAATATTACATGAAGTAAAATTATCCACATTTATTGCATTTGATTTCGAGACCACCGGTCTGGATCCGGTTCAGGATAGAATCATCGAAATTGCCGCACTTCGGTTTGAAAATGGTGAAGTAGTAGATGAATTTGTGACGCTGGTTAATCCGCAAAAAACCATTTCCAATTTTATTACTGAGATAACGGGAATTTCCAATGACATGGTAAAGGATTCTCCAGTTGAGGAAGATATCGTTCATGAATTTCACGACTTTCTTGGGAACGATCCGTTGGTGGCACACAACATCAGTTTTGATATTGGTTTTTTACGAGCTTTATGGGGTCGACATGAGAAGGTTGAATCCGAGCATGAGTTGTACGATACCTTGCCACTTGCACGATCCCTAATGTACGACAATCCTGCCTTTAATCTGGGTACCACAGCAGACATTTTTGGGTTGGATTCATCCGGATCTCATAGGGCACGGAAGGATGCGGAAAATTGCGGACTGGTTTTTACCCGGCTCATGAATGAATCCATCAGTTTACCTCTGACCACGCTGTCATCTATTGTTCAGGTTATGGAGCCATTTTCTCTTCCTAACAAGTTGCTCTTTGAGCGATTGGCTGGTCTCTATGCCCGAAAGGGGATTGCCAAAGGATCGCTGGGTGATTCTTCCAAAGCAAAGCAATCCATCTCCAATATCTATGTAAGAGATGGTAATCAGGACATTGCAGGTGCATCCGCCAGAGATGTGTTTGGTAAGAACGGTATGCTGTCTCAGTCCATGGAGAAGTATGAAGAACGTCAGGATCAGACCAGATATTCACAATTCGTAGAGGATACCATCACCGGTTCTTCCGCTATTGGAATCATAGAAGCAGGTACGGGTCTTGGAAAATCCATGGCATACTTGTTTCCTGCGCTAAAAAAAGCAAGCCTGAACCCCGATGATGGTCCTGTTATCATTTCCTGTTACACAAAACACCTCCAGGATCAATTGTTTTACAAGGATCTGCCATTGATTGCAGATACGGCAGATATCTCGGTACAGGCTGTTGTCTTGAAAGGTCGTCGAAATTATATCTGCAAAACCCGTCTATATTCACTGATTTCCGATGCAAAAAGGATGCTTTCAGCACGAGAAGTGGAATCCCTGCTTCCAGTGCTGGTGTGGTTGAATTTTACCCAGACAGGTGATCTATCTGAGTGTGGTGGATTCTGGAGTGCGAAGCCCAGTCGGGTAACATCCATGATCACCAGTGAACCAGGCTACTGTACGACGAATTTATGCCAGAAACATCATGGTTGCTATTTTGGAAAACTCCGTCAGGCTGTTTACAACGCCCAGGTGATCATTGTAAATCATTCGCTGTTGTTGACAGAAATGAGTATGTCAGGGTATCTGCCTGAATACAATACCGTTCTCATCGACGAGGGTCACAATCTTGTTCATGCAGCCTATCAGCAGTTAACTATGAGTTTCGATAAATATTCAACCCAAAACACGTTGAGGGATGCGGACCCGACCCAGGCATTGAATTTTCGATGGATGAATACCATCGAATTTCTTGCAAAGATGAATGCAGATATGGCCAAAATGAAGGATACACTATATCAGGCTGCTGCGCGATGTCTGGTAGAGGCAGATACACTTTTTGGAGCTATGGCAGCCACCTTTTTTGATCGATATAATCCAAATGATGCCTATACCAAGAAGCATATTACAGAGAATCTCACAGAAGAATACGGACAGGTATATGGCGAGTTGGGTTCATTCTTAAAGGAAATCAATGCACTTAAAACTGTGTTTGGAAAGATTCATTCTGCTATTCTGGAAATGGATTCCCATGAAACGGATTATGCAGAGTTACTGTTGTCACTGGAAAAGAATATCGATCAGCTTTCCGGTCTTCATCTTGCGGCTCAACAGCTCACTGAGCAACAGAATGACGATTGGGTCTACTGGCAGGAAGGACGGTATTACTCCAGATCTTCTACTCAACCGACTCTCGAGATTACATTGAATGCGGCTCCGGTGAACGTCTCTGAAACGTTGAGGTCTGAGTTTTTCGAACCCCTGGAATATGGTATCATTACGTCCGCAACATTGCAGGTGGATGAATCCTTCCGGTATTTTAAAAAAAGAGCAGGATTGGACGGATCCATTTCTCATAAAGTAACATCCACAACCTTTAGGAGTCCATTCTTTTACGCTGACCAGGTGAAGTATTACCAGTTTGGTGGTGGGAAATCCATTACCACAGACCCTGCAGCCATTGCATCGGTTATTTATACCAGCTACAAGCGATACGGGAAAAGGATCATGGCGCTATTTACGGCACATGCCACATTAAATGCTGTGTATCATGAGTTGAGACAGAAGAAAGGTGGCGAGGATATTCCGCTTTTTGCCCAGGGGTTTGGTTCGTCACGATACGCATTGATAAAGGGGATGTCTTCTGTTGAAAATGGGATTCTCCTTGGTACGAATTCATTCTGGGAGGGGGTAGACCTTCCGGGGGATCTACTGGAAATCCTCATCATCACAAAACTGCCATTTGATGTGCCCACGGAACCCATCATCAAGGCCTACGCTGATTCCATAAAGGATGAAGGAGGCAATAGCTTTCTTGAATTCTCCATTCCAGAGTGCATCATGAAGTTTCGACAGGGATTTGGTCGCTTGATTAGAACCACCTCGGATGAGGGGATTTTTATCGTACTGGATGAGAGGATAATTACAAAGAGGTATGGTCAGCATTTTCGGGAAGCTATACCCGTTCCATTTACTGTTTTTGGTCATGTAGATGAGTTGGAGTACTAAACTACCTGACATGTGATCCATTTGACTGTAATATCAGTCGAAATCTCTTCAACTCGATATTGTTTTCTAAATGTCAATTATAATAATTTCCCCAATGGATACCTTAACCATTTCCAACCGTTCGTTTACCCTCCAAGATTTCTTGCCCGCGCTCTACGGTCCTATTCATGTGGAATTGACCTCAGAAGCGATAGAATCCATTGAACGATCCCATGACATTCTAACAGACCACCTGAGCAGACATTCCAAAATCTACGGTGTTACCACTGGATTTGGAAAATTGAGTCAGGTGAACATATCCGAAGCGGATAGAAATACTCTTCAGTACAACCTGGTAAAAAGCCATGCAGCAGGAGTGGGTGAGCCACTTGAGCCCGGGATTGTCCGAACGACCATGCTTATTAAGCTCATGACATTTGCAAAAGGGGCCAGCGGTGTCAGGTTGGATGTGGCTCATCAGATTGTTCATTTCCTGAATCATGATATCATTCCCGTTGTTCCCTCCAAGGGATCCGTGGGCGCCAGCGGTGACCTGGCACCTTTGTCACAGATAGCCCTTTGTTTGATAGGTGAAGGCGAGGTGATTTATAAGGCAGAATTGCAGTCGGCGGATAAAGTGATAAAACAAACAGGCGGATCACCTCTGACTCTCGAGGCGAAAGAAGGGTTAAGTCTCATCAACGGTACTCAGATCAGCGCGGCCATCGGATTGTCTGCTTTGGTCCAATCAAATTCTCTACTGGATCAGGCTGATCTCATTGGCGCTGTTTCCGTCGAATCCTCACTGTCATCGGCTCAGATATTTGATGCTGAAATACATGCATTGAAAGCTCATCCAGGACAACAAAGGTCGGCCGCTCGAATTTCCAAATTCTTAAAAGGCAGCGAAATCGTTGCAAGTCATAAGGACTGTGACCGAACCCAGGATCCATACAGTTTTCGTTGTATACCCCATGTTCACGGCGCCAGTCGAGACATGATTTCATCTGCCGGTGAGATGATTCTACGCGAAGCCAACAGTGTCAGTGATAATCCGTTGATTTTAGAAAATGGTGATGTCATCAGTTCGGGTCACTTTCACGGTGAAGCTGTGGCACAAGCCCTTGATGCTATCTCCATTGCCATGAGCGAAATTGGTGCCATTTCTGAAAGACGCACCCATTATTTCATGAAGGGAATTGATGACAGGGTTCCTGCATTTGTCACTTCAAATCCTGGCCTAGAATCAGGGTTAATGCTTGCCCATGTAACTGCCACAGCTCTTGCGTCTGAAAATAAGACACTGGCTCATCCAGCCAGTGTGGATTCTCTTCCGTCCTCTGCAGGTCAGGAAGACCAGGTGAGCATGGCTCCCTGGGCGGGTCAAAAAGCACACATGATAATTGAAAATGTACGCAGGATCCTGGCCATAGAATTATTGACAGGGTTTAGAACTGCCACTCTGTTCCATCCCAGTCTAAAACATGGTGATGGGACACAGATCGTATTCGATACTTTAGAAAATGAACTGGATCTTCCAGAAGGTGAATTTTCACCGGGACCTGTCATTGAAATTATTGAAAGAACATTGCAAAAAAACTTAGTAAACATTTGAGGAAATCGTCGTGAAGAATCGACCGCAATTTCAGTATGCACTTACATTTGATGATGTATTGCTGGTACCACAGGCATCATCGGTTTTACCACGGGAAGTAAATCTTACATCCCGTCTCACCAATAAAATCACGCTTCAGATACCCATAATCAGTGCTGCCATGGATACAGTGACAGAACATGCCATGGCTATAGCCCTTGCCCGCGAAGGGGGCCTGGGAATCATCCACAAAAATTTATCCATCGAAGAACAGGCCGGTATGGTGGATCGGGTTAAACGGAGCGAAAGCGGGATGATCATCAATCCCGTAACGTTAGGTGGGGACAAAACAATTCGGGATGCGAAAAAAACCATGGCACATTTTCGTATCAGTGGATTGCCAGTGGTGGAAGACGGAAAACTGCTGGGGATATTGACCAATCGTGATATCCGTTTTGAAACCAATGATGATTTGCTGGTGAAGGATTGCATGACCAGTGAAGAATTGGTTACAGTCCCACAGGGCACTACCCTGGAAACAGCGAAAGAAATCCTGCAAAAACACCGTATTGAAAAATTGCTTGTGGTAGATGAAAATGGAAATCTGGCAGGTCTCATCACCGTCAAGGATATCCAGAAGAAAGAAGATTATCCTTCTGCTGCCAAGGACGCAAATGGCCGACTTCTGGCGGGTGCTGCAGTCGGTGTTGGTGAAGATGCTGTAGAAAGAGCCATTGAGCTTGCGAATGCAGAAGTGGATGTCATTGTGATTGATACCGCCCACGGACATTCTCAAGGTGTTCTATCCACAGTGACCAAGATAAAATCAATAGTGGGTGACATTCAGGTTGTAGCAGGGAATGTGGCCACTGCCAGTGGAACAAAGGCATTGATTGATGCAGGAGTTGATGCGGTAAAAATCGGTATTGGTGCAGGTGCAAGCTGTACCACACGGATTATCGCCGGAGTGGGAGTCCCACAACTGACTGCTATTATGGAATCCGTAGATGAAGCAGTAAAACATGATATTCCAGTCATTGCAGATGGAGGTATACGTTACAGCGGTGATATTGCAAAATCCCTGGCAGCAGGTGCCAATACAGTGATGTTGGGAAGTTTATTGGCTGGAATGGAAGAAAGCCCGGGTGAAACCATTCTGTATGAAGGGCGACAGTATAAAGCCTATCGAGGTATGGGATCCATGGGCGCCATGCAAAAAGGAAGTGGAGATCGGTATTTTCAGGAAGGAGCCGAAGCCACAAAACTTGTGCCAGAAGGTATTGAAGGTATGGTCCCATTCCGTGGAATGGTGCGGAGTACCATTCATCAGCTTATTGGGGGTGTTCGATCATCGATGGGATATTGTGGCGCAAGGACAATAAACGATTTTGGACAGGTAGCGGAATTTGTACAGATCAGTACAGCGGGTATAAAAGAAAGCCACCCTCACGAGGTTAGAATCGTGAAGGAGGCTCCTAATTATCAGGTCTCAGAAAAATAGTCTAAGACAGAGAGTTGACGTGCCGGGTTAGCTGAGCTTTCTTCCTGGCAGCGTTATTTTTATGAATAAGATTGGCACTGGCCATCTTGTCCACAAAGCTAACGGCATCGCGGTAGGGTTTTTCAGCTTCATCAGCTTTTTTAGCATTCAGCACGGTTTTCATAAGCGTATTTAACCTGGACAGGTTTTTTACATTCCGTTCACGGCGCTTTTTATCCTGACGCTCACGTTTAATTTGTTGTGGATGTCTATCCATTGATATAAAATTCCTTCGTTTTTAGCCGCGAAAATTATTTCAATGTTTTAGCGAATACAACGGATAAAGATAGTCATTTCTCATAGCGGATGGTGTCAGTCAACCTTATGACCATAAACGATTCATTTTTAGAATTTGAAAATAGAAGGAAAACTGTTATTTTTAAGTATGAGTAAAATAGAACTTCTACAATCTGTACCACTGTTCGGTGATTTAAGTGAAAGCTCTCTGAATAAAATCGCAGATCAGATGATCATCCGTTCCTATTCAAAAGGACAGATGATTCTGATGGAGGAGAGCTCAGGTGAAACTTTTTTTGTTCTTGCCAAAGGAGCAGTAAAAGTCACACGCATGAGTGATGATGGCAGGGAAGTCATTCTTGCCATGCTGGGTGAAGGAGATTTTTTTGGAGAAATGTCTCTCCTTGATGGTGAAGGCAGGTCAGCCAACATTGTGGCCATTGAAGATTCCGAGGCACTCACCATCAAGCGGGGCGAGTTTCTAGCCATTCTGGAGAATCATCCTCGAATAGCCATCCATCTACTTGAGGAACTCACACAGAGACTTCGTCGAAGTGATCAACAAATAGAAAGCCTGTCACTTAGTGATGCCGAACAAAGAATATCCATTACCCTCATTCGACTGGCGGAGGAGCTGGGAACCATTAAGAGTGGTGCTGTCACCATCAGGAATTTGCCTTACCAACAGGACATTGCCAATATGGCCGGTACATCCAGAGAGACTGTATCCCGTATGTTAAAATTATTAACGGAAAAGGGTTACATTGATCGTGATGGAAAAGCTTTGATTATAAAGGATTTTGCTCTATTTAAGCAGCAATTCACTTAACCGTTTCTTACGAAAAAATGACCTCATCCGTCCTGAAAGGCATTCTGGAGAATGATCACCGTGTCCTTTCCAGGTTTATCAGTCAAATAGAGTTTGGAGACTCTGTTACTGATGACTTGCTTATTGAACTGCATGCTCATACACAGAGGGCTTTGCGAATTGGGATTACCGGTCCTCCTGGAGCCGGAAAAAGTACCCTTGTAGATCAATTAGTCGATTTATTATTACAGGATGGTAAATCTGTCGGTGTTATTGCCGTGGATCCTACCAGTCCCTTTTCAGGTGGCGCTCTGTTGGGGGATCGTGTTCGTATGAATCGTTTTGTCTGGAATGATGACGTATTTATACGAAGCATGGGTTCTCACGGAGATCTTGGTGGACTGGCAAAAAAAGCCCAGGATGTAGGTGATGTTCTTGCTGCCAGTGGCAAGGATGTGGTGATATTTGAAACAGTTGGTGTTGGACAGGGTGAACACGATGTGGCGAAAGCGGTTGACCTTACCGTGGTGGTACTTGTACCTGAATCTGGTGATGAAATCCAGCTCATGAAGGCAGGGCTTATTGAAATTGCTGATATGTTTGTGATCAATAAATCAGACAGGGAAGGAGCCGGTCGTCTTGCTTCAGTATTACGAAATATGCTTCACTCTTTTATGAAAGAAGATGATATCTCCCCTCCAGTTTTGAATACGGTGGCTTCCAAGGGAGAAGGGTTGGTGGAATTTAAAAATGAGATATTCAATCATATGGAACGGTTGGATCAGATTGGAAAGATGGATGAAAAAGCCACATCAAGACACAGGGATCGTGTATTGGGATTGATCAGTGATCGGTTATTGAAAGAATTCTGGACATCCGATAAAATGCGGGCACTTGAAGAAAAAACAAGACATATCGAATCGGTTAAAGAATCGCCATATAAAATAGCCAACTCTCTCTTAGATACTGGGACCAATGGCTAACAATCAACAGGATGACATGTCCTTCCTTCAGCATTTGGAGGAATTGAGATGGAGGTTGGTAAAGAGTATTCTGTCTATTCTAATTGGTGCAGCCATTACATTTATTTTCATTGATGAAATTATTGCCCTGTTAATCGCACCTACTGACAAGGTTGGTACACAGATGAACCTTCAGGTTTTAACCGTACAGGGCATGTTCATGGTCAGGTGGGGCCTTGCATTGATTGGAGGTGGGATTCTTGCCATTCCAGTCCTGACTTATCAGATTTGGAGATTTGTTGCACCAGGGTTGTATGGTAAAGAAAAGAAATACATCGTTCCATTGATTTTTACCACGTTTCTGTCATTCCTTTGTGGCGTATTCTTCGCCTACATTGTGATTATACCCTTTTCCTTGAACTTTTTTGCATCCCTGGGATATGGGACCGTTGAAAACAATGTTTCCATCAATTATTACTTGAGCTTTGTGAGCTGGGTAATGGTAGGAACAGGGATGATCTTTGAACTGCCTGTCGTGTCATTTGTCCTGTCATCCTTTGGATTGCTTACACCGGCACTTATGAGAAAATTCCGACGACATGCCATTGTATCTATCATGATTCTTTCAGCCATTATTACTCCTCCGGATCCGGTAAGCCTGGTTATCATGTCAATTCCATTAATGATTTTATATGAAATAAGTATTTTAGTATCATGGTCTGTCGCCAGGAGAAAATCCCCCGTTGAAGCTCCATCTGCATCCACCTAATTTTTAGTAATGGCTTCGTCTGTAATAACATTAAAAACAATTATTGAACCCATTCAGGAGGATATTTCTATATTCCAGACTGAACTGGAATCGTCCATGCAATCCAGCGTTCGATTGATTAATACCATTGGTAAATATATCCTGAAGCATAAAGGAAAGCATTTTCGACCCATTTTGACCCTATTGTCATCTCGAGTTTGTGGCGAGCCAACTGAAAATAGTTATCGAGCCGCAGCCATGATAGAAATGCTTCACGTTGCAACCCTGATCCATGATGATGTTGTGGATGATGCAACACTTAGACGCAACTGGCCATCTATTAACCAGGTCTGGAAGAATAAACTATCGGTTTTAATGGGTGATTTTATCCTGAGTAAATCACTTATCAACATGATTCAGCTGAAGGATTTCGAAGCATTGGATGTTATTTCCAAAACCGCTGAACATTTAAGTGCAGGTGAAATTCTTCAAATTGAAAAAGTGTTTAAAAAATCTATGACCGAAGACGTTTATTATGATATGATTTATCAGAAGACTGCTTCACTTATTGGTGCAAGCTGTGAGTTGGGAGCCATTACCACATCTCAACTGGACCAGGATAGAAAAGCCATGAAGCAATTTGGGGATAACCTGGGGATTGCATTTCAGATAAAGGATGATTTATTTGATTTGCTTGGATCGGAAAATGAAACAGGGAAAGATCATGGTACAGATGTAAAAAAGAACATGATGACGCTACCAGTTATTCACAGTCTGGATCAACTAAAAAGGACGAAAAGACGTCGGATTCTTTCCATTATGAGGAAAAGAAAGAAAAACAAGGAGGACCTTGCAGAATTATCACAGCTGATTCAGGAGGCTGGAGGATTTGACTATGCCAGGAAAAAACTTGGTGATTATTCTACTCAAGCCCTTGATGCACTGAAAGGGTATAATGATTCTCCCTACAAGCAATCCATGATGAACCTCATTGCCTATAATGCCGAAAGAATAAAGTAGGTTTATTGCGGATACTCATTATCAGATTCAGTTCTATCGGAGACATCGTACAGTGCACGTCACCACTTGCTACGATACGAAATACTTTTCCTGACGCTACAATCGATTTTCTCACCCTCTATATGTACAGGGATATTCTGGTTGCCCAGCCGGATATCAACAATATCTATAACATGAAACGATATCCTGAAATCAGATCCATTTTAAAATTTGGCCGAAATCTCGACAGAAACAATTATACATACATCTTCGACCTTCATAATTCTCTCCGATCAAAAATTGTTCGGCAGGCCATCCATGCAGAGAAAACATTCATCGTAAGGAAACCCCGTCTGCATCGATTTTTTCTGAAATATCTTCATAAGAATACATTCCCTGAGAAGTATTCATATAAAAAAATGCTCCATGACTCTTTCAGGTCACTCATCCCTGCAAGTGAACCTTACCCGGATACCATGCTGTCATTCCGTCCACCGGAAGCTCGGAACGCACGGTTTATGGTTAAGCAGTTTCGCGTCAAGCTGCCATTTGTGGCCATTGTGCCGGGTGCAGCATGGAAAAACAAACAATGGGACGCCAGGAAATATCTCGAACTGTGTGAACGGATAATGAAGGCAGGTCATAGTGTGGTATTACTTGGGGGAAAAAAGGATAAGATATGCGATGATATCGGTTTTAAGAATTACCGGATATTCAATCTGAAAGGTGAATGCGAAATCCGTGATTCATTTATGGTCATATCACAAAGCGAAATGTGTATTGGGTCTGATACAGGCATGATCCATGCAGCGGAAGCGTATGGAATTCCAGTCATTACACTTCTGGGACCCACCACAAGGGAAATGGGTGCTGGATCGCAGCTGGAAAAATCCATCGACATAGAAAACAGGAATGTATGGTGCCGACCCTGCTCACAAAATGGAAAACGTGATTGTTATCGATCCTCTCGCGTTTGCCTTGATACCATATCGGTGGATGATGTTTTTAACGCTTATCAGCGAATGCTTCAGCCATGAAACTGATATTTATTTTCCTGTATAATTTAATCCTGTACCCTGGTATGTTTATTGTATCACTGATTTTGTCTATGTTTCACAAAAAACTCAGGGAGGGTATCCAGGGAAAATTCCAGACTATCAATCGGTTAAAATCATATTTTGAAAACCATAACAATGATCTTGTATACTGGTTCCATGCCGCATCACATGGTGAGTATTTACAATCAAGACAGGTTATTGCCGGATTAAAGGAAGTTGAACCAAATGCTACCATCATAGCCAGCTTTTTTTCACCCTCGGGATACAAAAATGTTGAAGATGATCACATCGACCTGAAAGTATATATCCCATTTGATTTTATATGGTCGGTCCGCCGTATGGTCAAAATTGCAAACCCAAGAAAAATCATGTTCGCTGCCTATGATATCTGGCCTAACCTGATTTGGACAGCACATTACAGGAAAATTCCAACAACACTGTATGCAGCACATTTTGTGACAGGGACAAGCAAATTGAAACCGGTGGTTCGACTGTTCTACAGAACTGTTTACGAGTCTATCAGTTCAATCTATACAATAAACAGTGATGATTACCTTCAGCTCCAGCGTATCGTTCGACCTCATCATGGACCTACTATCAGGGCACTGGGAAATCCTCGGTACGATGAGGTAAAAAAACTGGCAGATGAGTTTACTCAAAAACGCACCATTTCTGTCCTATTGAGGCACAGGAGGCTGGTGGTTGGCAGTGTATGGCCAGAAGACCAGGATGTGATTATTGAGTCCATGATTCGATTATTAAAAGAATACCCTGATTTAAAGGTATGCTGGGTACCACATGAACCAACGGAAAAATATATTTCAGAAAGCCAATCGATATTTACCGAAGCCGGATTTGAGCCCACTGTATTTCGATCAAGAAGAGCCAGGACTATCCCAAATAACAGGGTGGTCATTGTTGGAGTAGTGGGTGTTTTATCCAAACTGTACTGGCAAGGGCAAATTGCATATATCGGTGGCGGATTTTCTACAGGTATTCACAATGTGATGGAGCCGGCCATTGCACGTTTGCCTGTCCTTTTTGGTCCCAAAAACCAGAATTCACACGAAGCTCAAGAATTACTCAACCATGGTGGTGGGTTTGCCATTGAAACGGCTGAAGATTTCTATACACAAATGAAGTTCCTGTTAGATGATACCAATGCCTTTCTAAAATCCAGCTATGCTGCCACGGATGTGATCCATAGAAATCTTGGTTCCTCCACACGAGTTGTACGTGGAATTCTCCGTGACTAGTTATTTATTCGTTTCAATTCAATTTCATCATTTCGAGGATAGATACACACAGTTTTCTTTCGACCCCGGATTGAATATTATATACGGTGAAAGCGGTTCGGGTAAATCCAGTTTCCTGCGAACCATTTCCGGGCAGAAAAATTATGGGAACACCAATTTTGAATTAAGGGTTGATTCAAAGAGCGATCATGTGTTGCTCATTCACCAGAATCCTGATCACTTAATCGTCAATCCAACTATCAGGGAAGAGTTGGCCTTTAACATGGAATGCTACGGGGTTGACTACCGGACAATTCAATCCTTCATACGTAAAGTTGAATCAGAATGGGATGTGTTTTCAGACTCAAATCGTCATCCTGTGACATTAAGTGGCGGGGAAAAAGAAATACTCAATCTCATCACCGGTATGTCAAACAACCCGGATATCTTATTGCTTGACGATAGTTTATCGTTCCTAAGTACCGATGTAAAACGTCTACTCGTTTCTCGTCTTCAGGTGTTTGCTGAGGAACAAAACACAATCATTCTGTGGTGTACATCAGACGAGACAGATTTACAATTCAGTAAACATGGATTCGTGCTAGGGCTATCATCCTTTGAGAATGAAACCAACATAAATAATTCAGATTATCCACAACGGAATGCAGAACATGGTTCCATGCAATTTATCGCCGAAGACGTTTCGCTAAAAGTTGGTGAAAGAATGTTACTGGATTCATTGAATTGCAAAAGTGAAGCAGGAAGAGTTCTTGGGATTGTAGGTGCCAATGGATGTGGGAAAACATCCATTGCGAAAATGTTAATTGGGATAAATGAGCCTGATTCCGGAATATGTCGATTATCTTTGCCCATGAAGGCTCATCCACGGCTGGGTCACCTGGATCAGTTTCCGGAAAGACTGCTGGGTACTCGCACTTTTTCAGAGTTCGTTGATAGGTTAATCTCCACCGGAATTATGACTGAAAGCGGATTTGGATTATCCATTCAATCACTTAGAAATCATGACATTTATTGGGACCATATATCCACCATTCGACCAGATAAGATGTCCTGGTCCATCATGCGATTGGTACTGGTTATAATCCTCAGTTATTGTGAATATGATATTTTAATTCTAGATGAACCTACATTTGGTTTGGGCAAATCACAGAAAGTAATTTTATACCGGATTCTGGAAGAGTTTATTTCACGAAAACACCTGGTCATTATTTCTCATGACGTACTTTTTGTGAATGCATTAAGTGATTCGGTGTTCAACTTTGATACAATGAATTTGGAAAAACCAGTAAGAATTTCAACAATAAATGACTAACGAACGTAGACGGATTACAGATCCAACAAGGATTCTGACACTGGCGAACCTTATCAGCCTCATGCGTGCTGTTTTGGCCATACCAATTATCTATACCCTTAGAAACCCGGAATGGGCCTGGTATACATTTGGGTTAATTCTGCTTGCCGTTATTTCTGATGCTCTGGATGGGTATTTTGCAAGAAGGGCACATGAGGTAACACATATCGGGAAATGGCTGGATCCAATTGCAGATTTCATTGTGATCATTACCGTTGTTTATTTCCTTGTGCTATTTGATCGTTTTCCAGCCTGGTTTTTCTGGATCTATTTTGCTCGATACCTGTTCATAGCTCTGCCGGCAATTTATCTTATTAATCATA
The DNA here is from genome assembly GCA_964344305.1 of uncultured bacterium. GTDB lineage: Bacteria > Fidelibacterota > Marinisomatia > Marinisomatales > JABMOV01 > JABMOV01. The sequence goes on along the minus strand of CAYFMT010000010.1, from coordinate 8,739 downwards.
CACATTTTATTCTTCAGGCAAACAAACCGGGAAAATGGGCAGCTGGTATCACATCCATAACCATTACGCTTCATATCTTTACCATTCCATCGCTGGAATGGCTTAAAGTGTCCACCATGGCCGCTTCAGTCTTGTTATTGGCATGGAGCTTTGTTCTCTACATCTTTCAGTTTTACAGCGAATTTAAGCGGATATAATATGGCCGTTTTCAGCCGCGTTTTCCAGGCATTAAGGAAGACCAGAACATCCATTCATAACGTGTTTGGGAATGTATCCGGGAAAAAGTTGACACCACATGTTCTGGATGAGCTTGAAGAGCAATTGTTGGGAGCAGATCTTGGGTTGGAAACCACTGACTCCATTTTATCGCTGCTTGAAAAAATAAGAAGTAACGATGCGGTAAAAACCATCAAGGATCACCTGGTTTCATTGCTGCCTGAAGTTCAAGAGAATGAACTAAATACTGATGATAGTCCCGTTATACTCATGGTAGTGGGTATCAATGGGACAGGCAAAACAACCACCACCGCCAAACTCGCTTCATATTACCGTCAAAAGGGAGAAAATGTACTGCTTATAGCCGCAGATACCTATAGAGCGGCTGCCGTAGAGCAGTTGAGGGTGTGGAGTGAAAAAATTGGTATCAAGCTTGTGTGCAATGAGCAGTCACAGGAACCAACTGCTGTTCTATTTGATGGTCTGGAATCCGCGAAAGCACAGGGTTCATCACTGGTAATCGTAGATACGGCGGGAAGATTGCATACTTACAAAAACCTCATGGCCGAACTGGAAAAAATGTACAGAGTTATTCAGACAAGGTTTCCGGAATTCACGGTCCATAGCTGGATTACTATTGATGCAAATTTGGGTCAAAACTCACTGCTCCAGGCGAAAGAATTTGCATCCTATATTAACGTTGACGGGGCTATCCTTACGAAAATGGATGGGACGGCAAAAGGTGGAATTGTGTTTCCGCTTTATGGTCAGCTTCAGATACCTGTTCAATTCCTTGGTATTGGCGAACAACTGGATGACCTGTTTCCATTCAAACCATCAGAATACATAGAATCACTTTTTGGAAATGATGTCGAAGAATAAAATAAATCTTATCAGCCTTGGATGCGCCAAGAATCTTGTGGATTCCGAAATCCTCACCGGTGGTCTGAAGAAATCCAATATGGAATTCACATCGGACCCGGAGGATGCAAATACCATCATCATCAACACATGTGGTTTTCTGGATCAGGCCAGGGAGGAATCAGTGGATGTTATTCTCCAGGCTGCGGAATTAAAAAAAACAGGTGAAGTGAACCAGTTGCTTGTCATGGGATGCCTTTCAGAACGATATCCCAATGAGTTAAAAACAGAATTGCCAGAAGTGGATCGATTTTTTGGAACGAATGATCATCGACAAATTGTTTCATACCTGACAGGGAAACCTCACCTGAAAGATGACCCCATGTTTTGGCGTTCCCTTCTAACACCGGCTCATTACGCTTACGTGAAGATAGCTGAAGGCTGTGACAATGGATGCTCTTTTTGTAGCATTCCAATCATGCGAGGTCTGCAAAAAAGTCGACCTATTCCATCCATCATTGATGAATCAAAACGGTTGGTGGAAAATGGTGTAAAAGAATTGCTTATCATTGCTCAGGATTCCACCTCCTATGGCTGGGATTTGGAAGAGAAGGTGTATTTAAGTGACTTGATCAGGGAAATGAACACTATTGAGGATCCGCTTGAATGGATTCGTATTCATTATGCCCATCCGGCTCATTTATCCCAGAGGATAATTGATGCAATGGCCGAATCAGAAAAAGTATGCAGGTACCTGGATATGCCGATCCAGCATGCATCAGATGCCATGTTAACATCCATGAGACGGGGATTGGGAAGAGAGGGAATCCTTGACAGGATAAATCGGTTGCGGACGGCTATCCCTGAGATCAAACTAAGAACAACGGTTATTGTTGGTTATCCGAATGAGACTGAGGAAGATTTTCAGGAGTTATATTCGTTTTTGAAGGAAGTGGAAATTGACAGATTGGGAATATTTACTTATTCTGAAGAAGAGGATACACCCGCTGCTGCATTGGAGGATAATATTTCGCGAGAAGTGAAGGACGAACGAAAAGCCATATTGACAGATTTGCATCATGATATTTCCCTGGAGAAAAACACTTTATACGTAGGTAAAACCATCCGTGTTCTTGTGGATGAATCGATGAACGGCATTTCAGTAGGTCGTACTGAGTTTGATTCTCCAGAGGTGGATAATATCGTACAGATTCAATCAGAATGTGAAGTGGGTAAGTACTATGATGTGGAGATTTCCGACGCCAATGCTTATGAATTAATCGGAAAACCTGTCGAGTTTAATTCACATAAATAGTTGTACAACCAAACTCCCCTGTTTTGTAAATTTCATTTCAATGGATTCGAAACAATGAAAACCCTTCTTATAAAATTCATTATTACATGCCTGCTTATAGGTGCATTTCCCATGGATACTGGTGGACTCATGGGGCAGCAGAAAAAAGAGCAGACAAATCCATCCAGGAAGAAAAAACCGAGAAAAAAACAGACAACAGGTCAAAAGAAGAAAAAGCCCAAATCGACTGCATCAAAGAAGAAAGCACCTGTAAAGAAAAAGAAGAAAACCGCGCAATCGAGTCAAAAGAATAAGAAACCCACAAAAAAACGGGCCGTGAAAAAAAGACCTAGCAAACAAAAAGCCGTTAAGAAATCAAAGACACCAAAACCACCAAAAGTAAATGTCGTCGAATTATCCCAGGACTTTAACAGCCTGACAGATCAACTTCAGTCAAGCTCCCAACAACTGGCGCATGCAACGTCATATCTGCAGCCATTTGATCGGAAAAAAATTGTCAAGATTGAAAATAGATCAACCAAACCCGTACCAATAAAGGACCTGGAAGAACAAGTATTCAAGCATCCTGATGATACTAACAGTTTGAGAGAATTAGGGTTACGATACGAATCTGAATTGCGTTATGAAGATGCAAAGGATGTATACCTACGATCTATCGCTCGGGAGCCATTGAATGCTGATAACCATTATTTCCTTGGGCGCTTGTATCAATCCAATGGTGAGTTGACACGAGCACAGATGGCTTTTGAAGAAGCCCTGGATATTGACCCGAATCATGTTGCCACATTGAATGCCATTAGCGGGATTTCTGGTAAACCGGATGAATCATCTATGAAGAATGAATTGCTCAATCGGAGTTCAGATCAGGAAATAGATGGGCTTGCCAATAGGATTAAGACTGCACAGGATTTGATATATGACAGGGACTATGAAGAATCACTATCTTTTATCGATAAGGCACTGGCAGAATGGCCTAATCAAAGCAACCTCTATTACTTAAAGGGAGTTTCGTTAGCTGAATTAGGGCGGACGACTGAAGCAAAGAAGGCCTACCAGACATCCATCCATGCCGATCCGGGAAATACTGATGCACATTTGGCACTGGCGGATCATTATTATAGTCAGGGTAAATATATCTACGCAGCCATGGCATTTGGCGATGTAGTCATGTTGAACCCTGGTGATGTGGAAAGCACCTACATGCAGGGTCTATGCTATTACAATGCCACTGAGTGGAAACGATGTGCACAGGTATGGGAGAAATTGTTAAGAATCCAGTCGGATCATCCTCTGGTTAATGTCTTGCTCCCACAAACCTACTATATCATTGCCGTGGAATATAATCGTCAAGGTGAATCATCGTTGGGTAGAGCTGCCTTTGAAAACGCCATGAATATTAATCCGAATACAGGGAAATGGTTGCCCGGATCCTATAGGGCTCTTGGAAAATATTATCGTGAAAAAGGCATGTATAAGGAATCACTGGCTGCATATCAGGAATCCGTTGAACTTCGGCCAAATCATTCATCCACCTATCTTGGGTTGGGCATTACATACTGGCGGATGCAGGAACCTTTGCTGGCAAAAGCTGCCTGGGAACGGAGTCTGGAGTTAAATCCTGAAAATAACGAAGCAAAGGGGTGGCTTATCGTTGCTCAGAATAATTGATCGGGTATATTTCACCCATTTATTTGTTTTAACTACACACCATCCAATCAATCTGACATGAATTATATTCGCCACATTTCCCTTTTTACTATAGTGGTCACATGTGTTGTATTTTCAAAGGATTACCCCGGAGACAATGAAGTGTGGAGAGGTGTGTATTCATTCTACAATTATGAGAATGAAACTGCCATTCAAATCTTAACAAAAGCACGGCTAGATTACCCGGAAAACCCAGCAGTACATCTAACCTGGGCGGCAGCACGTTGGCTCCACAATCAGGCAAACAAAAGCATTGATGAGTCTTACCGTGTGTTGGACCAGGACCTCGATGAAATCCTGATAGTGTATGAAACTCTTGTATCCAAATATCCAAATGATCCCGACTATCGTCTGTTTCAGGGATCTGCCACTGGACTAAAGGCCAGAATTCACCTGGGGAAAAAGGAGTGGATTTCCACCCTGGTCGCGGCGTACAAAGGATTTGATATTGTGACAGATGTGGCAGAAGAATTTCCCGAAATGCAGGATGCACAATTACCAATAGGACTGGTGGAGTATTACGCCGGGCTCAGCAGTTTTATAGTGAAATGGGCTGTATCACTCTACGGTTTTGAGACAACACGTACAGCCGGTCTGGAAAAAATTGAGGAAGCAGCTCTTGATGGAGAATGGAGCTGGATAGAAGCCACGAGTATTGTCACATTCCTGACTCTCTGGGTGGATGTCGATATCCAGAAGGCCGGACAGTATTCAACAAGACTTGTTAAAGATTTTCCGAACAATTTTTATTTCAATACCATGTATGTGGAATACCTTATCCGATCTGGGAATTTGGAAGCAGCGGAGAAGAAATTGGATCAAATGGAAAATCAGCTGAAATCACTGACAGACATCCAGCAATTGTGGTACACATCCTTCTGGTATTATGAAAAAGCGCTGTTGGCTTTTTCAAGGGACGATTTAAATACAGCTTTGGATTATGTGACGGAATCCATTCATACCTACCATGCGGAACTGGATATGATTCTTACGAATGCCTACCTGTTGCAGGGAAGGATTTATGATCTTCAATCCAAAAGGAAAGATGCTTTGAACGCGTATCACAATTGTATTGATCGCGACAATTACATGGCCACCATTGATAGGGCAAAAGAGTATATTGAGAATCCTTTCAAAGGGCAGGAATAAAAGGGTACTATGACTGGAATGAGACTGAGTAAATTTTCTAGTTATGATTGAGCGAAGAAAAACACGTCGAGTACTCGTTGGGAATGTCCCAGTAGGTGGCGGAGAGCAAATTCCGGTTCAATCCATGACCACTACCAAAACTCACGATGTGACTGCTACGCTGAAAGAAGTTGAAAGACTAGAAGAAGCAGGCTGCCAGATCATACGGATTACAGTCCCTGATCAGCCGGCTGCAGATGCACTTTATGAGATAAGAAAACGCATGACCGTGCCTCTAGTGGCAGATATCCATTTCAATTACAGGATGGCTCTTGAAGCAGTGGATGCAGGTGCTGATAAAATCCGAATCAATCCTGGTAATATTGGTAGCAAGGATCGTGTTCGTGAAGTGTTGACCAAAGTAAAATCTGCCGGTGTCCCCATACGTATAGGTGTTAATGCAGGGAGTTTAGAGAAAGATTTAATTGAGAAGCATGGGTATCCCACAGCGCAGGCCATGGTTGAAAGTGCTGAACGCCATATTGATCTGTGTAAGGAATTTGATTTCGAGGATATCGTTGTTTCCCTTAAAGCATCCAACGCCCAGCTGATGATTGAAGCGTACCGACTTTTTTCTTATACACACAATTATCCATTGCATCTGGGTGTAACAGAGGCCGGGCCTAAATCATCTGGCACTATTAAATCATCTGTTGGTATTGGAACATTGCTCGCTGAAGGAATCGGTGATACGATTCGCGTTAGCCTGACGGATGATCCAGTTGAAGAAGTACATGTTGGATTTGAAATACTTAAATCCCTTGGACTTGCAAGCAAGGGTGTCACCATTGTGGCTTGCCCTACCTGTGGAAGACTTGAAGTAGATCTTTTCAAGATCGCCGGTGAAATGGAAGAAAAGCTTAAACACGTAAAAACACCTATGTCCCTGGCCTTAATGGGGTGTGCTGTTAATGGCCCGGGTGAGGCGACTCACACGGACCTTGGTATTGCTTTTGGTAAAGGGAGTGGACACTTGTATTATAAAGGTGAAAATCTTGGAAAAGTGTCTGAATCCGAAGCCATGGACAAGCTGGAAGAGGTCATTGAACGATTTGAAAATGAAAAAGCCATTGGAGGCTCAAATGAGTAAAGTCATTGTATTAATATTATTCTGTATGACAATTGTATTCCCACAGGAAGCAGATGCTCCTGAAACATCACCAATAGTGGCGTACTGGAAAACATTGAGTCCAGCAGAGAAGGAAGTTTTTCTTTTCAGTTATATGACACAGGTTTTTGATACGTACAATGCCATGAAAAGTGAAATGGGTCATAGTGAAGTCACTCAATGGTACTACGAAAACAAAGCAGAACTTGTTTTTGGGGTTTTCGACCAGCTAGATGTAACGAATATGTCAGAATTTGTTGGTTGGATCGATGAATTTTATCGAAATGAAGAGTTCATGGATCGATCATTTGATGAAGCCCTGAGATTCGCCTTTCGTTTTCAACAGGCTGCAGGAGAAACACTCTGGGAAAAATATGAGAACGTCAAGTACGGTAAAATAAAACCGAACTGATGTCTTTTTACCGTCCGCAGTTTATAAAATCCTGGTTAAGTATTGTCCGCGAGGAGGGAATAAAATCCCTGCTGAAACAAAAGGGCTGGAAGGTGGTAGTGGCGTTTATCCTGTTTTATCTTGTACGTGATAGTATACTTTATATTATTATCCCAATCTTAGCAATAAATGGAGTTATAACCTGTCAGTGAACTAGTTTGATTTCTGTATTTTGTATAAATAATCTATAAGGAGAACATATGCCCGCCAAAATTTTAAGTAGCGCAGTTATGGGTGTGGATGCCTATATCGTTGAAGTGGAAGTACACATCACAAGATCACAATTGCCACGATTCATCACTGTTGGTTTACCAGAAGGTGCCGTGAAAGAAAGCAAGGAGCGCGTAAGAGCGGCTATCCAGAATTCGGGTTTTTCATTTCCCGTCAATCATGTAACGGTCAATCTGGCACCGGCAGATATCCGAAAGGAAGGGGCGGCATTTGATTTACCAATCGCTGCAGGGATCCTGGCGGATCTTGGTTATGTAGATGATGCTTTGATGAAAAAGGTGGTTATTCTGGGGGAGTTAGCCCTTGATGGTACCTGTCGACCGGTACAAGGTGTTTTGCCCATTGCCATGGCTTGCAGGGATGCCGGGAAGAAAGCCATTCTTGTTCCACAGGAGAATGTGAAGGAAGCTGGTGTAGTGGATGATATTCAGGTCGTTGGGGTAAAGTCTCTTATGGATGTTGTCAGGATATTGAATCGCGAATTCGTGCCTGCACCAGTTCACATCAATAAGAATATTCTCTTCAATCAGTCCAAACACAGTGATGTTGATTTCAGGGATGTGAAGGGACAATCCCAGGTAAAGCGGGCCCTTGAGATAGCTGCGGCTGGAGGACATAATGTCATCATGGTGGGACCGCCAGGAAGCGGAAAAACCATGCTGGCGAAGAGATTGCCATCCATTCTACCTGGTTTATCATTGGATGAAGCCCTTGAAGCCACAAAAATTCACTCAGTGGCAGGATTGTTGAATAAAAAGCATGGACTGGTTGCCATTCGTCCATTTAGGTCACCTCACCATACCATTTCAGATGCAGGGCTAATTGGTGGAGGGAACGTCCCAAAACCAGGTGAGGTCAGCCTGGCTCACCATGGCGTATTGTTCCTAGATGAATTACCTGAATTCAAGAAGAATGTCCTGGAAGTCATGAGACAGCCACTTGAGGATGGATCTGTCACCATTTCCCGTGCAGCTATTTCACTAACCTATCCTTCACGGTTTATGCTGGTGGCAGCCATGAACCCATGTCCCTGTGGTTTTGCCACCGACCCAAAGAACGATTGCACATGTACAGGACAGATGATTCAAAAATACCTTAGCAAGATATCCGGTCCATTGATGGATCGGATTGATATTCATATAGAAGTTCCTGCAGTACCATACAATGACATATCAGAGGAGGTAGTGAAAGAAGGATCCACTGAGATTCAATCCCGTGTTCAGAAAGCTAGGGATGTGCAGATTAACAGGTACAATAAGAGAAAGCAATTATTCTGCAATGCACAACTGTCTCCAAAAGACCTCACAGTTTATTGCCAGCTTGATTCAGAATCGAAGAGCATGATCAAGCAGGCCATGAATTCGCTCGGACTCAGCGTGCGTGCTTACGACAGGATTCTCAAAGTAGCACGAACCATTGCAGATCTGGATGGAAGTGGTGTAATCCAGGTCACACAAGTAGCTGAAGCGATTCAATACAGAACCCTGGATAGAAAACAATGGCTTTCATGAGGAGAAATTTCGAACAATTATTATGATTGTCACATTCTGATGATGAATATATTTATAATAAAAACTGTAAATAATTAGTAATATGTAAAAATATACTAGTTGAGTCCATAAGTTTCTGTACTTTTGAAAGAGGGGCCATAGTTTTCTCTTA
>CAYFMT010000009.1:0-84549 GCA_964344305.1 uncultured bacterium | reverse complement strand
AAGTACACCTTAACTTTTTAAATGAAAAGTCCGAAAGATTTAAAAGACTTACAATTAAAAAACTAAACAGGTATGATTTGAGTGAGGGTTGGTTTGAATAATCCAAGCCAACCCATACTTGTACAGATTTCTCTCCCATCACTGCGTGAATGGGATCGAAATGACACATCAGTAGTATGTAACGCAAATCATGTCATTGCGAGGAACGTAGTGACGAAGCAATCTCATTCGAAATAATAGATCGATTCCAAAAATCTTTTTGTCGTTGGACCCCCCTTTTATTCCCTCCTATCAGGGGGGATAGAGGGGGGTGTCATCGCCCACTCCATGATGACAATTTCGCTCCCATGGAAGGTGGATTTTCCCACCTTCTTCCACCCCAGAGAGGAATAGAGCTTTTCCTGGTCCCATGTAAAAAGAAACAATTTCTCATAACCCAATAGACCTGCTTGTTTTACCAGTGCCTTCATGATGGCAGATCCAACACCCATACGACGATAATCTACCGGGACATAAACACTGGCTACACAGGGTGTCAGGTCATCCCTGCCAGGAATATCATACTGAACCACACTACCTGTTCCCAACGGTACTGCCCCATCATGAGCCACCAACGTAAATGGGATGGAATCAGCATTCATTCTTTTATTCAACTGAGCCTCCCTGCGTTCAATGGAATCATTCTTGTGAAGGTATCCCCATTCAGCATTTAACCATTTTGCGATGACAGGGATAGCCTGTGGTACCGTACTGATAGATGAAACGATGATTTTCATGTGAGAGTATAATTCATGTCCTTTAATTGCGACTATATTTTTATCACTACAATGTCAGGTAGGGACAATCATCCTTCAGCCGGTCTTGTCCATTTCATGTATAAACGGTAACTTTTTTGGTTTACCAACAAAATTCCAAAGGAGGTATACATGACACAAATGAAAAAAGCAATTCTGTATGGATTTCTTACATGGCTCATTCTGTTCATCATTGCCTTTGTTGCATTTATAGTTCACGAATCCAACAGACCGTTATTTGAATCAATTATGGCCGTAGCCTGTACTACGGTAGCGATGGTTTTTACACTAATGTATTTTAGGAATGTCAGATCAGATTTCGTTAAGGAAGGGCTCTATCTTGGACTTACTTTTTTTATAATAAACATCCTGATTGATATTCCCCTGTTTTTGTTTGGTGGCCCCATGATGACAACATTTGGAGGATACATGTCAGACATTGGGATCACATATCTATTGTTCTTTGCTGTGACCATCGGTGTGGGATACAGCAGACAAGCCACTTAGCATCCACAATATCTCACAAAAGATTGAAAATGCACATATCCTTTTTTACTTTCAATAATGTGAATTACTGGGAAGACTCAAAATAATTGATCTGTTGTTTGAATGGATTCACTATTAAAACAACGAAAACATGATATTGACTGGATACGGGTACTGGCCTTTGATCTTCTCATCCTGTATCATGTGGGAATGTTCTTTGTCCCCTGGGACTGGCATATTAAAAATGATGTGGTGGTGGACTGGCTTCGATGGCCCATGATATTTGTGAGCCAATGGAGACTACCCATACTATTCGTTGTTTCAGGCATGGGTACGCGATTTGCTATTTCATCAAGATCAGGTGGGGAATACATACGGGAACGGATTTCGAGATTGCTGATTCCACTGGTAGCTGGGATCTTATTGATCATTCCTCCCCAAGTATATATTGAACGACTGGTGCAGGGACAGTTTGAAGGCAGCTTTATCCAGTTTTATCCCCACTTTTTCAGTGGAATATACCCTGCGGGGAATTTCAGCTGGCATCATCTCTGGTTTTTACCGTACCTGCTGATTATGTCCATTGTTGCCACCCCATTTTTCATGAAGGTCCGGCGCGGTAGCAGCTCCCTCGTCGACTGGTTAACCAAAACGATTGAAGCATCACCTTTTTCCCTAATCCTGTTAATTATTCCACTTTTTATTGTTGAAGTGACTCTTGAACCTTTCTTTGCTGTTACACGAGCACTGATTGGAGACTGGTATGCCTTCGTCAGTTATTTTGTGTTTTTTCTATCAGGGTTTATTTTGATTTCCATCGGACCCGGTTTCTGGACGGCTTTGAAAAAAATCAGATTCCATGCACTGGTTTTGGGTCTGGTATCATTCCCAACCCTCCTCTGGTTGTGGATGAATGTGGAAATCAGTGTGTTCATTCCCATTTTTAAAGCAATAAATATGTGGAGTTGGATTTTAGCAATTTTTGCGTTCGCATCTATTTACCTGAATAAGAAAAGCCCGCTATTACATTACAGGAATAAAGCCGTTTACCCTTTTTATATCTTGCATCAGACCATCACCATTTTCGCTGGGTATTTTTTAATGGATAGTCCCATTCATTTTCTGTGGAAAATGCTTGTACTCGTATTAGTGACATATGGGGGATCCTGGTTCATCTATGAGGGTGTTATATTGCGAATCCCCATTCTACACCCACTTTTTGGCATAAAAAAACCCCGACATGAACATGTCGGGGTTTAGTCACGTAATTATGATCGAATCTAGATCAAATCCTTCAGTGATTTGCTAAGGTCAAACGCGAACGAATTCACATCGATCTTAGGTTCATGCCAGACACCATAATTCCCAGCCATGATCAGTTTCTGGATATAGCTCTGAGTCAGGGCATCAGTGGTGGTATTGTCATACCAGCGGATGTCAATTTTCGCTGCATTTGTATTGATGGCACCGAGAAGAGCTGACAGGAATGTCTGACGGTTTTCCGTGTCGGTATTGATCTTGCAGAAACCAGCTTCAATAAGTCCCTCGATCTGATCCCAGTCCGTACCGACGAAATCTTTCCATTTCTGGGCCGCACCGGAAGGATCATTCAATGCACCAAGCTGATCCACTGCATAGTCCCTCACATTTTCATACAGTGTGGAAGCACCATGCGCCACAAAAACGATCTCATCATTGATTTCATTGGCTTTTTCCAACAGTTCATGAGCCAGTGGAATATTCAATTTTACCTTGTGGCCGGGTTTTCCTTTGTTGGGACCGTGCATGGTACCAATGGTTGGGGCCAGCATCAACACGCCTGTTTCCTTTAAAAACTGATCCAATTCATCTGGATTGGTGTAAGTGGAGAATTCAGATTTTGTGTCTTCATCCTCTTCACCGGCGAGAACACCCAGTTCACCTTCTACGGATAATCCCAGTGGATGGGCCATGTCAACCACTTCACGCGTGAGTTCAATATTATCCCTTAACGGCATGGCACGCTTGTTAGCATGGTCCGTGCTGTTATCCGCCATGACGGATGTGAGGTATTGTACAGATGCCTGGACTACTTTACGTCCTGCATCTGAAACATAATCTCCATGGTCCAGGTGCGTGGCAATCTTTACGGATGATTTTTTTGCCATTTTTTCAATATAGGATGTGGCAACATCCAGACCATGAACCTGGTCTCCGCCACCGAAATGCTTCAGAGCTGAATTGGAAAAGGCCATGAGTCCTGATGCTCCCACCAGGTCAAATGCTTTCATGGCTGCATTGATTCCCTGGAAGGTGGTGACATTAAAGGCTGGAACGGCATATCCTTTACCCGTTGTGTTTCCTTTTTCACCACGTTTTGCCTTCAACAGCAATGCGTGGGCTGATACCATGTTGTCAGGGAATTTTCTATTTGTATTTAGTACAGGTGGTGTTTTAGGCATAACTCCTACTCCTTGGGTTTAATATAATGGTTGTCCAATATCTTTTAATAAATCCGTAAACCAGTCCTGGTTCACATCAAATGGTTTGTGCCCCTTGATTCTTGGAAAATCGATTAGGGCTAATTCATTTCCGTGATCTTCATCCATTCCCACAACGCCGCTTTTTCCATTTAATGCATACTCGGCTGCTATGAAGGCAGATGTCTTAATCAAATCGAGATCACGAGAGCCCGGTGCAGCAGATCGAGCAAAATATCCGCTTTTCTGGACCAGTGTTTTTTCGGCCCCCAGGGATGAGGAAAACTGCTTAGCAAACCATTGGCCTGGATTGATCTCATCCAGACGAACATGACCAAAAGCATCCCGACGCACATCTTCCCCAGCAGCTTCCATCTCTTTTACGATGGTATCCACACCGGCACCTTCACTGAGAAAAATATTCACACAATCATGTTTATCCATGAGTGATCGAAGTCTGGCCACTTCATGTTTGAAATCCATGTCTAGCTCGGGGATATACACTGCATGAACATCCCATCGGTTTTTTTCAATGAGGATATCCGGGAGAAACGCCCGATTGGCTAAACGCTTGCGATACTCCAGTGCAGTGTAGGCTGTAAGCCACCCGCAATTACGACCCATTACTTCATGGATGATTAGCTGCCTGCGACTGGTGGTATTCTCATTGGCCACATTCTCGAAAAAAATAGCACCCTGCTCTGCTGCGGTCCAAGCTCCCAGCGTCTGGTGGATGGGAAATACATCATTATCAACGGTTTTTGGTAATCCAACTACTGTGAGATCGTAATTATTATCGTGTAAATATTTCGCCAGGTCAGCAGCAGCGGTGTTCGTGTCGTCTCCACCGATAGTGTGAAGAATGTCAACCCCATCTTTTTCCAGCTGTTTTGCCGCAACTTCCAGCGGATGTTCACCGGGTTTTACCAGCCCACGTTTTTCACAATCTTTTACGTTGGTGAGTTTGACACGGCTGTTGCCAATGGGACTTCCGCCATAGCTATATAAAATATTGTATGATTTTTTGACATTTTCAGAAAAGGAAATGGATTCACCAAGGAGCAATCCCTGGTACCCATTTTTGTATCCAATGAGTTCAGCATCTGGAGCGAGTTCATTATACTTTTCAATAAGACCACCGATTGAGGCGGATAAACATGGGGCAATTCCCCCGGCAGTTAAGAAAGCAATTTTCATAGATCACCGTTTTAATTCAGACACGAAATTTACACATTTCCATCCACACCCTGAGCATGGAATCTCTTAAATTTCCATGAGTTTTTTATCAGGAACCCTGCAAAACTACAGGTTTTACCCATGTCTGAAATCCTCTGGAAACCATCCCCGGAACAGGTTAAAAAATCGCAGATGGCTGCCTTTATGTCCACTGTAAATACCACATTCCATAAAGAGTTTTCAACCTATGCCCAGCTTCATGAGTGGTCCGTGGAAAACCCGGGACCTTTCTGGGAATCGGTGTGGGCGTTCATAGATGTCCTTTATTCACATCCCCATGATCAGGTGGTGGATGACGCCACGAAAATGCCCGGTGCATCCTGGTTCACGGGAGCCAGATTGAATTACCCAGAAAACCTGCTGCGCTTCAAAGATGATAGGACAGCCCTCATTTTCTATGGTGAGGACAAAGTTCGGTGGTCATTGACCTATGAAGAACTGTTCCTGTCTGTGGCGAAATGTGCGAAGGCATTGAAAGACCTTGGTATAAAAAAAGGGGATCGGGTGGCTGGATTTATGCCTAACCGACCGGAAACCATCATCGCCATGCTCGCCACAGCATCCATGGGTGCCATTTGGAGTTCGTCGTCACCGGATTTTGGGATCAAAGGTGTCCTGGATCGCTTCACCCAAATCGAACCGAAAGTGCTTTTTGCAGCCAATGGTTATTATTACAACGGTAAATCGTTCGATTCACTGGAGAAACTCCAGGGTATACTGGATCAACTCCCCAGTGTTGAGAAAGTCATTATCACACCATATACCGAATCTTCACCGGACACATCTCAAATTGGAAATGCCATTCTTTTTTCTGATTTTGTCAAGAATGACGCAACGGATATTGATTTTGAGCAGTTGCCTTTTGATCACCCATTATATATCATGTACAGCTCTGGTACAACAGGTTTGCCAAAATCCATTGTACACAGCGCCGGTGGAACATTGATTCAGCATTTAAAAGAATTGCGGCTTCATACGGATTTGAAACGGGAAGACACTATATTCTATTTCACCACCTGTGGCTGGATGATGTGGAACTGGCTTGTCACCTCCCTGGCGTTGGGTTCTACCCTGGTACTCTATGATGGATCGCCTTTTTATCCGGATGGGAATGCCCTCTGGAAAATGGCCGAGGAAACAGGGATTACGGTGTTCGGTACAAGCGCCAAATACATTTCAGCCTGTGAACAATTCAACGTAGAACCCGGTAACCATCATGATCTCTCCAAACTCCGGGCCATTTTGTCCACAGGATCTCCCCTCATGGAGGAAAATTTCGATTATGTGTATGACACCATAAAGAAAGATGTGCAGCTGGCTTCCATCTCTGGTGGAACGGATATAGTGTCCTGCTTTGCCCTGGGCAATCCCATGTTACCTGTTTACCGGGGTGAACTACAATGCTGTGGACTTGGAATGGATGTCCATGCCTATGATGCTGAAGGGAATTCCATTCAAAATGCAAAAGGGGAACTCGTATGCAAAACAGCCTTCCCATCCATGCCAACCAGTTTCTGGAATGATCCTTCTGGAGAAAAATATCACAATGCCTATTTCTCGGAATTTGGGGGTATCTGGCATCATGGTGATTTCATTACCATCAACAATCACGGTGGGGTTCAGATTTTTGGACGAAGTGATGCAACGCTGAATCCCGGTGGTGTGCGTATTGGTACAGCGGAAATCTATCGGGTGGTGGAAACCATCCCTGGGGTTGATGACAGTCTCGTGGTTGGTCAGCAGTGGAAAGATGATGAGCGGGTTATCCTGTTTGTAAAAATGACAGGTAACCAGGATTTAACTGACCCACTGAGGAAACAGATTACCTCAAGTATTCGAACCCAGTGTTCACCAAGACATGTGCCGGCCATTATCATCCCGGTGGACGATATACCTTACACCATCAATGGAAAAAAGGTAGAGATTGCCGTAAAGAAAATCATCCATGGTGAAGAGGTAAAGAACCAGGATGCCCTTACGAATCCAGAATGTCTTGAATATTACAGGGATATTCAAGAATTGGCCTAGCACCTATCGCATGGTTGTATAAATAAAAAGTCCCGACACATCCGTATCGGGACTTCATATTTAAAAGACAAACGTCTATTAATTCAATCCACCTAACAGGTCAATCAAATCTACCACACGATTTGAGTATCCCCATTCATTGTCATACCAGTTTAGGGTTTTGACAAGGTTTCCTTCTACCACTTTGGTAAAGGGAGCATCAAAAATGGATGAATGTGAATTCCCGATAATATCGGATGACACCACAGGCATTTCGGAATACTCGAGGATGTTTTTCATACGGGATGATCTGGCTGATTCAAGTACAGCGTCATTGATTTGATCGGCGGTGACATCCTGATTCAGTCTCACGACAAAATCAACCACAGAACCATCCGGTACAGGAACACGCATGGCAATTCCATCCAGTTTTCCATTCAGTTCCGGTAATACCTTGCCAACGGCTCTAGCAGCGCCGGTTGTGGTTGGAATGACATTTTCAGCAGCTGCTCGTGCCCGTCTCCAATCGGAGTGAGGTACGTCAGCCAAACGCTGATCATTTGTGTAAGCATGGATGGTATTGATAACACCGCGATCGATACCAAAATTGTCCTCCAGGACTTTTGCCATGGGGGCAAGACAATTGGTTGTACAACTGGCATTGCTCACAATCTTGTGCTCGGGTTTTAGTCCTTCATCATTCACGCCAATGACGACTGTATAATCGATCTCATCTTTTGCTGGGACAGTCAGGATCACGCGATTTGCCCCGGCATCAATATGCTGTTGAATCTGTTCTCTCTTCCTGAAAACACCTGTGGCTTCGATAACAATGTCTACACCCATTTCTTTCCATGGAAGGTCAGCAGGATTTCTTTCCGCCAGCATCTTTACCGTATTGTTTGATGTTTTGAGCTGGTCGTTTTCAAGAGTGACCGTATCCTTGAAGCGTCCCATAACTGTATCGTATTTCAGCAGGTACTCCAACATATCAGGCGTTGTCAAATCATTGATAGCCACAACATCCACTGTGTTTTTTTCATTCAGGATACGAAACACGGACCGTCCAATACGTCCAAATCCATTAATGGCTACTTTCATGATGCCACCTCCAAATCATTGTATGCTTCCAGTAAATCAAGGATGCGTTTTGAATACCCCCAACCGTTGTCATACCAGCAAACTGTCTTAAGCATTTCATCACAGGCAATCATGGTTGCTTTGCTGTCGAAAGTCATCGTTTCGCTTGTACCTATAATGTCACTGGAAACAATGGGATCTGATGTATAACCGACGATCCCTTTTAGTTCGTTTTCAGCATAGGTCTTCACAACAGCATTTACTTCATCCACGGTAGGCATTTTTTCCAATTCAGTTGTGAGATCCACACAAGAGCCATCGGGAACTGGAACATTAAATGCAATGCCTTCCAGCTTTCCTTTAAACTGCGGCATGATTTCTTCCACCAGCTGGGGTGACCATGTGGTATTTGGAATAATATTTTCCACAGCTGAACGGCTGCGACGCAGGTCAGAACGTACGGCATCTGCAAGTGGCTGATCGGATGTGTAGGCATGAACCGTGGTCATCATGGCACGTTTCACTCCGTAATTCTCGTCCAGCATTTTCAGCATAAGCGCCAATACATGGGTTGTTGAGGATGATGTGGATACAATTTTATCGTTTACATCAATGGTGTCTTCATTTATCCCATGGATAACAATTCTGTCTATTTCATTCTCTGGGGGTACAGTAACAAATACACGTTTGGCACCTGAATCCAGATATTTCTTTAATTCTGATGCTTCACGGTATTTTCCTGTTGCCTCTATGACCACATCCACATCAAAGGCATCCCAGGGAATGGAACCGGGTTCTCCACCCTGGACGACGCGGGTTTTTTGTCCATTTATCACAAGATAATTTCCATCTATCTCAATTTTATCCTGCACTACACCATGAACTGAATCTCTTACAAATAAATACCTAAGGACTTCCGGTTTTCCAAAATCACTGATGACCGTGAACTGGAATTTTGGATTTTTATATCCCAACCGGAAGAGGTTTCGACCTATGCGACCGAATCCAACCAGACCGATTTTTACGGGTTTCGTCATCTTCCTTCCTCCTAATCTTAAACACGTGGAAAATATTGAACTGTAAATTTAGTAACTCAAAAATGAGTTACCTACAATTTCAGAACACTTTTCCATTAGTTTCTTGTAAGTATTTTCTCTTCAATTCATCGTAAATTTTGGAAAGGCGGCGCATTTTCATAGGATGATTCTTCTATGATATTCGATCAACACTGCGTCGCCTTTTTTCATCTCTCCGGTTATACATCACTCTTTTAATTCCCATTGAATATTTTCGGAACTGTTTCTCCTGCTTCATGTAGAATGGCATGTTGATCGATAACTAACTAAAAGTAAGGAGAATCCTATGAAAAGAAATGCGAACACTTCCATGAAACTTGGTTTCGCGTTAACAGGGGCGGCGGTGATTGTGATTGTTTCCCTTGTCATTCATCAACACCGCCCTACCCCGACCCAAAAAACGGTCTATAAACCCACTACCAGTTATGTCATTCCAAAATCCACACCCCAACCGGTAATCCGGGATGAAGTGGTAGTGAAGACACCTGAGTCAACTTTCCCTGAGCTCACCACCATTGTGGATGAATTCAAGGAAATGGATCAGGAAGTAAAGGGGGACACGTTTCAACAGGCATTTGCTAAAGCACGTGCATTGTATGGTCCTGGAGAAACATTCGTGTGGAATGGAAATGAGTATAGCACGAATACCGCAGATGATCTTGTGAAAGCCCCAGAGGATCAGGGAGATAACCTGCGTGATGAATCTGGAAGCGGATTTGCTGAAATCCGAATTGAAAGTGAAGAGGACAGCAACCTGACCTATGCCAGTCCAAACTAAATGCTGATTCGCGAAGAATCGTAAACGGAAGAACCCGGGTGATTTCATCCGGGTTTTTTATTAACAAATTGTCTTATTAAATTATTAATCGTAATATTGCGATAATACAATTAAAGATTTTTATAACCCTTGATGTACACAGAAGATCAATCCAGTATCGCGTCACTGGCAAAAGCATTCAGCCATCCAGCAAGAGTGGCCATTATTCAGCATTTGTTCAAATCCAATGCATGTATCTGTGGTGATCTTGTGAATGAAATTGGACTGGCACAACCTACCATTTCTCAGCATCTGAAGGGGTTAAAAAACCTTGGTCTTATCAAGGGAACTATTGACGGTCCGCGAGTCTGTTACTGCATTTCCACTGAGCGATGGTCAGACGTAAAAAAGATGTTGATGGACTTTTTAAACCAGGATGCATAATCTAACATTTTTGAAAGGCACTTTTATGAAAGATGAAAATGAATTAAAACAAATTGTTAAAGATAAGTATGCAACCATTGCCCACCAGGAAAAAGCAGAGAATGCCTCCTCCTGCTGTGGGGCCACGTCCACTTCCAACAAAGTCTATAATATCATGATGGATGACTATTCAGACGTAGATGGATATGAAAACGAGGCAGATCTGGGTCTGGGTTGCGGACTCCCCACTCAATTTGCACAGATCCAAAAAGGTGATACGGTGATCGATCTTGGTTCCGGTGCAGGAAATGATTGTTTTGTTGCCCGTTCTGAAACTGGGACAGAAGGCAAAGTCATCGGAATAGATTTCACCCCTGACATGATTCATAAAGCCCGATTGAATGCAGAAAACCTTGGGTACAATAATGTGGAATTCCGGGAAGGTGATATCGACAATATGCCCGTGAACAATGATGTGGCAGATGTCATCGTGAGTAATTGTGTGTTAAACCTTGTCCCCAATAAAAAGCAGGTCATTAGTGAAATTTTCAGGACACTTAAACCGGGAGGTCATTTCAGTATATCGGATATAGTCCTTGTGGGGCAACTTCCACCCTCACTTAAGGCAGATGCAGAAATGTATGCCGGTTGTGTAGCCGGGGCCATACAGAAAGATGATTATATCCAACTCTTTGAGTCTATTGGATTTCAACACATCACCATTCAAAAAGAGAAACCCATCACCATTCCAACGGACATCCTGAGCAAGTACCTGTCCGAAAAAGAGCAAAAGGATTTTCTCACCGGTGAGACCGGTATTTTCAGCATAACGGTGTATGGAGAAAAACCGGGGAATAAACAGACCAAAAAGAGAATCTCACTTTCTGAGTTATCAGATTCTCAATGCTGCAATACGGACAGTGGTTGTTGTTGATTGAAATGATCTCTAGACCTTTGGGGTTTGTCATTTTTTATAAGTCATGATTTGGGGATTATGACACATTTTTATTAAATATAAATCCCCGCTGACCTCGCAATCATCGGGGATTTATGATTCGTTGTTATGTCATGAAAAAGAGATCATGACAATTTTGTAAGATGAAATTATTGTGTTTATAATATCGTGTAGCTCAATCCCAGGGAAATAACAGACTTGATCTGCCTCTTAACCGACACATCCTGATCATAGAATACTTTGTATTGAAATCCAAACTGGATGTACTCAGATACCTTTGAATTGATATTCGTATCCCAGATAACATCAATGGCTTCCAATCCATCCAGATTTGAAAACAGGTCAATTTCTGATGTTATGACGGATTTTTCCCCAAGCTGCTTTTTGAAATCCACTTCACCCATAAAACCAAATTCTGTCTTCATCTTTTCGTCATCGGGTGAATTGGGGTAATTATCTGATACTGTCTCCTTCAATGAAGCACCGGCACGTAATGCCAGTCCCTCACCAACAGAATAACCAATACCGAGTGTTTGATTCATATAACCCGGATCCATAAAAGCAGACACCTGTACATCCCCTGAATCTGTCAACACATACCCCGGTGCAATCTGTGTAAGCAATTGTGCTGACACATAAGGGTCTACTGTCCATCCCAGTTTCCGTGTGTACAACAGATCCAGCTTTAACTCATCTGATGATTTTCTTGCATCTGCATCACTGATTTTTGTGCGTCCGTAATTGGCATGACCGGATCCCTGTAATACATACGCATCCGCTTCCTTTTTATAGTCCCCTTTTACATCAAAAAACCAGGACAGGACATCTTCTCCTCCCTGGGCCCAGTTGTCATGCGCTGTCTGATTATAATTGATGGATCCAATCATGGATTTTGATACGACCGGTTCGGCCTGACCGAATAGAAAAATTTGTGAAAACAGGAAAAGTGACAGGGATTTTATGTTCATATTCTATACTCTTGGTTTGGTTAACAAGCGAAAAAACTAATGGTTTTACAACCAGAAATCATTATTCCATTTCAAAGTCTTCACCGCCTCCATTACCGGATTGATTCCGGCGGCTATAGCGGCTTCGGTCCTCCATTTTTCCAAACCTGTACTCCAGTGAAACGGACAGGACCTGACTCTCGAACTTCCTTTCCATATCCTGAAAATAATGATCATCCCATGTGGTGTATCGGAATCCCATGGTATTGAACAGATCATTCATCCGAAAAGAAACTGAAAACCGATCCCTGGCAAATTTTTTCTTTAAAGAAAGGCTTGTGAAAGACATGGATTTTATTTCTCCAAATGGGATATCCCTGGGAGAACGGTAAAATCCCATGAGCATTAATTCCGTGGTTGGTGTCATCATCCAGGTCGTTGTAAATCGGCCGTTATACCCTGTTGAGGTGTGGGATATATCTTCATCAGAAACACCGGATGCCTGGGTTTCATCGGTGTAAATATTGGAGCTTAACATGATTCTAAATTGCTTCCCAAGGGACCCCGACAGGATAAACTCCGTACCGTAGGACTGAGTATTGTCATAGTTGGCATAGGTAACAACTGTGACACCCTCATCATTAGAGAATTTGTGACGACTGATCCTGTCTGTCACATTTCGATAATAGAACCCTAGAGAAAAGGACAGCCCATTTTTAAAAAGCGAAAAATTCAGCTCGCTCACATCAATGTACTCCGGCTTCAGGAATGGATTTCCGGTTCGCATGCTGTATTGATCAAATTGTCTGATAGTTGGATTCAGTTGTCTTGACCTGGGTCGCCTTATCCGCTTGGAATAGCTTGCCTGTACCTGAAGCAGTTTTGGTGGACCATAGGAAATAGACCCACTGGGGAACAGGCTTGTATAAGGATTTTTAAATGATTTATCTGTATCCTCCAACCTGGATAAATTGGTGGCACTTTCCATTCGAAGTCCAACCATGTACCCAAAAGGACCAATCTTGTGACTCAGCTGTGAATAGGCGCTCTGGATATTCTCTTCAAAAATAAAGTGATTGCTGCGATCGGGATCCAGGACAAATGAATTGGTGCTGTCGACCCATTCAAATGTTTCATAATCCGTATCCAGCGTATTAATGATCCCTTTATACCCTGCCTCGATCTTGCCTTCTTTCCCCAGTGGATGAACATAATCCACCTGAAGATTGATATCCGTGTCCGCTCTGATCTGATCGGATTTTTCCGGCAACGCATCTACCAGTCCTTCATATCCCGGAAGGGGGTGAGATTCCTGCTCATCATAGTAGTCATTTGAGCCACTGGAAATGAATGCCAAGGCAGATAATGTTTGTTTAGGGTCAGTGAATTTTTGATCAAATGATATGGTTAGATCATTGGACACACGATCACTGCCATGGACGGAGTTTCTATAGTACTCCAGAGTTGTTGTATCCATTTCAACAGCATCGACACGGCGGCTATGATCGTGGGTTCGATTGTTTCGTGAAATAGTTAATCCCACAGTTGTTTTGCGAGTCAGATAATATTCCAGTCCCGCTTTAATAAGAAAGGATTCTCCTCCCCGATCACCACTGACGCTCTGATCCAACATAACAGTGTCAGGGGAAAATGTTTCTTTGTGAGTGTCACCTGAAGCTCCACGGACATCCTTGCGAATACCAGAATTGATATAGGCATTCACTTTCTCATTCCTGAAGTTCACCTGTCCGGAACCATTGATCCCTCCATTACTGCTCAATGTGGAGTTCAGGTTACCATTGAGTCCTGCAAACTTGTTTTCTTTTAGTACAATATTGATAATGCCAGCCATACCATCCGGGTCATACTTGGCAGAGGGATTTGTCAGAACCTCCACATCCTGGATATTATCTGCAGGGATATTTTCCAGCAGCATTTCACTGTCACCTGATGTCATACTGGACGGTTTTCCATCCAAAAGAATATTCACATTGGAATTTCCACGAACAGATACATTACCGTCAATATCCACATCCACTCCAGGAACCTGTCTCAGAACATCCAGTGCGGATCCCCCGGTGGATAGGGTATTTTGTTCAACATTAAATATCTTTTTTTCTATGGTCTGTGAAAAGAGTGGTCGCTCACCTTCCACATCGATTTCTGAGAGTTCAAGAGAAGTGGATGATAAATACAATTGTCCAAGATTTTGTTCAATACCCTCACCACGGGGAGAAAGCAAAATGGGACCTACTGTTTTGGGGGTGTATCCAATGAACTCTATCACCACATTGTACTGACCTAAAGGAATATCGTTGATATGGAATTCACCCTTGGGATTGGATATTCCACCTGTCACAATGTCATTGGTCCGAATACTCACCAGTGACACTGACACATATTCAATGGGTTTATTCGTGGTTGAATCCAGAACGGTTCCTTCAATCATTCCAATGGCAGGCATATTTCTTTTTCCGCCGCCATGCGATTGAGCATAAGCAAATGTCAGTATGAGTGTGATAAATAAAAAATGTGTTTGTCTTATTTTCATATAGTTGCCTGTTATGGGATGTGTTCAGCCTTGATTAGATGCAGAAATATGGGGTTGGTTAAAGCTGCTATAACAATTCCAATTGCCGATTTCTGCTGTGGTGCCTGTAGGTAACATAATGAGTTTCTTCTGATCCATGTTCCACCACCGCATTTTTCCCTGCGAATTTCTGTATCATCTCTCTGGCTGATCTAACACTATCGCATTCTATGCTGAATGTAGATTGATACTGGTTCAACCCATGCCCAATCAATTTTGAATGCTGCTGCTTTTTCAGGTTACGAACAATGACCGGATCATCTGATTGGATCCTGTAAATATGTTCACCCTTGACTTCCTGCCAGAGATACGTGTGATATTCCTTAGCCATAGAATCGGGGAAATTGCCTACTGAAAATGGAGTAAGCAAAGCCTTTAATGGTCCACATCCTTGCTGGAAATTTTCTTTCTCAATCCTTTTTTTACTCCATGGCGGGTTTTCCTGTCCAGTCGTCGTTTAACAGATGTTTTTGTAGGTATAGTGGGGATACGTTTGCGTGGTCGCTTAGATGCCTTCTGGATAAGTGTATTCAATCTGTTGACTGCTTCATCCCTGTTCTTTTTTTGGCTCCGATGATCCTGAGATTTTATTATGACCACCCCATCAATTGTAATTCGACTGTCGTTCAATTTTATAAGTCTTGTTTTTAGCCAGTCCGGCAGGGATGATGCCTGGATATCAAACCTAAGTTGAATTGCTGTTGACACTTTATTTACATGCTGGCCACCTGGACCGCTGGACCGGATAGCAGAAAACTCCAATTCCGACTCGGGGATTGAGATTGATTTATCTGTGTTGACCATGGTGAAAGTTATAATCGGATTGACTTTATCTACCACGAGTTGAGGGATACCACTATTTTCAACCATGGTTCAATCCATATCCATACTGAAAATGACGGAATCTGATTGGGATATCATTAGACCTCTAGCACTAGACCTCTGGCTGGAATCTTACATTGATTTTATCCCTGCAAAAGATATCCTTCACTATCATAAACAACTGTATACAAAGACTTTTTCCTCCTTTAAAACACAAATCACAGGTGGGTATATAGCCAAATCTCGAGGAAAAAGTATTGGATACACTCTTCATGGGGAGTTGAATCATGGCTTTCATATTCAATCACTGTATATTCGAAAATCTCATCACGGTAAGGGTATTGGTACACAATTCCTCGATTCTTCTGAATCACAGGCAATTAAACAGAGCTACAAAGTATTGAGTGTTGGTGTGATGGAAAGAAATACCAAAGCCCTGAATTGGTACTTACGGCATGGATTCAGTTTTACCGGAAAAGAGATATTCTCCATGGGGAAAACCGACCTGGATATCCTTTTAGGTTACAAACTTCTATAAAATGGTAATTGTCAAATGGTAACCTTACCAAGGATTACCGGTTTTGATGCGCCGGTCACTTCCGGGATATTTCCTGGGATCCCCTTCACATGGGCTGCAGCAAGAATTGCAAACCCAAGGGCTTCTTTGCTGTCAGGTGGAATACCATATTCGTCTGATGTTTTCACGGAAAATGGATGCAACCGCATATCCAGCTCGTTCATTAGCCGATTGTGATGGATTCCTCCACCGCTGACAATAATGGTCCCATTTTCTTCATTTAAATAGTTTGAACATCCAGTGGCGATAGCTTCTGCAGTAAAGGCAGTAAGGGTGGCCAGTTTATCCTCAATGACCATGTGTTGAAGATCCACATCGTGCTCTTTCAACCATGTTAGTCCATAGTCATGACGACCGGCAGATTTTGGACCTGATTTTTGAATGAATGAATCCTTTACCCATTTTTGAACCAGGTTTTCATGAACATGTCCTTTCAGAGCCAGTTGCCCTTCCTGGTCATATCCACAGGGAAAGTGTCGACCGTATTCTTCATCCAGCAGGGACATTCCCGGACCCGTATCAAAGCCAGTGACAGGATCTTTTATATTTAACGGTAGAATGGTCACATTGCTAACTCCGCCAATATTCAGGACGATCCGGAACTCCTCTGGCGATTGCAGCAACCATTTATCAATGATGGGAATTAAGGGAGCACCGCACCCTCCGACCGAGATATCCCTGGCACGGAAATCAGAAATAACTGGGACACCAAATCGTTCTGCAAGAAAAGATGGTTCTCCAACCTGAAGCGTGTTTTTATTGTGCTCATGAAATATGGTTTGACCGTGACATCCAATTAAGTCAAATGATAATCCGGGTGGCACATTTTCTTCCAACACATCAGCCATCCATCTGCCAAGATCGTAATGTAATCGTGAGATATCACCTGTGGTTCCGTACAGCGCAGACGATACCTCATGTTTAATTGCATCAGGATATGATATGGTCTCATAATACAAAATGGAGAAAGAAACAGATGTTTTTTTGAATGAAATGTCTGCAATGCAAATATCCATTCCATCCATTGAGGTGCCTGTCATAAGACCTGCAACCTTCAAGGGGGATTTTTGAATTTGCGTGTGTTTCATTCTGGAGGAGTTTTAATGTGTGTGTTTAGGGTAGAATTCCAGCAATTCCCCGATACTTTCCTCAAGCATTACCACATATTTCAAGTCCACATTCTGCTTTACCTTCATTGCAGATGTAATGACTGAATGGTGTTTTGCCAATCGATCCAAATAATCTGACTGATCAGATTTAACTCGTTGTGTTAGGAAATAGTCGCTTACAGTATCTATTATATTTTGAGCATGTTGCTCTTTATTCATGACCCACCGCACCATTTGGTTCTTTGACAGGGCATCATTCTTTCCTGACAATTCAACGATCTTATTCATGGCTTTCCTTACTGTGCTTGCGTCTTCCAACATTGATTTAACCCGCATGTAGTCATCATAGATCCCACAGGGGACCTGACAATGACCATAGGTCGTTGATGAATTTCCGAATATCAGGAAAAGAAAGATCAGCCCGTATAAAACTCGTTTCACGATGAAATCTCCTTGTCTATTAAAAAATTATTAATGTGAATTCTTGAAATCACGTAAGTCGAATATTGGTTCCCACATTGTAGTATTCATTTTTGTTTGTGTCCATACCCTTCATCCATTTTTCTTCTAGTATTTTCAATGCGCGGTTTAACTGAACGGAATCCTCTATTTTTTCCTGATCCAGTTCTTCCAGAATTTCAAACGTGAAATGTTCTGGTCCCAATGCGTTCCAATCTCCTTGCAGGGCTTTATTCTTATGGCTTCCAGTTGTGAGCATGAATTTCATGCGGTTTAGTGGTCCTTCAAGGTTCGTACTGCTGCATAATAACCGTTTTCCCGTCCGAAGATTCCGTATCTGGAACACTCCAGCCGGTTTGGTTCGCTCTTTATAATCCCTTACGGTATCTTTCCTATCATTCATCATCAATCTTATTCCTTATTCGGTCATCTGTTTTTTGGTTCATTTGAATCAGCATTGCTGGTATTGAAGAATGGATAATAATATCAAATATCATCTATTTCATCCTACTAACATATGTGAGGCCAATCTCTTTTTTCACCTGTTCCAGAAGATAGCTAAGGGATCGACTCATCTCATGGGAATGTTTTGTGCTCTCGATCAAACCATTTTTCATGCAGGATTCCACTTCTAGAATCTCAAACAAGTATCCGTGGTGATCATAGGGTAACTGAATGGTTTCTTTTCCCATATCGGTCGTTATAGTCATGGATGTTGTGTGGTGAAATGGTGAGTGCAACTTGATTTCTCCATTTTCACCAATTATCCGTGCCTCTGTCGGAGTATTTTGCAGGAACGAGGATTTCAAAAAGGCGTGAGCTCCATTCTTGTACATGAATTCCATGTTACAGTCACTATCCACATGAGTGCCGGTAAATGTAGCTGATGCTTTGATGGATTCAGGTGTTCCGAGAGTTAGCAGACTAAGATAGACCGGGTAAATACCTATGTCCAGCAGGGATCCACCTCCCAGGGATTTATTGGCCAATCGCAGGTCTGGATTTAAATCCCCTTTAAACCCAAAATCGGCATAAACAGTTTGAATTTTTCCAATGCTATTATTGTGAATTACTTCAATGAGTTTTTCTGTTGCAGGGATGAATCGGGTCCACATGGCTTCCATAAGAAATGTATTCTGTTTCCTGGATTCATCCATAAGTGCGTTTACTTCATTGAGGTCAATCCCCAGCGGTTTTTCACACAGTACCGCCTTCCCGGACTTCAGACATTGCACGGTCTGTTCATAATGGAAAGAATGTGGGGTGGCAATATAGATGACATCCAGGTTGGGATCCTGTATGAGATCTTCATATGAATCATAGCCTTTAAACCCATGATGCTCTTTACAGAATTGTTTAGCTCTTTGACCATTCCTAGATGCCACTCCATATAAAGCAGAATTGGAGGAAAGACGAAGGTCTTCAGCGAACTTTGTGGCTATACGTCCGGGACCGATGATTCCCCAGTTTAGTTTATTTGTCATATGTCCCGATCATACCATATTCTGGTTAATCAAACAATTTAAGAATTAGTTTATCAATGTTATTTACCGTAAGTGTCCAGGCTTCAAATTCCGTATCCTCCAGTGGATGCCCGGGATCAGTTTTATAGATTGAATAATCATACCGGAAGTCAATATGGTTTAACAGTATATCGTATATCTTTTGTCTGGTAGCCCAGTGTAGAATATAAAATAATCCTGAGAGTCTGTAGCCATACCCGTGTGTATCCATTATGATTCTACCACTTATATTCTTTTCGAAACCGGTTCGAAGTGTGAAGGCTCCAAAAACCGTCCATTCATTCCCCCTATAGATTGTAATACCAGAATCTGATTTACTCTGCACGACATTTCTAAGGAAATTTATGTCACCAAACCCTTTCTGATATTCAATTTTACCTTCAGCCAGTTTGTCCTCATTCACCATTATATCTGATGCCATTCTACCCAATTTCCATCGAAGTAGCTCCCATTCATTTCGATAGAATACTGACATGTCTCCAGATAGCCCCGTACGTACTGTTTTTGGCGTTGGTGAGCTATATTCATTTACGGTGATGCTATCCCCCACATTGGAAACACTGTATCCAAAACCCGGGTTAAACGAAAGAGACAATGACTTCAGGTTTTCAATTGGCACTTGTATGTTTATTGGGGATGCGAGCAAAAACCCATAGTCCATCAATTTATCGGTTGATTTTGACCCCAAAAATTCCTGTGTAACCTGCTTATCTGTTAACCCCATTGAAATGGTGTAGGGAATTCCTCGAAATGTGTTTTCATGCCGTATCCCCATGGCATGACCGGACATTGAATAAACTATTTCAGATGAATCCATTATCAGACCATTAACATTTGTTCGATACTGCTTACCCAGATCAAGGATGTACTTGTGCTGAGAAATCGTAACTTGAAATGGGGAAGATTCAGGAATTAATCCCAGGTTTTTTACTTCGTACGTCTGGACAATATCATCTGCCAGATTGGGAAGCCAGTTTGTTGACATTTCAGCCTCTGAGTAGAACAGTCCCTTACCCACATCAATTCCATTGGCTGGATTGTAGAAAGAAGCGAAGGCATCACTGGATGGCAAGCAGGCACCAATCCCTGCCATACCATTCAAACCCGGTGATGGTGAAATTAGAACAAATATGGCTCCTGCAGGTGATTGACAGTAAATGGTAGAAATCAATATGGAAATGAGCAGTAGTTTTTTCATTGTACACTCCAATTTTTGAAAGTAATCAATCTTTATATCGTAGTCTTGTGATTAATATACAGAAACTGATCAAATAGTTTCAACCTGGCATCAAAATGTGTTAAACAGGAATATTGATTGAATCAAAATATTTCTACCAAATATCTTTAAACCAATCTGATGATTCATTCAAAGATCCATTATTCTCTACAGGATCAACATCCAACACTTTTGCCATCAATTCAACCAAATGAATGTTTTCAATTTTTGGTACAGAAACACCCTTTTTAAATGCAGGACCAAAGGCAATACATATTCCTTGCATACTATCATATTGGGGATGATATCCATGGGATGCAATATAATCCCCTCCAAAGCCGTCCTCTTCAAAATACGGATGGGTGGTGAGCAACCATCCTTCATCAAGAATGCCTACTATGGGATAGATTCTCCTATGGTTGCTATAGTGCAGGTCTTCGGGTATTTCCTCTTTCTCGTAAATAGCCAGGTTTGGGTGAGCATCCTTTAGAGAAAGATAGACAGAGTCCATATAGTCTGGGTAGGGGAAAAACATGGGTGCCGGTCCAAGATGGTATCTGTACAACCAGTTGAAATTGATATGGTCATCCAGAAATATAACTTTGTCTTCATGATAATTGACCATACCGTGATCAGACACTATCATGATATGTACTTTATCAAGAATATTCAACTCATCCAGCCCCGATAAAAGCAACCCCAGATCATCATCCAGTCCCTGGATGACTGTATCCATGGATGAGCTTTCCACATCTGATCGATGACCGTAATAGTTCGCATCATTGAAGTACGTGGCAATGAAAGATGGACGTTCAGGTTCCGATTGATCAAGCCAGGAGAGAACCTGTTCCGTTTTCATGGTATTGGTTGATGAATTCTCATAGACAAAATATGTTGAAGGTCTACTACCCAAGATCTCTGCTTCACTTCCTGGCCAATGATAAATGGCTGATTTCTTCCCGTGTTTTTCAACTGTATTCCAGATGGGTTCAGCTTCATACCACTTGCCATCCTGTACCGGGTCTGAACCTTCTCCAATGTAATACCATTCATTATAAACAGTATCCCACATCGTGTTGGAAATAATTCCATGATTTTCAGGGTATTGACCTGTTACAATTGATAAGTGATTGGGAAATGTATATGTAGGGTATACAGGAATAAGTGCTTCAGCCTTTACCCCGTTTTCTATGAGATAATCAAAATGTGGTGTATCTGTTCGATCAACATAATCCCAACGGAACCCATCCATTGAAATAAGGATCAATGTGGATATATCGTTGGCATTTTCATTCTTCTGGTCACACCCAGACAGAGCGATGATAATAATGAGAATCAGAAAACGGATCACAGTACAACCTCATTTGAACATACTGAATGTTTATTTTATAAAGCAAAAAAACAATTCTTGAAACTATCGTGGTCAGATAACTCCTGATGGTCCCTGAAAACAATATACAAACAACCGTTAAGATTATTCGTATGACCGATATAAAAGCGATGTGTAGAACTGCTAAATAAGACATCGATAAAACATGGTGGGCGCAGATCCCGACACTTCGTGTACGGGACCGACATTCCCGACATTGTATGTCGGGACGCTCTGACACCAAATCAATTACTTTTGCATATAAGAAAGAACCCTTTCAGGGTTCTTAAATGATTTCAACTTCTTCTCAAGTTTCATGGCTTCAGATCGAGTTTCAAACTTTTTTGACCCAATTAACTCCCATGGCCCTTGGTTTTTGGTTGACTTAGATTTGTTTCGGTTGTGCTCCTTAAGTCGCCTTTCGAGATTGTTAGTATGGCCAATATACAATCGATGTGTTGATATACTTAATAATACATATACATGAAACATGGTGGGCGCAGACAGATTCGAACTGCCGACATCCTGCTTGTAAGGCAGGCGCTCTGACCAACTGAGCTATGCGCCCTTATTAAAAAACTTATTTCTTGGCCGACATTCCCGACATGTAGTGTCGGGACGCTCTGACCAACTGCATGTCAATCGCCTGCCTTCGCCGAAACGGTCTCCGTGCAGGCAGGTAGTTCCTATGAAAATGGAACGAAGATTGAAGCTATGCGCCCTATTATTGTCTAAAAAAGCGGCGGAAAGTTACGATGCTTTGATTCCTGACCCAGAAGATTTTTTCTTTCCAGATTTTACCTGTGGAATGGCCACATCTATTACATCCATCATTTCCTTGGCGAAATGGAATTCAATATCCTTCTTTATGTGATCCGGAATTTCTTCAAGGTCTTTTTTATTGTGATCAGGCAAGATGATAATCTTGATTCCTGAACGATGAGCCGCTGTCACTTTTTCCTTCACACCACCAATGGGTAACACATTCCCACGCAACGTGATCTCCCCTGTCATGGCCACACTCTCTCGCACATTGTTACCGGTAAGCAGTGACACCAGAGACGTAAACATACTTACACCAGCTGATGGACCATCCTTTGGAATGGCACCGGCAGGAACATGAACATGGATATCCGTTTTCTCATGGAAATCTGCTTCGATTCCAAGGATATCTACATGAGACCGGACATACGATAGTGCCGCTGTTGCAGATTCCTTCATGACATCACCCAGTTGACCTGTCAGCGTCAATCCCCCCTTACCTTTCATCTTCGATGCTTCCACAAACAGGATATCACCTCCTGCAGCCGTCCAGGCCAGACCCGTTACCACACCAGGTTTTGTGACCCGCTCAGCAATCTCAGAATAGAACCGAGGAGCCCCAAGGTATTCATTAACCCTTTTCTTTGACAGACGGAATTTTTTCTTTTCATTCTCTACTTTGTCACGGGCAACTTTTCTGAGTGTATTGGCAATCTCACGTTCAAGATTCCTCACACCAGCCTCACGCGTGTAGGAGCGAATCAATTCCTTGATAGCCGTTGCATCAAACGTCACATCTTTACCATCCAATCCGTTCTCATCTATCTGTTTTGGAATCAGGTGACGCTTGGCAATGTTGATTTTCTCATCCTCGATATAACCTGAGAATTCAAGGATTTCCATTCTATCCTTTAATGCCGGCGGGATCGGATCCTGGTAATTCGCTGTGGCGATAAACATGACTTTGCTTAAATCGAAATCCACTTCCAGATAATGATCACTGAAGGTATCATTCTGCTCTGGATCCAAAACCTCCAGGAGTGCGCTGGATGGATCACCACGAAAATCAGCACCAAGTTTATCTATTTCATCCAGCATGAATACCGGGTTGTTGGTACCTGCTTTCTTGAGCGATTGAAGGATTCTTCCTGGTAATGCACCAATGTAGGTTCTACGGTGCCCACGTATTTCCGCTTCATCCCTTACTCCGCCTAGGCTAAGACGAATGAATTCACGTCCCATGGACCGTGCAATTGAGCGCCCCAGGGATGTTTTGCCCACGCCGGGAGGTCCTGCAAAACAAAGAATGGGGCCCTTCACCTTTCCAGACGGATCTTTTTTCTGTTTTAAATCCCTTACAGCAAGGTACTCTAAAATTCGTTCTTTTACTTTCTCCAGTCCATAATGATCTTCATCCAGGATGTCTTTGGCTTTTTTTACATCCACACGATCTTCAGACGATGTGCTCCATGGTAGATCAGCGAGCCATTCAATGTACGTACGGGCCACGGTGTATTCAGGCGACTGAGTTGGTATACGTAATAGTCTATCCAGCTCTTTCCTTGCCACGCCTTCCGCTTCTTCTGTCATCCCGGCATTGACAATCCGTTCTTCCAGTTCCTTTAATTCTACAGATGATTCATCTTCACCAAGTTCTTTCTTAATGGCCTTCATCTGTTCACGAAGGTAGTATTCACGCTGGGATTTGGCGATTTCATCCTGGACTTCCGTCTGGATCTCCTCTCCCAGTTTTATTCGCTGGATCTCTTTGGTTAGAATTGAAATAGATTTCTCTACCCGACCCTTCACATTCAACTCTTCCAATATTCCCTGCTTTTCTGCATTACTCACTGTCAGGAGAGAAATTGCTCTGTCTGCCATTCTGGATGGTTTTTGTATGTTGGAGAGCATCCCTGACTGTTCTTCAGACAGGTTCGGGGCAACTTCTATAAGATCCTTAAAGGTGTTTTTTAGGTTTTTCACCAGAGCATCAAGCTGGAGGTCATCATCTGGCTCAATATCGTGTACCCGCTTGATGGCAGCTCTATAATATGGTTTATTCGAAGTGTAGGTTAGTACCTTAATTCTTTCAACACCCTGGACAATAGCGGACTTGCTATTATCAGGCATATCAAACACTTTTAACACGACAGCCAGTGTGCCATAGGAGTATAAATCTTCAGGCTTAGGGTCTTCAATAGTGCCATCTTCCTGGGCCACAACCACGATGTATTTATGATCCGGATCCAGATCATTGATAAGCTTTAATGATTTTTCTCTACCAATGTAAATTGGAATTACCTGTTGCGGGAACAACACCGTATTCCTTAAAGGCATGACGGGATAAATTTCAGTGTCTACTGTTTTCCGACTTTCGCTCTCACTCATAATTTTTCCTTTTTTACATGACACCAGTTAACAAAGAACATGCCATGCAATTTTGTATGCTGATATGACAGTCTAATGATTTGCTGGGTGATGACACCGGTCGCAATTATCCCTCTTTTCATGTGCCATTTTCTGAGCGACATAAGCGGTACCCATGAGGTCAATTTCCTTTCCATTTGCATGGCAGGATAAACAGGTACCATCATCTATATATGCCCCGTGAAATGGCAAATCAGATAGGTGTGGAGCCATAACACCGTCCACAAATGTGTGACCATCCCTCACTACAATATTCAAATCATCTCCACCCTGCTCCATGAGTGACAGGGCTGCCGTTAATATTCCGCAGAAGACAATAATGACATAAATCGTTGTTTTATATTTTTCCATAATTACCTTTGTTCTTTAGGATTCCATTGCCAAACGAGCCTGCTCATCTGCATGATATGAACTTCGTACCAGGGCACCGGATTCCACAACAGTAAATCCCATTTTTACCCCTTCTTCCCGGTACATGATAAACTCCTCATCAGACACATAACGCTTAACCGGTAGATTCCAGTTTGTTGGTTGCAGGTATTGACCTATAGTAAAAATTTTAACACCCAAATCTGCTACCTGCTTCATGGTCTGAAGGATTTCTTCATTTGTTTCTCCCAATCCAACCATCATACCGGTTTTAGTTCGCTGGTTTTGATCTCTGGAATAACGCAATACATCCAGACTGCGACCCCAGTCCGCTTGAGATCGAACGGCTTTGCTGATGCGTTCAATAGTTTCAATATTGTGACTGAAAATATCTGGTTTTGCATTGAATACATTATCCAATGCTGGTTTGTACCCTTTGAAATCAGGTGTCAGAACTTCCACCGTGCAGTCAGGGGCATGGTGATGAACCTGTCGAATAGTTTCAGCCCAGATGGCTGATCCATAGTCATTCTTTATGTCATCTCTATCAACGGAAGTTATCACCACATGACGAAGATTCATTTTTTTCACGGCCATGGCAGTTCGGACAGGCTCCATTGAATCAATCGCTCCCGGTTTTCCGGTTTTTACAGAGCAAAATCCACAGGCCCTTGTGCAGGTATCACCAAGGATCATGATCGTTGCAGTACGCCGATTCCAGCACTCATAGATGTTGGGGCAACGTGCCTCCTCACACACTGTGTTAAGATTGTTATCGCTGACAATATCCTGAACAAACTGGTAATCAGGACCACGGTGAATTCGAATCTTTGGTTTGTGTGCAGGGATGCTCATGATTCCTTCTTAAATAGATAGATCATATAGCGTCTATATTTTTTGAATTCATCACTCCGAATAAGGTCCAATTGATCCAGTTTTTTCTTTCCATATCGATTAAAAAAGAATCTCAGAATTTTAAGTAGAATCGGTTTTTTTCTATCGATTGAGTTGATAGTATAATCAATGGTGGGCTTCGCAAATCGCTGGACGAAATAGTGTGCTGCATCCAATGTTGGAACTGTATGAAGAGTCTGGTCAAATTCTCTTTCAAGAGTGAACCCTTCTTCTCGTGCAATCCTCAGGTATTTCTCCATGGGATGAGATGCTTTTAAGTGAGGACTTTCACCCTGATCATTAAAAACAAAATAATCCGATGCAAGCAGGTAGCCACCAGGTTTCAATACTTCCCTGGCTTTTTTAAATCCTTTTCTGATCTTGATGTAACAGGCGCTTTCGCTTTCCAGAATCAAATCGTAGGTTGTGTCTGTTTGGAAATCTTCAAATGTCGTCTTATGGAATGAAACGAGGTTCTGGAATTTCTCTCGAATAACATCCTCCTGGTAAGAGTCTGGAGACAGTGCTTCAACAGAATATCCTTTCCCCATGAGGTAGGCCGTATTCCCACCTATCCCACACCCCACATCCAGAATGGTGTTTACACCTTCAGGTATGAAACCCGAAAGATGTTCGATATATCGCTGTTGAGCATCTCGAATATCATTCAATGTAATTTCTGAGAGGACAATATCCGATGGATTATCCCAGAATCCATAATGGAGATATGGAGACCGAATCGTCTGTGAATAAAGTTTCAGGACATGGTCAATCGCCATCAGATAAGTCCTTCCAATGGCATATGTTCAAGATTGCTTTTTACTGCATCGATAAACCGGCTTCCTCCCGCACCATCTATTAGTCGGTGATCCATTCCCAGTGACAAATACATGATGGATCGGATTCCAATACTATCTCCCTCTGGAGTTTCAATCACAACGGGTCGTTTTTTTATGGTCCCCACGCCCAGAATAGCCACGTTAGGCTGATTGATGATGGGCATCCCCATGGTCACATTAAACACACCAAAATTGGTGATGGTGAATGTGGAGCCCTGCAATTCATCGGGATTGATTTGTTTATCACGGGTTCGTTTTGCCAAATCATACACTTTTCTGCATAAGCCGAGGAAGTTTAATTCTTCACATCGGAAAATGGCAGGTACCATGAGACCTTTTTCTACAGCCACTGCCAATCCCATATTTATATGCCGATGATACACAATCTCATGTCCGTCTAATGAGGCATTCACTTCTGGGAATTGATTCAATGCTTTTACAAGGGCATCGATTATAAACGGTGTATATGTCAGGCTGAATCCCTCTCGCGCTTTAAATGTTGATCCTTGTCGATTGACAAAATCCACGATGGGAGTCATATCTACTTCTGTCACCACATAAACATGGGCAGATGTATCCAGACTCGTGCGCATATGATCTGCAATAAGCTTTCTCATGTGGTCCATTTCCACCCGTGTACCCTGTGCAGGAATGGATGGAGGAGTCACTGTCGTTTCCGTTTGTACTGGTACCGCATCAGGAACAGATGGTTTCGGCCCGCTATCCAGATAGGACTGAATATCTTTTTTCGTTACGCGACCATTCCGGCCGGAACCGGGAATGGTTTCCAGTACCGACATGGCTATTCCTGCTTCCTGTGCCATCTTCATCACCACAGGCGTGTAGAAACGCTTGGTGGTCGACTCTGATTTTTCAGGTTTTGGAGTTGGTTTTTCCTTCACTGGTTCCGGTTTTGCTTCGATGGGTGTTTCTTCCTCCTGTATCTGTACCGGCTCAACCTGGCTTGCTTCCGTTTCAATTCTTGCAATAGGAATACCTACCTCAATAACATCATTGGGTTGCGCAAGGATTTCAACCAGAATACCTTCATGCGGTGAAGGAATTTCAGAATCCACCTTATCGGTACCGATTTCAAGCAGGATTTCATCTCTTTGAACAGAATCACCTACATTCTTACGCCACTCTAAAATGGTACCTTCGGTGATGGATTCACCCATCTTTGGCATGACCACATCCACTTTCATCGTCTAATACTCCAATAAATCTAAAATGGCTTGTTTAATCTCAGAAACCTGAGGGAGAATACGCTCCTCTAAATACCAGTTGTATGCTATGGGACAATCCTTTGCACCAACTCGTTTTACGGGCCCATCCAGCATTTCAAAGCAATCCTCTGTAATGCGCGCTGAAATTTCTGCTCCAGGTCCGCTTGTAAGATTGTCCTCATATACGATCAGTGCTTTTCCTGTTTTACTCAAGGATGCCTTGATGGTCCCCATGTCCAATGGAAAGAGTGTTCGTATATCAATGACTTCGACATCACCCTCATCCACATCCAGCCGGGATATGGATTCCAGTGTTTTTTGCACCATGGCGCCCCAGGTTATAATTGTAAGGGCATCGCCTTCACGAATGACCTTTGCCTTTCCAAAGGGGAGCACATAATTCTCATCAGGTTCAGGCGTGGCAGCATATCCCTGCCGATATAAACCCTTATGCTCTAAAAAGAGTACCGGATCATCCATGCGACATGCGGCTTTCAAAAGTCCTTTTGCATCAGCAGCATTGGAAGGATAAGCTATGTAGACTCCCGGAAGATGCATGAAATACCCATCAATGGACTGGCTGTGACACAGGGCACCATGGATGTAGCCCCCCACAGGTACACGGACCACTGCCGGTGATTTCCAATGATTGTTGGATCGATACCGCATGGTGACCAGTTCATTCCTGATCTGCATCATGGATGTCCAGATATAATCCCCGAACTGGATTTCCACAACTGGTTTGTATCCTGCTAATGACAGTCCAACTGATGTACCGATTATGGATGACTCCGCCAGGGGTGAATTGAACACACGGTTTGGTCCATATTTTGTGGATAAGCCTCGTGTTGCGGTAAACACACCACCCTTGGGATCCCCAACATCCTGACCATAGATCACCATTTTTTCATTTCGCTCCAGCTCTTCTGACAGGGCATGGTTAATGGCATCCACAAGGACAATTTTATCAGAGATTGGGTTCGTGGCTGTTTCTTCCGTAATGGGGTTTTCTCCCAGGATAAAATCCAGAGCAGTGTCCGGCTCAGGATGATCCTGCTCGTCGGCCCAATCCGCATCATTATCCACGGATTGTTTGCAATCCCTGCTCAATTTTTCCAGTTCTTTTTCAGTGAAAACGCCACCCTCAATGCAGGCGGACTCGAAACGGGTGATGGGATCCCTTTCCTGGTTTTCTTCCAACTCTTCGTGTTCGCGGTATTTCCGTTGATCATCGGATGAGGAATGGGGTAATAACCTTACAACATGGCTCACGATGACGGAAGGACCCTTTCCTTTACGTGCCCTGTCCACTGCTTTCTTGAAAGCCATCTGGGTTTCAAAAAAATCGGTTCCATCTACATCGAAGCGTGCCAGGTTTGTGTAACCACCAACCATGGTATAGACCGATTTACCGGATGTCTGCTCAGAAATATGCACAGAAATAGCATACTCATTGTTTTGTACATGAAAAATGACAGGAAGTTTTTCTCTACTGGACCAGTTCAGCGCTTCATGAAAATCCCCCTGGCTTGTGGTACCTTCTCCGCTGGATACATAGACCACATCCTTTGTTTCATCCCACTTGCATTTCATGGCAGTGCCCACAGCCTGTAAATACTGCGTCCCTGTGGAACTGGATTGACTGACAATATTCAATTCCCTGTGCCCGTAATGCTGGGGCATCTGTCGTCCCCCGGAATTGGGATCATCCTTTCGTGCCAAGAAAGACAGCAGTTGTTCTCTCGCCGTCATTCCTATACCGAGACAAAATGCTGCATCCCTGTAATACGGATAGAAGTAGTCTTCCCCCGGACGGAATGTGTTGGCTGCTGCCAGCTGCGCAGCTTCATGCCCTGATGAACCAATGTGGAAAAAGCTTTTTCCCTGTCGAAGCATGATAAGCATTTTTTCATCCAGATAACGTGCCGTTGCCATGGATGTGTACACCTGTGTCAATTCTCGCTTTGTGAAGCCATGCAATCGACCCATTTAGTTCTCCTTTGATTGAAATGTGTGAGTGAAATGATGAATGAGAACTGGTTTCACTTCTTCAAGCGTGATGGATCTTTCTAAAATTTCTGCCATGGATGTGACCCCATATTCAAATATTCCGCAGGGAATTATTCCACTGTAATGCTGTAGATCGGGATGCACATTCAACGCAAAACCATGCATGGTAACCCAGCGTGAAACCCGGACACCCAAGGCAGCAATTTTTACCTCATCTACCCACACGCCTGTGAGTCCTTCCTTTCTTCCTGCATCAATTCCAAAATCATTGAGGGTGGATATGATCACTTCCTCCAGTGTTCGCATGTACCAGCTCACGGAGCGTGTGTATCTGTTTAAATCCAAAATGGGATAGCCCACCAGTTGACCGGGACCGTGATAGGTCACATCCCCGCCTCTTTCAATTCGGTATGTTTTTATATCCCCTGGTCTTTGCTGGAGAATATGATTGCTGTCTGCATTTTTCCCCAGTGTATACACCGGTTCGTGCTCCACGAGAATCAGTGTGTCCTGTTCCCTGCCTTCCTGTACATCCTTCTGCAGTCGTTTTTGGAGATCCCATGCAGATTCATACTCCAATCTATGCAAATCCTTGATGGCAATACTTGTCAGGGATGTGTCGACCATGGTAAACAACTTCTACTGATGGATGGATTGCCCAAAGGCATCCATGGCTGCTTCCATGATGGCTTCTGATAATGTGGGATGTGCATGAATGGTGGTGGCCAGTTCTTCCCAGGTGGTTTCCAGTGCTTTTGCCACACCGAGTTCTGCAATCATCTCGGTGGCTTCCGATCCAATGATGTGACATCCCAGCAGTTCACCGTATTTCTCATCGAAAATGATTTTTACAAATCCAGTTGTTTCATGGATTGCCATGGCTTTTCCACTGGCGCGAAACATGAATTTACCTACCTTGATTTTGTACCCGGCCTCCAATGCCTTTTCTTCTGTTAATCCCAGGGATGCCACCTGTGGCTGGCAATAGGTACAACCTGGAATGTTCGAATAATCAACGGGTCGTGTTGTGTGTCCGGCAATTTTCTCAGCGGCTACATGTCCCTGTGCAGAAGCCACATGCGCAAGCCAGGGAGGTCCTGTTACATCCCCAATGGCATAAATAGATGGTACACTGGTTTGCCCATACTTATCTATCTTAATGGCTCCTCGATCGGTTTTAACTCCGGCTTTCTCCAGTCCGATACCTTCTATGTTGCCTGTGACACCCACCGCCACAAGGGCCACATCTCCTTCAAGAATTTCGGTCGTTCCACCTGATGCAATATGAACCTTGACCTTGGTTTTTAACCGATCAATCATTTTTACCTGTGTTCCTGTGTGGACCTTGATACCGGATTTTTTTAGGGATTTTTCCAGCTCAAGAGAAATGTCTTTGTCTTCAATTGGAAGTATTCGATCCATCATTTCTACAAGATGGATTTTGGATCCAAAGGATTGAAAGAAGTAAGCAAATTCGACTCCAATGGCACCGGCACCAATGATGATCATGGTTTTTGGTGGCTTCTCAAGCACCATGGCCTGCTTGGAACCAATCACTCTCTTTTTATCAATCTCAAGACCGGGAAATTCCCTGGGACGTCCACCTGTAGCAATGATGATGTGATTTGCTGTTACCTTTTGAGGTCCATCCTTGCGTTTAATAATGAGTGTATTGGCGTTCGTTAATTCCCCACGACCCAGAAAATGGTCAATCCCATTTTTTTTCATAAGAAACTGGATACCTTTTGATAGTCTGTCTGATACGGATCGACTTCTTTCGATAACCTTTGGAAAATCCACGTCAAATGACGGGATGGTAATACCAAATTGTTTGGCCCCTTTTACCGTATGCAATACTTCTGCATTTTTAAGTAGCGCTTTTGTGGGGATACAACCCCAGTTCAGGCATATACCACCCAGTTTATCCTCGTCAATGATGGCAGTTTTCAACCCCAATTGGGCAGCCCGTATAGCAGCCACATATCCACCGGGACCCCCACCTAAGACAGCAACATCGTATTGGTATTTATGACTCATTATTTTTCTTTCTATTCAGTCATAAAAGGACTAAAGATTCCGGAGACCGATAATGCTCAGGAATTCCGTTCTGGTTTCGAATTGATCATGGAATTCTCCCAGCATGGCAGACGTGGTGGCAAAACTGTTCTGTTTTTCTACCCCACGCATCTGCATACACATGTGACGACCTTCCAGCACCACCGCCACACCAATGGGATCCAATACTTCCTGCAGTGTCATGGCAATCTGGTGAGTGAGCCTCTCCTGGACCTGCAGCCTCCTTGCATACATATCAATGATACGTGGTATTTTTGAAAGCCCAATCACTTTTCCATTTGGAAGATAACCCACATGAGCTTTCCCCATGAATGGTAGCATATGGTGTTCACACATGCTGAAAAATTCCACATCCCGAACAATAACCATTTCAGAACAGTCTTCTTCGAAAATAGCCTTGTTAATGATATCATCCAGGTTTTCCCTGTAACCTTTTGAGAAATATGACCATGCTTTTGCCACACGGTTTGGGGTTCTAAGTAATCCTTCCCGCTGGACATCTTCACCTATTTCCTCCAGCAATGATCGTGTCAGTGCTTCTATGGTTCCCTGATCTGGACCTGTCATAATAATTCCTTTTTTGGTTCTGGACGATCCCATGTTTCATCAGGATCATCATGAATTTTATCTTTGAGTAAATACACACCCAGGTAAAACAAGGGTGTGTCAAACAATGCTACCAGTACTTTAAACAGAAACCCATTGATTAGAAGGGGTACAAAGCGAATCCAGTCAATGGCACCTGTGAGGCAAAGGAGACTCAATACAGCGGATGTATCTACCAGCTGCGACACGACAGTTGACCCATTATTCCTGAGCCAGAGATGTTTCCCTTTGGTGAGTTTTTTCCAGAAATGAAATATACGGATATCGATAAACTGCGCTGTTAAATAGGCTGTCATGGATGCAAAGACTGCCGGTGCAAATAATCCAAATACCCTGGAAAACGTCTCAGAATCCACGGGCGACCATGCCGTTTGCTGTACTGCATTGGCAAGGAGGACAACACCCATAACAAAAACACTGGCAATGAATCCGGACCATACAACAGCATCTGCTTTCTTTTTACCGTATAGCTCAGAGATAAGGTCTGTCACCAGGAAGGTTACAGGGTATGGCAGAATCCCAACAGAAATTTCAAATGTGTAAAGCCCAAAAGGTGTCCATTGAAAAAATTTTTGGAAAATGAGGTTCCCTGCAACGAGGGACGAAATGAAGATTCCTGCCAGGATTAGGTAAAACCTATGTTTAAAATCCAATTTAGTCCCCGTAATAATCCGTATAAATAGTGGGTGTTTCCACCAGGCGAATCCGATGGAGAGCAGGTTCCTTCATATGACTGGTGATCTGTTCCCAGATAAATTGCACCATGTTTTCACTGGAAGGTTGTTTCCCCTTGAACCAGGATATATCTTTCTCAATCTGGGCATGATCGAGCAAATCAATTACATAAGTCTTGACCACTTGCTTCAACTCCCCAAGATCTACGCAAAAACCTGTCTTGGGATTGATGGGACCCGTTACGGATACATGCAGCTCATAATTGTGACCATGTACCCTTGCATCAGGTCCAAATACTTCCCAGTTTTTTTCCGGTGTCCATCCATCGTGACCGTATTGATGTGCTGCGCAAAAATGAAAGACTTTTGTCAGTATTGGGTAATTCATTTACTTGTATCCTGCAATTAATATTGGAATATGAATTTAGGGGCTGTTCATTCTACAAAAAATGCAATAATCGCTGGGTAAGTGTTTAGTGATTTTCGGTGGCAGATGGACAAATATCTGCCAGGACACAATTCTGGCATTGGGGTCTTCTGGCGATGCATATTGCTCGTCCGTGGTCAATGATCATGTGGGTCAGGTTTACCCAGTCCTCCGGTGGAAAGATCTCCATCAATTCTTTTTCGATTTTAACAGGATCTCTCGATGTTGTAAATCCAAGCAGGTTCATGATCCGTACCATGTGCGTATCTATCACCATGGATGGTACACCGAAGCATTCCCCCAGCACACAGTTGGCTGTTTTTCTACCAACTCCCGGCAGAGCCACCAGTTCATCCATGGTATCAGGCACTTCTCCATCATAATCTTCCACAATTCGCAAACTGGCACCCTGAATACTCCTGGCTTTCTGGTTATGATACCCACACGAATGGATATCTCTCGCAAGCTCCTGTACATCGGCGCGGGCGAAATGAACAGGCGATGTATATTTCTCAAACAATCCAGGGGTTACCTGATTTACCCTGTGATCTGTACACTGTGCAGATAATATGGTGGCCACAAGCAACTCATGAGTGGACGAATAATTCAATGAACATCTGGAATCAGGGTATTCACTACGCAACCGATTTATTACTTCCATTGCGTGGTCCTTTTTTTCCTGTTTATTCATGGTCACCTGTTCTGACCATTTTTAGTATCGAAGGAATATTTTTTACCACGGAAGATTGTGGCAATATGAGCTCACATCCTGCAGCTGTAAGTTTATCATGAAGTTCCTTGTGCACCCGTTTCATGTACCCCATGAGCAGTTGTTTCTGATTTTTATGTCTTAGCTGAGATATAAACCACACTGTTCCCTGCTCTCCATAATCGAAGTCCACAATGGTGAGATCCGCCTTCCTAATTGCCGGAGAGTC
This sequence comes from uncultured bacterium, assembly GCA_964344305.1. Taxonomy (GTDB): domain Bacteria; phylum Fidelibacterota; class Marinisomatia; order Marinisomatales; family JABMOV01; genus JABMOV01. The sequence goes on along the minus strand of CAYFMT010000009.1, from coordinate 49,416 downwards.
CAGGTTATCCACAAACTCTATCTTCACAACCTTTTCTTCGGTAAGCTTTTCAGCAATAAGGGTTCCCAGACGAAAATCCTTTATAAAAAGACATATGTTAACCATTATTCACTTCTTTCAATTCTGGTTTAAATGAAGGGTTGATGTTTTCTACTGACAAAACTTCATTCACGTGTTTTTGCCATCTAATGCATGATTGAACAAAGGGTGCCAGATCAAGTCCATTCCACGTGGTTGTATGACCATGAAATTTTGGTAGTGCCTTTTGGATCATGCTCCTTGCACCTTTCAGATTTTCCTGCTCACTATGAAACAGTGAAACGGATACCTGGATCAGACCGTGAACAATGTTCCGATCCATCAACCTCCGATCAGACCATAATTCTTCCCAATCCTCATGGGCTTCATAATAGTTGCCTGCCTGGTAAGATTTCACACCGGACCAGAGGAGTTCATTTTCCTTCTGAGAGTACAACCGGGTCCTTTCTATGATAGTGTCGACCATTGAATGATACCGAGCAGGCTTCCACCAATGGATCATGTTCAAAAAATAGTGTCCAGTTCTCGTCTACAATCTTAGGTAGTAACCTGCGTTTTTCTTCTATGGTCACCATGGGCTGAATATCATACGCCATTATCCATGGGATAGGAATATGCGCAGACATGGGTATCAGGTCACCACAATACATGAGTGTATGGTTGTTATCCCGAATGATGGGGTGAATCTGGCCCAGTGTATGTCCATGGGAAACAATAAAATCGATGCCATCAATAAAAGGGTCATTTCCTGAAACAAGCTGTACCATACCATTGTCCGCTAGTACTTTCCAGTCCGCCTCCATAAAACTTCCCTGATCTTTTTCGGATGGTGAATTTGCCAGGTCCCAGTTTTCCCTGCTAAACCAGTATGTTGCGTTCTGGAAAGTGGGTACTGTTTCATTCCTTTCCATCCTCGTGTTTCCGCCTATATGATCAAAATGCATGTGGGTGCAAATAACGTCCGTGATATCATCAGGTGTAAGCCCGGCACTTTTTAAGGATGATTCTATGTTCACTGACTCTGTATCAATTGAGTATATCTTTTTGAATTTTTCCTGCCATTTGTCTCCATTCCCTGTATCAACAAGTATGCGTTTATCATCACTCACCAGAAGCAGGGATCGTGTTACCATTTCGATGCGGTTCTTGTCATCTGCAGGTGCTTCCTTTTCCCACATGGTCTTTGGAATAATTCCAAACATGGCTCCACCATCCAATCCAAACCGACTGGTTTCTATGGAGATGCACCTGTACTTACCAATATCCATTTTTCATGTCCTCAATTCGGGCTAAAATTACTGATTTTCCTGTACTGTCTACATTCTCCCAGCAATATCGCAGTCCTTCCAGAAGAACCAGATCCTCAGGCAATTCTTGTTCTGGAATTCTGGTAATTAGCTGTTCTGTGGTAGCGACAAAGTCAGGTTTCTGTATTGTTTTGTTGTCTTCAGGTTTTATTCCGGTAGAAGGAACGTTGGAAGAGATCTCAGAAAGACAGTAGGATATTTCACGTCGAAATCCTCCTGCACGGATGGATTCACTGTTCCATAACCGCCAACATGATATGAATGCAAGCGTTGTCTCTTTATCCATTGTTAATACCCCTGGCATTAATTCTTCAGGCGTGATTTTGGTCGACGGATGCGGATCGGAAACTGGTGCATCTTTTAACCAGTTTATTCCGAGCTTCACACCGTCCCACTTAAGGTGGGTTTCCTTGTAAAATACCAGACTTCGTCCTAAATGGTAGAATCTTGTCGCATGGATTTGTGGCGCCTGTAATCCAAGTTCTGTTAGAATATCAACGATGGATAACTTGTTCTCAGCTGCCAGGAACAGTGATGCAGCCACTTCTTCCGCTTTATCCCAATCATTCGACTGCACAGCATCTTCAAGATCCATGACAAAAACAGCCTTCAGGATCCCTTCTTTGCCTACAGCTGTAAGAGTGGAATCTGTCTTCTGTTTGGTCCCGACATTATTGTGTAAATCATACAAGTATTTCAATATCCTGGATGAAGGATTTTTCCTGCAATCGCCTAAGATATTTTTCAATGCATTGGTAACAGGAACGGATGAATTGTTCGCGTTCAGTGATTGAATAAGTGATCTATCCAGACAGGAGCGCAGAAATACTGGCAGAAAGTTTCCACCGTTTAAAGCCTGTTCATATTGTAAGGTAAAGGACGGATTGTCCGGAGAGGTGTATGTCATTAACCGCCGTAATGCCAGGTTGTGTGATGCATGGCGAGGATATCTTTATCCTCCTTGAGTAGTGTGTGGACAACTTCCGTTATGATCACATGATGATCACCCTCGGGGATGATCTGTTTCACTACCACTTCCAGCGCCATCGGTGTATCAATCAGAATGGGGTTCCCCAGGTCACTCAGTGTGAATTCATACCCATTTATGGAATTTTCATCTGAGTCTTTAATGCGAAAGAAAGAACCAACCATGTCCTGCTGATCAGTGGCAGGAAAATGGATGGCAAGATAATTACCGGGTTGGACTGCCTGATATAGAGATGAATCAGATCGAATAGCCATGGTTACTAAAGGGGGATCCATGGATGTTTGAGTTAAAAATGATATGGCAGCAGCGACAGGTCCACTTTTTGTATTTCCAGTGACAATATAGAGTCCTGTACTTATTTTCCTTAAAATCGTTTTTCTATGGGTTAGATCCATTACTCTTTCCAGTTGTGATATAAAACCGCAGTGATAAACCTGTCCACCGTGAATACTCTGATGGCAACCCGGAATCTGATATATGAGGGGTATCACCGTATCGACTTACATTATCTTCTGAATCCCATCTCCAGGTGGGATTAAACACACTGCTAAAAGGCATGGAATTGGAATCATGAAAGTATCCCAGTTCAAAACCACTTTTTTCCCATGGTTGAAAACCAATCAGGACACCCATCCTGGCGCTGGTTCCACCACTGACTCCCTTGGGGATATACATGCCCCTTAATCCCCACCAGAATACAAAGGGGGACTTTCCTTCTTTCTCTTTGCCCTGGTAAAACTTGTAATATGTGGCATCAATATTATAGTTCGGATTGTAGCTCCATGCCACATTAAGCACATCCCATTTGTTTTCTTTCGAGTATAAAGTTCTGCTATAATCCAATCCGGATCCTACGATGGGAATCCCTACTCGCAATCCAACGTTCGACTCATCTGTAAGGGCATACCGATGGTAATAATATGGTAGAACATTTTCCAGGGAAAATGCGAACCCTCTTTGGGTTTCTCCCTTTTCCATTCGGGTAGTGCTCACATGGGGATGAGTGGCACATCCTGTGATTAAAATGAGACTGGATATGGCTATGATCTTCTTCATGAAACCAGTACAAAGTTTCAAGGGTTTTGGATCAAGTTACAAGGATTAATTGGTTCAGTTTTCTGTTGCCAACTGATGGATATCAGAACAGGGACCGGTGAAACAATTGCTTTATTTCAAATAGATCATTTTCCGTGTGAAGGAAATGGGAAGATAATTCTCCACTTCGGCATAGACGGTAAAGAAGTACACACCACTTGCATGATGTCCACCTTCCCAGTGGTACGAATAACGACCGGAATTCAGTGGGGATTGTTCAATAAATGTTTCCACTACCCTTCCCTTTGCATCAGAGACATGAAGCGTGATCATGGCGTCCTGTAATAGATCAAATGAAATAGTTGTACTGTTGTTGAATGGGTTGGGGTAATTCTGGTACAGGGCAAACACTTCCGGTACAGCAATGGTCTGTATTTCAAAATCCTCGGTTGAGTTTGATTTTCCAAACGTACTACGGTTCGCATCCAAGATTGTCAATCCATCCGGCTGTCGGGCTTTGTGAATGGACTCAACTGGATTCATGAGTATGGTCTCTACCCACATCAACTCCTGAGCGTCCGTACGTTTCATGGTATTGAGCCATAAGAGTCTGGTAGTATCAACAGTCTCGAGGACAAATGCACTGTCGACATATTGATCATCCATGGTGGTACCGGAATAAATCTTCCATATGTCCACTCCATTGAGGGTAATGAGAAATTCATCATGATATCCAGCTGGGATGAAAGATTCTATTGTGAGATTCCCTTCCTTCGCATTGTACAGCCATTCATTGATAATATGCCTTCTACCAGAAGGTGCTGTTATATCCTTTGGAATCACATTATTGAATGGATCAATGGAAACGCTGCTTTCAAAAGGTATTAATTGTTGATCAAGGATTTGATCATTGTATATAATCTCGCAGGATGTCCATGTATTGGGTATGGGTATGGACAAACTATTGGACGAAGGTAGTGTATCTGGAAACAATACCTCAAATCTTTCCTCTCTAAAACGTAGAGACAGGTGATTATCCTTGAATGTGACAATATCAAGTTCTACCATGGCTGAATCGGTTCGCCCATGCATAATGGTAGAAATCCTTACTGGTGGGACGTTTGCAATATGATCCTGGTACTCACCAATGAGTTTCAGAATCATATCCAGTTTTTCTTCAAATGCTTTAAGCTCAGTTTGGAAAAATGCCTCCCATTCATCCGGTATTACCAGCAGTGTATTGCGATACAGATTTTGAACATCCCCCAGAGTTTCATGTATAGAGGCAATAAGTGAATCCTTCTGGGTTGACAGAAGATACCCATCCAGTACAAAGAAGGCATTCATGCTGCCGAAAGTCGAGAGATCCGTGATGGAAAGTGAATCTATGTTCAAAATAGATTCAATTGCAGGAATGCTAGTATAATTTGTTTGGACAAGTTCTATGCGGCTGATATGATTCCATAGTTCTTCCAGTGATTGAAAACTGGGAAAATCGCCCATTTCGGTATCGCCCTGGATGGTAGATTTAAGCCGATTAAAAGTTGGATGCTCCCGTGAGCTGGAAAGCATAAGTCCATCTACTGATTTTATATCCACAAAATAGAAATACCGCTGTCCAGGTGTTACCTGAGTATCCAAATAGCGATCTATTTCCTCCATATATTCATAAATAACAGAAGGTTCTGAAAATATATCCTCGGAACGAGAAATAACGATGGATTCCACACGAATGGATGGTGGTATCTTCCAGTGAACCAGAATTGTTTGATCATCCGGATAGGTAAAAAGCTCTAGAGGTTCCTCTACGATTATGGGAACTTCCTCTCCAAAGATACCTCCAGAGACACCTATAGCAAGAATGATGATTATGTGAATTATTCGATACATGGATCCGTGTTCAGGTGAGGGTTAATTTGACACCGAAACGAAACGGAATCAAGCCCTATTTCACCTACACTAATTATACCTGTATGTTGTGTGTAAATCCAGTATTAATAGGAAAATATTTATTTAATAACTGTCAGCTTTCTAGCGGTTCTGCCACCGTCCCATTCAAGCGTAAGAAAGTATATACCGGACGAAACTGCTTCACCATTCCAATAATATTCGGGGCGTGAACTCTGTGCATTCCCTTCAAAGATAGTTGAAACTTCCTGTCCACTCACATCCTTCAATGACAGTCGAATCGGTGTCTGACTTTTAACCTCCAAACGAATGGTGGTCTGAGCATTAAATGGATTTGGGTAAATGGATTGAATGGTAAATGTCTCTGGAACAAATCCGTCATCCTCATCGGTTTCTACAGTACTGTATTCAATGGCATCCAGGGTTTGGACAATTCCCCAACCAAAATTATTGTCCGGAGCATCATGCTGTGTGGCAGTCATCATGAGAGCTTCCCGGACCATCATGGCATCCCAGTCCGGGTGCGCTTCAATCACCAGGGCAGCGACTCCCCCCACAAGAGGCGTGGCAAGGGATGTTCCACTTGCTGTTGTATACCCGGTGGTATGAGGCATGACACAATAGGTGGAGGATCCTCTCGCGCAGACTTCCGGCTTGATTCTCCCATCGTATGTTGGACCATGTGAACTGAAGGACGATAGAGTGCCAAAATAGGTGACTGATCCAACGGCAATGACAGAATCTGCGTCTGCTGGAGCGATCATGTAGTAAGTGATGGGGTCATTGCATGGATCGTTCGGGGGAGCATACCCACCTTCATTTCCCATGGCAGTGACACAAACAACTCCCAGGGAAGCGGCAATATCTATGGCCTGAGTGGTAACGGCTGTTTCGCCATCCATATCGCAGTATGTGTACCAGTCCAGGTATCCCAGGGATGTGGATACCACATCAGCACCATTGGCCTCTCCCCATTCCAATCCCACTACATAATTGTCTTCTTCAAGCTGAATTTCCGCATTCACCATTTCTGTTTTTGCCAGCAGATATTCGGCGGAATAGGCAGGACCGATCAATGTGTCCGGCCAGTAGGCTGCCATGGATGACAGTACCATGGTCCCATGACGATCCTGGCCGTAGGCTGTTTCATCCGCTGTTTCATTGGCACAGATTGAATCGCCGTTGATGACATCCCATTGAGCAATGAGGTCCAGGCGACTGAAGGCTGTATGATCCAGCCAGAATCCCGTATCCATGACCAGGATACGAACGTCGTTCCCTGTAAAACCACTGTCATGCACAGCAGGCACCTGGATTTGATCCAGCTGATCCCAGGAAAATCCATACCATGGTTCATCGGTGGATTTGCTGCTGGATTGGTCATCCATGATGCCAGATTCAATGTTTTTTCGCGTGTATCGGTGGACGGGGTTGATTTTCCAGATGAAGGGTAAGTTTTTTAGAGTTTCTATCTGCTCCTTAGTCACGAAAGCAGAGACTGCATTTAGCCACCGGCTTTTATGGATTACCTCAATGCCATGGTTTTCCAGTGTAGAAATAGATTGCTCACTGACGGGAATATCGAATGACGAATGGATTGATCTGGCAGATTTATTTCTACGCGCGATGGTTTTTGTATCCAGATTAATGGGCGTGGATTCATCCTTGGAGTGGAAATAAATCCACACTCTGTATTGGTTTTGATCCCGCTGTCCGGCTGTAAAGACATGAGGAGAAATCTGCACATTCTCTGCAGTCATCCCTGAAAGCAAAAGCACAAGAAATAGTTTTTTCATTATTCAATTCCCATAATGATATTCACAAGTTCGTTAATGTCTTCTGATGTTATTTCCCCATCCTGATTCACATCAGATAATAACTGATAATATTCCCATATTTCAGACGAATCCAACACAACATCCGAAAGCTGTAACACATCCCTGATATCCTGAGTTCCATCCATGGTTACATCCCCAAGGACCCCCTGTTCGGTCCCTACAGTAAACAGCAGGATTTCTGAATGAGGGTAACTGGTGCTGTCATTCACCGTAATCTGAACACCAGTCTCCTCACCTATGTGGGCATCAAATGGAATGATGAATCCCAATGGAAGCAGTGTTTCTTCCTGTGCATCCAGTTCAGGTATTTCAACAAGTGAGAGTAGTGGGACCACACTTGAATTCAATGACGTTATTCGAATGGAGACAGGACCATCAGTGGTCTGTAGTCCCCTGTTTCTGATTTCGAGGGCTGTCATGACAAATCCGCCTGGACCCTGTATACCTGTGATGGGTGACAGGGTTGTAATGGCAGGATCACTTCCCGCAATGAGTGTAAAAATCCTGTTCTGATGCAGTTGATCCTCACAGAGAGGCAGCACCCTGTTTTCCGATGGCCAGAAATAATCCAATTGGGAACCGATTTCCGGTGTATATGATAACAGTCCCATCCATCCATAGGTCCAATCCACAGCGTCACCGTTAACACCATACCCGATGGTTTGTGTCCCCGTTCCAACTGTATATCCATTTTCTTCTGTCATCCATAACCCTGTGGACAGAATAGTAGAATAATCAGGTTCTGGTGGTAGATCACCGCTGCCAAATGAGTGAATAAGAACATTTCCCCAGGAATGATAATGTAGAATGTTCTCAAAATCATGATTTTCGATAAACACCCTCAGGGCATCAGTCTCCGGTTCTGAAAATGCTGAGGTTCCTCTATACGTCGGTGAACAGGGATTTGGCGATGAACCATCATCGTCTGCACCCCATGCATATCCATAGTTTCTGTTCAGGTCAACCCCACGTGATGTCCCGGTCCCACAATCATTGTCTTTGCGGTTTTTCCTATGATATCCAGGAGAATCGTGGGTATTGTAATACGATTCATTCCAGACATACCCATCAGGATTTACAATAGGGACAAACCAGATTTCCCTTGAATTCACAAGAAAGGTTGCCTCTTCATCTGTGGAATAGTTTTCACAGAGGTGGCTGGCATAATAGAAAAGATTCATCATCCCAAGGGGTTCTCTGGCATGGGTAAGTCCCGTAAAAAGTACTTCAGGTTCGTCTTCTAATGAATCCGGATAATCAGTTATGCAAAAGGCCCAGATATCCCTGCCTTCAATGGACACACCAATGGATATTTTTTCTGACACGATAGTTGGGAAGTTTTCGCGAAGGGAATCCATGCGAGCCACCGCTTCTGAATATGTATAATTCCCCTGAAGTGAGCCAAGTGGAAAATCCCTATCCGCATCCTGAATATTGTGACTGGATGTCCATGTATCCATGTTTTCAATCAGTATTTCCAGATTCACCGTTCGGTTGGTGAGGGATTCAACCCTGTCATGACGGGCAATGATTTCAATATATTCATCTGCCTGGCGGAATCCGTGATCAAGGGGGATACCTGCAGAATGAATGGTAGAAAGAACCTCTGGGGTTGGGTCATACACGCGGATGAGTTGATAGGTCTCCTTATCCATTGTAAAGCCAAAGGTCATGCAAAAGAGCATGACCTTCAGCGTGAGTTTGGATGTTTGTGGCAGTTCTATTGCTGTTTTACCCATTCTGTTGTGACTGATTTTGGACGAGTAATGGGGATTCCCAGTGCTCGATTAATGACCATTTGACTCACCATCCCCATGGCGCGGGAAATGCTGAATAGGACGGTATAGAAACTGAATTCCGTCATACCGTAATGGTAAAGAAGTGCACCGGATGCTGCATCCACATTGGGCCACGGGTTCTTGGCTTTCCCCTGTTCTTTCAGTACGCCCGGGATGATATTGAATATTTTTTGGACAATATCAAATACATCATCATTTTTAATATGATTTTTCCCGAATTCCATGAAGGCGGTGAAACGTGGGTCTGGGCATCGAAGCACGGCGTGTCCGTACCCCGGAATGACTCGACCACTGTTGAGACGCTCCCAGGCAAAGTCTGTCAGGTCTTCATCGGAGGGTACACCATCGAAATGATCCCGGACTTCAAGGACGAACTTCAGGCATTCCTGGTTGGCCAATCCGTGAAGCGGACCTGCAAGACCATTCAACCCTGCTGAGACAGAGTAATATGGGTCAGACAGCGCTGACGCTACAGTGAGGGCACTGAAGGCACTGACATTTCCACCTTCATGGTCACAATGGAGCATGAGATAGAGTCGCATTAGTTTTTTCAGATCACCGGTTGGGTCATCCAACCCCAGCATGTGAGCGAAATTGGCTCCCCAGTCCAGCGTGGGATCGGGAGCAATGCGTTCCCCTTTATCAAACCGCATACGATAGATTCCTGCAGCAATATTTGGCAGTTTGGCCACCAGTCGAATTCCATCCTCCAGTATGGCTTTCCAGAAATCCTGCTTTGCCATTCCCTCATCATATTTCTCCCGGAAATAGGAACCATGTTGCATGGTGAGAATGGCTGTATTGAACATAGTCATTGGGTGGCTGTCTTTAGGCATGGCGTGCAGGACATCCCATACGTAGTCCGGGACCGCCATATTTTCGGTCAATTGACTCTGAAGATCTTTTAAGGCTTCTTCATCTGGGAGTTCACCCGTAAGGAGGAGAAAGAAAACTTCCTCTGGCAGTATATTGGTTATTTCCAGAAGGGGAAACCCTCTGATAATAAGACCGGAGTCCGGGGAAACTGCGGACGTATCACAGACCAATCCCTTGATTCCACGCATACCTCCATACGCCTGGGATACGGTGACATTGCTGATTACATCCTGTCCTTTTTCTTCAATGACCTGCTTGACTTCGTAGCGCCAATCAGGGATTTTTTTCCTTAGTGTTTTGACGAGTGTTGACATGTGATAATTTCCTTACTCGTGCAAAGGATTAGCGTGAGCAACCCCCATTACGTTTTTGTTGTGAGTTCAATCTGTTTCTTCTCATGTGATTGAGCATCAAGCACGGTAATAGACGTCATATTCACGATGTCTTCCACCGTGCTGGAAGCAAACTGCAATAAATTTACAGGTTTTTCCAACCCCATCAAAATGGGACCAATTGTGGTGGCATTACCCAGGGTTCTGAGCAGTTTATAGGAGATATTACCAGAGCTCAGATTTGGGAATATGAGGGTATTCGCTTCTTCCTGCAGATCACTGAATGGATAGTGGTTTTTCAGGATGGACGTGGTGACAGCCACATCCGCGAGCATCTCACCATCCACGATTAGATCCGGAGCCTTTTCCTTGATCATCCGTGTGGCATCCTTCACCTTCTTTGCGTCCGGATGATTCACGCTGCCAAAGTTGGAGAAACTTAGCATAGCCATTTTCGGTGTGATACCAAATTTCCTGACTTCATCGGCTGTGAGGAGGGCGATTTCCACAAGCTCCTCTGCTGTAGGATTGATATTCACAGTCACATCGGCAAAAAATTTCATCTTGTTTTTGAAAACAATGATGTAGAGTCCTGCGACTTTTTTTACGCCTTTTTTCACACCCATTACCTGTAGAGCGGGACGAAGCACATTGCTATAATTCTGTGCAATACCTGATACGAGTCCATCTGCATCGCCACGATGGACCATCATAGCCCCAAAATAATTCCGTCTTCGCATGAGAACGTTGGCCCTACGCCTGGTCATCCCTTTTCGCTGGCGTTCTTCGTAGATCACCTGGATATATTCTTCCAGTCGTTTGTCTTTATTGGGATTAATGATCTCAACCCCTTCAAGATCAATGTGTTGATCGCTGGCTATCTCATAGATGAGGCTGGGTTTCCCAAGCAGAATGGGTTTGGCAATATTCTCAGCAACTAGCTGGTGGCTTGCACGGATAACCCTGGACGATTCCCCTTCAGGAAACACAATACGTTTTGGATTTTTCTGTGCCTTGTGGATGATGGTCCGCATGAGTTCCCTGGACTTTCCCAGTCGAGCTTCAAGGCAATCTTTGTATCCTTCCATATCTTGAATAGGGGCCTGAGCAACACCTGAATCCATGGCCGCCTGGGCAACGGCAGATGCCACATGGGTCAGGACCCGAGGATCCAATGGTTTTGGAATGATATATTCTTTTCCAAATTCAAGTCGATCCACATCGTATCCCTGAGCCACTTCATCGGGAACATCTTCTTTTGCCAGATTTGCAAGGGCTATAGAGGCGGCTACTTTCATGTCGTTGTTGATCGTTGTAGCATGGACATCCAGCGCTCCACGAAATATGAATGGAAATCCCAGCACATTGTTTACCTGGTTTGGAAAATCCGACCTGCCTGTGGCCATGAGGACATCCGGCCTGGCTTCGATGGCGTCGTCGTAAGATATTTCAGGATCCGGGTTTGCCATGGCAATGACGATGGGATTAGGCCCCATGGATTTCACCATGTCTTTGGAAACAAGTCCACCACGGGAAAGTCCGATGAAGACATCGGAATCAACCATGGCATCTTCCAGTGTCCTGGCATCGGTTTCAATGGCAAATTCTTCCTTATACTTGTTCATGCCCTTTTCACGACCTCTATAGATGACTCCGGTGCTGTCCACCATGGCGATGTTCTCCATTTTCACACCAAAATTAGTGTAGTGTTTCGCACACGAAATAGCGGACGCTCCTGCTCCACTCACCACCAGTTTCAAGTCTTCCATTTTCTTGTTTACGATTTCAGCAGCATTGATGAGGGCGGCTGCAGAGATAATGGCAGTACCATGCTGGTCATCATGAAATACCGGGATATTCATGTCTTCAATGAGGCGCTGTTCGATCTCGAAGCATTCCGGAGCCTTGATGTCCTCAAGGTTGATTCCACCAAATGTTGGCTCAAGCATTTTCACTGCCTCTATCAACTTATCAGTGTCCTTTGTATCCAATTCAATATCAAACACATCGATATCTGCAAATCGTTTGAATAGAACCCCTTTCCCTTCCATGACAGGTTTTCCTGCAAGGGCACCGATGTCCCCCAGGCCCAACACTGCCGTTCCATTGGTGATAACAGCAACAAGATTTCCTCTTGCTGTATATTTATTGGCTGCACGTGGATCTTTTTCAATTTCCCGACAGGGTTCGGCAACCCCTGGAGTGTAGGCAAGTGATAAATCCAGTTGAGAAACGGTTGATTTTGTCGCAACCACTTCGATTTTACCGGGACGACCCTGTTCATGATAATCCAGAGCCTGTTTCTTGGTAATCATTGTGAATCCTTTGTGTTTCGGTGAAAAAATCTGTGAAAAGTTACCGGTTTGGACCCATGCGAATCGAGGAAAACAGGAGAAATTTATCTTATTTTAGTGGAAGCAAAAGCAATACCGAGAGTCAGTTGTCAATTTCAGATGGTGGGATCGTGAAGTCGTGAGGCGACATGTGAAAAGCGAGATGAGGGATTACAGGCTTGAAATGCAGATTCAAGAGACTTTAATGGAGAGTATGGATTTCTCCTACTACAAGATGTTCAGGATTAAAATTAACTGATAGGACAAGCATGCTGTTAAATCTCGATAATATCAAAATTTATATCTGAACCGGGTTTGTTCAGAATTTTCTAAAGACAATTCCAGAATACATTTTAGGGTAGAAAAAGGTGGATTTCTGAGGCATGACGCCTCCATCTTCTGCAATATCAAAAATCTGATCCAGTATGGGTGGTTTCACCAGCATGAGCCACTCGAAAGATTCCTCCTGAATGAATTTTTCCGGTGACGCTGTCCCCCTTAAATAGGAGAAATGTTTCAAATCCTCCTGTCGTGTGGTATCGAGATTAAATCCTTTTTTCAGTAGAACATCATGGAGTACCGCCACATCCAGTAGATCCCCCTCTCCTTTGTATGTAAATATCCATGCTTTATTCTCATCCTGGTTGACCAGACCGAATTGCATGGCATTGCTATCAAGGATGGATAGGGGTTCCATCATATCCCTGCATTCAGACATAGAAAAATCTTCTTCAAGATTTGCCAGCACATCTGCTGATTGTTTATTCACACCGTTGAGAATTCTGTGGGTAGGAAGCACCTGCATCCCCGGGTTGTAGGCATTCACCAGTGTCACCATGACACGGTTACTTCCTGGTAGATTCGGGTATTCCCTGCTGTACCGATAGGCGGTTTTATACCGGTGATGCCCATCAGCAATGATGGCATTGGTGTTTTTCAGCATCTCTTGAATTTCTTTAATGCGGATTTTGTCCCTTAAAGCCCAGACATTTACATCCACCCCATCATTGGTGGTGCAGGTCATAAAAGGTGTTTCATTTTCAAGGTCACCATGGATGGATTCCACTGTCCTGGATCTATCCCTGTAACTCATGAAAATCTGACCGAGGTTGGTCCGGGTGGATTCCATGAGTTTGTATCGGTCATCGATATGCTTTTCAATGGTTTGTTCATGAGGCAGTATGCCTTCACCAAGTGGTTGAATTTCCAATTCTGCAATAATTCCAGTTCTTGTCACTCGCGAGCCATCCACACTGTATGATTGCTCAATAAAATAAATGGCTTCCTCTTCATCCTGGATGACCACACCGTCATTCATCCATTGATCTAATGTGGTTGTAGCGGTGGAATATCGTTTTTCTCCCTTTTCTTTGGTAAGAATTAGTCTAACAAAGTTGTGTTCAGACAGGTTATAAAGTGCCTCCTGATCCTCTGGTGAAATCACATCGTAGGGTGGTGACACCACATCGTTTAAAGAGGGAATCTTATCCTGGTTATATGTCCAGGCTTTGAAAGGATGGATGTTGGGCATGGTTATTCCTTAGTGATACAGGCTGGATGACACAATTTCCCTTGCTGTCTCAAGATCTTCTTTAAAATCCACTTCCGTGCAAGGGAATTCCGTTACATCCTCGTAAAACACCGGGTGTGAGTCCAGCAGTGGATGTATGGCCGCTTCGAAATAGTCTTCAACTCCTCCTGCTTTTACCAGGGATTCCAGTGATCTTGAGAAGGCGCTTCCAAATTCAGGGTCCATTTTGGCCACACCGATGAATTCTCCCAGAGCATTTTCCTGGATGAGTTTCTTTCCAATGGCAACAATACGACGTTCTTTTCCTTCTACCACCTTCACTTCTTCATCCCCGCAACGCTTTTTTTCTACTGCCAGGGCAGTGGGATGAGGTGAATCAATGACTGTTTTTAACAGGGGTTTTGGGTATACAACATCAGCATTCATAAGAAGAAAAGGTGATTCATTCACTTTTTCAATTGCCAGCTGCACTGAAACAGCAGTGTTTGTTTCAAAATAGTGATGATTGATCACCGGTGTCAATTGGACCTGTGGATAATTCTGTGAGATAAATTCCATGATGGCTTCCCTGTAATATCCCAGTACCATAGTGATATCGGTGATGCCAAAACTTGTGAGGGCGGACAATTGATAGTCCAGGATTTTCTTTGGACCGACATCCAGTAAACATTTGGGTTGATCATAGGTAAGCGGGTACAGCCGTCTGCTGACACCTGCTGCTAAAATAAGTGCTTTCATGGGGGCAAAATTATAAGCTTTCAGGTGGAAATCATACGCGTCATTTTTTACCCAGAAAGGACAGTATTCCATCTACCAGCCGTTTTGATGCCGACCCGTCTACTTTCCACAAATGGGTCCGTTTCCCCTGGATTCTCTTCTCCAATAACTCATTTGGATTATCTAAAACGTGTTGGATGGTTTTAACCAAGTCTTCTGGTTCTTTTACTGGGTGTGTGAAATCCACGGATTGTGCTCGCTGTGCATCTATCCGTTTTTGAATGAGTTTTGGAAATAGTCTGTGTTTAAACCTGAATGAAAAATAATCCGTCTGGATGATGGGCTTTTCTGTGGCCAAATATTCAAACATGGTAGATGACACATCTGTTAACAGCATATCGGATTCATGATAAAGTGGAACGATATTTATCCTGTTTGCTTCCACTAATTGGATTCGAGTATTCTTTTTAATGCATTCCTTGACCAGAGGAACGTGATGACGGTATTTTTTCTTTGTCCAGCTGAATGGATGGAGTTTCACCCAAATGGTTATTGGGTGACCCAGCGCAGCAAGAACGGGCATGGTCAGTTCCAGTGACGAGGGGTAGAATGTCGGAGCATACAGCAGGACAGGACCTTTGTGTTCCTTGTAATTATGTGGCATATCTACGGGGTGATCCAACCCATCCAGTTTTGTAAAACCGCATACAATTTTATGAGCACTATGCTTTTCCAGCATAGGAAGTCTGTCGGGGGATTCCAATGCGATGATATCTGCTCGTTTCGGGATATCATTGTAATAAGATTGCTTCAGTCCAATACCGTGATACACCATGACAACACAGCTGCGTTTGTGTGCAATCTTATCAATCACGCCTGTATTTCCAATGAAAATTATGTCGAATGCCATGTCAACCAGGCGTTTATGTCTGGATCCTTCATTCTCAGCTAAAACGCAGTTCAGATTGAGGGTTGCGCATTCTACCCTGAATTGATCCTGTTCTATTTGCGATGAATTCTGACTGATGGATAACGTAATCTCATGTTCTCCTGATTCCATAAGGTAAGAAATGATGGGCAGGAATTGCGGCAAATAATACAGGTGATGATGTTCAAACAGTATCTTCATGCTATGGAAACAGTTTCCTCACCTGGCGTTTTCGAATCCACGAAGGGCGTTTTTTCTTTATAGAATTTATTCCATTGGATTTGATGGTCTCCCTAATGGCTTCCACAATACGCTCAGAGGAATTCCCATCATTGTATGGATGAAGTACATCAAGGTATTGTTTTCGTATGTGGGCGTAGTCTTCCGGGTGTTCCAGTCCATGATAAATGGCGGATCTTAATTCTGAGGATGATTCCAGATTGATTCCTTTATCCTTCCGTGTGGTTGCCTTGTACGTAATAATGGGCTTGTCAAACATCATATACTCATAGGTCACGGAAGATGTATCGGCTACCATGAGGTGGGATGCTGACATAAGTGGAAGAATATTGTCTGATTTTACAACCTTGAATGTTGGGGATTCCAGGGATCGTGCCCGGATGACGCTTTCCTTATCCATGAGATCATGAAATTTGATAAGCCAGTTGATGGGTTCATTGACCATATCTTTAATGACAGGGAACAGGTGGGAAAAAGATGAATACCGAGGGCTGAACGTTGGGGCAAAAAGAATAATGGGGTTGTCATTGGGAAAATAGCTCTCACGTAGATGGGAGGTGGTTTCTTTCAAACGGGATACCATATCCAGCTTGGACCAACCCGTTTCTTTCACCAGGAACGTGTTATGTTTTTTCTGTAAAGGAAGGAATGCTTCCGTCATGTGTGGTCCTGGAGTACAATAAAGATCAAAAAAACCCGTTATGCGATAATGGCCCCGTTTTTCTTCACCCATCCCATGAAAGATCTGTACCTTGATCCCCGGCCAGAAGTGAGGTACCACATTACCCGGTACGATCACTGCATGAGGATGGAATTCATTGACCTCTGCAGTGGTTTTCAGCCGCTTCCCCGGTAATGGGATATGGTCTATGTTTTTCCCCACAAACCATCGGACTTCATCTTCTTTTCGTTGATTGACTACATCAAATATGGGGGTCAGGACAGCAATAGAATAGGGTTTGGTCGCGAGAAGCAGGAATTTCATACTTTATATTTCCCATTCTTGACTGAAATTTTGCAGTTGTTAGGCATAGAAAAACTTACCGTATTTGTATCGTAAATCAAATCCACTCTAATTTGACCCATGGATAAATCCATGGAAAAACCTCCCATCTTTATTGTGGGGTGTGAACGATCGGGAACCACCCTACTCAGGCTTATGCTTCATTCCCACCCGGAAATCGCCATTCCACCACAGACAAAGTTTCTGAAAAAGCTATGGAAGCGTCGCCTGCAATTTGGTGCTTTAGAAAAAAACCAAAACAGGGAAAAACTTATTCAATGGTTTTCAAAAAACCATAATCGCAACACAAAACTTGTGGATCTGAATCTGGACTGGGATAAGGTAAGAACAGACTTGAATAACTGTCCCCCGACCCTGGGGAGTTTTGTTTCCGTTATCTTCCGTCGGTATTCTTTGCAGCAGGGTAAAATTCGCTGGGGGGACAAGCGACCCTATTATATAAAATACCTTCCGCAACTTCTTTCCTTATTCCCTTCAGCAAAAATTATTCATATTGTTCGTGATGGACGTGATAGTGTGGCATCATTGAAAAAAATGCCCTGGTGGAAAAAATCATCCATCTATTCCATGTTAAACTGGCGTGAGGCCATCAGAAACGGAAACAAAGCTGGGAAAAATATCCCAAAAAATCAGTTTTTTGAACTGAAGTATGAAGACCTGGTTGCAAATACGGAAACATGGCTCAGGAAGATATGTCAGTTTATCGATGAGCCATTTGATGCATCCATGCTTCAGTTTCAGGGTACGGCAAAGACAGCTGTTCCTGAATACAAACATCAGTGGCACAGCCAAACTCAAAATGAAGTGACTCCTCAATCCATTGGTCGAGGACAGCTGGAACTGGATCAATGGGAATTGGAGATTTTCAATCGCATGGCAAGGAAAGAACTCGCTCATCATGGATACTTAGCGGATTCTCAGGTACAGCTACCCATGTTTCGACGACTTCAGTATCATGTCATGGCATGTGGTTATGAGTCACAAAGACTCTTCGTAAAATGGTTGGATAGAATTCTAAGCTGGTTTTATTTAGGGGAGATTGCCTACAGGGAATAGTCTAGCCCGGAAACAGTTTTTCTGCTTGTAGCAAATCTTCTTCTGTATCAATCTCACACCATCTGGCTTCTGAAAAATCCACACCATCGAATGTGTACAAGCCCTTCCTTATGGCGTGAGAAAATCCAAGTTCATAATACGCCTGCATCTGTTTTCCATCCAGCAGCGTTTGTATTTCAGGTGCAATGACAGAGTTAAATCGATCAAAGCTGAAACTATAGATGTTCACTGTTTTGTATTTTTCCCCGGGGACTAATTCATATTCACTATTGGCAAACATGGTTGTTACCTGGTTTTTCTGATTCAAAACCACACCGGTACCATTCATGGTAGGCAGGTAAGCGCTCACAGCGATGCGATCGGGACCATTCATCTTTTTAAAAATATCCTGAGTAAACACAAGATCACTCTCTAAAAGGTAAAAATCCTCGTGGATTTCCGGGATTGCTTTTTGAAGAGAAAGTACATTGTTAGTGGTTTCCCATTCATGATTTATAATAGTCACAATATCCAGTGATTGGCGCCATGATTCTACCTGATTTAGGATGGAATCAGAACGATATCCCAGTACCATGATCACTTTTTTTACTCCAGAAACATTCAGAATCTTCAACATGCGATCCAGGATGGATATCCCTCCAACTTCTACCAGACATTTGGGGATGGCTTCCGTGTAGGGACCTAAACGGCTACCCCTTCCGGCTGCAAGAATGACGGCCGTTTTAATCATACGAGGCCTCCAATTGTTTGAGGTATCTCGCTCGGTTGAAGAATCGCACTATTACTTTTCGCCCAAGAAGAACCACAAACATCCAGATCAGGATCTTCGGTTTATCCAGAATCATGAACAAGCCAATCCAGAAATAGAAATCAGCCTGATTGAAATAGAGAATTTTCTTTTGTCCGTTCAGGATATATTTCCACACCGGGATAGATTCCAATGATCGCACATTTTTCCCGGGCTTCACCTTCCTCAGTTCCCCATGGTGTTTTATATCCGTGTATGCAACCACCCAGTAAATATAGCAGATCACGAGGTAAAAACCTGCAGCCATTGGACCCAGGATCAGGTAGTAGGCTTCTGCCCCATGATTAAATGCATACCAGGATACACCGCTGAGTACCAGCAGCAGCCCAAATCCATCCAGAATTTTGTCCAGGAAGCTTCCCAGAGAACTGGAGACATGCCGATATCGCGCCAGGTTTCCATCCATGCTATCGAGAATTTGACCTATCTGCAGGATGATAACGGCCCAAATCACTATGGAACGATCCCCTTGAATAAACATGAGTGCAGGAACCAGTTTGGCGAAAAATGACAGGATGGTGAGCCCATTTGGTGTGACCCACTTTTGATCGCCAATTACTGCCAGAATCCACCAGGAAAATGGGTCCCCGAATGTGGCCGTCCACCAATCCTTAGCCTGTCGGTTTTTAAGCAGTAGATATCGTTCCTTAACGGTCATTGAACAAGCCTCTGTTTGTGTACTGCAACATAAAATCCCTTATTCTTTCAGAACTTTTCCCATCGAACTGAAAGAGCATGTCCTTCATAAAGTCATCGAATGATGGATTGTTTACTAAAGAATGATCCTCCAGGGCTTGGCGGATCACGCGTCGGGCATCCCTGGGGGTTTTCATGTGAAGACAGTACTGGGTGAGTTCCTCCACCATTTCCTTATCAAGACGTTTATTAAACAGGCGCTTTTTTTGAAGTCTGTGAGATGCCCTGAGCTTATAAAAGTCACAGACGATCACGGGCTTTTTCACAGCATGCATCTCATAGATGGTTGACGATGCTTCCGTGATGAGAATATCCGACATATGAAGGTATGGAATGATATTGTAATCCTCCCCCGGTGCCAGGTAAATATGAGGGTACGTTTTGGAAAGGCGTCGTGCAATGTTCAGCTGGGGGGTGAGATTTACACCTCCAAATGATTTCAAGAAATTGACCCAGCTGTGCAATTTGATAATGATATTGTATTCTTCCAGGGGAATGAACTGTTTCCACAGTTTTTCAAAAGAACTTGGGTAGAATGTTGGGGCATAAAGGATGGTTTTTTTGTTGGGATCGAGTCTAAGGTTCTCAACCATATCTTTTGCTTTTGGCAGGGAATCGTTAAACAATGGATCCAGCTTTGGAAATCCTGTCAGGACAGTTTTTGTGTGTACTCCTTTTTCCTTGAGCTGCTTGTCCCTGAAATCGCCTTCCACGAACCGTACATCCAGTCTTTTATGATTGTCACGCCAGTAAGATGGTTTAACGCCTATCCCATGGTAAATCATTCCCACCATGGTATTGTCCCTGACAAACCCATCGATACCGTATCGGGACCACCCACAGATAAACCAATCTGGATTGACAGATTGGACTCCAGATCTTCGATCTGAAGGATTATCTGCTAAAATAACTTCAACACCTTTTTGTGACACTATTTTTTTTGCCACAGCGTATTCTTCCGGTTCAATGCTATTGGATATGGTGAGATACACCTTAAAACGGGAATCATTTTTCAGAAGATCGATGACAGGGTCAAACTGGGGCAAATGATATAAATGGTAGGCGTCAAATACGACGGAAATGGGAGGCGTCATCCGTTAGCCGTGGTTTTGAAGAGTAAACAGTTGATTGTAGTAATCGCAGGTGCCCATTAAATCATCGTGTTTTCCCTGATCCAGAATACGTCCATTTTGCATGACTATAATATTGTCGGCATTCACCACAGTGGATAATCTATGGGCAATAACAATGACGGTTCTGTGGTGTAGCAGTGATTCAATGGCGCGCTGCACTTCCCGCTCTGATTCTGTGTCCAGACTGGACGTTGCTTCATCCAGGATCAGGAGTGGCGGGTTCAGGAGCAACGCTCTGGCAATGGCGATGCGCTGTTTTTGTCCCCCGGACAGATTAACACCATTTTCACCCACCCGGGATTCAAATCCATCGGGGAGCTCCTGGATAAACTCCAGAGCGTTTGCGGCTTTTGCCGCTTCTGTGACTTTTTCCAGATCGATTGTGGTGTCCCCATAGGCGATGTTGTTTAAAATGGTGTCATCGAACAGGATGGTATCCTGGGTGACTATTCCCATGAGATTACGAAGGGTGTTCAGACGATATTTCCTGATATCCACACCATCAATGGTAATAGACCCGCTGTTCACATCATAAAACCTTGGAATGAGATCTGCCACTGTGGATTTCCCTGCACCACTCTGTCCAACCAGGGCTATGATTTGTCCTTTTTCAACAGAGAAAGAAACATCCTCTACCGTTGAATCGTCTCCATTTTCATAGGAAAATCCTACGTGATCAAATCGCAGTTCTTTTTCGAGTTTGATGGTGGTGAGTCCTTCAGGATCATCATGAAGTTCAGACCGTGTATCCATTATGCGAAAGACACGTTCTGCTGACGCCACACCGATTTGAAGATTAGCATTCACATTACTGAGGTTCCTTACGGGTGTGAAAGTGGAAAAAAGGATGAGAATGAATCGCAAGAAATCTTCACTGGTAATGGTTTCAGTTACCAATACTTCCCTGCCTCCTACCCAGAGAAGTACCGCTCCAATAATGACACCGATGGTTTCAGTTACTGGTGGAGCCAAGTGTCTTAGTCTGGCCCGACGATACAAAAGCTTGAAATGGTGCTGGGTCTGCTTCTTGAATCGATTCACCTCATAATCGCTCATGACGAAAGCTTTCACGATCCGGATCGATGACAACGTTTCCGTGATAATGTTTGTGATGTTGGCAATTTTACTGGCGGTGCGTCTTGATTTCCGGCGGATGCTTCTTCCAATCCACACAATGACCGTCCCTGAAACAGGAATGATGAGGATGGCAATGAGGGCCAGTTTCCAGCTGATAACAAAGAGGAGGATCACCATCATGAGGATATTGATGGGTTCGATGAAGAGTTTCTGGAAACTTGTAGACAGGGCCTGGCGCATGTGGGACACATCGTTGATGATGATGGATGTGAGTTCTCCAGATTGTTTTTTATTGAAGTACGTCAGGGACAGGGAATGAAGATGTTCGTAAAGCCTGTCACGAATCCCCTGGATCATTTTCAGCTGAACAAAGGCAAGGGTAATATTTTTTAAATACAGAAAGAGGTTTTTCAGTCCAAACACCACCAGAATGGTGATGCACAGGACTTTCAACGTTTCCATGGGGGTGGTTTTTAAAATGAACTCGTTGGTATAAAATTTCAAATAATCGTTGGCATTTGAGAGTCCCTCTGTTTTCAAATGGGCATGAGCACGAACGAGTTCATCAAAATCTGTGAGAATATTGTTCAGCAGTGTCGCTGTAAGCCAGATGGAGGCACTGTTCAGCACCACATAAATGAGGGCTGCCAGGGTGGACAAAAGTATAAGGCCTATATGGGATTTTACCAGGGATAACAGTCGTCTGTAAACGTGGGTTTTGGCGCTCATTTTTTGTATACCATTTTAACATGTGGGATATCTGCTTCCATGAATTCGGGTCCTGTGGTTTGAAACCCATATTTTGTATAAAACTCAATGACGGAGGTTTGGGCATTTAGATATACAGTGTGTGAGTCAACATGTGCGTTTATGCAGAATTCCACCAGTTTTTTACCAACGGCATAACCGCGATATTCTTTTAACACTGCAAATCGTTCCAGCTTGATACCAATGTCCGTCCGTCTCCATCTGGCAGTGCCAACTGGTTTATCATCCATGGTAGCAATAATGTGAGTAGAATCGGTTTCATGTTCATCAATTTCGATGCGTTCTGATACACCCTGTTCCTTCACAAATACGATTTTCCGTATATCGTGAACTGCCTTTAGCTCCTTGTCTGATTCCACGGGTTTCACGGTGATTTTCATCTCAGGAATTTCGTGAATAACACAGGGGAATGAAAGATGGAGTTGCTAGGGGTTGGGATTGGGGGCTAGGGGTTAGGGGCTGGGGGATTGTGAAAGTTGATGGAGGCAGGAGTTTGGAGAAGCGATCTCTTTACTCGTGGATCGTAGGTTGTGATGCGTCAAGCGGTATGCGTGATCTGTAAAAGGAAGATTGGAATCAGTGGGCAGTTCTCAGTTGCCAGTTTGAGGTTTTGTAGTCATCACCTGCCTTCGCAAGACTGCTTCGGCAAGCCACGCGAGGACTGAAAGGACGACGTGATCTCAATTCTGGGGTCATAGATTGCTTCGCTACCATCTTCATTTTATTACGATGGTCAAGCCGCTCGCAATGACAGGGTGATAATGCTACCCACGATTTAATCGGAATAGCAATAACAGCATTTTTAAATTCTAACATGAAAAGCAAAAACAAACAGATCATTGTGGTGGGGGATCGCCTCTTGATTCGTCCGGAAAGCGGAGAAAAGAAATCCGCTTCAGGTCTGTATTTACCACCGAGTGTCATTGATAAGCAAGATATTCGAGGCGGGATCGTGGTGGAAGTGGGTCCAGGTATTCCCCTTGGAAAACCTGATGATTCAACCGATGAACCCTGGGATGAACGGATTGACCCGGATGTGAAATATATACCCACACAGGCAGAGGTTGGGGATTATGCTCTCTTTTTAAGCAAGTCTTCCATTGAGATCAAGGTGGATGATATTTCTTACCTCATTGTACCTCAATCTGCAGTACTCATACTTATGCGGGATGATCTGGATGATTTGACAGAATGAAACTCCGTGACTCGTGACAAGTGACATGTAACAAGTATGTAGTTTTATTGTCATCGCGAATGACATGAAGCGATCTCTATATTCGTGAATCGTAAATCGTGATGCGGGATGTGTAACATCTTGGGCGTCTCTTCCATTAATTCGATATAAAATAGACTGGTTCAGAGATTGCCACCAATCTTCATTGCATTACGGTTAGTAAACTTTCTGTCATTCCTCGCAATGACAGTACGGTGTTGTCATCGCGAATGAAATGAAGCGATCTCATTTAGTTTGTGGAGAATTCTAAGCCACACCCTAGGAAGGTGACGATTCATTCACCATTTCATTCCAGCAAGATGACAGGGTAATTTTGATTATGGAATCCTACCCCCAAAGCAAGACTGGCGGTCTCTACATTCATATCCCCTTTTGCCTCACAAAATGCATGTACTGTGATTTTTACTCTGTTGCAGACAAGGAAGAGCTCATCCCCGCCTTTGTGGATGCTCTTATACTTGAAATCTCACAATCACCCTATCGTAATACTGGGTGGGATATTGATACCGTTTTCTTCGGTGGTGGGACTCCCACAATCCTTGGAAAGCATCAACTGGACCAAGTACTGAACGCTCTTCACAAACACCTGGATTTGTCGAATGTAACCGAATTCACAATAGAGACCAATCCCGGTGAATTAAAAAAGGAGCTTTTAATATCCCTACCAGGGATGGGAGTCAACCGCTTATCCATAGGGATTCAATCTCTCCATCAGAAACACCTGGATTTACTCACGCGGATCCATACAGCAGGTCAGGCTATTGACACCATTAAACAGGTGCAGGATTCGGGACTGTCCAATATCAACACAGACCTCATTTTTGGAATTCCGAATCAAACTACTGATGAGTGGGAATTGGACCTAAGAACCATCCTGGCTATGGGTGTTCAGCACGTATCGGCTTACAGCCTTACAGTGGAGGATAATACGGGCCTTCATAAAGGGGTTGAAGCGGGAATGATTACCATGCCAGAGGATGACATCTCACTTGATATGTTTTATCGTACCAGACAGATCCTGAAGAATGACGGGTACATCCCTTATGAGATTTCCAACTTTTCTCTCCCAGGGTATGAATGTAAGCACAACCTTCATTACTGGTGTATTCACCCATACCTGGCGTTTGGTCCCTCTGCCCATGGTTTTGATGGGATTACCCGGTGGAACAATCTGTCATCTGTTCATGAATATATTCGCAGGATGAAAGATGGTGGATCGTCCGTTGAGACTTCCTATGAGATGGACGATGTAGAGTACGTGAATCAGGTGACGGGATTTGGGTTGAGGCTATCTGATGGGTTTTCGGTTAATGACCTGCCTTCCAAATACCATGAGATCGTAATGCGTAATGTGAAATGCGTGATGGGTGAATACCCAGGTTGCTTGGAGATTTCGGGCGGAAGGATTCGACTTACAGAGACAGGGCTTGCATTTGCGGATGGGATTGCGGCGGAGATGGCGATGCCGTAAGTCGTGAATCGTGATCTGTGATGTGTGATCCGTAACGCGATATGCGTGATTCGTATGCTGGAGACTGAAAACTGACAACTGGCGACAGGGATCGGGAGACTGAAGTCAGGAAATTAACCGTCCTTTGTTATTTCGTGTCCGCAAGGAGTCTAGTACGGATAGTAAAGTGCCAAATATTTTTCTACCCATCTATTGGTTCTTTCCACAAAGGAAAAACCTATCCAAGTTTTGTATAATCCGTCATTCACACAGCACCCATCGTTCATTACATATAAAGCATCACAGATCACGTATCCATCTACGTCCCGACATTTTCATGTGCGGGACTACAATGGACAGGTTAACATTTCGCATCACGACTCACAATTCACGTATTCAAGTATAAAAAAAGGCGCCCATTTCTGAACGCCTTTAATGTATTTGTGATCAGTGAGAGTAATTAGAAACTGTAGTCCAATCTTACACCCAATCCACCCCAATAAGTAGAATTCGGTGCATTTGAATCAGGTTTCAGTGCTAAGAACCCTTCACCACCAACCAATATGTTGACAGGAAGATTCAGAGATTGTTTCATGAGTCTTTCAAGAGAAACTCCAGCAAAGCCACGAACACCAAAACCGGCACCGACAAGACCCAGATGTGATTCAGCAAATACCATTTCAGCTATGGTCATATTTGCACCCACTCCTGCTACGAAAGGTGCAAACTTATCACCTTCATTTTTCTCAGCTGAGTACATACCCAATGCAGCTGAAAAGGTTAAATCAAAACCGCTCACGTTGTATCCGAATGGTGTACCAATTACCAAACTTGCCCCCGCAGGAGCATTGGTCATGAATGCACCGTTTATGAAGCCCAGACTTCCTGTGACTCCTACATCATATCCTTCCAGTGCTGCCATGCCTTGAGCATTCAATGGCATTATACACAGTAAGGATACCAATACTATATAGCCAATACGTTTCATTTGTTTGCCTCCAATGTTAAATAAATTTTGACAGCTTAGGTTGATTTTACGACGCATGAAGTCATGATACAATAGTTTCATAAAGAATATTTATCGACGGTAGCTTCATGTGATATGTGACCGATTCACCTCGTGTTCTGGGGTGCTAAAAGCGAACCCAAAAGGATTCGTGGAACATAAAGTTTGTTGCTTAAATATATTATTCCTAATTCAAACGACATAAAGACAGGAATACCAAATCCAATAGATTTTATACTTGCACGACCTGCCAGAATAATGATAATAAGTAGATCCGTGGCGGACCAGAATTCACCGGGAATCCGCTTCCCATGCAAAATGTAGTTCATAAATGTGACGACGGAAATAAACAAAAGGCTTCCATATCTAAGGATATTCCCAGTCTGAATCAATATTCCATTTGAGAAGGAAGTATCACTCGAGTACAGATTGAACACAAAAACAGATTGAATAATTCCTATACCAATTATCAACACTTCTGACCGATAATGTATATTGGTCCCTGAAAAAATAAATGCCAGTATAATTACACTGCTTAATACCAGGAGGGCTGACACTGTATTCATTTGGTTTAGACCAGGAGACACCAGTAGTATCCCTGCAAAATACAGAATAGTAATAAATGGTAAGTATCTAACACGTAAAATCAACCGCATTGGGTCATATTCAATTTCATTTGTTTTAATGGATTGTATTATTCGCGTTAATAGAAAAACAATGCTGTCCATGATTTTAGGCACGAGCACTACCAATAGAATGATAGCAAAATACACATACATATAAATGATGTTCAGGTTTTTCATTGTATAGATAAGGGCAGTAATGCCTGATATTCCCAGGAAAAAAAAGATGGACAACAATGTACCATTATATGAACCACTATTTTTTAGCATGATATGATGTAAGTGAGATTGATCAGGCTCCAATGGATGACGCTTATTGTAAATCCTTATATAAAAAACCCTGGTTGTATCAATAATTAAGTATGAAGTAAGAAGGATGAAGGGAGTCATATCTATCGTTTGAATGCCATTTAATGATGATACCATTTGCAATGGTAAGGTTGCGATATGAAATCCCAGTAGTAGACTGCCACTATCACCCATAAAAAATTTGGATGGCTTCTGATTAAAATGCAAGAAAGCTATCATGGCACCCATGATGATGGCATTAATATACATGAACTGTCTGGCCTCGTAATACCATCCCAGAATTATACAGGCAAATGAGGAAAGAAAAACAAATCCACCAGCCAGTCCATCCATGCCATCTATTAAATTCATGGCATTTAGAATACCGATGAACCAGAACACATACAAACCTATCAGAATCCATTGATTTTCCGGAAGAACCAATGAGAAAAAGGAGATGGATTCAATATGGTTTAAGAATTGAATGACTACAAGGAAACCCACAAATAGCTGGACCGGCAGCTTTACATGCCATGAGATAGTCCAGTAGTCATCCACTGCACCAAGTATAAATATGGCAATGGCCCCGAGGAAATACCAGGTAAGATGTCCTGCTCCATTCAGCAGGAACCAACCAAGAATAATGATAATGGGACCAAATGCCAAACCACCGAATCTTGGTTTTGGCCGATCGTGAATTTTCCTCTCAGTTGGATGATCCATAAAAAATGAAGGATCCATATAGGTCAACAAGAACCTGGAAAGCCAGAGTGTTAAAGCAAATGCTAATGTGAAATATGTTAGTGCAGTCATGGGGTCATATTATAGAATTCTAATGTTTATTACATGGATTATTTGGGTTTTTAGAAAAACAGCATGGCGAATCTAAGGGTCGTGTTGGATGGTGTGTGTGAGGGAAATCAATAAATGGAAACGGGAAATTACTAAGTGACTAGTTACACGTAACGAGTGACGAGACATAATTTTTCTCACCATTAATTGACACATATGTCACTGGTCACTCGTTACCAATTTTAAAACTCATGTTTTAATTCATACACCAGCTGAAGCTTTAAGAAAAATGATCCTTTTAACTCAGTTCTACCTTCATAAGCGATTTCGTGGGGGAATGGAATGTTGGACCAGCCAGCCTCTATGATACCATGTTTCATCCAGTAGCTTATAGATGATTCAAAGAGGTTCAGAATTGAGGTTGGTTCTGAGGGGAATGGATCATTTTTTGAATTAGTATTCCCCCAAGGCATTTGAAGTGTATAACTTCCTTTTTCCATCCATGTGTATTCAACATCCAGTATCCATTTTTCATGAACCCAGTAGTCAGCCTGTATTCGGAATGATCTCACATCCGATCCGTAAGGGTATCCGATGGCATGACCACGATTCTGCAAGGTGGTGAATTGACCGTGATGGATATAGGTCCATGAATCAATTTGTGTGTACTCCGTTTCAAAAGTGATTTGTCTATTCAGCAGATTAATTGCACCGTCCAATCCAAGTTTGTACCCCAACATATTCTGCACATCCGTATCATCTAACTGATAGTCATCCAGAATGAATTCTCCATAGAAGGATAAACCTGGATTTTGAATCCACCTGAAATCCACAAATATCATTCCATTGTCATTGTTGTATCCGTCAACATTTAAGTCTTCATTCTCATAGGCTGCAAAAACATACGGGACACCAGGGTTGATATACATTAACTCAAATCCGCGATTCTCCCCGGTGTATATAATCTGCTCGCCAAATTCAAAAAGGAGTCTTTCATTAATAAACAATCCTGAAAGTTTGTGACCCGATATGTGTCTTGAAATTCGATTGCTGTTGGAAAATTCTGTATTTAATCGCCCATAAAGGACATCCCAGCTGAATACCCAGATTTTAGCTCTCGCGTATGCATGGTCGTATTGTGGGATAATGCCTGATTGAATTATGGAATGACTCCAGCTCTGTCCCCATCGAATAGGCCCCCTTCCCAATTGTATGGTCATTTGAGAATCATCATACCTTACAAATGAGTTGATGAATCGTCCATTGAGATCATATCGCTGAAAACCGGTTCCAAATTCAGAGTCACCTTTTACGGATTTTTCAACGACAGGTTGGATAATTCCACTCCAGTTCCCTTGAGAAATACTGATATCCCCATGAAGTTGAAAACGTGCAATATCTGATGAGATATGCTTTGGAAATAGCCTGAACCGGGTATAGTTCAATCCATCAAACGACCCCAGTGAAAACTCGTTCAATCTATTAGATTCGTGATTAATTCGGAAAGACTGTTTCATAACGATAAATTGATAATCATGGCGAGATACAAATTGTGAATGCAAAAATGATATGATTAAGATGAAACTAAGTATTTTGTAATTTTTCACGTTTTCCTCTATGATGACTCATGCCAATTTCAGCAATTACCCAATTGAAAAAAGGTGAATAGCCTTCAGTTTTGAATGTTCGAGTCTTTGCATGCTTGTGATTGGGCCTTAAGTTTTTTCAAATGAAATATCATTTCATTTGCCAGGATCCTTCTGTCAAATTTTTCTGCTGCAATGGGGCAATTGGATTTGAACTGATTGTATTTATCTCTGTGTTCTACCATTTGATACAGTTTCTCAACCATGTCATCGCTATCCTCTGGTTCAAAAAGTAATCCCGTGTTGGTTTGCATTACAATGTCTGCGGATTCTCCTTTTACACCATGCAAAATGGGGATTCCCATGCCAAAACTTTCAAACAGCTTTGATGGAATAACCGATTGAAACAAATCTGTTTTTTTAAGATGGATAATGCTGGCATCCATGATGGACCAGTAATCAACAATGTCCTTTTTTGAAACCATATCAATAAACTGGACATTGTGTATCTGTCTCTTTTCTTTGATTAATTTCAGTTCTTTTTTTCGTGCGCCTCCCCCTATCAGTAAAAATAGAACGTTATGTTTTTTTTCTTTCTCTATCTTTTGAGCTGCGTAGAGGATTGTTTCCAGACTGTGAGCCAAACCATGGGTCCCGATATAACCAACAATGAATTCTTCATTTTGTCGATACGTTTTATCCAAAGATTTATGTGGTGATCGTGGATAAAAACTGTTCCTATTGACGCCATTCAAAATTGGGATAATTTTTTCACCATCCACCCCCCGTTCTATCAGACGTGCTTTAAATGCATGCGTAACGCTTACGATCAAATCCGCTTTATCATATAAAAACAATTCAATTCGTTCAAATAAACGTATGATTTTTGAATGTCCCATTGCACCTACAGCTTTGATGGATTCAGGCCAGATATCCCGTAATTCAAATACAAATGGAATACGTTTTATCCTGCTGATCACCCAGGCCGCAATTGCGGTAAAAAACTGGGGAGAGGTTCCTATAACAATATCGGGTTTTACAACTTTGGGATGAATCAAAATAGCAGAAATCATAAAACTAATATAATCCAGTATCCGTCGCGTGAAGCCTTCATTCGCTGTGATATACGTAACAACTCGGATTACATTGATTCCATTGATTTTTTCATAATGAACCGGTTTCTGTTTATACCCATCAAAAACCTGACCTTTGGGGAAATTTGGAAAACAGGTAATGACGGATACCTTATGTCCCAACTTCACCCATTCGCTACAATGGTCAAATGTGCGGGAAGCAGGTGCATTCACTTCCGGTGGAAAATTATCAGATATAAACAGAATATGCATTAATAGTACAGGAGCTTGAAAACGGTCTTATTGACCAACGCACGACGACGGTTTAGTGTGCGAGATCCAAACACTTTCCATCGTTCATGGTATTCCTTGTATTTGTCTTCACCGGTTAATGTGTACATGATTTCAAGCTGAACGATATGAAGATTATGGTAGAAGTTGCTGGCGATCATGGGCAAGAGGGTACCAGATTGCTCGTACAGTGACCAAAAGCCATTGTCGTAACAATGAAGATTCTTAATGATGGTTTTCGAAAATCTATTGAATAGATCTCTGGCCTCATTATTGGACTGATAAACCGCCATATCATATACACCCCATAACCCCCATATAAAACCATTCAAAATGTGTGTGGGTGGATCAACGATGTATTCTTCCAGCCATATATCGTCATCATCCTTGAATTGCACACCGCCATCTTCAACATGTGTGCGTATGCTTTTAAAGGCATCGTTTGCAGCCTGAACATATTTCTCATTCCCGGTTTCATCATGTGCCCGTAATAAAACAGATATACCTAATCCCTGGGCAAGGCCGGAATACCATGGCGCTTTGAGCGTATCCCTGTATTCAAAATCAAAATAATGATGCCATACCGGAATTCCTTTTGTGTTTGGTTCCAATGATTTGACCAGCCAGTCTGCTACCGTTAAAAATTTCCAGTAGCGTGTGTCCTCATTGTTCTCCATATACAAATTGTAGTTTCCCAGTCCATACTGAGCGATGGCAATGGGATTATACTGTAAGCCAATATCCCCATGATAATTGAGCATGGGGATCCCATTCTCGTCAAAATCCCCATGATAATCTGCCTTGTATTGAAATTTCATATAATAGGGACCGGGTTGTTCGGTATTAAATCGAGGATTTACTTCGGGAGTTCCATGCCAGAAGGTGAGCTGGCTTGTGGAAGGTAATAGGTAGGCTTTAACGATACGGTTCCAGTAGGATAACCGCTTCAGCATGGTTTATACGTCAACCCAGGTGTTTTTCTGCAGAGAGTCTAATGCAAGAATGGATGCGCGGGTCGTATTTGTAATACTGGACCAGGATATGATTTCATCTCCTCCGGTTTGAATGGTTTCCACAAACAGACGAAACTGATTCACATGACCTTTGTCCTGACTGCCCTTCATTTTTTTAAATCCTGGTACCCCATATCCCGTCAATGATCGCCAGTTATCAATGACAAAGGTGGCACCCCGGCTGAACACTTCTACTCTCTCTTTTGGATAGGATTTGCTTCCATTGGCAAAATAGTTTATGACAGCATTGGACCCATTTTTATATTTCAATAAAATACTGGCATTATCAGTATTCTGTTGCGCATCAGTTCCCATTGCGTTCATGCACACTTGAGTTACAATACTTCCGGTAAGAAATGAACACAAATCAATAAAGTGACAGGCTTCTCCAATAATTCGTCCGCCCCCAATATCCATATCATGGATCCATGAATCCTGGGGGATGGCACCGGCGTTAAAGGTAGCCACAATATTAACAGTGTTTTCTCCTATCATGGAATTGAGCTTTATACTATAGGGGGAAAATCTTCGATTAAATCCTACAAGGATTTGGCTATTGCCTGATGTGATGTGTTGATCGATCTCTTCAAGCTCATCCAGTGTAAGGCAAAGGGGTTTTTCAACAAATACATGCTTTCCTGATTTCAGTGATTCAATGACCATGGATGCGTGCAGGTTATGTCGAGTGGTGATGATTACTGAGTCAATATCTTCATCATTCATAATGGTTGCATGATCCGTGGTTGATTGAGATATATTCCACTTCTTTGCTAATGTATTTGCAGATAATCCACCAGAACTTGCAATGGTTTTTACATCTGCATTTATTCTGTTTATGATTGGTAAAATGGTGGATCCCGTAAAATTCCCAGCACCGATGATCCCTATGACACCATTTGATCGTTTAAATGAGTGTGCAGCATGTCGGATAACATTTTTTGTCTCTATTGATTCAGGATATTCCAGAATGGATGCAATGGAACCTTTTTTATTCATATCTCCATAAATCTCGTCAAACTTATCCAGGGGAACCTTTTCTGTAATAAGAGAATTCACGTCAATTTTTTTCTTACTTAACGCATTTAAAAATGCCTGGAAATTCCTATTTTCTGTCCACCGAACAAATCCAATGGGATAATCTTGGCCTTTTTCCTCATAAAAAGGGTCATATCGACCGGGGCCATAAGAACAGGATACCTGAAAGGAGAGTTCCTTTTCATAGAAATCTGATCTATTTAATTTTAGATCGACGACACCAACAAGTATAATGCGGCCTCTTTTTCTCGACATGTTTGTTGCATCATGGACAATACTATCCTTTTTTGCAGATGCGGTTATCATGATGCCATCTGCACCAATTCCATCTGTTATATCTAGAACAAAAGATACCGGATTCAAACCTTCACCAGGATTGAATCCAGTAACCCCATATGCTTTCGCACGATTTACCTTATCCTCATCAAAATCATATCCAATGACGTTGCATCCATTGGCCTGTAGAATTTGGCACGTAATGAGACCGATAAGGCCAAGACCAACCACAACAATAGTTTCACCAAATGATGGGTCTAATAAACGCACGCCTTGAAGTGCAATGGCACCAATAACCGTAAAGGCTGCATCCTCATCCGTGACATTATCAGGAATTTTAGCAACAAGGTTTTGAGGAACGGATACAATCTCTGCATGATGACCATTGGAAATCACTCGATCTCCAACACTGAATCCTGCAACATTGGGCCCAACTTCGATGACTCGACCCACATTACAATATCCCATGGGTAATGGCTGATCCAATTTATTTTTTACAGCATCTAGTGTAGGCTTAAGGCCATCGGTTTTTACTTTATCCAGCACCATTTTCACTTTTTCTGGTTGCTGTCGAGCTTTGTTGATATAGCTGGCTTTACCAAAATCAACGAGCATGCGTTCCGTACCAAGAGATACCAAACTGTGGGTTGTCTGAATTAATATTTTTCCACTGGATACCTTAGGTGCTGGTACTTCCATTAAAGTAGTATTACCTTTATTCAAGTCTTGAATAATTTGTTTCAAATCTATCTTTCTTTAATTAATCTAGCTGGGTTGCCCCCAACAATGGAAAAAGATTCAACATTTTTAGTTACAACACTACCAGCAGCGACTACTGCCCCTTCACCAATTGTGACACCAGGTAAAATTGTGCAATTCGCTCCAATCCAAACATCTGGACCAATAAATGTGCTTTTATTCTCATGTCCCGAACTAAATATTTTCTCTTTTTTATCCGGAATTATATGGTTTCTGGACAATATTACACTATTGTAACCAATGAGCGTTCTATCACCAATTGAAACTCTTCCATTTGTGGTAATAATGACACCCCATGCAAAATCAACATGACTTCCAATAGAAATATTTTTTGCTGGAATAATCCGAACGCCAGGGTAATAAACAATTTTTTCCCCAACAGTCCCACCACCTAAGCGAATAAAACAAGACTTAATTAGATTAAAAAATCTATGCCTAGGCAAACTAAACACAATACTATAAAGAAATTCATAAGTACAAATAAGTGAATATCTAATATTATATTGCATTTAATAATCTGATAATTGTATCAAACCGATTTTTTTGTGTTGGTAATTCACTTAATAATTTTTTCCCGTCGATAACCATTTTATTAGTACCAGGCATCTCATTATTAAACCAATTACCTAGTTTTACCCCAGATATAAAGGGCTCATGTGGTTCTACATAATAAGCACTCTTTTTTAATATATTTTTAGCAAAATCTCTGTTACTTGATATAATTGGTTTCCCAGTTTTCCAACTTTCCATGTAATTATTGCTAAAGCTTTCTAAATCACTGATATTCATCATAACATCAATATAATTATAAAATTTCTGAATTTTATTTACCTGAACGGTTCCAAAAAATTCAAAGTATTCAAATAAATCGTTTTTGTTATTAAATATTTGGGACCCCATATGTTCATTTATTGATATGACCATTTTAAAATTATTAAACCCTGTACTTAGTATACCTCGAATAATTTCCGGTAATCTCCATAAATTTTTATGGGGCGAATTCCCACTCAATATACCAATCTTCAATATGCCAGTTTTGCAATCCTGGTATTCTCTTTCCTCGATGTACTCTGTTGGAGAAGGAGGCAAAACGGTTAATCTTTGTTTATCAATTTTACAGTATGTATTAATTCGGTCTTTCATTACCTCTGTTTCTAGGATAATTAGATCAGAATATTTCCGAAGTCTATATACACGAAACTTATTTAATATATACTGTCTAATTTTTAATTTATTGTTTATGTATTTCCAAAAACTGCTCTTGGGGTAGCAGATTATAGGGTATGCAACTCCAACAATACTTTTAATCGATTTAGGATGAGGTAATCCCGGCCCAAAAAATGTATAAATAATGTCGATTTTTTCAGTTTTATAAATCAAGGCTAGTTCAGAATATTCAAATATGAATCGCTGTATATAAGACGACTTGATTCTATAAATTTTGAAATATTTAATTCCAGATATTTTACTCAAATCACCTTTTTGTGGAAGCAATAGAACAGGATTAATTCCAATTTTGGTAATATTGTTTATAATTTTATCGATAAAGTTCATGGCCAACTGTACACCACCTCCAGATGTAATTGATGAAAAATCAAATAACACAGTCTTCAACTAATCGTCTCCAATGCCATTCTTTCACTATTGAAATATTCTATAACTCGTTTTCTTCCATTCCTTCCCATTTCCATTGATTTATCTTTATTTTTGATTAAGAATAAAATTCGATCCGTTATTTCATTTACATCAGAATGTTCAACAATAAATCCATCTTCACCCTGGTTTATTACTTCAGGTATTCCACCTATATTTGATCCAATAACAGGTATACCCATCAACATTGCTTCGATTAACACGATACCAAAAGTTTCACCCGTACGTCTGCTTAGTAAAATAGAAAGATCGCTTGCAGAATAATACTTCATAACCTCTTCTCTACTAAGATTTCCTGTAAAATGCACATGCTCAACAAGATTAAGATCGCTTACCATTTTTCTAATTTGCGGATAGTATTCACCATCACCTATAAAAACAATGTGTATTGAATAATCGACAACCAGTAACCTCTTCAGTACTTTCAAAATGGTATCATGCCCCTTTTTGAAAACTATCCTGGATGTATATACAATTAAATAGGATTCATTAGGTATATTTAATTTTTTCTTAATATCCGTTTTGTTATAAGAAGAAGTTGAAGAATCCATTTTGGTTATAATATTGGTACTTAAACCGTGATGTACCACTTTTGTATTTTTTAACTGAATAAAAGAGAGCAACCTATCCTCTAAATATTTACTTACTGCAATCACCTCTTCTGCATTTTTAAAATAATTAATCATAGTATCTCGTCTAAACATAATTTTATCTTTTAAGCGATTAATTTTGAAGTAGTAGTCTACATCATCACCATGAACAACAATTTTAAATGGACATTTTAAATTCTGGTATATTTTTGAGCCAATAATGTGACTAGTGTAATTAGCAAAAATAATTAAATCTAATGGATAAAGAGATGAAATTATTGAAGTATAAATTCGCGTATTTAAAAACCAAATTCGACTTTCATTCCTCCATGGAACTCTAATAACTTTCCCACCAATTGAATTAATTTCTTCATCAATATTATTGCTTAATTGATTATTCGATTCACCTGCGATTATTAGTACACTAATATTATTCTTTAATAAAGCTACTCCTAATTCAAAGGAATATGTTCCCGCTCCACCTATTGATGGTGGAAACTCATGGGATATAATGAGTATTCTTTTCAAATGTATTGCCAGTTTTATTTTTATACAAGTGAGTATAATAATATACAGTCAAAATTGTTGATAGGATAAAATGCCAGTGTATAATACTATGATAGTAAAATAGGTATCTAAGTATTACTAGTGAATTTAGCACACATATAAATCTACCTAAAAAAAAGTGACTAGATTTTGGGCTAAATCGATATATCTTTACAGAATAAACTATAAGGTATAATAAATATATGCTGAAAACAGCAAAACCAATTAATCCTTGATCATACAATATTGCAATAAAACTATGTGTGCTTACATTTTTATTTTCTTTTAACTTAAAACCATGTTTTGAATAAATGTAATCCTCATATAATGGGCTCAGGTAACTATCATTTGCCTTGTAACCATGTCCGAAAAGATTTTCCGCACTAATACTTTCGGACATAATTTTTAAATTGCT
Organism: uncultured bacterium; assembly: GCA_964344305.1. Taxonomy (GTDB): domain Bacteria; phylum Fidelibacterota; class Marinisomatia; order Marinisomatales; family JABMOV01; genus JABMOV01. Next base: position 12,353 of record CAYFMT010000009.1, on the reverse strand, counting down.
TATATACCTCCAATTATTTTCATCATAATATTTAAAATATGACTCGTATCTAAACTTATTGTAATCCCGTTCATAATCGCTCAACAATAACTTATCAAGGTAAATGCCTTTTATAAAAATAAACGATGAAACAGTAACAATTATAAAAACTACTCTAAGCACTGTCAGCTTTCTTATCATAAATATAATGCTAATTACACCAACAAGTCCTGTTATTGAACCCGTTTTATATATTAATAGAAATGATATAGCTGCTAATATATATTTCCAAAAATATTTATTAACTATATTAACAGAAATCCCAAGAATTAGGAATTCACATAAAAACAATCTTTCATAGTTCAAGCCAAATACGTTATACGCCATTCCTTGAGGAATAATGCCAACATTTCTAATTATTTGGTCATTTAGTATAAATTGAAGAGACGCCAACGATAAACTAATCCAAAAAATTATATTAATAGATTTAAAGAATGAGTCTGAGAACTCATTTTTTTCATAAATCATTCTATAAACTGTTCCATAAACAATTGAGATAGTTGCTATTATAATTAATATGTAGTTTAATTTCTGGCTTGTGGACAAACTATGATTTTGGAACACTGATATAAATTGTAAAATCTGAAATAGAATAAAATATGCCATTAAAGGGTTTTGCATACCATGCTTTTTAATAATTTTAGGATTTATAAACTTTAAGTAGTTTGCACCTCCAAGTAATAAAGCAATTTTGAAAGTAGTGATATAAAAAAACCCAGTATTAATCAAAAAGATATCTCTTACTAAACTAGATAAAGGCAGTAGGGAAATTATATGTTTAACTCGCAATTACAGTTTCTACAAATTGATAATAGTTTTCAGATAATTTTCCCATGAATATTTTTCTACCGCAGTTTTTCTAGCATTACATCTCATTTGTAAAAGATCTCTATCTTTTAAATTCATAGTTTTCACAATCGCTTTTGTTAGGATATGTTCGTATGGTTCAACGACCCACCCAGTTATTCCATCATCAATTATCTCTTCATTAGGAATTTCAGTAAGTGGTGGTTTATTTTTAAAACAAAGTACTGGCAGACCAGATGCTAAACTTTCTGTTAATGTATTTCCAAACGACTCATAAGTGTTTGGATAAAGTAAAATATCTCCATACGGAAGGTATTTCTCAGGGTCATTTTTACTACCAAGAAGTGTAACCTTTGAATCTAAACCATATATATTTATCAATTCGATAATTTCATTTTTCAGACCTCCATCACCAATAATATATAAGTGAAAATTCATGTCTTTTATTGGTTTCAATGACTTTATCGCTAAAATTATTCCTTTCTGAGGTGCTAGTCGACCTAAAAAAAGTATGTTAAATGTTTCAATTGAAAAATTAAAATCATTTGGTTTTTGAAATTTGATTTTTTCAATTGGTCGAAATCGTTCTATGTCTACACCAAAGGGTAAATGAACATATCTATTTCGACTTATACTCGGAAAGTGGTCTATAAATTGGTCTATAAATAGTCTCGACGGTAATAGATTCTTATAAGCATTATTAATCGCATATTTTTGAATGTAATTATTTACCAAGCCTTTTATATATTTTATAATAAAGAGTTTTAATTTGAAAAATTGAATTTTCTTATATTTCTTTAATCTGTAGAAATTCTTTATCTCATAGTCAACAAATATACAAGGGGGTATATAAAATACCTTGATCTCCCCATTTGAAAATTTTGATGCAGCGTATGCAGAAGAATGATCCCTAGCTAAAATAATATCATTTTTTGTTAATTTAAATTTCCCCAGCTCTTTAATAATACCTTCTATTTCGATTTTCCTCGATTTTATCCACCTCCATTTTGGTAATATTTTTGATTTATATCTTTTTACTTGGATTGAATCAATGAACTCATTTCTTGGTAGGTTTGGTTGCCCATTTAAATCAAGGTTCGAGCATAAAATAATAGGATTATACCCGGCTTTTTTTGAAGCAGTAGCCAATGAAAGTAATACTCCTTCTATACCACCAAAATGTGGTTTATAATATTTATTTGTAAGGATTATGCGTTTTGTCTTCAAAATATAGCCAATTATATATTTTTGCGATTTTTTCTGCTGATTTCTTAGTACTGTACTCTTTTTTCATCTTTTCAAATCGTTGAAAATTTGGGGTCCATCCAGACTCTATTTTTCTGATCACAGAGTTCAATTGATCGACTGGTTTTTTATTATAATCAAAAAATATTGTAGTGTCCTCAGTTGAATGCAATTTAAAAAAAGGAAGATTTGGAGCAATCAATGGAAGGCCAAAAGTCACTGACAAAAAAAATAGTCCAGAGGTAGTGATATGCTGGTAATTAAGGTATAAAAAATCTACAGAATTAAATAATGATCCCAATTTATCGTTTGGAATTCTTCCTGGTATATAATAAAAATTATTTTTTTTAATTAGTCTATCTATGTCATCTGTTTTTTGACCTATAAATAATAGATTTATATCAGTATAGTCAGACAGCTTTTCCCAACTCTCTAGTAAAAATGAACTGCCCTTATTTTCCCTAGCTTGGCTATCAAGAACTAAAATGATTTTCTTATCTGATGGCAAACCATTATTAATCCTAAACTGATCATCCAGAAAAACATTGTATGCATCCTCGTATGTACCATGCAGAGCTAATGAATAATTTGATTTCTTAAAATTATAAGCTAACAACAAATCATTTTTAGTATTATATGCCAATCCTATTATATGATCAAATTTTGATAGAACAAATTTTCTCATTCGTCTTTCAAATCTATCTGATTTCACATTTAAATGAGGTAACACATTATGTGCCGACCATACCCATTTGTAACCTAAACCTTTTGAAAAATAGAATATTACAATAAATAATATGGCTTTCCAAAAGTATATCAATATATAATTACTTCTCCAAAATGCTTCGGGCCAGTGCATGTGAATTATTTTACATTTTTTTCTATTTCTTATTAGCTCAATAGGATTCCAATAATCAAACATAATAGGAGACCATTCTAAGTCTAATAAGTAATTCCTTAATAATATGTGATCAGGATTTGAGTCCCCCATCATAGGCGCTGGTCTATAATGTTTCAAAATTATTTCTCACTATATTACAAAATTTTTTGTAATCACTTGGAACTCCGATATCTATGAAAAAATTAGAATTTGTCATATATCCATAAACTTTACCTCTTATTATTTCACTTTTCAAAAATTCATTTTCAAAACTGAAAATTTCCTTAGGGTATTCATCTATGACCTCTCTACTAATTAAATATACACCAGCATTAATAATGTTATTTTCTCCTTTTGTTGAGGAGTTCATACTAGTTATTAACCCAGCATCGGTTATATTAACTTTCCCAAATCTCCCAGCATCAGATACATCCGTTAAGGTGAGAACTATCGATGCATTATTACTCTTTTTAATAGATAATAGCGATTGAGTCTTTAAATCAATAAGTGAATCACCATTTGTTATGAATACAGAAGAACTAGAACAAAATTTTGTGGCCCTTTTTATCGCTCCACCAGTACCAAGTGGTGTATCTTCGGTTGAATAAACAATAGGTACGTTATTAAAAGATGCTCCAAAATATCTTATTATTTTTTCTTTTTCATATCCTACAGACAAAACTATTTTACTAAAATTTTCCTGAATAATTTTTTCAAAAATATATATTAAAAATGGCTTGTCACCAACTGGAATCATTGGTTTCGGGGTATCTGGGAATAAATGTGCAATCCTTGTTCCAAATCCCCCAGCTAATACAATTATCTCTTTGTCCATCTAAATCGACCAAGCTCTACTACCATGAAGATAAATTTGAACATCTTCAAATCGTCCTGAATATTTATTAATTAGGCGAGTTTTCACCTCATATTTCGAGTCAAGTGGACAGTAAAACAGGAAAAATCCACCACCTCCTGCTCCAGAAATTTTTCCACCTGTTGCCCCAGAATCGATTGCCTCTTTATATATTTCATCCAGAGTTTTATTTGAAATTGAATCTGTTAAGTTTTTTTTATTTTTCCATCCGAAATCCAAGGCAGTTCCTAAACTTTCCAATTCACCTTTTAATATCATTTCCTTTATTAAAATTGCTTGTTTCTTCAATCCATGCATGCCTTCTACAGATTTTTTAGAGTTTTGTTTTACTTTCTTATTTTGTTCTTTAATTATGTTAAATGACTTCCTGTTAATTCCCGTGTAATAAAGAACTAAATTATTATTTAACTCAAATATTATATCTTTGCTTAGTCGAAGTGGGTTGACAATAACTCTATCATTTTCATAGAATTCGAGAAAATTTATTCCTCCAAAAGAAGCTGCATATTGATCTTGCTTCCCACCATCTTGTCCTAAATCTATTCGTTCTATTTCATATGCCAAACGGGCTTTATCATATTTACCCAATGGGATATCTAACCAATATGAAAATGCTTCAACCAATGCTACCACAAGTGTGGATGATGAACCTAACCCAGAACCAGGAGGAGCATCTACAAATGTGTTTATTTTGAATGACAGGTTTGATAGCGAAAAATCGCTTACAAATCTATTGTAAACACCTTTTAGTAGTTTAAGATGTCCATTATTTTCGATTTTGCAATTTGAAGAATATTCTTCGGTTATACCCTGATCAATTGAGTTAAATATTACTTTTTTGCGTTCTGTTGGGATTATTGTACAACGAGCAAATCGATTTATTGTCATATTTAAAACATATCCTCCAAACATATCGCAATATGGACTGGTGTCGGTTCCTCCACCCCCAATGCCAATCCTGAGTGGAGCAATTGATCTAATAATTTTCCTATTATTTAAATATGGGTTTGTATTTATTATCATAAGTTAAATCATTCTTTCGAATACTAATTTTTTTTGCAGGAACTCCTCCTACAATTGACATTGGATCCACATCCTTTGTGACAACTGCTCCTGAAGCTACGACTGCTCCCTTCCCAATTGTGACTCCAGGTAAGACAGTTACTCGTGAAGCAATCCATACGTAATCACATATAGTAACCGATGCACCTTTTGATGAGTGATTATTATCATTTGGATCATGTTCAAGGGTCCAGATATTGGTTTCTTGTGCAATATCCACATTGTTTCCGATGGTTAGTTTTCCACCTCTTCCATCCAATATGACTTCTTTATTAATTGTACAGTTCGATCCAATTGTTATATTGTGACCATCTCTGATTTCTACACCAAGTAAAAACCAAGTATTTATTCCCATTTCATTTATTACACGCTTTATTAAATACCGACGAATGATTAATGAAGGTATATACATAAAGTAATAATTGAATAAATAAATTCTTAATTGATGAAACCAGTAACGAAACTTTGTTGACATTTTTTTCATAAAGATTTTAGTTTTTCAAATAATTCGGTGATTATTCTAATCCTCATCATGTATGCTAATAATATTATAACTATTGATGAAACTGAAATGCCTAAAATAAGAGAGTATATCCTATTGCTTGTAAGATCATCAGCTGTTGTGTAAAAAATATTTGAATTAATAAAATGGGAGAACATGGAAATAATAAACAAGATTACCGCCCATTTTAACAAGGAATACCAATTATAGAAAAACAATTGAGCTTTATTCTTTATTCGCATAATAATAAATGGTACAGATGCTAATAATAGTTTATTTACAATGATTGTAATTATTGCTCCATTTAGGCCCCAGCTTTTTATTGCGACATATGCAAATATTGCAGTAATTACCTGTGAGAAGAATAATAAAGCATAGCTTTCCATAACATATTCTTGAACCATTATAATTTTCCTGCCAATTACGCTGATACCAGATACAACAAATAATCCAAGTAGAATAGACAAAATGATCGATGAAAGATGTATTAAATTTTTAGGATAATTATCATTTAACCATAATACACTTAATATTTGATGACCATAAGTTAAAGATATAGTTACGATTGGAACTCCAATCAGCAATATTAGTTCGGTAGATTTGTCAATAAGTTTATCTAAGTTTCTTGATTGACTCGCATGACTATCAGAAAAATTATTAAAAAACACTATTGATATTGGTCTCAATAGAACAGCTTCAATTTTTGCTGCAATATTTCTCACATATGTAAATACCGCAAGAGTCCCTTGTGGTAATGTCGTCAAACCCGCGTTAAAGATTACAAGCCACAATTGAGTTCCAAAGATATAGGGTATTGTTGACCAAAGTCTTTTTAATATAGGAAGAAGTTGATTATTATCAGATTTAAATTTTAGATAGTGTCTATTTCCCATCCTATAGTATATGATTAATAAAAATAGAAATTTTATAATTGTACCTATCCAAAGTGAATACACCATGATCCATATCCCAATCTTATAAAAAAACACAATTGTAAAAATTATAAAAATACGGCTCAAAACTGAAATTAGTTCCACTATACCATACTTTCTTTCAGCGTTTATCATTGCTTGCAATTGTCCATTACAAAATATTATTGGAACTAATAATATTAATTTATAAATCATGTCCGCACCCAATAATCTATCTGAATCTGTAAAACCAGGCATAAGGATATGAGCTATTTTGTGTCTAAATAATATGATGACAATAACAATTACTGAAAGAAACACTATATACCAATTAAATATTATGGAAATTTCTTTTTGGGCTAAGTATTTGCCAACTTGCACCTTTCTTTTGTGATATAATGGCACCAATATTTCCGTCATCTCTCCACTTTGTGATAATTTCATTATTATTTGGAATAATATAGTTGATGTAAAATATATTTCTAATTCTCGAGATGTACCAAAAATCCGTGCGATAACAACACTATTCACAAGTGCTATTAATACAGCAACTATATTAATCGATGTAACAGAAGTAATTGATTTTATAAAAGACAATGGAGAATTATTTAGGTTGCACCGCTAATAAAAATATCATTCTTTTTCGTTTTCTTGATTATTGATAGGGGGACAATAGATAATTGTTTTCTGGTAGAAAATTTGAATATGCCAATTAATTGAAATATATATCCTTTCCAAGTTGTGAAACGTAGTGGAAAGAATATTGCAATAAGATAACTAAACCAGTTAATATTTCTTTTGGTAAGATTTGCTTTGTACAAATAATAATGATGAATTGTTCTCTCATTTCTTGTTGTGATTTTGCTATAAGCTGACACCCTGTCTAAAACATTTTTATTCAAATTTGTGCCCTTATTAATTGATGAGCCTGCATGCGTAGGTTTCCCCAGTCTTGTAGGGGCAATAGGCTTAGAAGAATTAAATTTTATGGTTGTACCCATAAAATCTACTATGTTTCTTATAACGACTTCGCTGTTATTAATAAGTGAATCAAATTCTACATTCAAATAATTATTTTTACCCAAATTCTTATTATTGTAATGTTTTAAATAATCCATTGTCATATCTATTGCAGAATGACCAAGAACATAATTAAGATAATTTATATGTGATAGTTTATTGCCAATTCCTACATTTTGTTTTATCCTTCTGATTTTAGCTGATGTATACCTAGATACGGGATCTCTATATATACTTAATATCTTCGATCTCTTAATTTCATATCGAATATCTTGCGCAAAAACATCAGTATAAAACGGTTGTTTAAAACAGAAGTATTTAACGTTGTGAATTTTATTGCTTGCGTAAATATTTGCGGTAATTAGACTTAACATCAAAGTTCTGAGTACCGTTTCTAATGTAATATCATTTTTTTTAATTTCTGACAAATAGCAATCACGAAACACTTCAAAATCAACATCTAGATCGAATCTATAGTTATTGCCGTATTCTTTCTTCATTCGATTTAGATATTCATCAAAAAGTCTTTTATTTCCTAAAATTGATTGTTGGCCGGAGGTCCTTTTCAATATAAAATCTTGGTAAAAAAAAGATGGATTCTTCTTATTCCAAAAATATCTTTCAATAGTAGAGTGTTCAAAAGGAAAGACTAGACAGTTGGGATGGTTATCTAATAAACCCATCAACAAGGTAGTCCCACTTCTTGGCCCTCCACCAATAAAAAGGTAATTTATATTATCTAAATTCATAATCTTACCGTGATAGTCATTTTTTTATTCATATGTATAATTATTATAAAGGATATGGTGCTGCAAACTGTAATAACTAATAAATAAAGCTTGATTTAATTTCAATGGCATCCATTAGAAATCTAATATGAACATTATCCATAATTGAATCTATACTTTCACATTTCCAACTTATTACATTATTATGATGCTTATAGGACTCTAAAAATGGAAATGGCAAGGAATAACGTTTGAAAATTAGATATGCAAATCTTTTTGCTAAAATTGCAGTTTTCTCTGAATCAAAACTTCTAAAGTCGAAATTCATTAGTTTACTATAATATTCCTCTTTCGAGGTGATATCAATTGTGAAACCTTTATCTCTGAAATAAACATCGGATACTACAATACATGGTTTACCCAATAAGGGCAATTCTAATCCGGGTGTGGATGTATGAACGATACCAATATCTGTTATTGTATATATAGACCAGCTGTTAATCTTTTCATTAGGATTTATAATTTTAATGTTTTCAGGAATATTTGAGACATGATTACGAATAATATTAACAAAGGGCTGTCTAGTCCCAATTACTGTTTCTGCCGGATGTATCTTAATAATCAACTGGCTAGAAGGATTGTATCTAAACCAGTCTATTGTATCCAACACCCATTCAATGGCATTATTATATACTAGTTCTTTTTGTGCGCTAGCAGCATCCCAGAGAACATTAGTAAAAAGCGTAAATACAGTTTTCGATTTATCAATCTTAAGCCTTTCATAAAGAGCATCTTTACTTTCAAGTCCTCCAAAATTATAAACTCTTATATCTTCCCTATGGTCAATTCTGGTTTCAAGATACTCGTCGATTGATTTTTCTTCTTCTTTCGTCAATTGTACATTTTTAACCTTTATCCACTCTTCTTCTACATCCCAAATATCTGAAGACTTTTTCCAGTTAAATTTTAATGTATCACGAGTTTTTGTTTCTGCATAAGTAATGACAGCTATATCATTTAAATTTAATATTTCTCTAGCAGGACCCCATGTGGAATATATTCCATGGCTCATAATTACTCGATCAGGTTGAAATTCTACTAATTTGAGTCCTACGTTCGCAATAATTTTAACAGATTTCTCTATTAACTGTACCTTGTCAGTATAATTTTCCAGACTTGGATCCAAAACACCAACCCTGTAATGTTTCAATAATGAAGACTCAATAATGTGGGTATAATCATTTAGATCGATCTTCTTTTTATCCTTAATTAAATCGGAGAGTCTCAAAATCTCGAATCCCAAGGATTTGATAAAAGACTTTCCAAATATATAGTCCTTTACCGATATTTTTTGCCATTGATCCTCCTGTCCCACGAGATGATGTTCATTAATTGGTAAAATACAATCATCCAATACAAATCTTATTTTATGACCCCGCAGACGCAAAATAATAGCAAGAAGGATTTCAACATTTATAGTAAAAAAGTGACCCCCTAGTATTGTCAAGAATACAATATTCAATGGTTTATTAGCAGTTTTTGGGGGAGGAAGACTCCTCATTAAATGTTTAACTTGCGCAATAGCAGTAATTGGACCAAATCTATGTCCAATTTTGTTCCATTTCTGTCCAAACAATATTAGCATCCGAGCAATCAATGGAATCAATAAAATCTTCAGTCTATACTTGGGTACGAGTTTTTCTACCATGCTGTCCACCCGCCATCTACGACCAGATTACTGCCCGTCATATATGCAGATGCATCACTCATTAAAAATATTATTGCCCCTTGATAGTCATCAGCAGTAGCCATTCGGTGTAAAGGAGTATGTTCTATATAATTAGTTACAAATTCATCACTTTGATCATTAAATACTCCACCAGGTGATAGTGTATTTGCTCTAATATTATCATCCGCCAAATGTGTAGATATATACCGTGTAAAATTGATAATTGCAGCCTTACTGGTAGCGTATGCAACTGGGGAATTAATTCCAGAATTACCGTATATGTATTTATTGGCACTTACCAAACCATAAGTAGAGGAGATATTAACTATTACACCTCCTTTGGACTTTTTCATATATGGTATGCATGCTTGTGTCATGATGAATGTTCCACGAAGGTTTACGTCATGTACCATATCCCATGCATTTAAAGGGTAGTTTTCAAATGAAGCAAAAAAATTAGAATTCTTATCTAATATTCGTGTATTTCCCTTAAAATGAAATGCATTCACAAGTCCGTATAAAGATCCCATTTTTTTTACAACTGCATTAACTGTACTAGCTACATTTTCTGGTTTAGTAACGTCAGTCTTTAAAATAGAAATTTGTTTTTTAACATTATCATTTAAGGAATTTAGTTTCTTCTCCGCCATCTCAACATCAATATCTAAAATAGAAATTTTTGCGCCGGCTTGTGCAAGTGCAACACAAAATGAAAACCCAATCTGACCAGCTCCACCTGCTACAATTATACTCCTATTTTCTAACCCGAATAATCTATTTGTTATATTTCCCACTTATGATCCCTATTAGATATATTAGTTCTAGACCATTTGTACTATTTTCGATATACTTAAGTAAGATTAAAATTTAATTTTAATCTTTGGCCCATTCTGTTTGATTTATGCATTACATCTAGTAAAATTTGGTTTTTCAAAGCATATTTATAATCCAAGGAATGTGTGAAACATTCACCTTCACACAAATTAAAAAATGATTTTACTTCATCAACATATAAATAATTAACATCGAACGATTTGCTTAACCTGTATTCAACACTCTTTTTACCATCCTGAGCTACAATAATTTTGTTTGAATTCCAATCCCAATCAAGAGTTACGTCTTCAAAATAAATTGAAATTTTTCGTCGATATAGCCTTTGCAGAAAATCCAGGTGAACTGTCACATTAAATTCAGGGTAGCCAAATATTATATCACAACTTTCTTCTGCATCAATGTCTAGAATTCTTGAACCACCGTATTCTGTATAAACCGTCTCTGGGAAACCAAAGAACCAAATTGCAAGATCTGCTTCATGTGAAATTGTGTTTATTACACCTCCACCCATCTTTGAAATTGCAGCATAGCTCTTTTTATAATCTTCATTTGGATGCCACATTGGTAAATAAGAGCCAAATTCAAACGAAGCTCCGATAATAGTTCCAAATGTACCCTTTTGAATGCAATCTCTTATCCACTTGAGCTGTGAGTGCCAACGAAGCATAAACCCAATCATAAAATGCCTATTTGATAGGTCCACCAAAGAAGGTGCTGATTGGGTACCCCCGAGGGGTTTTTCCATAAATATATTGCATTTCAATTCTGATAGCTTCTTTAATAATTCTATATGGTATACTGTTGGAGTGCAAATGAATACCGCATTAGGATCTAAGTCTATTAATTCATACCAGTTGTATATATCACGAACACCTTTAATCCCTGCACGTGATTCTGCAGAATGATGAAGACAAAATAAGTTACCATAACCAATAGAACGTAGGTTACGTAAATGTCTTTTTCCAATTGACCCACCTCCAATTACAACAATTTTTTGTGCTTGTGTATTCAAAACTGTTTGAAAATCGATGGGACTGATTGATCAAAATCTCCAGATAAGTATCTGTCCACGATACTATCATTATATAAATCATAAATGACTCGCAAATGCTCCGGTTTCCAATCAGAATTAAGCCATAGCTTCCCAGTTCTATTTTGCTTTTTTGATAGTAACTGTCCCTTATTTAGGCGATAATTCACAAGGATTGGAACCATATCAAGGCATTCTTTTGTTGTCCTTGTGGCCAGTATATGAAGTGTATCACCCTTCATCAATTTTGCTTTTGTTTGGTGTATAATATCACCTCCATCTATTTTCGAGGTAATATAGTGAATAGTCATACCTGTATATTGTGGTTTTAATAGATAACTTGGCCAAAAATGTGTAATCGCTCCCTTAAACCATGGTGAGAGACCAGAGTGGATATTCCAGGTCTCTTGAGGAAGTATCTCAAGTAGTGCCTTTCCAATGATTCCAACTCCCCAGGTTATGACAATATCAGGTACCTGTTCTTTCACAAACCTTGCTAACTGACCATCATTTAACTTACCTCTTTCAACTGAAAGAGTTTGAATGGATGGATTGGTCGAATTCCATTCAAATATATTGCTAAAAAAAAACTGCTCCGCAGTTTCTCTTTTTTTAAAGTGCATTTCAAATAATTCAGCTGTAAGTCTTTTAAATCTTTCGGACTTTTCATTTAAAAAGTTAAGGTGTACTTC
>CAYFMT010000008.1:0-93722 GCA_964344305.1 uncultured bacterium | reverse complement strand
GAAGTACACCTTAACTTTTTAAATGAAAAGTCCGAAAGATTTAAAAGACTTACACGGTCATCTGATGAATATAAGCGCATGCCAATAATCGTCGTATCCGCTCATGCATATCCCAATGATATAAAAGCAGCAGTTCAAGCAGGATGCGATGAATATCTCGTAAAACCCGTGAAGATTGTGGACCTCATGGAAAAGATCAAAGAGTATTTGAAGGATTAAGGAGGAAGGATAACGTTTTAAGGCTTAATGGTGAATGGTGAGTGGTGAATGGTGAGTGGTTAGTGGTGAGTGGTTAGTGGTGAATGGTTAGTGGTGAATGGTTAGTGGTTATGCAAAGACCAGGACATTCCGTTTTCAATGCACGACTCACGATCACCTGAACACCCGAACACTTTAACACATTAACGCTTTAACACTCTTGCACTCTTGCACTCTTACACTGTAACACTTCATCACAACTAAAATTCATAGATTAAGGGCTAACAAAGCATATGGGTGAAAAAATGACGAATAGTCGGACACTTTCATGGGAAAAATCCTGGGAAATCGGTGTAGAGGTTATTGATAATGATCATAAACATCTGGTGGATCTGTTAAACAAGCTAAATAGAGCAAGAAATGAAGGGTCCGAAGCCATAATTCTAAACAGTTTGTTTGTGGAACTGGTTCAGTATGCAAAAGGACATTTTGAGCGTGAAGAGGACGTATTCAAGCAATATAATTGGTCTGAATATGAGTATCACAAGTTCTTGCATGAAGGACTCGTAAGCATGATCCTGGAAAAAGGGAATCGATTTTTGAAAGAGGGATCCACTGAAGAGTTTGGTACTGAGATGCTGGAGTTTTTAACCAAATGGATTGTCAATCATATCCTTGAAGAGGATCTGAAGTTTAAAGAATTCCTGAATGAGGAAGGTTGAAGGATTAAGGATTAAGGAGGAAGTTTCAAGGCTTAATGGTGAATGGTTAGTGGTGAGTGGTTAGTGGTGAATAGTGGGTGGTGGTGAATGGTGGGTGGTGGAAGTAGACTATAATATTAGTGTTTATAAAATATTCAGGACAATCCCTCCTGCCCCTGTTAATTAATCACCATAAGTTTTTTTGTTTTCACGAAGCCATCAGCTACCATTCTGCAGAAATATACACCACTGGCCACATGGGATGCATCCCATTCAATGGAATGCGTGCCACTCACCATCCATTTACGATGAAGCTTCGATGGCCGTGCTCTACCACTAATTAAATCTTCCACAAATCGTCCCTGGACGTCATAAATAACCAGAGAAACATATTGATCTGTGGGTATAATGAATTCGATGGTTGTGGTTGGGTTAAAGGGGTTGGGAAAATTCTGCATCAATACAAACTTATCTGGCACGAAAATATCGCTATGTGTTGTAAGCGTATCATCCCATGCTTTCCCCGGAGTGCCCAGGTCTCCGTCACCATAGCTCGAAAATGATGCAGCCCAACTGGTATCCTGATTGTTTTCATATTCCAACCCTCTCAGGTATATAGAAATACCATTGTCAAATGGGAATGAACTGGTGTACTCTACTACATCCACAACAAATCCCTGCGAATCAACCAGGATGATTGAGTCATCATCATTTCCCATTACAAACGATGAGTACACATAATCAGGAATGTATCCGCCATTTAAATCAGTGTCACCATTGGTCCCAAAAACAAAATAGTCGCCTGGTGATAGGCTCAATGTACCTGGATCACCTGTTATTCCATGATAATCTGAATCATTACCTTTTATTGTCCAGCCATTTAAATCAATTTCATTTGAATCATTATTATAGACTTCAAACCATTCACCGAAAGAATCTGAAACTGAGGCAGGATTGGGCATTATTTCGGTTATGACCACGTTATAATCCGAAGGACCAACCGGTTGAAAACTGAAATCAGCAACCACCGGTAAATGATCTGATACCAGTACAACATCCTGTGCTTCCAGATTATTCGCATCCAGTGTATCCGGTGACATGGCAGGAGTGAATAAAACAAAACTGTGGGCAGAATCAATTACGCTGTCACTGTGAATGATGAAATCAAGCCGTCCCGGACTGAATGAGCTGAATTCATTGTACCAGGTGAACTCCATTGGCAAATTGATCGATCGTGGTGAATTATCTGCCAGAGGTGTGTTATCCCAATCAGGATCAAAAGGAGGACCAAATTGATCCGTGTTTATAATCTGTCCGGTTAGCAGGGTTGTCAATTGTTGCGCATCCCTTACAAGATTCATGTCTCCTGTGATGATAATGGGTGTACCAGGTGGGAGTGTCAGGTCACCTCCCGGAGCCCTGGCATCCCTGATAAAGGCCATTATGGCATCAATTTCGTACTGCCTGCCAATATCATTGTCACAACAAGGTGGGTGCGCATTGATGAATAGTAAATCTGTCCCAAATTGTTCTGTCAGGTCAATCAGGAAAGCGCCATTAAAACTGGAACTGTTCTGTCCCTCGATGGCCCAGGAGTCACTGATAGGAAATCGACTGACTGTAACAATATCTGGTAATATCTTGGAACTATACCATTGCTGTTCCTCCAGGGATGGCAACATGTATTCGATCATGTCCAGTGTTTCCTGAGCGTCATGGCTGTATATCTCCTGGAATCCAATCAACTGAGGTTGAAGAGCCTGTAGAATTCGGGTGTAAGCAGGTGTCAAAGATGGCTCAAACAAGTTATCAGTTAGAACATTGTAAGATAAAACCCTCACATTCGCAGAATCTGATTTTCCAATAGATAAATGCTCTAACTCAGGTAAAGATGTGGTATCATCAAATGAATATTCTATCCCACCATCTTGATCAGGAATCCTGTCATTACCAGTATCATTGTCCTTTATAACTACTTTGATTGTATTCCCTGTGAATAACTGGTTTTGTTGATCTGGTTGAGAACCCCTTTTCAGAGCGATCTCAAATGATTCTGCAGATACTGTAGGACTGGTTACAATCCAGATATCGGATTGGTGTATTTCAACCGATCCCCCTCCATTCCAAAATGTGCCAATTCTCTGACCAAATACCCATTCCAGTTCAGCACCGATGCCATGAACCTGTATACCCGTTGAAGAGTTATTGTCTGCATCAATAAAAAGAGAAATAGTATTCTCATCCTGCATGGTTATCTGGTCAGTTGTTTCCAATCGCATGAACAGGAATTGTTCATCATTGGAAATCCAGAGATCCCCGAAATCGAGCTCGCCACTCTGTTGATCACCAGAAGGATCCGAATAAACTGGTGAGAGGTTTTGCCAGTCATTGAATCGTCCATCAACAACAATGCGAGCAGCCTGTGAATGCACCAGAGAAGGTAGACAGGACAGAATGAGGCTTAGATACAATAAACAATAATGAAACATGACTGGGAAAAAGTATTCTTCATAAGGGCTATCTGCTAATTCTTGAAGGTCAAGTTAAGTCTTTTACATGAAAAGAGATAGAAGCGTTCTGCAAATATTGAATAACTAACCTGAAAAGCGCCAATACATTAGGATTCAATCAAGCTAAGAAAGCAATTCACTTCTTCCTTGAATCTTACAACTTAAACCTTTTTTGCGGGAATCCATCTACGCCAAGGCTTCGATGGACAGGCGCCATATCGATCCGTTAAACATAACTCCAGAAAAGAGCTTCACATTACACATCACAATTCACGCATTACGATACTAGCGGGAATCCATCTACGCTGAAGCTACGATGGACAAGCTCATAATTAAAAAAAATACTGCTCCACTCATCACGAATCACGAATTACGCATCACGATTTTGCGGGAACGCCTGGGAATCGAACCCAGCTAACCAGATTATTGGTCACAACGGTTTTGAAGACCGCGGCGGGCACCAGCCTCGCAATCATTCCCAATTTTTTCTGCTGACTATCCCTTTTCCGGTACGTTTAGAACCCGGAATTCAAGTCCAAATCGTTTGTTCAGGTCCGCACCAATATCCAGGGCTTCCTCCCGGGTGGCGTAACGCTGCACGCGAACCACATGAAGACGTCGACCACGGGATACTATTTCACCAATCATCACCGAATACCCTGCCTCACCGAGCTTCAACTTAAGATTTTTTGCATTGGTGTAATTACCAAATGCACCGACCTGAATGACCCAGGGTTTAGGGACATCTGATGGCACTGCAATAGTGACTGTTGGTTTTGGACGATTTTCCTTGGCCGTAGCAATCTTCTTCTGAGCGGTTTTCCGGTCAATCTGAACCAACTGCGTTTTTTTCGCATCCTCCAGACCCGAGAGCCCAAAACCATGGATATTGAGTTTTGGATATTTCTCACCAAAAAGTCGCAGGTATATTCGAGCAGAATCTTCTTCGCCTGTGGCAAGATAACTATTAACCATCAATTGAATGGATCGCTCTAACTGATTTGTATTACTGTATTTTACAGGGATTGCCCTAAACGCTTTACTCGCCTGGGAATACAACCCTCTTGCGTAAAGATATTCACCAATTTTCATGGCTGCATCGTCAGCATATTGTGATGAAGGATGATCGTTCATCAATTGGCGATACATTTCAATGGATTCCTCACCATTCTTATGAATAAGCGCTTTCAGGTAAAGCACACCCGGATCATTGGCATGTTTTAATTCAAGGGATGGTAAATTGGCCTGGACCTCTTCAATCTTTCCTTCATCAATTAAGGATAGATACATATCAATGTTCTGGCTGTAGATACCGGTGAGGCAGATGATAAAAAACAGGAAGGAATGTTTGGTCGTTGATTTCATGGATTGGACATCATTGAAATCATAATTGGATCAGGAGCCATTTCCATTTTTACGACTCCAGATATCCAGTATTTCATCCAGTTGAATAGCCAGCTCACTGGGGGTCTTTTTATCCAGGGAGAGCTTAAGTTTCATTAATCTTGCCTGCATGGACTGATCATTCTGTTGCAAGGCGCTTTCGATAAGAGCCAGGGCTTCATCCCCTTTACCCTTCTCCACCAGTACATTTGCCAGTTTGGAAACTGCAGCTAGATTTGTTGCGTCTTTCTCAAGTAAACGGCGATAAAACTGCTCTATCTCACTAAAGCGACCCAGATCGAATAACGCTGTTTCAATCTTGCTATAAATTTCTTTACCCTTATCCTTATCCAAGATGGCGAAATTCTCCCAGCTTGCAATAGCTTTCGTGAGATTTCTATCCTCCTCATGGATATCGCCAATATATCGGTGGGGCAATCCATAGTCCGGGTCCAACTTGGTAGCCTTTGTCATGGCGGTAATGGCATCGGATTTTTTTCCCGATTCCAGTAAGTCAAGACCCTCGTACAACTGATAGGATGCCAGTTGATTCTTGTCCTCGGTACTCCGAATACGCTGACTCAGTTTTGCCAGTTGGGCTGCTTCGGACCAGTTCCGGTTTTCCTCCTCAAGGTTCAACAGGAATTCCGTGGCCCACAGATTCCGACGCTGGACCTTTAAAATCAATTCCGCTTCTTCTTTTGCACGCCGGTAATTGTCTATGGCTCGATAATCCTGTGCCAGCGCCTGATGGATATCAATCTTCATTTCATCCGTAAGGTTTGGTCTCACCGTCAAGGATTGGTGAATCTTAATAGCCTGCTGCGGTGCCTTTTCTCTTAGAATATTTCCCATTTGTAAATACGCATTCACATGGGAGGAATCCTGTTTCACGACATCCCGAAGTTTATGCAGTGCCCGCCGTGCATCACCTTTGAGTAAAGCATCCAGGGCTTCGGTGTACAGGGAATCCAGTTGATGTTTATGAGCAGGTTTTCGTTGAACATATACCACAACTCCCACGACGACAACCAACAGGAGAACAATCAGAAATAGTGCGTCAAATCCCAAGGTCAATCCTCCTCACTTTCCACATCATAAATGCCTTCATCTATGGCAACATTCCTCAAATCATTTAATTCTTCTGTCACCTGTTTGATTTTCTGAATCAACGCTCGGTTCTCAGCCTTCACTGCCAGAATGGATGCAACAGCCACACTATAGCCTACGGCAATCCCCACTGCCAGTGACCCCAGTAAAATCAGGGATATGCTCACGTCGGTATAGGAACGAAAAACCAGGTCAATATTTGCTGAATCGTTATTCTTGATAAGGAATAACAACAGCAGTAAAACAACAGCAAGTCCAGTAAATATTTTTACCAATTTCATAGTATAGCTTCTTCTTTAAGTTGAATGGAACCATGCAGGCTGACGCCCTTCGCTTCGGCAATATGGACAGGGACGATATCCTTGATCTCAGCATCTTCTTTGTCAAATATAACCCATTTGTTTGAATCGGTCCTTCCAGCCCATTGCAGGGATGATCGTTTGCTCTCTTTTTCCACCAGTACCATTTGTGTGGATCCAACCAGCTCCCTGTTTCTATCCAGTGTGTGTTGTTTCTGGAGGTGGATCAACCGTTCCAGGCGATCCTGTTTCTCCACTTCAGGTACCTGATCAGAATATTGTGCTGCTTTTGTCCAAGGTCGTGGAGAATACTTGAACGTGAACGCAGAATCAAATTTCACGTGGTTCATCACATCCAGTGTTTCCTGAAAATCTTGTTCTGTTTCGCCGGGAAACCCAACGATGATATCTGTGCTGATACCCACTCCCGGTAGAGTGGTTCTGATCTGATCTGCCAGGGATAGAAAATGCTCTTTCGTGTAGGTCCTATTCATCCGACGCAGGATTCTGTTGGCACCGGCTTGAAGCGGAAAATGAATGGACTTACAAATGATTTTCCTTGATGCCATGACATCAAGCATGTCCTGATTCACATCCTGTGGATGTGGTGATGTGAAACGAACCCGTTCTACACCGGGAATATCTGCTACGGCTCCCAGCAGATCAGGGAATTCATTCCCATCGATGCGATAAGAGTTCACATTTTGACCCAGCAGGGTAATTTCAACAAATCCTTCATTGACAGCCTGTTTTGCTTCCTGGACGATACTATCGATGCTTCTGCTTCTCTCCCTTCCTCGTGTAAAAGGTACAATGCAGAAGGAGCAAAACTTATCGCATCCTCGCATGATGGATATCCACGCGTTGATCCCTTCTCTACGACTTGGAAAAAGATCGTCATATACTTCGAATTTCGACAGGGTTGTATCCACCAGTTGATTAGAGTTGTGGATCTTTCTGTTGAGCACGTCTGGCAGGGATCGATAAGAGTCAGGTCCAAGAATGATATCAACATAAGGTTTGTGTTCTAGAATATCATCTTTTAAATGTTGCGCCATGCAGCCAAGTACACCAATGACAACGTCAGGATTATCCTTTTTAACCTGGTGAAACTCTCCCAATCGGGAATGCACTTTATCCTCGGCGTGTTCACGGATAGCGCATGTGTTAACAAAAATGGCCGATGCATCGTTCATGGATGATGCAACATCATAACCTTCTTTTTGCAATAATCCCTCTATGAGTTCACTATCCGCCACATTCATTTGACAGCCATAGGTTTCTATGTAATAGGATTTCATCATGGAGATTGTTTAGAAGGGATAAATTATTTGATATTTCCGGTAAAGAAATAATCAAGGGGGTTTTGAGGTGTTCCATAATAATGCACCTCATAGTGCAGGTGAGGACCACTGGTTCGACCTGTGCTTCCACTTTTACCCAGGACGTCGCCGCGTTTTATTTCCTGACCCTTTTTCACATTGATCTGGGACATGTGGAGAAAGAGTGTTTTATACCCGTAGCCATGATTGATCTTAACGTATTTCCCGTAACCGCCACGGATACGTGCTTCCTGTACCACACCATCTGCTGGTGCAAGGATCGGTGCACCGGATCCAACCGTAATGTCGAGACCATAGTGGAATCGGCGTTTCCCATCCAGCGGATCCTGCCTCCAGCCAAAACCGGAATTTAAATACCCGCCAATCATGGGACGAATGGATGGAATATGCTTCAGTTTTTCTGTGTCCTTTTTCACCTTGTCATAGATATCTTCGTAACTGGCCAGTTCCAGTTTGACTCGTCTGGAAATCTGGTCAATGTCCATCTCAAGGTCAGTTAAACGGGACTTGACCTTTGGAAGCACATTATCCATGTCCGGTGTCTTTTCAATATGAACACCTCCAATACCCAGTTCGCGGACATCCTGGTCGATAGGTGGAAAATCAGCGTAGGAACGAACAGCTTTGTCTCGTTCTTCAATTTCACCAAGTTGACTGTCAAGGTTTGTGACTTCTTCCTGGAGGAAATTCAGGGTGGTCAATATGGAACTGTATTCGCTCTGGATTTCTTTCAAGCGATTCTGGTAGATCCACTGGGTAAATACTTCGGCAGTAAAAAAGAGGACAGCGGCGATCAATACGGTTGAAAAACCAACCGCAGCAAGAACTTGACCGAAAGAGAAATGCCATTGCCTGACATTCCGGTCACTTTCCGCCTGAAAAATGTATTTTTTATGTGAATAATTACTCAAAGATGCACGGGTCCAATTAGACCGTCGATTTTACTGAGATCAACATCAAATTGCAAAACTATTGTCTCAGGATAAATAGAGACGCAGAAGATGAGATCTGGAGTAGTGTCGCAGGCGCTGTAAAGCCTTTTCTTTGATCTGCCTCACCCGTTCCCTGGATATACCTATCAATTCACCAATTTCATCCAATGTCTTCTTTTTTGTCCCATCCAGACCAAAATAATTCATAATAACGAATTCTTCTCGCTCATCCAATGTATGAACCACCTGCATGATTTCATAGTGCACTGAATCCTTCATCAGCTTTGCTTCGGGACGGCTGTTTTCCGCTCGAATGAATTCATGCATGGTATTATCAGAATCGCTAATAGGCTCATCTATGGATGCAGGCGGTGTATAGTTCTTTATTAGCCGTTCCACTTCGTGAACGGTTTTATGGGTGATTTCGGCCAATTCACCGGTGGTAGGTTCTCGTTCAAATACCTGTTCCAGCTCAAGGGATTGTTTATATAGAGATCCAATGGATTCAGACACGTTGCTGGGGAGTCGTATGGTTCTTCCTGTTCGTGTAATGGCGAGTCGGATGCTTTGGGTTATCCACCAGACTGCATAGGAAATAAACCTAAAACCACGTGTCTCATCGTATCGATGGACAGCTTTGATCAGACCCAGATTCCCTTCATTGATAAGATCCTCAAGGGGAACACCATGGTGCTGGAATTTCTTCGCAACAGCTACAACAAATCGAAGGTTATGGGTAATGAGGCCGTGGAAGGCTTCCTTATCCCCTGCCTTGGCTCTCTGGGCCAGCTCTACTTCTTCTTCAGGTGTGTAAGGCTGAATCCCTTTTATTTCGGACAGGTATATATTTAACGCACGGTAAGTAGTGGACTTGGATTTGACTGAGGAGTCCAAGAACTATTTTTCTTCTGCCTCTTCTTTAACCTCTTCCACCACATCTTCGACAGCTTTGACCTCTTCTTCGGTAAGATCACTTTCTTCCTTGATCTTCTTGATTTCCAATTCCTTTTCATGGATGGATTGAGCAAGTTCCTTTATTTCACCGGATAATGCTACCACATCATCCAACTCATCAGATTTCAAGGTCTTTTTCTTATCAAAATGATCGACCACACTTCTGCCAATTTTTTCATAGGATTTAGATTGGTCCCTCTGCAATTGGTGGATTTCAATTTTTACCTTGCTGATTTTCGTCAACTCCTCCGTTTTGGCCACGGCAATTTTGCTCACTTCCTCAGCCTTTTCAACAGCTGCAGTACTCCAATCCTTCATATTCTTTTTTAAATCATCCCAAAGCTTTGTCATAAGGTTACCTCTGATATTTTTTGTTCAAAGAAGCTGAAATTTACAGCGAATCATTATTTTGGAAAAGGAAGTCCAAAATCAATTTGATCCTGCTGAATTAATGGCATTGGATCTGACGGATACTGATGATGGATTCCAATTGCTGTATCTCAGTGATATTTTCGTCAGATAATGGGGTATCCGTTCGAATGACGGCAAATGCCACTTGAGTATCCTTTTCCCTGCCCAGTTGATAGGAACTGATATTGATCCTGTGATTCCCAAGGATTGAGCCCAACTGTCCGACCACCCCGGGAATATCTTTGTTCTGAATAAGCACGAGATTGCCTTCAGGGTTCAATTCCATGTCAAAACCAAGCATGTTTACAAATCGTACCTGGTCCTCACCAAATACAGTCCCATCGATTCTGTAGTCACCTTCATCCGTGTCCACAATGACACGAATCAGATCAGAAAATGGTTTTACCGATTCTCCCCCGATCGTTTCCACCGTAATTCCCTGTTCTTTTGCCAGGGATTCTGCATTGATATAATTGATACGATCAGGAATTCGTTCTGTCAGCAAGCCCTTTAGACATGCAAGTGCCAGCGGTTTCTGCTCTTTGAATGCACCGTGGCATTCCACCGTAACATGCTTGATAGCTCCTGAGGATAACTGAGATTGAACAGTCCCGATTTTTTCTGCAAGTGTAAGAAAATGCTGTAGGTCCTTCAGTACGGACATATCGGTAATGGGCAGATTCAAGGCGTTGGTGAGTGTCTGTTTGTCAAGGTAATCTCTCACCTGTTTGCAAACAGCAATGGATACACCTTCTTTTGCCTCCATTGTTGAGGCCCCCAGGTGAGGCGTTAAAATGCAGTTTTTTGCAGACACAAGTGGGTGATCACCAGAAATAGGTTCCCCAATAAAAACATCCACCGCAGCACCGGCAATGAAATCGTTGTTCAAGGCATCGGCTAATTCCGATTCATTTATGACGCCACCACGTGCTACATTAACGATTCTGGACCCGGGTTTCATCATCTTGAATCGCTCAGTATCAAAGAGATCACGGGTCGCATCCACCAGTGGAACATGTAATGTGATATAGTCTGCTTCGCAGGTAAGGGTATCCAGGTCGCACACTGTCACTTTCTCTGGATCAAACATGCTTTGATCAATAAAGGGATCGTAACCCAGAACATTCATCTCAAATGGGAGGCATCGCTGGATCACTTCACGTCCAATTTTCCCGAGGCCTACTACACCAAGGGTTTTTCCCCTTAGCTCTGTTCCTACCAGAAGATGACGGTTCCAATCACCCTTTTGCAATCCACCATGTCCCTGGGGAATATTCCTGGACATGGCAAGGATCAAGCCTACCGTATGTTCCGCGGCTGATATGGTATTGACATCCGGTGTATTCATAACGACGACACCATGCTTCGTTGCAGCAGGGATATTAATATTGTCTACTCCAACACCGGCACGCCCCACCGCTTCAAGCTGTGTGGCCATGGCAAAATGTTTATCAGTGATTTTCGTACCGCTTCGTATGATCCACCCGTGGATCTCCGGAAGCAATCGCCGAAGGTCTTCCTCCGTTTTTTCCGGATAGTATTCCAGTGTCAATCCCGCAGATTCGAGAATATCCTTACCGGATTGTGCTATGGGATCCGTAACCAGAACTTTTTTCATGTTATCCCCTGTTTTCTCCTGCGATATTGTTCAATGCGGACCCTGCTTTGAACCACTGGATCTGTGTGTTATTGTAGGTATGATTGCATAGGATTTCATGTGTGGATCCATCTATATGCTTTACAGAGAGCGTCAATGGTTTCCCCGGTGCAAATTCATCAAGATCAATGAAATCACATGTATCGTCTTCTTGAATCAGGTCATAATCACCCTTACTTGCAAAAGTTAATCCCAGCATGCCCTGCTTCTTGAGGTTTGTTTCATGTATCCTTGCAAAGGATCTCACCAGCACAACCCGTACACCGAGATGCCGTGGTTCCATGGCTGCATGTTCCCGACTGGAACCTTCACCGTAGTTTTCATCACCCACCACAATAGTAGGGACTCCCTTTTCCCTGTACTGCCTTTGCACTGCTGGAACACTTCCATAACTGCCATCCAGCTGATTCTTCACGGAATCAGTTTTATCATTGAAGTAATTCACAGCCCCTATTAGCATATTATTGGAAATGTTATCCAGGTGACCACGGAACCGCAACCACGGTCCGGCCATGCTGATATGATCCGTTGTACATTTTCCTTTTGCCTTAATAAGCAGTTTCATGCCAGTGATATTTTTGCCATCCCATGGGGCAAAGGGCTCAAGCAACTGC
The DNA here is from genome assembly GCA_964344305.1 of uncultured bacterium. Taxonomy (GTDB): domain Bacteria; phylum Fidelibacterota; class Marinisomatia; order Marinisomatales; family JABMOV01; genus JABMOV01. The sequence continues at coordinate 81,610 of CAYFMT010000008.1, read as the reverse complement.
AGTCTTTCCGATGTGGGATCAACTATGATTTCAACACCTGATCCATCCTCAGCGGGTGCCTGATATCCAATATCCGTTGCATCAAACCCTTTTGGAGGCAATTCATATCCTGTAGGTTCATCAAGCATGACTTCCTGACCATCTTCATTTATTAGCGAATCGGTCATGGGATTGAAAGTCATGTTTCCTGCAATGGATAATGCTGTAACAATCTCGGGAGATGCCACAAACCCATGCGTATTTGGATTTCCATCATTCCGTTTTGCAAAATTCCTGTTAAAGGATGTAATAATCGAGTTTTTCTCCTGTTTTTCTGCTCCATGCCGAGCCCACTGTCCTATGCAGGGACCGCAGGCATTCGCAAGGATGACACCACCAATATCTTCAAAAGTTTTCAGGTAACCATCACGTTCAACCGTAAATCGAACCAGCTCAGATCCAGGTGTTACCGTATACTCAGATTGCACTTTCAACCCTTTATCCATCGCCTGCTTTGCCAGGGATGCGGCACGGGAAATATCCTCGTAAGATGAATTTGTACAGGATCCGATAAGCCCCACATCCAGTTTTTCAGGCCAGTTGTTTCCTTCCACTGCCTCTTTCATCTTTGAAACAGGTGTAGCAAGGTCTGGTGTAAATGGACCGTTTATATGTGGTTCCAGTTCTGATAAATTGATCTCTATGACCTCATCAAAATAGGATTCCGGTGATGCATATACCTCGTCATCTGCCGTTAAAAGTGAGCTATGGGTCTCGGCGAGGTTAGCCACTTCTTCGCGACCCGTATTCTTCAGGTACCGAGACATGGATGCATCAAATCCAAACATGGATGTGGTGGCCCCAATTTCCGCACCCATATTACAAATGGTACCTTTTCCTGTGCAGGAAATGGATTCTGCACCGGGACCAAAATATTCCACAATGGCACCTGTGCCACCTTTTACCGTGAGCAATCCTGCCACCTTTAAAATCACATCTTTCGCCGATGTCCAACCACTCATCTTCCCTGTGAGTTTTACACCAATAAGTTTTGGGAATTTCAGTTCCCAGGGCATCCCTGCCATAACATCAACCGCATCTGCTCCACCGACTCCAATAGCGATCATCCCCAATCCCCCGGCGTTAACGGTGTGGGAATCTGTACCGATCATCATTCCGCCTGGAAATGCGTAGTTTTCAAGAATGACCTGATGAATGATCCCTGCACCGGGCTTCCAGAACCCTATGCCATATTTATTCGATACAGACTCGAGGAATGAATAGACTTCTCCATTCGTTACTTTGGCAGATTCGAGATCAGTCAAAGCACCATCTTTTGCCTGGATGAGATGGTCACAATGGACTGTAGAAGGAACCGCTGTTCTCTGTTTACCTGCCTGGAGAAACTGAAGAAGAGCCATTTGCGCCGTGGCATCCTGCATCGCCACCCTGTCAGGTTGAAATTCGACATAATCCTCACCTCGCTTGAAGGAACGAATGGAATCTTGATCAAAGACATGAGAATAAAGAATTTTTTCGGTGGCGGTTAAGGGTCGATTGACTACCGTTCGAATGGCATCCATTTGGCGGGTGAATCGTTCATACACGGTTTTTATCATATCCAGATCAAACATAGTTTCCTCAAATGTTATAAAGTGATAAGGAACCTGGCATTCATCATTACGTAAGGAAGTTCACAATGAACCAGTACAAATTTTATCCATCACTCGAAGCAGACTAAACGCATGGGAAAAGCGTCATTTTGCGGACAGCAACGGGTGAAAAATTACTCTGATATTCAGGATATATCCAATCGACTAAAGGAAGTCCGTGTGTATATTTTACGCCATATGCGTTTCAAAAACATCGTCATCTTAATCACCCTCGTTTTCTCATCAATTCTGTTGGGAGAAACGGAGATGACCATCCTATCATCCACGAATGACGAATTGATCATCCAATATAAAGCATCAGGAGAACATCCGGATGACTTGAAGCCTGTTTCCATTTTGATAGGACTTCCGACAAAAGCACTGCCATCAGTGTCCATTGAAAGATCAATGAGAGAAGCCATTACGCAAACGGTTGATGATAGCCTTCCTGTGGAAATAAAATGGACCAATCAGCAAGTACTTCATGGACTGGAAACAGCCACCCTTCAAATCACACCTCGTATAGATCTTATTGACTTTGCACGAATAACAACTATATTGATCCACTTCAATGAAACTCTGGGTTCAATTGGATTTCCCACAAAACGACAAGAGCGTAATCTGGGTAATAGAGTCATTAACTGGGATGTTTCACGAAACTGGGTTACAGAAATACCGAGAAATCGATCACATCGTATTGTAGATCTCCCTGATGGAGACTGGATCGTAATGGAGATAGATTCAGATGGCATGTACTCATTTACAGGTCAGACACTGCTTCAGCAGGTACCTGTCAATTCCATCGACATATCCCAGATCAAGTTGTACACTCATTCATCTGCCGGCAGGGAACGCATGAATGACTTTCATAACAGATTCTCCCCTACTGGAACCTATCAACCTGTCCCCGAAAACCTCCAGGAAGTGGCTATGAGGGTGGATGATGATGGGAATGGTATTCTTAACGCATCCGATACATTTTATTTCTATGGCAGAGGCGCCAAAGGATTTGACCAGGGAACAAATATTTCATTCTCTCAGAATGTATATTTCTCCTCTAATAAATACTGGATTCTAATCCCGGAAACATCAGGAGAAGAAGGAGAAAGAATTCACGATTACAATGAATCCGTCCAGAACCCAAGCCTCTTAACATATGGTCGGGTTCTCCAGCGGATAGAATATGATCTGACAAATCCACACAATTCGGGACTCCTTTGGGTAGGCACAACCATATCAAGAAATGCAGTTTACAGCATGAATTTTACTTCATCCCACATCGTACCGGACCTGGCAGGTAGCCTATCCCTGGGATTCAAAGGAAACTACTCAGCGTCTGTTTCGTCAGCGCCTCCCCATTCCGTGTCAGTCCATGTGGGAAGTACCCAGAGCCCGTCTATCGAGAATATTACCATCAATGCATGGAGTCAAAGAAGCAGGACAATCAGTCTTGACCTGTCTTCTCATTCGGATGAAACCTCTCTCTTTTTCCATCTGAAAAATAATTCATCCCATCAGGCATCAGCCCCTTATTTCGATTACGCTACATTTCAGTATTTTCGATCCCTGGTGTTTGAGGATGAACCTATTCACTTTTTCTCTCACTTGAATTCAGGCGCAGTACAGCTGAAGGTCAATTATTCCAACCCTCCCATCATCTGGGATGTAACGGATCCGTTTCAACCAGTAAATCATCTCCTGGATGGAAATGGCAACATCGCTTACAACAGCCTTGCCAATACCTACCATGAATTCATCATGTTCCAGACAGACCAGGTGACAGAGATTGAGGAATTGGTTGTTGTACCCCTTCAATTATTTTCCACACTGCGACATACCCAGGCAGGTAAATCACATATTATTATCGGACCGGAAGCTTTCAGAACCGCTGCTGAACCATTGCGTGAGCACCGGGGAAGCTCAGTGTACGCAGCCCTTGAGACCATTTACGACGAGTTCAGCGGTGGTAATGCGGATCCATTTGCCATTCATTCTTTTCTCCAATGGACACAGGAATACTGGGCGAACCCCGTACCAGAATATGTGCTGATTCTTGGTGATGCGGATTTTGACTATCAGAATATTACGGGAAACAGTAAAACCATCGTTCCTACCATCGAAATTGGTACACACAGCAGTTCCCATTGTACCGATGACAGATATGCCTCATTCCATGGCAAAATTCCTGAATTATCCATTGGCCGGTATCCTGCTCACAACGAGAATGATGTGCATCGGTTTGTGGAAAAAATCGTGGAATTTGAATCGGAACCTGAACTGGGGATCTGGCGTCAGCGGTTGACACTTGTGGCAGATGATGGTGCACGCCCCTATGAAACATCTGCCAACCTGGAAAAAACCCATACATTTAATTCGGAAACAGTGGCCTCACTGGCTCACCCGGCAGTTCTTCTAAACAAGATTTATACAGTTGAATATCCTGAAGTGAACGATGCCTCTACATTTGGTGTGGTAAAACCGGATGCGACAGAAGCAATTCTTGACGCCCTGTCCCAGGGAACGGCCGTCATCAACTATATCGGTCACGGAAGCCCCCATCAATGGGCCCAGGAGCGACTTCTCATGCAGGATCGAGACCTGGATTTGATCAATACGGGAAACAAGCTCCCGCTGTGGATCGCAGGCACCTGCAGCTGGGGTCATTTTGACGATGTGGATACGGAAGCGTTCTCTGAGGATATTATTCGACTTGTTAAAGGTGCCTGTGGCGTCATCACCACAACCCGTGCCATCACATTCTCCAGCAATGAGTTCTATATCGAACAAATATTCAACTCCATTTTCCCAAACCAGCAGGTTACACCACATCCCATTGGGCATATTCTTCAGAGTGCGAAAACCGGTAACACATCAGGTGAGTATTTTCAACTGCTTGGAGATCCGGCTACACCGTTCACTATCCCGAATCGCTCGGTGCAGATTTCACATGTATCACCGGATACACTTATGACACTGGATACGGGTCGTGTATTCGCTTCCTATGATTTTTCCACTGGTGGAAGCAGTGGCGTTATTCAATTGTCGGATCGAAACGAATCTGTAACACGGCATTATTTCTATCAATCAAATCCCCAATCCATTTCATTTGATCTCCAGGGAGGAACTCTATTTCGAGGACAGTTCACTTCAGAAAGTAATTCTATCTCATCACCCATACGAATTCCCGGTGATTTCAGCTATTCCAGTGAGCCTGGAACCATCACCATGTATCTCGCTACCAATGGGGATCCTCTCATTGAGGCTTTAGGACATTTTGACAATGTCATGATACGTGGAGGTGAGATTGTACAGGATGATGAAGGTCCCATTATTTCATTTCAGACGGAAAGTGGTTTACCACTTTATTCCGGTGACCACCTCAGACAGGGTGAGAATATTCGAGTGCAGATCACTGATCCCATTGGGGTCAATGTAACGGGTCATATTGGTCATGAAATTGTGATGACGGATAAGGATACCGGAACAGAATTGGATGTAACGGATCGGTTTATTTATAACCCTAACAGCATTACCACCGGTTCTTTTATGATTCACCCTGATCAGGGATCAGAATCCCTGGAAATCAGCGTGAAAGCCTGGGACAGTGCCAATAACCCCGGGGAAGCCTCCATTAACCTGGACCTCATTGAGGAGAGAAAACTGTCACTCTTTCACGTGTACAATTACCCAAATCCTTTTTCACATGATACACAATTTGCTTTTGAAGTAACACAGGAATCAGAGATTGAAATTTCCATTTACACCTTATCTGGACGGAAGATCAAAGATCTGGATGCAGGATTTTTTACTGAAGGATATCATGCCATAGACTGGGATGGAAAAGATGATTTTGGTGATGATATTGCCAACGGTGCCTATCTCTATCAAATCAAAGCTATTACCGACGATAAAACCGTTACCCAGATAAAAACATGTGCTAAATTCAGATAGCATGTTCTCCTCATTACCACCTGTTATTCTGGCTTCAGCATCTCCGAGGAGAAAGGGACTCCTAACGCAGGTAGGTATCACCTTTACAGTAAAACCATCATCCATCCATGAAGATTTCGACATTGATCTTCCACCACATGATTTTGCAGGACACTATGCACGTTTGAAAGCCATGGATATTGCTTATATTGAGAAGGATTCTCTCGTTATTGGCGCCGACACAATTGTGGTAAGAGATCATGCAATCCTTGGAAAACCTGGAGATCGAAAAGACAGTTTCTCCATGTTATCGTCTCTATCAGGGAGAACACACACAGTGATAACCGGTGTGTCTATCCAGCATGTGTCACAGAATGTTGACCATACATTTACGGATGAGACTCATGTGACGTTTAAAGAATTATCCAAAGAGGAAATCGACTATTATATTGATAGGTATAAACCGTTCGACAAAGCAGGAAGCTATGGTATCCAGGATTGGTTTTCTGTATGCGTAGATAAAGTGGAGGGTTGCTTTTACAATGTTGTAGGGTTTCCACTGGCAGCTTTTTACAGGGAAGTGTCATCCTTGTACAACCTGTCCTGATATATCCTTTTATGATATACAAGTCCTGAATTTTCTTGTAAATTTCACCCTCAATTGGGAGATGAAATGAACGAACCCTATCACGCACACGAAGTATTGAACCTGATCGTAAATGATGCAGGAACCTTCACGATTGACAGCCTGAAAGAGAAAGTACATACACAATTTGGTAGCGATGCCCGATTCACCAATTGCTCCGGATACCTCTTTGATGTGGATCAACTGGTGCAATTCCTGATTCAACGCGGAAAAATTGAATTGCACGGTGGTCAAATATCACCTGTAAGACAGAATATTTGTCAACATTGATCTTGTCCACATCAGCATGGTGACGATCAACCCGGCCTACTCTCTTCTTCTCCTCAGCAATTCCACCAAACCTGGTGAACCCTTTCTATCCTGGCCAGAAGAGTTTATAGTTAACCATTTTCCCAGCAAGAAAGACCCCATTGCATTTATCCCATTTGCCGGTGTTACCATCACATGGGACACATACGCGTCACTGGTATCAGATCGTATGGGAGAATTGGGATACACGGTTCACCCTGTTCATAAGTCGCACGATCCCCAGGGATTGATCCGTTCTGCAGGCGGAATCATGGTTGGTGGCGGAAATACCTTCCATCTAGCACATTTCCTCAATAAATATGACTTGCTGGAATCCATCAGATTAGAAGTATCCAACAGTGTTCCATACATGGGTTGGAGTGCCGGTTCAAATGTGGCGTGTCCCACCATGCAAACCACCAACGATATGCCCATATTACCATTACAGAACTATCGCACCCTGAATGTTGTCCCTTTCCAGATAAACGTACATTACACAGAGGAAACCCTCCCAAACCATGGCGGCGAAACCCGTGCGGACAGGCTGAATGAATATACCGAGGTAAATCCCGATACAGCCGTCATTGGGTTACGTGAGCATTCTGGGATAATTGTCAAGGAAGGAAAGCTGGAATTAATTGGTCACCATCCTGCGGAATGTTTCAGGAAAGGTGATCATCAGCGAAGAATAGAATTAGGGGAGTTTACTATATAACAAATCAGGCGATTAGCCTGAAATCCATTCCATTTTGTTTGCTATCAGGAATCGAACCGGACTGAAACGAGTTTTGATACCCCTTTTTGCTCCATGGTGACCCCGTACATGAAATCCGCCGCTTCCATGGTGAGTTTGTTATGGGTAACAACAATAAATTGTGTTTCACCGGAAAATGTATCAAGAACTCGAGTGAATTTTCTGATATTCACGTCATCAAGCGGAGCATCGACTTCATCCAGGATACAGTATGGGCTGGGTTTCACCTGGTAAATACTGAATAGCAACGCAATAGCCGTAAGGGCTTTTTCTCCAGCCGATAACATGCGCAGTGATTGGTTTCGCTTCCCCGGTGGTTGAGCATAGATAGCCACGTCTGCTTCCAGTGGATCCGGATCACCCACTAGACTCAGGGAGCCGTTCCCTCCTTCAAAAAACATGACAAAAAGTTTTTCAAAGTTTTCCTTGATCAAATCATAGGTTTCACGAAACTGTTTCCTGGCGATTCGATCAATTTTAGCTATGGTTTCCCTAAGGTTCTCCTCGGACTGAACAAGGTCATCTCGTTGTTCAATAAGAAGATCAAGTCGTTTCTTTTCCTCCTCGTATTCAACCTGGACTGCCATATTGATAGGGCCAATGTTTTCGATACTTCGCTCAATCCTCTGGATGGTCATTTCAAGGTCATCTACCGTCTGTTCATCCACGGGTTGTCCATCAGGCACCTGTCTGGGAAGTTTCGCCTGGTACCGGTCAAGGATACGCTCAGCAATGAGTGTTTTCTGCTGGGAGTACTCTGTTAGCTGAATCTCCAGCCCCTTCAACTCCTCCAGCAATTCCTCTTTGCTGCGTTGTTCACTGCGAATCTGGTTTTCCAGGGATTCCATTTCCCTGTACGTCTCGTTATAGGATTCCCGTTTCAAATCATAAATGGACCGCTTTTTGGTTACCACACCACCAAGTCGTTCAGATTCTTTTTCCCCGTCGTCAATGTCTTTTAGCCTTGTTTTTCGTGATGTTTCGTTGGATACAATTTCTGTCCCAATATCATCCTCACGTTCTATTAATTCCTGTATGGTATCCTGAGCAGTCTGTTTTTGGAACACAAGGTTGTCCCGTTGATTCTCAAGGTTCAGTAACTCAATCCTTACCTCCTGAGTTTCCTGCTGGAAATCATCCCGTTCGCGCTGGACGTTCACAAGTGCAGTATTGGCTTCTTCCTGCCTGGATGTCATATTATCAAGCTTGATTTCTTCATCTTTAAGGGATGGTTCCAGGGAGGCCAGTGAATCCTTCAACTGATGGTTTTCTTTGCGGATTTCTGTGAGTCGATGGGTCTGCTCCTGGATTGTTTCCAGGGTCTGGCTTTGTTTGTAGTGATTCCGGATGATCTCTGTTTCAATCCCTGACTGCTCATCAATCAGCGATTCAGCTTCACCGGAAAGTCGATCCAGGTCTTTTTCTACGGTTTCAATTTCTCCATCAAGTTTACCCAGTTTTTCAGAGACTGTTTCAGCTGATTGGACAAGAGATTGAATTTTCTCATCAAGTGATTCAATTTTCTGGGTTCTCCCCACAATGCTGCCCTGCTGGGAATCTTTTCGAGATTTCAGAATAAAATCGGCGCCGGCATATTCACCCTCTAAATCAACGTAACTGAATCTGGAATCCATTTTATCGTCCAGTTCTTTCACAACCAGGATATTCCCAAGTAGAAAATCCGCCAGTGGCTGGAGGTCATTGCTCAACTGGACTAGATGTGATGCCCGATCAATTATTCCTTTGGGAACATCTGTTAATTCCGGTTTTGATGCAGTGATTTCCTTCAGCGGGATAATGCCTATTTGCCCTACCTGATTTTCTCGTGCTCGCTTTAACACCTTCAATGCAGAGGCTCTGTCTTTTACCACGAGTAAATGGGCATAGTCACTTAAACTTGCCTCGATGGCTGCGCGATAGGTTTCTTCCACCTGGAAAAGGTCTGCAACCGTACCAAGTACTTCAGGGTATTCATCCCTGTGGGTCAACACATATTTCACGCCTCCGGGATATCCCTCACCTGTGGCCAGTAGTTCTCGATAAAATTGGAGCTGGGATTCCAGCGTTTCCACCTGGGTGACGATACTGTGATGCTCCAGGGTTAATTCATGTCTACTCTTCTGAGAATCATTCAGTGTTTCTTCCGTCTTTTTGATGATTCCGTTTGTTTTCTCCAGGGATTTCTTTACCCGATCTTTTTGCTTCTCCAGTTCTGTCTGGTTTTTTGAAAGATCTGCCTGGGCAGACTCCAATCCATGGATTTTATTCTCAATGACACTGATTCCTTCCGATTTATCCTTAATTAACGATATGGTTCTATCGATAAGGGATTTTTTATCCGCCACATGCCTTTGGGTCTCCCACCTCAGGGATTGAATATGCTCCAGGGCATTTTTTGCTTCATTATATTTTTCTTCGATCTGGGTAAAGGTGTCTCGCTTCTGTTTATAAAGAGAGAGTTTGTCATCGATACGTGGTTCCAGGGTCTCAATCTCTGCCACATAATCCGTGATATGCTTGGACAGGGTTTCCTGCTTGGATTGATTGGTTGTTTTTTCATGTTTCAGTCGTTCAATGGACGCATCATTGGATTTGACCTGTTCCTTCCAGACAAGAATCTTCTGAAGAAGCTGATCCCGTTCCGTTTCAACTCCCCGTAACTCTGATTGCATCGTTTCCAACTCATCCGTGATGGATTGGAAGGTTTTCCTCAACTGTGAGAGTTCCCGTTCATGGATATTTCCCTCTGTGTTTTTCGATTCGCGCATCTTTTTCATGGAGGATATTTTTTCACGGATGGGGGCAGAAAGGTTATCGATGCGGACCGTTTGAATGGTACTCAGGAGGATATCCTTTTCCTTCAGGTCGATGGTGAGTTTTTCATGCCTCTTAAACCGCTTCAACTGAAGATTCAGCCCATGGACCTTGGTTTCCACTTCTGCAATGATATTGTTGATGTTTTCCAGGTCAGCCTTTGTGGCTTCGAACTTTCGGATAGTGGATCGCCGTTGTTGTTTGTATTTATTGATACCAGCTGCTTCTTCAAACATCCGTTTGCGATCATCACCGGATTCAGACAGGATTTGTTCGATCATTTTCAACTCGATTACAGAGTAGGCATCTGCTCCCATACCTGTATCGATAAATAAGTCCTGGATATCCTTCAGGCGACAGGGAGTACGATTCATGAAATATTCACTTTCACCACTACGATATACCCGTCTACCAATTTCAATATCATTATATTCAACAGGCAGTTTTCCACGATTGTTATGCACCGTGAGTGTCACTTCAGACATGCTCAATGGCTTGAGTCCTGCGGCACCATTGAAGATCACGTCTTCCATTTTTCCGCTACGCAAGACAGAGTATTTCTGCTCACCCAGCACCCAACGGATGGCATCCACAATATTGGTTTTTCCACACCCATTAGGACCCACCACTGTTGTGATGCCTTCACCTAATTCTACTGTTTCCTTATTTGCAAAGGATTTGAATCCGTGGAGTGTGAGTTTAGATATATACACCGATTATAATTTGCCTGTTTGGAATCCTCAAATTTAATGAAGATTTTCTATCAGAGAAGGAATAAGGTGCGTTATCAAGTCACCCTGTATCCGTGTATAGAACTACAGTAAGTTTCGCACGGATTAACTGGAGTACTAAATATGAATGTAATCATTACGGGGGCCACTGGTATGGTAGGTGGAGGAGTGCTGCGAACCTGCATGTCTGATGAACGGGTTAACAATATTCTCGTCATTGGAAGATCATCCTGTGGGGTTGAGCACGAAAAAGTTCGTGAAATCATCCATACGGACCTTGGCGACCTCACGCCACTGAAAGATTCACTGGTGGGGTATGATGCCTGCTTTTATTGCATGGGCATTTCATCCGTGGGAGTTTCAGAGGATGTCTACACAAAACTCTGTTATGATTTACCTGTCCATGCAGCGACAGTGCTCTCTGAGATCAATCCCAATATGACATTTCAATATGTCACAGGCGTGGGGACGGATGCCTCTGAAAAAAGCCGTCAAATGTGGGCTCGTGTAAAAGGACGAACTGAGAAAAAGTTGCAGACCTTTCCATTTAAGCAGGTATTTCTCCTGAGACCGGGATACATTCATCCTGATATTGACGGCATCAGAGTTCTGACGATGTATAAATTATTAAAACCATTCTATCCCCTCCTTCGGTTGTTATTTCCAAAGTCCATTATCACAGTTTCAGAAATGGGTAAAGCCATGATCACTGCCACCCTTCAGGGGTATCATACGCATACCTTGTTCCCTAAAGATTTCCTGGAACTGGCTAAAGATTAGTTTGGTATCTGTTTTATCATTAGATTTCTTTAACCAATCCGAGCGACAATATGGCAATAAATCTTAGAAACCAGTATCACCATGACAGCAAACCTGATACGCTGACTCAGAAGTTCACGGACATTCTGAATGAACCGTCAAATCCATTCAATATCCAGATTTCTGATAACCTTATTATCCTAAAGATAAAGAAGGAAAATTATCACTGGTATTCTCCGGAAATGAACATGCGATTTGAAGATGATGAAGATGGACAGACTGCCATATTCGAGGTCATTGGTCCAAACCCATCCATGTTCACCCAGGCCATGTTCTTCGCCCTGCTTGGGTCTGTTACTTTTCTGTTTGCGGTGATCATTGGATTCTCACAAATATCCCTGGGTATATCACCTACGCTGGCGTTTACCGTTACCTCTATCTCTGCATTGTTGGTGGCCATTGCGTTCATTGTGTTGGCCATCGGGCGTATGAAAGCTGCAGACCAGGTGAATGGATTAAAGAAATTCGTTAAGAGAATTCTGACTTCGTAATTTAAATATTTGAGGACATGGCATGAGTAAAACCGCCCCAAACTGGCTTAGCAATCTTGAAAAATATATGCCCGGTCCAGGTTCAAAGTATAAGGACCAGGTTGCAGGATTCTGGATAGGGGTTCTACATGGCATCATCCTGCCTCTCACGTTTATTTATCAGTTTTATAATTCTGATGTGGAATTGTATCGGAAAGAAAACAAGGATCCCTGGTATAATTTCGCCTTTATTTTAGGTATCGTCTTCCTTCTCCGTGCATTCAGCGACGTGGATTAATTACGTAATTAGAAGGATAATAATTTAAACTAACCTGGTGGCCATGTCATTTGACGTCCACCCAACAGGTGCAGGTGGATATGATACACTGCCTGACCGCCTTCATCATTGCAATTAAATACAGTTCGATAACCTGACTTATGGATACCTTCCTCTTTCGCCAGCAGGGCAGCCCGATGGATGATCTCACCAATCACCTGGTGATCAGATTCCTCGATATCATTGGTCGTAGTAATATGTTTTTTTGGAATGATGAGAATATGTGTTGGCGCCTGGGGTGATATATCCCTGAAAGCAAGGATACGATCATTTTCAAATACAATATCCCCGGGGATTTCCTTATCTACAATTTTACAGAACAGGCAATCTGACATGTTATCCTCCCATATTAAAATCGTTCATGATAGAACAGGCTGCACTCACTGCCGTTTCAGCCCTTAAACGCCTTGGACCTAAAGAAGCAAAATGAATGGAGTTTTCTTCAAGGCACTTAATTTCCCTGGGAGAAAAATCCCCCTCTGGTCCAATGATGACAAAGACAGGCTTTTCTCCAACCTGCATCGTCTGTGATACGGATTGTTTACCTATCCAGTGGCAGGCAAATCCATCAAATTTCTGTTGATTAAACTCAGTTATAAAGGTAGAAAATTCCACCGGCCCTTTGACATCCATAAACCGACTTCTTCCGCATTGTTTTGAGGCCGCAATAATAATTTTTCTAAGACGATCAAGATTCACATCCTTTTTTACGATCCTGTCAGTTTTCAAGAGGGTGACAGATCGAACACCAAGTTCAACAGCCTGTTCTATGGCTGTCTCAAGTGCATTCCGCTTCAGGATAGCCAGGGCAAGATGAATATCCCTGGGATTTTCACCATAACCAGAGTGAGTTGACTGAATGATACCCGATACCTGAGGGCTCGTTTGTTCGATAACTCCCTCGTATGCCATGCTCTGTCCATCCAGGACCCAAATGGTATCGCCAATGGTTTTCCGACGAACGTTAACAACATGGTGGGATTCACTTTTATCCAGTGTAAATCCATTGGATGTGATTTGATTTGAGGGGGCTACAGCAAATATTTTATCAGACACTACCATGTCCTTGAAAAGAAAAATCCAATGGACATGCCACCGTACTGAGATTCCCCATCTACATTTCCTTTCATGGGATAGCTGTCGATGCCGGCTGTTACGGTAAGGGTGGTCCCATTCATCATGAGAATATCCACACCAATGCCGATATGACCGCCGGCAGTCCACAATGTCTGGGCAGTCCGCCATCGGTCAAAAAAACTATCATTGAATTCATCGGCATTAATGGTGAATAATGGACCGGATTGCAGAGTGAAAAACGGGGCAATATTATTGTCAATCTTTCCTTCAAATGGGTAATAATTCATGCTAAAAAACATGGGAGCAAGAATCAGGTATTTTTGCGATGTTGTCTCGTAAAACCCTGTATAATAATTATACACAATGAATTCATTTTCATCTTTTACATCATAAATCCTGAATTGCACTCCCAATGATAGATTATCCCTCACACGTACAGATGGATTGTACCCGATTCCGCTTCCCTTGCTACCAGTAACAAAACCAATACGATGAGACAGGTCAGCCCCAAAGGTCACAGATACGACTATAAGTATGCTTAATAATGGTTTCAATTGACGGATCATGGGCGTTCTAATATGATTTTTCCCATCTGGTTCCCGTCTTCGAGGAATTGATGGGCTTTGCTCGCATCATCCATGGGAAATGAACGACTGATTTTTGGTATTATATCACCATTGGATACCAGACCCAGCATAATCTCAAAGGATGATACGCTACCCATGGTGGATCCGATGATGGCCTGTTGCTTCATAAACAGGTGGCGTAAATCCACAACAACTTTTGCGCCAGTGGTGGCACCACAGGTAACGATGCGACCTCCTCTCCCAAGGATGCGCAAACTGGTCTTCCATGTTGTGGTCCCCACATGCTCAAAAACAAGATCAACACCTTTTCCATCTGTCAGATCTTTAACTGCAGATATGATATCGTCTTTTTTGTAATTCAAAATCGTATCTGCTCCCAGGGATGAGGCAAACGCTACTTTCTCTTCCGAACCAGCCGTTGTGATGACCCGACACCCTGCATGTTTCGCCAGCTGCACCGCTATATGTCCAATGCCGGAAGATGCACCCCAGATGAACACAGTTTCACCTGCTTCTATCCTGCCTCGATCGTGGAGCATGGTATACGCTGTTTCTGATACAAGAGGAAACGCAGCTGCCGTGGGGAAGTCCATATTGTCAGGTATTGGATAAACATTTTTTTCGTTTACAGTCATATGTTCCCGGTTTGTACCCCATTCCGTTTCGCCAAAAATCCCGAAATCCCTGCAAAAGTTCTCTTTTCCAGCGTTGCATGAATCACAGGTACCACAATAGGTCAATGGTTGAATAACCACCCTGTCACCCACTCGCACCTTTTTTACAGCAGATCCTGTTTCAATGATGATTCCAGCTCCATCACTGCCGGGAATCATGGGCATGGGAATACCGGGAATTCCACGTCGAACCCAAAGGTCAAGGTGATTCAGGGATGTGGCCTTGATATCCACAACCACATCTTTTTCACCCGGTAAGATGTCATCAATCTCATCCCACTTTAATATATCAGGTGAACCCTGCTCCTTGAATACTACTGCTTTCATTTTCTGAAGAACCTCATGATTGTGTAGCGACCCGGTCCAGAAACAAACAATCCAGTAAACACAATTGCTGACTCGATAGCGTGGTAAGCACTTCCCTTGCCTGATATGATGTGAAAACCTGCTGCAAAAAACATGGTGAGAAATAGAAATACCGATGACGTCCGAACCAAAATACCCAATATGAGTAGCAGTCCTCCTAACGTTTCAGAAACAGCCGCCATGAATCCCCAGAATGCAGGTAATATGTCTAGACCAAAACTGCCTGGACCCTTTAATCCAAGTGAAGTCCATTTTTCCATACCGCCTAACAGTTTTGGATATCCATGGAGGATAAACATAAATCCGATACCCACACGAATGATCAACAAAGCAACATCCAGGCGATTAGATGCATTCAAGAAATCAATATTTTTCTTCAAGACGATTTCTCGTCGATATCTGTGAATTCGGCATCCACACTATCGTAATCCTTAATGGATTTATTTTCCTTGCTTTTATTAAGGGAACTGGATGAGATGGTTTTATATGCCACATAGGCTACCCAGCCCATGATGGCGAGGAAAATCAGTTTACCCATTATTATTTATCCCTGGTTGGATTAAAAAATTTTGTACCGGAAACAGGTTGTCGCACAACATCTATGACTTCATTCAAATCCTGTTCATTGTTCACAAAATCAATGTTATTTGTGTTAATGATAACCAATGGAGTATCCTGGTAACTGAAAAAGAATTCGTTGTAAATCTGATTCAAGGCATCGATATACTCATAGGATATACTCGCTTCATAGTTCCGGCTTCGTCTCGCAATATTATCCATGAGGGTGTCGGTATCGGCTTGCAGGTAAATCACCAGGTCAGGACTGATAACATTTCTTTCCAGCAGGTTCGCCATGGTATCGTACAGGCTCATTTCATTTTCGTTTAGGTTCAGGGATGCGAAGAGCCTGTCTTTTACGAACATGTAATCGGTAATAAGGAGATTATGGAACATATCCACCTGCCTCAACTCCTGCTGTTGTTGATACCGCTGAAGGAGAAACCAAAGCTGTGTCTGGAATGCATATCGCTCAGGATCCCTGTAGAAATCCGGGAGAAATGGATTATCATCAAATTCTTCCAGAACCGTCCTGGCACCCAGCTTTTGCGAAAGGAGATTTACCAGGCTGGTCTTCCCAACGCCGATGGGACCTTCTATGGCGATATAGTAGAGATGCCTCATGCAGATTTCTCAGGAAAGAATTTGGTTACTTTCGATGTATCCGGACACAGGTTCAGAAGTTCTTCTACAGTTTTCTTTATCAATGGCACTTTGTAATCTGGTGCAATTTCGCATAACGGAACCAGTACAAATTTTCTCAATGCCATGAGTGGATGTGGAATAGTCAGGGCATCAGTATCAATAAAAGCTGTTCCAAAGCAGATAATATCAATATCGATGATTCGGGGACCATTTTTCTTTCTCTCTACAGGTCTCCCTAACAGCGATTCAATTTTTTGGATCACATCCAACAGGTCAAATGGTTTTAGATCCGTTTCAATGGCAATAATGGTATTAATAAAGAGTGGTTGATCTTTTTCCCCATAGGGTTCTGTTTCATACAACGATGCAACTTTTTGGACAGAGATACTATCGTTCAGGTCCAGCGCAGAGATGGCGCTGCTGATGTTGGCTTCTCGATCTCCTATATTGGCTCCCAGGGACAGGTAGGCAGTATCAGGCATAATCAGCGCGAGTGCGTTTCAGTTCAACTTCTACTTCATCGAGAACTCCCTGGACAGGCGCATTGGGTTTCCGCACACGGATGATAAGTTTTTCCACAAGGTAATTCTTGATGATCTCCCGGGCAATGGATTCTGCCAGTGCTTCAATGAGGTAAAATTTGTGGTTCTTTGTAAAAGATTCTACTGTTTCGTAAATGGATTGATAATTAATTGTATCATCAAGGTTATCGGACCGTCCTGCTCGTCTCAAAGGTCGGTAAAGTTCCAGGTCCACTGAGAATTTTCCACCAAGGTGATTCTCTGATGCATGGACACCGTGGTACCCATAAAACACCATATTTTTAAGTCGTATAATATCCATGTAAATCTTAACGTGTTAAAATTGGAAAAGGATTAAGTTACGAAGGAAAGGATGGTAGATGGTAGATGGTAGATGGTAGATGGTAGATGGAGGATGGTAGATGGTAGATGGAGGATGGAAGAAGGAGCAAGTTTCAAGTGTGAAGGATGAAGGATGAAAGGACAAATTGTCACCTAAACCACTATTTCACGATTTACAAATTATTATGCACACCAATACTATATCACTTTTATACATTTATTAGGTTACAAGTGATGGAAAACAGAACCTCTTTTATGAACATATCTTGTGAAATGTGTATATTTCGATCCATGAGTGGTATAAACAGAAATGATACAGGAGATATGAAAGAATCTATTCACAATTACATATTGTATGTATCTGAAGACTCTAAAGGTTAATCGATTTGGAAATATTTGCATTTTACATGTTTTCACTTGCAGCTTTATTGGTTGGAACAGCTGCTATTTACATGGCGCTAATTGAAGTCTTTCCGGTACATTGGCTCTACTATCATTATTTTATTCGTAAGCCTGTGAACTGGTCCATATTTATTGGTCTATTAGTTTGGACCGGTATAATACATTCACAAAACACTGATTTTCCAATGTGGACAATTGCACCGATCATCATAAGCGGGATCGCTTTGGTTTTAACCTATAAGATGCATCAGGAAAAAGCATTTCCCGCTGTATTTTTTCCAAGACTATCAGGGAACCCTGAAAGCTTGCCATTAAAAGACGATTTAGAGATTGCGGTTGTTGAATACAATGGAGTTACAAAATGCTATCCTCTTGATTATGTTATCCATCATCACATTGTTAACGATAAATTTGATGATAAAATAGTTGCGTTGACGTATTGTGCCATGTGTCGAAGTGTTATTCCATTTGATGTGACCGAAATAGGACCACTATTTGTGGGGTCATTCAAAAATGCCAACATGATTGTGGCAGATAAGCGATCAAAAACATTCTTTCAACAGGCGACATTTAAATCAATAGTCGGTCAATTACATCCTTACGAACTGACTATGATTCCATTTCAACTGCTTTCGTGGTATGAAGTAAGAAAGACAATTGATAATCCCAAGGTCGTGATGGTGACTGAAAACGATTTTAGAGATTTTGAATTACCTATACCCGGATTATGGAAAAAAATAGTTCGTTCGGAATCTACTCCAGGGCTTTCTTCCAAAAATCGTGATAAAACATTTCCATCTCGGACTTTCGTGATAGGTATCATTGATGCCTCAATAGACGAAAAAGTGGTTTATCTTAAAAATGAAGTATTGGCCAATAAAATTGTAGAGAATAAAGAGTTAGGATTTTTTCTTATTGGAGTAGGAAATACAGTCAATGGCTTTAGAAATACTTTGAACAATAAGAAGTTAGAATTAAAAATTGATAATGGTGAATTAATTGATATGGATAAGAATACAAAATGGAATATCAGAGGGAAGTATATTTCTGGAGAACTAAACAGTGATCTAGAATCTATTGCTATTTCCGATGAATACTGGTTCTCCTGGATAAAATTCCATGATAAATCCATGTTGATTAGATTGTAAAAAGTGTGCATGCAGAAGATGAGGCATTGTCTCTTGCATAGCATTTACTCTCTGCTTGATAGGTTTGAACCCTGTCATCTACCCATTTCAAGTTTTTCCCAATTTATCAGAACTTACATTGAAGAATATAGCTAATACGAACAATCATAAAAGCGTAATCCTGGAGAGATGAAAGTCACAGCTGAAAAAAATAGAAAAATTGCCGAAATGACCTTTGCATCAGTCTATCCTCACTACGTGACCAAGGTTGAGAAAAAAGGTAGGACAAAAGATGAACTTCATAAAGTGATAGAGTGGTTAACCGGATATGACCGAAATAAACTACAGGAACTCATCCAGGAGGAAGCAACTTTTGAGCAGTTTTTCCAAAAAGCGAATATTCACCCGAATGCAGACCTGATAAAAGGGGTGATTTGTGGATATCGAATCGAAGAAATAGAATTTGAGCTGTACAGACATGTAAGATACCTTGATAAATTGGTAGATGAGCTAGCAAAAGGATGGAAAATGGAAAAGATATTAAGAGAGCCAATCAAATGAGACATAAGGATTACAGGACACCACAACACATCACCCGATCTCATTTACCGATAATTGTCAACTATTAGGAGGAGTATATGAACCTAGGCGCATTTTCAATAAGTCTCAATGTAAAGGACCTTAAAGCATCGAAGGATTTTTATGAGATTCTTGGATTTAACATCTTCGGTGGAGATATGGAGCATCATTATTTAATTATGAAAAATGGTGATTCCATAATTGGTTTGTTTCAAGGTATGTTTGATAAAAATATTCTCACATTCAATCCTGGCTGGGACCAGGATTGTAATGTCCTGGGGAAGTATTCAGATGTCCGTGAGCTCTATAAAAACATCAAGTCGAATGATATCGCTATTGATCAAAAATCCCTGGATGGAGACAAGGGTCCGGGAAGTTTTGTTATTGTTGACCCTGATGGGAACCAAATACTGATTGACCAACACATATAGAGATTGACTAAATACTTCAAAAAACAACGTATATATTGCTCCAATTTGACGTATTTATTTCATAAACCTAACGCACACGAATAATGCCTATTAAAAACCATACTGTGGATAAATACTAATGCTACTCAGGTATATTTTTTCTAAAACAACACTATGATAATGTTAAACAAATTAATTGAATCCTGCCCTGAAGAAGTTGACTTGACAAATGACAGGCATTCAGAAAAAATGTCTGAAACAGTAGAATCAATCTTAGAAAAGTATAGCATTTCTGACATAGAGAAAATAGAAGACCAATTAGCCGGCAGAAATGATGATTCACTCGTTTTTATTTTGCTATCACTGAAAATTGCAAAGTCGAAACTATTGACGCGTACTATAAGAGAACCGCTGTTAATCTCTGTGGTTTTTGCTGTTTTTAAGGAGCACAATAGAATCCAAAAAAACAATAAGCACCCTCATGGAGAAGATTTTTTATTAAGGAAAATAAGGCAACTCGAATGGTTGTTTGATAGCCAGCCATTCATTACATGGGAGTTGATTATTGTAGACGACGGTTGCCCGGAAGGAAGTGGAAAAATAGCACAGCAAATCATCGACAAGAATGGATTGAATGATAAGGTACGAGTTTTATTTTTAGCTGATGGTATTGAACAAGGATATCCAGTAGTAAAATCAATGAATTCAACGAATGACAGTCAAAAAGGCGGTTCAATTGCTTATGGGATGTGGAAGGCAGTCCAACAAAAAAAGATAAAGAATCAAATTGTGACATATACAGATGCTGATCTTTCCACGCATCTGGGACAACTCATGCTTTTAGTTTCACCATTATTGCACCAGGATAAATTGGCTGCCATAGGTTCACGTAGAGAACCAAATTCAGTTGTGATAAAAAAAGGAGTTAGAAATAACCGAGGAAAGCTATTTATCTATTTATGGAAAAGATTGATACCAAATCTAGGAGACATAGTGGATACTCAGTGTGGGTTTAAGGCGTTTAAGGCTGAAATTATTCCCTATCTAATCGATGACTTAATTGAAAAAAAGTTTGCCTTTGACATTGAATTACTACTCAAAACTGAACTCTACAAAAATGGGGCAATTTCGAATATTCCAATAGCATGGATAGATAGTGAGGAAGCTTCAACTACTACAGATTTGCATCCTTATTTGCCTATGTTAAAATCAATCGCAATGATGAATAGACGGTATTTCAATAAAAAGGGACAAATAAACGAATTTGCGACTTTTATCGAATCTCTTACCGTAGAAGGCTTTAATAAAATAATGGACAATATCCCTCCAGAAATATTAGAAAGAGATGCTGATGAATTCACAGACTATGACAAAGTAAGGGTTGAAGATTTTCTAAGAATTTAGAAACCAGCCACCATCACCAGCTAATTCGATTATATAAAGGAATTATGATGATGATATAGTTAAGAACCAGCATACATGCCCCCATTGATAAGGTTTGGGACTATTGGACCCAGCCTGATCATATTATTCAATGGAATTTTGCCACAGATGAATGGTGCTGTCCTTCTGCTATCAACAATCTCGTGCCTGGTGGAAAGTTTATCTGGAGAATGGAATCAAAAGACGGAAGCGTGGGTTTTGATTTCACATGGAAATATAATACGAATAATTATGGCAAATATATTTCCTATACAATGTCCGATGGCCGGAAAGTTGAAATCAAATTCGAAACAAATAATAACCAGACCATATTAACAGAGGCTTTTGAAGCAGAAGGATCGAATACTGATGATCAACAGCGAGCAGGATGGCAGGCCATCCTTGCTAACTTCAAGAAATATGTCGAAGAATCCTGATCTTGATGAATTTATAGATCCGACAACTGGTAAAAATGACAAAAATTGAGATTTGATTGAGAAATAGAATACTATTGTAGATATAATAAAAAACCCCGACACTTGTGCCGGGGTTTTTACATCTATGGGTTTGTACTTTTTAGTACATACCGCCCATTCCGCCCATGCCGGGATCTGGCATTGCCGGTGCCGGTGGATCTTTCTCAGGAATTTCCGTTATGGAAGCTTCCGTTGTGAGAAGGAGGCCTGCAATGGAGGCTGCATTTTCAACCGCCACACGAGCAACTTTGGCCGGATCAATAATCCCTGCTTTGAACATGTTAACATATTCATCATTGCGGGCATCGTAACCAAAATCATCTTTTCCTTCACGGACTTTCTGAACCACGATGGATGCTTCAAGTCCTGCGTTGGTTGTGATCTGACGAATGGGTTCTTCCAGCGCACGACGCATAATACTTACACCCACCTGCTGGCTATCTGAAATTTTCAGTCCATCCAGAGCTTCGACAGCGCGTAGAAGTGCAACACCACCACCAGGGATAATGCCTTCTTCTACGGCCGCGCGGGTTGCATGAAGTGCATCTTCAACGCGTGCTTTCTTTTCCTTCATTTCCACTTCTGTCGGGGCACCTGCATAGAGAACAGCTACACCACCAGAGAGTTTTGCGAGTCGTTCCTGTAGTTTTTCCCGATCATAGTCAGAAGATGTTTTTTCGATCTGAACCTTGATTTCATTAATACGGGCTTTGATACTATCAGTAGAACCGGATCCACCCACAATTGTTGTGTTGTCTTTGTCGCTTACAACACGTTTGCAGGTACCGAGGTAATCCAGAGTGGCGCTTTCCAGCTTATATCCCTGCTCTTCAGAGATGACTGTTCCACCTGTGAGGACAGCAATATCTTCAAGCATGGCTTTACGACGATCACCAAATCCAGGAGCTTTCACTGCCAGGACTTTAAACGTTCCACGGAGTTTATTCACTACCAGTGTTGCCAGGGCTTCACCTTCGATATCTTCCGCAATCAACAGGATGGGTTTGCCAGTCTGCACGACTTTTTCCAGCAAAGGAAGAAGATCTTTCATATTGCTGATCTTCTTGTCATGGATCAACACATAAGGATCTTCCAGTTCTGCTTCCATGTTTTCTGAATTGGTAACGAAATATGGGGACAGATACCCGCGATCAAACTGCATACCTTCAACGAAATCGAGATAGGTTTCTGCTGTTTTGGATTCTTCCACAGTGATGACGCCATCTTTTCCAACTTTTTCCATGGCTTCAGCGATTTTATCACCAATTTCTTTGTCATGGTTTGCAGAGATGGTGGCTACCTGTGCAATCTGCGTTGAATCAGGCAGGTCCTTGGATTGTGATTTGATGTGATCAACCACTGCATCTTTGGCTGCATCGATACCACGTTTAATGGACATTGGGTTAGCGCCTGCAGTCACATTCTTGATACCTTCTGTGATAATGGCTTGAGCCAGTACAGTTGCTGTGGTAGTTCCATCACCGGCAACATCAGATGTTTTGGATGCCACTTCACGAACCATCTGTGCACCAAGGTTTTCCCGTGTGTCTTCAAGTTCAATTTCTTTTGCTACAGTCACACCATCTTTTGTGACGGTAGGTGCACCGAATTTCTTTTCGATAACAACATTACGTCCTTTGGGTCCCAGCGTCACTTTTACTGCATTGGCCAGTTGATCCACACCGGATTTCATGGCTGAGCGAGCTTCCAGACCGTATTCAATTTGTTTTGCCATAATAGTTAATCCTCTTATAGTATTGCTAACACGTCGCTTTCGCGCATGATAAGATAATCTGTTCCGTCTACGGTAACTTCTGTCCCAGAGAATTTCCCATAGAGAACTTTGTCACCGGTTTTAACGGACATTTCAACCAGGGTTCCAGCATCACTGTGCTTTCCCGGTCCAACAGCGACAATGGTGCCCTGCTGTGGTTTTTCTTTGGCTGTATCCGGGAGGATGATACCACCGGTAGAAACGTCATCCGCTTCCAGGGGCTCAACGACAACTCGATCAGCCAATGGCTTCAGATTTAGACTCATATGTTTAACTCCTTAATTGGTTAAGTAGGTTTTAATTAAATTTTTCGGCGGTGAAATTATGCAAATGACAGTTGGATTTTCAACAGTTATTAGCACTCTGATTTGATGAGTGCTAATAGATGATGGTTACACGTTATAATTGAATCATTTATACATATTGTCAGGAAATATTATTGGACCTTGTGATGCGGTTGTTTAGAGGTTCTTCTGTCACTGCTCTCCCCCGGAATGACGAAGAAATCCGGTTGCTGAGAGAGCCAGGTTACTGAAAGAATACGATGATATCTAACAAATCCCTGGAACCCAGTCCCTATCATCTGGTTCCCTGATCTACCCAGGCAATTCTCCCGGTTTCAACAGGTTTTCTTCCATAAGCTTTATTTCATCAATCCCGGAGATGACGATTTCAGGGTCAATACTAAACCCCTTTGTATTGGATCCTGCATAATCGATATTCATCAGTATGTATTTAATACAATTTAGTCTTGCCTTCTTTTTCACATCAGAACGGATGATAGTCCATGGAGCTCGTGTGCGATTGGTTTCAGTCATCATCTGGAATTTCCGAATGGTGTACTGATCCCATAATTCCTGAGCCTTCATATCCACAGGGGAAATTTTATACTGTTTCAATGGATCGGTTTTTCTGCTTTCAAATCTTCTGAGTTGTTCCGCTTTGGATACCGAAAAGTAGAACTTGAACAGGATGATCCCATCTTTTACGAGCATCTGTTCAAATAGAGGTGTGTATTTTAGAAATCGTTTGTTTTGCTCGTCGGTACAAAACCCCATGACAGGTTCTACCATAGCACGGTTGTACCAGCTTCTATCAAACAGTACAATTTCGCCCGATGCAGGCAGGTGTTGAGCATACCGCTGAAAATACCATTCCGTTGATTCCCTGTCACTGGGTTTTTCCAGAGCCACAACCCTTGCTCCTCGTGGATTCATGTGCTCTGTAATTCGTTTGATGGTACCGCCTTTACCTGCTGCATCCCTTCCTTCAAAAAGCAGAATCACTCTCAAACCCTTGTCCTTAACATGATTCTGGAGTTTCAGGAGCTCAATCTGCAATTTTTTCAACTCCTTTTCATACTCAAGGACATGCTTTTTAATATAGACAGGGACTCGACCCTTACCCTTTTTCTTGTCCAGGTTTTTAACCGCTACTCCTTCTGAAATGGCATTACCTTTCAGCTTCAGATCCTTCGTCGGTTTGGATTGAGATTCACCCATGGTATCCTCCAATGCTACCGTTTAAAGTAACCATGTTTCTTTTTTTGTTTCATCATGATTTTTAGTTCCCTGTCACCCGAAATCACCACATCCTTATTGATATCGAAATCAAGTTGTCTGTTTCTCCCCCGGTAACGAACGGAGTTTAAGATGAGCTTCATGGTTTCCAAACGTGCTTTGTGCTTGTCATCTGATCGAATAATATACCAGGGATTTGCCTTTGTGTTTGTTTTCTTCAACAGGGCAAATTTCTTTTCAGTGAATTCCTCCCATAACTCCTGTGCCTGTAGGTCAACTTCACTGAGTTTCCACTGCCGGAGAGGGTCGTTTTTCCTTCGATCAAATCGTTTTGCCTGTTCCCGTTTGCTCACCGAATAATACAGTTTAATGAGTGTGGTTTTTCCATCAGCAATGAAATTCTCTTCATATGTGTTGACCTGATCAATGAATTTCTGATATTGCGATTTTGTACAAAACCCAAGAACGGGCTCCACCATGGCCCGATTATACCAGCTGCGATCAAACAATACGACTTCACCTGCAGTGGGAAATTGTTCGATATAGCGTTTCATATGTAGTTCAGTCTGTTGCCGTTCTGACGGCTTCCCAAGAGCCACCAGGCGATATCGCTTCTCATTCATATACCGTGTGACGCGTCGGATGGTACCACCTTTCCCTGACGCATCCCTGCCATCAAAAAGTATGATGATTTTATGTCCAGTTTTTTCAATATGGCTCTGAAGTTTTATCAATTCCGCCTGGTACGGTTTTAATTCTTCTGAACGTTCAAGTTTTGCCAGGGATTGTCTGATTAAATCCTCTTTGGATAGTCCATGCGGAGAATAGTACATCTCTATCCTGTCAGCGTATTCATAAGGATCAAATTTATCTTCGGGCATCATTACTCCGGTTTATTTCTTCTTCTTTTTCAGGGCTTTAATAGCTTTTCGCGTTGAATGCACTTTATCCAAAACCTTTGCTACATCTTTCTTTGACGGATTCTCGCTGAGATTCTTCAGCATTTTTGAAACAGACTTGATTTCTTTTACAGATTTTTCTTTTAGATCCATCTTCTTGCCATCAGAAATGCGAATAATCTGGTTGATCAATTTATCAAAATCCTTCTTATAATTGGCATTTATCTTTCTTGCCTTGGATCGCACAGCATTTCGACCCACGATGAGTCGTTTCTTTACCTTATTTAACTTGCGATTCCAAACAGGCTCCAGTTCCTTTTGACTCAATTCCTGATCATGGACGAAATCCATCACAGACTCCTTGATCATCCGTTCATTGTAATCTCCAAAGGATGGAATGGAGGCGATTTTTCCCCTTTTTGCACGATAAACATCCTCAAATGTCGTGTACCCATTTTCCGTGAGCAATCGAGCCTTGTGAACGCCTACACCTTTTATCCTTGTTAAATCATCTTTGCTCATTCTTACCCCCTCAGGTTAGTAGTTTGTTAGAAAGATTGTTATCAGAGTTCCAATACTGAAGGAACTCCGAATAAATCCTGTCCCTGTCAGCAATCAAACGAGATGCAATGAAGATTGAGTCATCCGTGGGAAAATCCCCAGGTAGCCCAATCAGACAGGATTCTAGTAAATCAACAGTTGAAAATTTTTCGAGGACTTCATTTTCCAGATTTCGAATGTGTTTCTTTTTTAAATCGTATGTGTTTCCCAACCACACCAAAAATAGTTGCAATTGAATTTCCCTGTCATGAATTGCACCAATGTAGTCCTGTAGTTTTTTACACCAATTAATGGTTTTCTTTTTAACTCCAAACGCTTCAAGCAGATATCTAAGTCGTTTCACATCAATACGTAGATCGTGAATGGTTTTCCTGCAGGGATTGTCATCAAAATCTATTCCACGGTTTTTGACTATATCCATGGAAGACTGAAGGTAGTACTCAAGGGCATGCTCCAGATTGTAAAACATCGATCTGCCAATGATCTTTTGGAAGGGTTCCACCGCATCATTTATGTGGTTCGATTTCAACCGTTGTTGAGACTTGCGACATCGCTTATCTCTGGATTTTTCCATATCCAGGAAAAACATTTTCCCTGTTTGATTTATGGATCCAATGGAGTCCATATGTTCAATAGCCACATCCAGATCCCTTAATTTGCCAAGGGGTTTTGTTGTTTTGCGAATCCATTTGGCTATAGGTTTCCAGGTGTTTCTGTCATTGTGAATTGCTAGAAATCGCACCAGACTGTGTGACCGTCTCCCATTGACCCTGAACTGATGAAGCGATTCTGACTTACCTGTATCAATAAATGCAGTCCTGTGCTTTAGCATCAGGTCAAAACGATTCTTCAGGTAGGATTGTATATGATCCTGGTACACAATCATATTGCTCATTGGGATATTCCATTCTCCTGCTTTACATCTTCCTCTGGGATTACCGTCATGAGAGTGCGTGCGATGCTGGAGATGTACCCATTTATTTGTCGTAACATGTCCATGACTTCCATATGCATATCATGGGTAACAACCGATTCCTTTTTTTCTTTCTGAACACGCTTCATATGCATGCTTCTAAAATCTCGTTCCATGTCAGCATATTTTGCATCTTTTCGGATAATTTTTACAATGCGCTTACGTTTGAACTTGCTGAAAAAGCTTCCCAACCTGGAAACCTGTTTAACCACCACAAGATGGTATGCCAATAATTCTGCTTTTCCCTCCTCAGAAAACTTGGTTTCACCATTCATATAAGTCTGGGCAAGTGGCAATAGTCTCTCCTCCACGATGTCACCAATATTTTCCATATCATTTACGACGGACATGAGCCCAAATACTTCCTGTGCCTGTTCATAGTCTAGCGTTTGCCTGCTTAACAAAACGAGATAATCAGAAACCTTCTCCTCGAGGAAATCGATCTTTTCCTCTCTCATATGGATTCCCTCAAGCAAGGATAGGTCTGGATGGCTTGGATCTGTCTGATTCGGATCGCCGGTAAATGGTTCTATGATCGAGGTGATCATGCTCCGCAACAATCGAACAATGGTAGAAATTTCGGCCATGACCAGGTTTATAGCAATGGCCGGTGTCGCAATCATTTCATCATCAAGATGATATAACCTTGGTTCAAGTCCCTTATCCACTATTTCTTCCCGCACAGGCAGTAATCGATATACCATGTTCGAAAACTGGTTGACGAGTGGCAAGAATATCAGTGCCGTTCCTACATTAAAGATAGTATGGGCATTGGCAATCTGTCGCGGCGTCTCGGCCGCTAGTTTAGCAGCTCCTATCAATTCTGAAGATGGAGAGATCCACCGAACGAGATCTGCGAAATAAGGTATCCAGAATAAAAATAACAGCACACCACCAATATTGATCCCAACATGAGCGAGGGCAACCCGTTTTCCATTTCGTGTGGCGTTTATACTGGCCAGTCCTGCCGTTACACAGGTACCCACATTTGCACCTAAGATGAGTGGAATTCCTGCATCAAGTGTGAGCACTCCCTGAACTGCCAGGACAATGACTATACCGGTAAATGCACTGCTGCTCTGGATAAGGGCGGTAAAGATTGCACCAATGAGAAGACCAAGTACAGGATTCTCAAGTTTAACCAGCAGATCGATAAAGGGTTCATAGGATCGTAATGGTACCATGGCTTTAGACATAAGATGCATGCCAAAGAATAAAAGCCCAAATCCAAAGATTACTGATCCGATATGACGATAAACTTCCCTGCTGCTAAACATGGTTAATCCTACACCCACTGCCACCATGATCAACGCGTAATCCGTGATTTTAAACGCAATGAGCTGTGCTGTTACCGTCGTACCAATATTTGCTCCAAGGATCACTCCAATGGCATGGGCGAAATGCATGAGTCCAGCGTGTACAAATCCCACCAGCATAACAGTGGTGGCACTTGAACTTTGAATAACCATAGTCACAAAGGCACCAACAAACATACCTATCACACGATTTGAAGTCAATTTCTCCAGGATATAGCGCATTCTATTTCCGGCGGTTCGTTTCAACCCATTACTCATGGTTTCCATGCCAAAAAGGAATAATCCAAGTCCCCCTAGCAATCCCATAACCAGTAAGAAGACCCAGTTTGATTTTCTTGCATGGATGGTAAAAACGGTTTCGCTATTGTCAGGATGCTGACTCAGGATTTTTGCAGAAATGATGTAATCTCCGTCTTTAGAGCCGGTTGTGAACCGAACAGATGCATACCCTTCATTATCAGTGCGTCCACTAGACGGAGACAGGCGATACCCCTTTGCACTTTTTGGAACATGAACGACGGAATAGAAAACCTCCACATTGGCAATAGGTTTATCTTGAAACACCACTCGAACTGTCAAGGGCTTTTCACACTCTGTTTCAATCACCTGATATTGCTTGTCACCTGAAAATCGGTGATCAGTATCTAAGTTGACTTTGCGTATTCCAGGCTGCTCAGACTGTGAAAATCCAAGCGCAAGGAAACAATAGACAATTGAAAGAATATGTGTTAGTCTTTTCAACGAGACTTTCTGCTGCCTTTCGATATTATTTTGTAGATGACAATCACTGTAAGTGAACTAATATAGTGCCTTAATTTATAAACATAATGTAAAATATAAATAATGATAGTTGATAGAATTGTTCTATCATATTTTTATTAAAGAATCGATTGAACTGGGTGTAATTACTTGCCTGTTGACCCAAATCCTCCTGACCCACGGGACGTATCAGATAATTCTTCCACCAGATCAAAATGAATAGGAGACCCAGTCATGGACACAATTTGAAACAATCGCTGTCCTGGTTCCACCGCATAGGGTTTATCCTTCACATTATCCACTGCAGCAATAATTTCCCCACGATATCCCCCATCGATGAGCCCAATAGAATTGCACATACGGAGAGGTGTTTTCGATATACTGGAGCGGGGCATTAACAAGTAGGGACGGTTTTCCGTATTCTCACATGCAATCTGGAGGTGGATAAATGCTGTCTCTCCTGGTGCAACAGTTTGGCCATGGACTATGAACAGATCAAGACCGGCGTCACCTTCATGAAAATGGGCATGGTCTTCATAGAATTGTTTTGTTTCAAGGTTAAATGGCCTAATCTTCAGATGCATGTGTTCTGTCCTTCCATAACTGGTATCCAAATAGAAACCACCCGGTCATAAACAGCAATCCGCCGAGCGGTGTGATCATCCCAAATTCCTTTATCCCTGTAAATACGATCATAAATAAACTTCCTGAAAATACCAAAATCCCTGCAAAGAATAGCCATCCTGGCGTATTGGTTTTTGGTAAAATGCGCGTGAGGATCATTCCCAGTGAATGGAAAAACTGATACAGTACTGCTGTCTTATAAGTAGCCATTTCTGCTGGCGACAATATGTCCTTCAACCCATGGGCACCAAAAGCACCCAGTGCCACTGCCAGTCCGGCCAATACAGCACCCAATACAGCTGGCATTACGCCTCATCCTTTTTATGGATCAGAGTTCTTATTGGGAATGGAATCTCAATATTTTCGTCTTTATACCGACGATGTAACTGCCTGATGAATGCATCGATCAACTCATGCTGATCCCCATATTGCTCAACGCGGAATAATGTGCGAATATTTATGCTTGATGCATCAAATTGAAATATTCGCACATTTGGTCCCCACGTTTTTACTGCTCCTGATGCGGACTGCAACACATCATTCGCCACTTCAAGTGTTACTTTACGCACATGCTCTAAATCACTATCATAGGAGACACCTACATCAACATGAACACGAAAACTGGAATCATTGGAATTATAGTTCCTTACTATCGCGAGGGATAGTTTTGAATTGGGGATGGATATAATATTATTTGCCCTTTCCCGCATGGATGTATTTCGCCAGGTAATGTTCTCAATGTATCCCATCTCTCCCGTGTCCAGCTCTACAAAATCACCTGGGGCAACTTTCCTGCTTAGCAAGATATGCATCCCGGAAAAGAAATCAGAAAGTGTATCTTTTAGTGCCAGCGAGATGGCCAGACCACCAACACCAAGAGCGGTGAGGAATGGTGCAATGGAAAAATTCAGGGATTCAAGTGCAATGAGAAAACCCAGGGAAATAATTACAATTCGAATGAGGTTCGTGAACAATTGGGTCGATGGAAATTTACCCTCCTGTTTTTCTGACCATAATTGCAGGAGACCCACCAGGATTTTGCTTACAACAATTGTGATGGACATGATAAGGATGATCTGTACCAGTTTTGCCAGATAAGTGTTGTATGGATCGCCTAAATGAATGCCATCGCTGGCGAGATAAAATCCTGCAAGTGTAAACCACAAGACGATATGTGATTCCAGACTCTGGAATACAATATCATCCCCTTTCCAATCAGTGTGAGATACAAGCTTTGCAAGCCGCCTGTGAATCACGTGTTTGAAAAAATACCCAAAGAGTATGCTACCCAAAATAATCGCTATAGAAGGGAGCCATTCCATCATTTCTGTATAAGCCTGTTCAATCATTGCTGCTAGTTTCTATCTATTCTTCGTTTTGTTTGGTTAGTGAACTCACCTGGACCTCATCCTCTGAAAAAAATCCTGTGCAATGGTCATGATGATACAAGGTGTCCTGGGAGTTTTCGGAGTTTTTCCAGACTCTTTTTAGCCATAAGTCACCATGGGAATACACATCGCTCCCTTGTGGTGTTCTGTCCTCGTTAAAATACCACTGAATACCATGAAGCTGCTTATCCAGGTAGAACTTCTCAGCTTTTATTTCGCCGGACATATAATAATCGGTTTTTTCTTCAACTCTTCCTCTGATATTCCTCGATGCTACTTGTCCGTATTTATCCCAGACGAACTGAAATCGCAAGGTGTCCTGTTCCCAAAGTGATATCTCTTTTCTGGACCCATCAGAGAACCGAAGGTACTCGCAGAATAGCTTCCCATGGATGTAGTACTGCTCTTTTACAATATGTCCCGATGTGTTGAAGACTCTTAAAAATCCATGGAGTACTCCATGATCGTAAGTAGCCACAGTGGATTCTCCCCCTGATGAGAAAAATCGATGGTTTAGACCGTGGGGTTTTCCCAGTCGATATTCCCCGGTTTCTGTCACATCACCATCCCTAGCCCATTGAGTGAACGGGCCATCTTTTTGTCCCTGTAGGTAATTCCAGGACGATTCGAATGAGCCATCATGGTAGTATCGAATTTCCTCCCCATGAATCAATCCGAATTCATATGGGATTACCGCTGCCAGCTCTCCACCAGGATGGTAGAATTCAGATTCACCATGAAGCTCACCCATTTCAAAGTGCTTAAGGCTATCCAATTGACCCTGCGTGTCATACCATTCCCATTTTCCCATCTTCAAACCTGCTGCATATTGCCCGACAATCGACTTTTCGCCATTGATGTGCCAGGTTCGATAATCTCCGTCAAGATTTCCCCCGGAATATTCAATGATGGAGTCCGGTTTCCCTTCTACATTGTACCACGACCATTTTCCATGACGTATCTGGTTCAGGTATTCACCGGTTTGCATCTTTTTATTCTTATCACTGTAAATGGAATACTTCCCTTCACGGGATCCCAGAGCAAAAGAAATAGAACGAAGCTTATTCCCTTCTTCGTTCCACCAAACCCATTCACCATCAGGAATGGAGTTTACATAAGATCCTTTTATTTTCTTATTACCTGAAGGATGGTTTTCAATAAATGGTCCATTTAGCTCATTGTACTTGAATGTTTTTTGGACGAGCAATATGCCACCATCACCATAGGTCTCCCATTTCCCATCCAGTGATCCACTGGAAAATGTATGCACAGAATCCAGGTCACCATCCGGTCCGGTCCATTCCCATTTTCCATGTTGCTGTCCATTGGAAAATTCACCGGATAATCGAATGGTGTTCTGGTCAAACTGCTCATATTTACCATGAAGAACCCCATTGGAATAATGTCGAATCCATCGCGGGGATTCGTCAGGAAGATTATCCACCTGTTTGCCATGATAGATCTCCA
The DNA here is from genome assembly GCA_964344305.1 of uncultured bacterium. Taxonomy (GTDB): domain Bacteria; phylum Fidelibacterota; class Marinisomatia; order Marinisomatales; family JABMOV01; genus JABMOV01. The sequence goes on along the minus strand of CAYFMT010000008.1, from coordinate 48,723 downwards.
GAACCCAGTTTCGGATGGAATCAACCTTTCCTGTAGAGGACATATATACCCATTTCTTGTCCTTTTTCCCATTGGAGTACGTCCCTGTAACCCTTTGTGTACCGTTTTTCCAGTATTCCATATATTTTCCATGTGGAATGCCATTTTTGTAGGAAACGGAATATGCCAATTGGTTATTGGAATAATATTCCATCCTATTCACCACAATTGTATCCTTTAAGCCATGGATATCTACAATCTTTATTTCGTCAATGGTTTTAGGGATATTGGCCTCATGCCAGGATGCGACACGAGTGGTAGGTCCGCAATTTTGAAGGGCAATTGCACCCAGAAAAATGAACGAGAATCGGAATCGGTTCAATTTATTTCAGGAGTAGAATTTTCCGTGTTTCGGAAAACTGATTCATGGATACCTGCACAAAATACACCCCACTTGATACAGAAGACCCATCCATTGTCGTACCATCCCAGGTGATATGATGGTTTCCTGGTGTTACCTGTTGATCTTCACTCCATATTTCGTCACCGAGGAGTGAGTAGATCCTGATTCTGACCAATTCCTGTACGGGTAGGGAAAACGTGATTGTTGTACTGTTGTTAAACGGATTTGGATAGATTCGATCCAATGAAAATTCATCAGGCAGGATATAAGCGGGATTTGTATTCAAGTATTCAACTTTGTTCAAAACCCAGTTATCCGGGTCCAATACAACCTGCTGTACCGATTGATCCACCGGTAGTCCTACCGTAAACACCTCTGACGCCCCAGAGACTGTCACCGTGGTTCGAATGGTCGTATCCGGACAAACAATATCCAGGTCCACAGGCATGGTAAACAGGACACCGGTTTGCGTGGTCTGTCCAATCGTAATATCCACAGAATGGGTCTGGTTGGTGAAATAAACATCATATTCCGGATAGTGACTTTCATAAATCCACTGCTGGAAAAATGTATCAAGATCCATATCAGTTATTAGTTCACAGTGATCTCTAAACTCTTCCGTGGTTGCGGTCTTGTACGCAAAATTGGGAGACGCACCATACGTCCTTAGTATTTCAAAGAAATCTTCATCCCCCACTATACCCCTCAGCATGTGAAGAACCCACGCACCTTTTTTATACACCGTTGTATGGAAGATCTCGCCGGCACTTTCTGCATCGTATCGATATACCGCAGGGTTGGCCCACCAGTCCTGGAAACCCAGTCTGGAATCCATATAGCTCCAAAACGTTTCTTCATCATAGTATTCTTCATGCCATAATGCTTCACTGTAAGTAGCAAATCCTTCATTGATCCAGATATGATGGAAATCATAACAGGTTACCAGGTCGCCCCACCATTGGTGTGCCAGTTCATGGATAAGGATAAAGTCGTAGGCGTGTGTACCGGTGATTAGATCATGGTTATAGCTGGTACAGGTCTGGTGCTCCATGGCACCTCCCCAGGAAAAGGCTGCCATGCCATATTTTTCACCCATAAATGGGTATTCTCCAAACATCTCTGCAAATACTCCCATGGATGCGTTCATAATATTGAAATCTTCATGCGCATCTGCAGAATCCTCTGGGAAAACATAATAATTAAGTGGAAGTGTCTCTCCCGACAACGGTGATACATAGGTCTCTTCCCACGTATAGTATGGGTAAATAGCCAGCGAAACCAGGTACGTCGTGATTGGGTAGGATTCATGCCAGTGCCATCTCTGGGATGCGGGAGCTTCCGTATCTACCCCTACAAGGACACCGTTGGATGCCACTATATATTCAGATGGAACAGTAACATAGATGTCCACCGAATCTGCCTTATCCTGCGGTGCATCTTTGCATGGCCACCAGCTGCGAGCCCCATAAGGTTCTGACAATGTGGCTATGAGCTTTCGACCGTATTCCTCAGCAAAAACGAACGAACCAAATCCTGTTGGAACTGGATTTCCATTGTAGTAGATGGTGTGATGAAACTCGTCACCAACCGTCAGGGATGAATCAGCTGAAAAACGAACCTGGCTGAGAATGTGGCTGTGGGTGGTAAGTACTCCTTCTACAAAAACAGAGTCAACGGCCATGGTATTGGCAAGATCATATTGAAACTGGGACAGTGTGGAATCAAGGACGTTCCCGATAATATCAATATACCCTTCAATGGATTCATTTTCAGGATCAATGGTGATATGAATGCCATAATAGGTCACATCAATTTTATCCTGTTCCACTGTGGTAACGATCCTGGATGTTTCATCTGGCAGCATTCGCCCGCTTCTACCACATTTGAAATCAGGAAAAGTCTCCTGAGCCAGCAGGATTGACCCAAACAATATTCCGAACACAATTCCTTTCATGATTCCCTCATTCGATTTCATGAACGAAAGTTAAGGTTTTCTACCTCATTCTTCCAGAGACGAGCGCAATAAATATTATAAATCAACGTCTGATTGCAGTGGATATATGAAACCCATTTTCACCAACACGGAACTTGGATTGCAACCACATCACATCCGTCCTAAATTCGCACCCATTTTTATTCCAGTAATTTTAAACGTTTAAAGGTACACATATGGCATTAATGACATCCATGCGGAACCGGATGCATGTAGTCCTCTGGACTCTTTTAATTTTATTCGTGTTGAGTATGACTGTCGGTGGTCTTGTTGGTGGTGCAAACATCATCGATGAATTATTTGGACGAGTAGATCCTAGGACCACACTGGGTAAAGTCAATCATGAAACCATTTCTCCTGACTACTTCTCACAGCTTGTGAGCAATCAACTAGAGCAGATCCGTGCCAGTGGACAGGAAATCACAGACCAACAAATAAATCGTGCGAGAAAAGATGTATGGGATAACCTTGTCCAGGAACTTCTCATGCAGCAGGAAATCGAGCGTTTGGGAATTACTGCCACGGATGAAGAAGTGGTCTACCACCTTCGGAACAACCCACCTGCTTTTCTACAATCCAATCCAGGGTTTCAAACGGATGGTGTATTTGATTTCACAAAATATCAGCAGGCCATCAGTAATCCACAGGGAAATGAATGGGCACCTGTGGAACAGTTCATGAAAAATACATACCTGCCAAATTATAAACTTCAGCAAATGATTCTGTCTTCCGTCTCTGTATCTGAAGACGAGGTTCTGGAAGAATACAAAAAGCGGAACCTGGATTATACCATCAACGCTTTGCACGTGACTCAACGTGCGTTCGAGGAAAACGAGATCTCTGTTTCCGATGAGGATATTCAGGCATACTATAATAGCCACCTCGATGACTACCATCGGGATGAGCAACGAATTCTATCTATGGCAACATGGAAAAAAGTACCTTCTTCACGTGACACTATAGAAGTGATGGAATTAGCGAATGATCTTCTGCAACGTGCTCGTGGTGGTGAACCTTTCGCAACCCTTGCTGATGAATACACCATGGATCCCGGTAATCAGGTCACGCCGGATTCTGGTCGAGGTGGAGACCTTGGATGGTTTGGTAAAGGACAAATGGTGAAGCCTTTTGAAGAAGCAGCATTCAATGCAGATGCCAACTCAATTATAGGTCCTGTTGAGACACGCTTTGGGTATCATATTATCCACGTAATTGATAAAAGAACCAATGCTGATAAAGAAGAAATTCATGCTGCACATATCCTGCTAAAAGTAGAACTAGGCAATCAAACACGTGAAGACCTTAGAAAGACAGCATTGACATTTAGCTATGACGCACAGGATTATGGTTTTGATGCAGCACTGGATACAGTCCAGTTGACAGCAACAGATTCACGTCCACTCACCAGTGATATGGAGTATGTTACCGGTCTTGGTTCAGCACGTGGTGCAGTGCGGTTTGCCTTTAATAGCGAACTCGGTGATGTTTCCGATCCGTTTGAGACAGACAATGTTTATGCCGTGGTTGTGCTGGATAGCATTATTGAGGAAGGTGTTTCACCCCTCGAGGATGTCCAGAATCAAATAAACCGAATCCTTACAAAAGAACTGGTGATGGAAAAATCCAAGGAGAAAGCCGAAGAATACCTTTTGGATGTAGAATCTGGTAAGAGCATCATGGAGTTAACAGAGGCCAATATAAAACTTGAAAAGGCACTAAACGATATGAAAAGACTCAGTCGAGGATTTTCATCTGTAGGACGCAGTTTTTATGTGGTTGGCGCCCTGTTGGATGCTGAACCCGGTAGCATTCTTGGTCCACTGGAGACACAGCGAGGCTACGCCATCATAGAATTTGTTTCTGTTTCCGATTTTGATTCAACAGATTATCAGGTACAGCATGATGTGCTGGAACGTGATCTTCTCAATAGTAAACAAAACCAGGCGTTTAATGACTGGCTTGATGATTTGAAAACAAATGCAACCATAGTGGATAACCGGGAATATTATTTCTAATCACGAAATTGATACTGGTATTTCATCAAGGCGCCCATCGGGCGCCTTTTTTCCTTACCACAATTAAGATACAGAAAATATCCACTCTACCAGTCCAGATAATTTCACATTATATTTCTCATTCAACTGGTAGTGATTGATGACATCATTCATTGTATGCAAAGCGTTGCATTCCCCTCACCATCTAGAAAAAACTTTTGAGCAAGAAAATGAAGAACAGTTTAACTGGTATTGAATGGAAACGGCTCCTCGTTGAAGGTATAGCCATTCTTGTATCCATCCTTCTTGCATTTTCAATAGATGCTTACTGGGATGAACTAAAAGAGCGCAAAGAAGAACAAGAATTCATTTCAGCATTGTACATTGATTTTAACCTGAATCTAGAAAAACTTATATATATCAAAGACCAACATGAAATCATTGAAAATCTATTGATAGAATTTGAATCATTGAGTTCTGACGAAATTCTATCGCTGTCAGATGAATCAGTTGACATGTATATGAAAATATTCTTTTCACCATATTCATTTGATCCAGTTACCGGTACAGTAGATGCGATTATTGGCGCAGGGAAATTAAACGTCATTCAAGATCAAAATATTCGAAATCTTCTCACATCATTTTTAAGCATTATAGACGATTCAAAAGAAGAGGCAGCGTTTTTAAGGTCCGCAGCTCAAAAAGCTATGGATCAGATGATCCAACAAGGTGGACCATGGCGTCCTGTCAAACCTGCTAACAATATGAGTCGTACCTATCTTCCTGTAATGACACGGGAGGTATTAGTAGCGTTACGAAATGATAGTGTATTGTTCGGGTTGGTTAAATTCCAGCGAAATGCCGCTAACGCATATAGTAATGAGTTGGAGGAAGCAATCCTTGTAACTCGATCAATACTTGATCACCTAAAAAACACTCAATAAGCATAGTATTCATAATCAGGGTCAGATAGAAAAGAATTGAAAGCATTCATTTTAAATAAACATGGTTCACCGGATGTATTGTCCATGCGGGAAATTGAAAAGCCTACCGTGGGAAATGGTGAGGTACGAATTCAGATTCAATACATCGGACTGAACTATGCGGAGATACAATCCCGGAAAGGTGTGTACCAGTGGTCACCAGAACTTCCATACACGCTGGGAATGGAAGGGTATGGAATTGTAGATGCAGTGGGTGAAAACGTAACTCACCTTCATGTTGGAGATCCGGTAATGGTGGTCAACCAATACGGCTGTTATGCAGAATATATCACTGTACCAGCTGCGCAGGCTCTCCCTGCTATTCCAGACTTCTCCCCTGAAGAAAATGCCTCTCTCCCGGTGAGTTTTATGACTGCCTGGGTTGCACTCATGGAACTTGCACGATTAAAAGAAACGGATACGGTGCTCATTCACGCTGCTTCCGGTGGATTGGGAACTGCTGCAGTACAAATTGCAAAGCAATCAGGTTGTACTGTAATTGGAACCGTTGGCAGGGATGAAAAAATGTCCCTGGCTCAAGATCTTGGTTGTGACCTGGTGATCAATTATCGTAAAGAAGACTTCCGAGAAGTTGTAATGGATTGGACGAAAGGATCAGGTGTGGATATCGTTCTTGAGATCGTAGGGGGGCATATATTTCGTGAAAGTTTGAAATGTCTCAATCCTTTTGGTAGACTGGTAGTTATGGGATTCGCCAGTTTGAACCTCAAGAAATGGAATCCCTTATCCTGGTACCAAACCTGGAAAGATATGCCAAAAGTGAATGTGTCGAATCTTGCTGTCCATTCATCCGGTATCCTGGCATCTCACCTGGGTTATTTACTTCAGGATCCTCGTCGTCTCATGAAGATGTGGACTAAATTGACCGCCTTCATAAAGGAAAATGAAATAAAACCCATTGTCGGTCATGTATTTGATTTTGAAGATATCCCTAAAGCCCATCAGTTTATGGAGAGCAGGCAAAGCCAGGGTAAGATCGTTATCCGAGTGCAATACAATTAAACGTCCATCCTGAAGGGATAAATTGTTGCGAAAACAATAGCCCTGCATTTCCTACCGTTTCTAAATTCTCCTTCCCTGATCTTTGATTCGAATAAACAAACATTTCATGATACACCACATCCAAGATTTCTCTATAAACATTCCAACAAAACCCAACCATAACCCTTTCACAGGAGACCCTCATGATTACGTTTAGTAAACAACAGTTGAAGATTCCTAAGATGAGCAGGCCCGTTTATATGGTGACAGGTGGCATGTCAAAATTTGGCCGTGCCATTCCTGAAAAACGAACGGAAGAACTGGTCATTGATGCCTTTCAGGAAGCGGCACAATTCATCAATATGACTCCCGCCGATTTAAAAAAATATATTCACTCATGTTATTATGGTCATTTTGCAGACCATTTCGGTGATCAACTTCTCGGTGAAGCAGTCATTCACGACCGTCTTGGTCTTGATCCTCTGGGAAACATCGGAATTAAGACTGGTGGCGCGACAGGCGGTTCTACCCTGTGGGAAGCCTTCAAGGCCGTAGCATCCGGGTACTCTGATTGTGTTCTTGCCATGGGATGGGAACGAATGGATGAGGTTCCAACGGATGAAGGTAACAACTATATCTCCTGTGCTGCTGACAAGGACTGGGAGACACCACTGGGACATATTTATACGGGTTATTATGCCGTCATGGCACAGAAATACTGGCAGGTATATGGAAAAGAAGAAGATTCATTTCGTAGAACCATGGCAGAGATCGCCGTAAAGAACCGTGGGTATGCGCGGATGAACCCCCATGCTCAGGGTCCCATGAAAATCACTGTTGAAGATGTATTGAATTCACCGGTTGTAGCTTACCCTCTTCGTGCATTGGATTGCTGTCTCATGAGCGTAGGTGCTGCATGCACTATCCTGTGTGATGAAAAAACGGCTTATGAACTTGTGGATAATCCGTTAAAAATCTATGTTTCTGCAGGGAGTCATTCTCTCCGCGTGGCTGACAGATTGGATATGGATATTCCATTGCTCCCCAATGAAACACCTGATCAATACAGGGATATCGGGGAACGATTCCCCGGTGGAGAAAGGTATCCCGGTTTTACAGGGTTCCTTGCGGCACGTATGGCAGCCTACTATGCCTATGGAATGGCAGGTGTAGTGGATCCATGCGAAGACCTTGACCTGGTGGAATTGCATGATGCATTTACAATCAGCGATATCCAGAGTTATGAAGATGTAGGTATTCGTCCCTATGGAGAAGGACGAACCTATGTGGAATCTGGCGATTGTTATCATACCAATCCCTTTACCGGTGAACCCGGAAAACTTCCGGCCAATCTATCCGGTGGATTAATTGGTTGCATGCACGCAGTGGGCGCCACGGGAATCATGCAGGCTATCGAAGTAGGACAACACATTTGGAATCGCTGGGCTGAAATGCATGGTGATGAGAAAAAATGGAAAGCGTTCAACCGCGAGAAACCAGATGATTGGACAGATCTTCAGGTGAAAGATGCCAAACGTGGCCTGGCCATCAGTCATGCAGGTGTTGGTTCACACGTGACAGCAACAATTTTGGTTGATCCAAACCATGAACTGGAAGGGAGAGTATCATGAGTGACTTAAAAGATCGTGGTCAGGTAAGAGTAGAAAATGGAAAATATCGACCCAGTGGACGTTTCCATTATATCTATCCCAACTCCCCCATCTGGAATGAAAACAATGAATTGATGGGTGTAACAAACCCACGGGATCTAACCCATATACATGCGTATGGAGGTGAGGCTCCTTTCTTCAAATCATTAGGAGACGGAAAGCTATTGGGAACCCGGTGCGACAACCAGGATTGTGGATTGTACAAAACAGTATTCGTACCATTTCGGATTCATTGTCCCGATTGTCTGGACAAGAACACTATTGTGGATGTGACGGATCTTGCAAACCGAACAGCCACAGTTCATACATTCATGATCACAGAACGTACCGGTGCATTCAATACCCTGGAAAAACCCATTAGATTCGTCAATGTTGAATTTGAAGGTGTTGGCACCATCCTTATGGGTTATCTATCGGTTGGTGAGCCGGAAATGGGCATGCGCGTCATACCTATTTTCAGGACGGAAAAACCTACCTACACTATCCTGGATCTTTCCTGGGTACCATTGGGAACAGATGAATCGGAATTGCCTGACGGATTCCATTTCGGTTAGGATCAAGTGTTAAAGGCGCTGTATAATTGTACGGCGCCTCTTTTTTATGTCTACCCATATAGTACACTTAATCATCGAGCTGTATCTCCCTCACGCCCATTCTTTAAAGGAAAAACGTGCCTGCCTACGAAAAGTAAAGGACAAGATTACTCATCAATTTAATGTGTCCCTTGTTGAGTCTGACTATCAGGACAAATGGCAGCGATCAAAAATAGAAATAGCCATTGTTGGAACAGAGATAACGTACCTTGAAAATCTTGTGAGGAAAATACCAAGTAGTATTGAAGCACTGTTTATGGGGGAGATTTTAATTATAAAGGCAGAGGCAAACTGGCATTCATAGCAAGTTTATTTATCCACGCTGCTGCATTACCAGCAGGATAAGTATATCGTACAAACTGTGTGTCCACGCAGCCATTCCAAATCCCCGGAGAGCATAGATGATTCCAAGGTAAATACCGCCAATCATTCTAAGCATAAACAATTGAAATGAATACGAATCTCCTGCGCTCCCAAAAAAATGGAATAATGAAAAAACAATGGCAGATATGAAAATCGCTCCACCCAGTCGAACGGGTTTCTTTGCTGAAAATACGAAGCCAATGACTGATGCCAGTCCACTGATTAGTAGTACCCGGAATAACAATTCCTCATATACGCCTGCCCCTACAGATAATATGACCTGATGAACAAAACCCTTTACTGTATGCGTCAGAAACTGAGTATCCAGGATGGAAAGGACCACAAATAATCCGCCTGCCCAGATTAGGCTTTCAAATACCATTAGAATAAGAGATGTGCTACTAATAGACAGGGACTCCTTTTGCCGGGCATGATAGAACAGGACAAATGCAAAACCGATTAACACCACAAAACCGAACCCCTGCATACCAAGCAACCCAAATGATTCCATGATTCGCCTCATGAATACATCTGCACCATTTCTCAGGATGGGGAGATCATCCCTGGAAATAGATAGCATTCCAATTTCATAAATAAAAAAAAGCGGGGCTGTAAAAATCAAACTATATAATGGCGAGCGTGTTTTTCGAAAATATTCCAAGATATAACTTATGTATTATTAGAATATAGGTCTCTTCTCCTATATAAGTACTTCAATTCAGTCATTGTCAATTTGCAGTACGGCGAGAAGGGCTTCCTGTGGTACTTGAACCTTTCCAATCATCTTCATACGTTTCTTCCCTTCCTTTTGCTTTTCCCACAGTTTACGCTTACGTGTAATATCGCCACCATAGCATTTTGCAGTCACATTTTTCTTTACTGCTTTCACGGTAGTTCTGGCAATAATTCTATGCCCAATGGCTGCTTGGATTGCAATATCAAACATTTGTCTGGGTATGAGGTCTTTCAGTTTTGAGCATAAGGCCACTCCCCGATGGTAGGCATCATCCACATGGCAAATGATGGAGAGGGCATCCACCGGTTCACCATGAATAAGGATATCAAGTTTTTGCAGTTTCCCTTCCCTGAATCCTTCCAGGTTATAATCAAAACTGGCATAACCTTTTGTACCTGATTTCAATTTATCATAAAAGTCGAAAATGATTTCACCTAATGGCAGGTTATAGTGCAGCTGTGCCTTATCCGCAGACAGATAATGGGTTGTTTTGTATTCACCACGCTTCTTTTGACACAGGGTCATAATGGTACCAATATACTCCTTCGGAGTAATGATTTCTGCACTGACAAATGGCTCTTCAATAGCATCTATTTCTCCCCTTTCAGGCATTTTAGCTGGTGTGTCTACTTCTATTGTCTCCCCATTTGCCTGAATAACCTTATATCTTACATTCGGTGTCGTAGTAACCAGGGATAAATCGAATTCCCTTTCCAATCTTTCCTGAATGATCTCCATATGCAATAAACCGAGAAAACCGCACCTGAACCCAAACCCAAGAGCACTTGATGTTTCCGGCTCATAGATGAGGGATGCATCATTCAATTTTAATTTATCCAGTGCAAGTCTCAACTGTTCATATTCATCTGCATCTGCAGGGTAAAGACCGGAAAAAACCATGGGTTTGATTTTTTCGTACCCCGGTAATCTATCAGCAGAAGGATTCTGTTTGACAGTAATGGTATCCCCGGGTTCAATATGACCCATATCCCTGATATTCGCGACGATATAACCTACATCCCCGGATTGTAATTCTTTCGAAGGTACCTTATTCAATACAAAATGTCCCACTTCCGTGATGTCATAGCTGATACCATGAGCAAAAAAGGTGGCTGTCATTCCAGGTTTTAGTACCCCATCAAACACACGAATGTATGGAATCGCGCCCCTATAATTGTCATACATGGAGTCAAAGATCAAGGCCCTTGGAGGTAGTTCATCCATTACTTGAGGTGGAGAAATTCGTTCTACAATTCCATTAAAAATATCTTGAATACCCAATCCAGTTTTTGCACTAACCTGAATAATCTCATCTGGGTTACACCCGATCAATTCCACAATCTGGTGGGTGACTTCATCCAGTCGGGCACTTGGCAGGTCCACTTTATTGATAACAGGAATAATGGTTAAATCATTTTCCACTGCCAGATAGGTATTGCTTACAGTTTGGGCCTCGACACCCTGTGCTGCATCCACCAGTAGTAATGCACCTTCGCATGCAGCAAGAGATCTTGATACTTCATAGGAAAAATCCACATGACCGGGTGTGTCGATCAAATTAAAAATATAATCCTGTCCATCACCGTGCTTGTAGTGCATCTGAATCGGATGGCTCTTGATGGTGATTCCACGTTCTCGTTCCAGATCCATACTGTCCAGCACCTGGTTTTTCATTTCTTTTTGGCTGAGCGTTCCTGTTTCCTCGAGAAGACGATCTGCCAGCGTGGATTTTCCGTGATCAATATGAGCTATGATACAAAAGTTTCTTATTTGTCGATCAGACATGAGATGAAATTAGTATGATTCACTATCTGCTAAATATTATTTCTCGGGGTTAAGCACAACCAAGCAAATAACTTTATCTGAATAAAGCAATAACACAGTTAATTTATCCATTAATAATCGCTTCACTAAATACCTCCAACCGCACATATTTCGATAATTAGTGCCATGTTAATCGAGTAAAAAATAATGCTTGCATTTCTTTCATTAAACTTTTACTTTAATACCATAAGGTGCTGGATTGGTGCCTTTGGTATGTGGACGGGGTAGGCTTTCACTTTGTTCCGAGGTCATTGTGAAGCTTACCCTTTTTAAAATAAAAACGGGATCACTGCTTCAGTGATCCCGTTTGTTAATTTATTACGCAGAAGGGACTAGTTATTTTCTGCCTTTTTCGCCTTCTCTTTTTGAATGGTTGGAAGAGATTCAACCTCAGCGATACGATCCTGGATATCCTTTATGTTATCTTCAATATCCTTGTGATCGCGTTTATTTCGCCGCCGTTCTCCTTCAAATTCACTTGAGAGGTCATCCACATCACCCTCCACATCTGAAAAACGTTTTTTGGTTAATCTGTCCAGTTCACCTAATTGATATTTCACATCGTCGATTAGGCTGGCAAGAGAATCAGTCACTTCACCGATCAACTCTGTATTCGCTTCTACGCCAAGGCGATTTCTATTCACATGTTTGCCTCTGCCAATAAACTGTAGATCCAGGTCTTTTAAATCAGCACGAAATTCCTGGTTTACTTCATCCACATGGACTAGCTGTTCGGATTCTAAAATTTCCATTCTTTTGACATTTTCTGTGTAGCTATACTGGACATAACCACCACCTATAACAAGGATGATCATCAGCCCGAAAATGATTTTGTCTTTTAAACTCATAAATCCCTCAATGAATTATTTACCCAACGATTCCAGACGCCGTTCCCAATCGCTCATTTCATGCGTCTCCTCTTCTGGTGATTCCAATTCGCTTATATCTAATTCACCAGCAATGATATCGTGCAATAGTTTTTCTTTTTTCTCTGTATTGTCCTTTAACTGATCCATTAAATCTTTGACTTCTTCATTGAAATCATTGATGGTTGTTTCAAGACGTGATATTAACTCCTCTAAAAGTTCACGCCCATAACTACCATTGATCCCATCCAGAAGATCATCCATTTTCTCTTGAAGATAATCCTGACGGCCTTTTTCATTTTTCAGATCAATACTCATGTGGAAAAATCACTTATTAACGTTAAATATCGAATTCTAATTTGATAACTCATGACAAGTCAGGTCAATACTTTTCCCACTATTCTTTTAAATTCGCTTTCGATGTTTTCCAGATTCCCTATCAAACTCAAACCAGCCAATTTCCTTATAAGCATCAAGAATGGGAAAATAGATTTTTTGTTGCAGATCATAAGGAATTCGATCCTGTTCTTCGTGCAGTATTTGCTCCTTACCTCCCAGAGACCATTCACTCCCCCGTTTGAAAATACTGCGCCTTGCAATCAGTATAATTTCAATGACGTCATCGATGTGAATCACCACGGCATACTGGTACTGGCGAATATCCTGTCGAACATCCTGCGGCTTGGTGACAACTATTCTACCCTCTGGAGTAAACCATTCAACCTCATAATCAAGTGAATCAAGAATGGCTTTTGATACTTCAAGTGCCATATCCGGTTCTCCCCTGTAATCCACATAGCGTACCATTTGAGGTGGTGTGATACAGGCTGAAAAACGAACTGCCAGTAATCCGATGGCCAGTAATGAACGGATCACGAAGTATTAATACAGGTCAAATATCGAAGGAAGTTGTTCCGGCTCCATGTCCAGCATTGGATTAATCATGTAGTCTGGGTTGTAATAGATTAGCCTGAGAAAACTGGTGGGTGCGGAAATAATGGATAAATCTGTTTTTGGAGATTGAACAGCACCAAGGAGAATTAACTCAATCTGACATGGTATCTCTTTCCATGAAGTATGAAGATAAGCACGCTCATAGGTCAATTTATCTAATGCTCTAATTCCTGATTTAGGTCCAGAAATAACCTGGTTGGTTGATTTCGGTTTATGATAGACCTCAAACAGACTTTTTTCAATGGCATAGAATTGATCAATCTGTTTATCCAGGTCTGATTGATCGATCATATAATCAATTTCTACTTTCCAGAAACCACTATCTGAATAAGAATATACCATAGTCACATTGTGTTCCCCCAATTCCCCTTTCATTACCAACTGGGTGCTGTCAGCATTGTAGGAATAGGATTCCATGTAAGTGTATTGAGGTAGTTGAGAGTTACCTGAACCCCAGGCATACCCTTTGTAACCATATTCAAGTCCCAGCCATTCAACGGGAATTGAATCTGGAGGGGACAAATCAGGTATAGTTTGTTCTTGTTCTGCAACCTCGGGAGTTTCTGTCTGGGATGACTCGAGAGTATCAGCGACAACATCAATAGAATCCACCATGGCAGAATCTGCCTGTGTAGTATCCGTCACTGTTTCAACCACATTCAGGGTATCCGCAGGTATATCTGTCATGGACGTATCTGTAGAGGCTTCCTGCGCCATGACCAGCGATAAAAACAATAAACCAAAACTATATTTCTGGAGTTTCATCCTGAATTACCCTGTTTGTTGGTGATAATATTAGTGAAGAATAAGTCAAAATACATAGTGGTTATAAGACACGCAAGCGAAACTTGGAATTGTCCTTCATTCTCACCTGTTGTATTATTTCACATCATTAATTCGATCATAAACAGGCACTAAATGGCAAAACATCCTCTTCTATCTCTGGTCCAAAACAAACCATTTTTGAAAACAATCGCTGAACAATATGGAACACCTGTCTATGTTTATTCCGGTGATCGTATCATTTCTAATCTAACCCGATTGAATCAAGCACTGAGGAATAGTTTCCACCGATATCACATTTGCTATGCTCTAAAAGCGAATACGAATCCGCACTTGATTTCATTTTTTAAAGAGCATCTCCCAGAATTGGGTGGGGACTGTTCAAGTCCCGGTGAATTATATGCCGCAAGAAAAAGTGGAATCGATACAAAAACGTGTATTTATACTGGGAATTACGAATCTCAGGATGATTTGCAGGCTGCGCTGGAATATGAATCAATTATCAACCTTGACGATATGACATCACTGGACCGTCTCCTACGTATTAGAACACCAAAACGCATTTCATTCCGTGTGAACCCGGGTTTTGGAAAAGGCAGGTTTTCCCAGATTACCACTGCCGGTGATAAGGCTAAATTTGGCATACCAAAGGAACAAATTGTCTCGGCCTATGCAAGAGCGAAAGCAGCTGGTATCAATGAATTTGGACTGCAATGTATGGCAGGATCAGGGGTGCTGGATCATGAATATTTTGGTACCTTGTTAAAAGCCATTCTTGAAATTGCAGGCTCAATTGAAGCCGAAATTGATTCAACACTGTCCTTCATCTCTATCGGTGGTGGATATGGAATTCCATATAAAGATGATGATCCTGTTCTGGATGTTGACGCACTATTCAGTTCATTAAGCGATATATATTATACCCACTATCCCGATAGAGATAGCGCTCCTGTATTAATGATCGAACCCGGGAAATATATTATTGGTGATGCGGGAATCCTGATCACCAAAGTTACCGGTACCAAGGAAAGCTATCGTTCATTCGTTGGGACAGACGCAGGGATGGAAACCCTTATGCGTCCAGCCCTGTACAATGCCTACCACAGGATATACAAGGTTGGCGCCGTGGATGAATCACCTGGCAAAACAGTGGATATTACCGGAAGGATATGTGAGAACACTGACCGCCTTGCCATCGATCGACCTTTCCCTGTCATCGCTGAAGGAGACTTGATTGCCATTATGGATACAGGTGCCTATGGGTTTGCAATGTCCCATCAGTTCAATAATCGTCCGAGACCATCTGAAGTTCTATTAGATGGAGAGACTGTGACACTTATTCGTCGAAGAGAAACCATTGAGGAGTTGTTTGCATCATGCGATATCTGATTGTATTCCTGATATGTTTAACGTTCATTATTTCTCAAGATTCCAGAAGTATTCATCAGCGAGAACTGGAATATCATAACGAACATTACACAGAAACACCTTCCTCTCAGGAAAAAACCAGGCCAATGGATCTACAACCGAGGACTGTTGTGCCATCTCACACTATCTTTGGATACCATCCATACTGGCAGGGTACAAGCTGGCAGTCTTATGATTATAACCTCTTGACAACCATTGCGTATTTTTCAGCAGAAGTGGCCCCAAACGGAGATTTAACAAATTTGCACGGATGGCCGGTAACAGGCCTCATAAACGAAGCCCACTCCCATGGCGTTAAAGTTGTCCTGTGCGCCACACTTTTTAGTGAATCAGGCCTCACAATATTGTTAAGCAGTGCCGCAAATCGGCAGAACCTTATAGATAACCTGCTGACACAGGTTCAGGCCGGAAATGCTGATGGTGTCAATATCGATTTTGAGGCATTTCCATCCTCACAAACAGGCAACATGGTTACGTTCATTACAGATTTAACCAATGCATTCCACACCGCCATCCCAGGGTCAGAAGTCACCATTGCCACTCCTGCTGTTGATTGGTCCAATGAATGGAATTTGAATGCGCTTGCTTCTATCTGTGACGGACTCTTCATCATGGGATACGATTATCACTGGAGTTCTGCCCCGACGACTGGCGCAGTGGCACCATTGACCGGTTACAACTACAACGTAACAAATACAGTGGACTACTACCTCTCACATACCGGTAACAACTCATCCAAGCTCATTCTCGGGTGCCCTTACTACGGTTTTGACTGGCCGGCAGAATCCGGTCTCCCGGGAGCTAACACAACAGGGACCGGCTCCTCGCGTACCTATGCTGCCGCAGAACCTCTGGCACAATCCTATGGAAAAATGTGGCACAATTCCTCTCAGACCCCCTGGTATAATTATCAATCAACTGAATGGCACCAGGGATGGTATGATGACAGCTTGTCTCTAAGTCTAAAATATGACCTCGCACTGGATAATAACCTTCAGGGAGTGGGTATGTGGGCATTAGGATACGATGGCAGCAATACGGAACTATGGGACGCTCTGGAATCTAAGTTTGGTGGTGATGGACCTCCCGGTGTTCCTGAGGATGTATCAGTCCTGGCGGATGGGAATGGATCTTTGACCATTTCCTTCTCTGAACCGTCTGGTGTGGCAGAGTTTATCGTACTGCAATATGATAATACCGGTTCAATCGTTACAGGACATGGACCCTATAATCAGTCACCAATTATTCTGGAAAATGAAACTTCAGGGATTCCATTTTATTTCAGGTTATATGCTCAGAATTCACATGGGACAAGCAGCAATACGGAGTTATTGGGTGCTGTTCCGGGATCAGAAAATGACATTCTGGTTATTCATGGGTTTGACAGAACATCTGGCACCACTAATACTTTTGATGCGGTACTCCGTCATGGAAATGCCATTCACGAAGCTGGATATGGATTTGATGCTGTATCCAATGAAGTCATCGAAAACGGCTCAGTTGATCTTAGCAGTTATTCTGTAGTTGACTGGGTATTGGGTGAAGAAGGTAGTACCACACACTCATTCTCGTATCAGGAACAAAATGTTGTTACAGACTATCTTGAGAATGGAGGTAATCTATTTGTTTCAGGTTCTGAGATTGGGTATGACCTTGTGGCACAGGGATCAAGCAGCGATCAGCAGTTTTATGCAGACTACCTAAAGGCGGATTATATCGTTGATAATACCAATGTTTATTCTGTCTTCCCGCCAACCAACAGCATTCTAAGCTCCGTGGGCACTTTTTCGTTTGATGACGGAACTCATGGATCATATGATACAGACTATCCCGATGGGATTAAACCCGTAGGAGGTGCCACCACATGCCTCAAATATTCAGGCGTGGATTATAATTCAGAGGGAGGAGCCGGAATAAACTATTTTGGAAATTTTGGATCCAGCTCAACACCTGGAGCTATTGTTTACCTGGCCATTGGATTTGAATCTGTTTATTATACCGAACAAAGGAATGACCTGATGCAAGCCATTCTAACCTGGTTCTATGCAGTAAATGATGCCGAAGACCAAAATTACCTTTTACCGGATGATTTACAGATATCATCAATCTACCCAAACCCTACAAATGCATCAGTTACCATCTCCTTCAATCAGGCACAATCCATAAATCCTGCGACCCTGAGTATTTACAATGCTCTTGGGGAAATGGTTTTCTCCCACAACATTGGTCCAAATTCACAGGTACAACACATCGAGTGGAATGGTGAATCAATCCATGGATATAACGTATCATCCGGCATATACTTCGCCCGACTCACCACCGGTCTTCAATCACAATCTGTGAAATTTACTGTCCTGAAATAATGTATCGGTTTTTCTTTATCATTCTCCTGACAGTGGCAGTTTCCCAGGACCGAATCGGGATTCATCAGCTTGAGTCAGAGAAACATAAAGGTCAACCAGACCAGCTTTATGAGCCCGTTCAAATCCGCACTGGACTGGATATTATACTGTCAGACAGCCTGCATCTACTCCAGGGCAAATCCATTGCATTGGTCACCAACCATACAGGTGTGAATAAGGATGGTATTCCGAATTACACACTCCTCCTGGAGAAACCGGGTATTTCTCTTAAAATCATTTTTTCTCCAGAACATGGGCTTTTTGGTGAGGCTGATGCAGGTGAAAAAGTCATGTATAATGGTAGGGAGGTCCACCTCCCTACTGTCGTTAGCCTTTACGGCAAAACTCGAAAACCAACGCCGGATATGCTAAAGGGGATTGACGTAATTCTCTATGATATTCAGGATATTGGTGCACGTTTTTACACATACATCTCTACCATGGGATTGGTATTGGAAGCTGCTGAAGAAAATGATATTCCAGTCTTTATCCTCGATAGACCAAACCCCATTCGCAATGACAGAGTCGAAGGACCTGTTCTGGATGTGAAATTCAGATCTTTTGTGGGAAATTATCCAATACCGGTTCAATATGGTTCTACCTGTGGAGAACTGGCTCTTATGATGGTTGGTGAAAAATGGGTACCTGAACCACCATCGCTAAAGGTAATAAAACTGAATGGCTGGGCTCCAAGCACATGGGTTGATGATTGCATTATCCCCTGGGTCGCTCCTTCTCCAAACATACCAAATCTTGAGACTTCCATCGTTTACCCGGGCATCTGTTTTCTTGAGGCTGTTAATATTAATGAAGGTCGAGGCACACATACACCATTTCTCAAACTGGGTGCTCCCTGGATTGATGGGAAAAAGCTTTCACAAGAGCTTAATCGGGATGAAATACCTGGAATTGTATTCTCACCGATAAAGTATATACCCGAATCCATTCCCGGAAAATCTACTAACCCAAGATACCTGGGTGAGGAGTGTTCCGGCGTTCAGTTGCATATCATTGACAGAAATTCTATTAAGGCAGTATACACTGGTATTAAGATACTCTCAACTATTCAAGAATTGTATCCGGATAAAATCGAATACAATGAAAAATGGTTCAATAAGCTCTGGGGTAATGATGACTGGAATACATTTATTGAACAGCCGGAATTAGTACAAAAGATACATTTGACAGATTACATCGAGAAAAGAGATCAATACCGTTTGTATTGATTACAACCCCTCCACATCTCCAATCACATCGCGTGTCACACCATTTGCCTTCTTAAGGGCGTCAACTGCCTCATCCCTGGTGAACCCCTTTAATGCCATGACAATGGCTGTCTTCACAGATCCATCTGCTTGTTCCAGCATTTGTTTTGACTTTTCATAGGGTAAACCCGTCATGGTTTCAATAATTCGTGAACCACGATCCACGAGTTTCTTATTCACGACCTGTAAGTCAACCATGAGATTGCCGTACACTTTTCCTAATCGAATCATGGTGGTGGTGGATATCATGTTTAACGCCATTTTCGTCGCTGTCCCTGATTTCATTCTCGTGGAACCTGTGATGATTTCTGGACCAACATCCAGAATAATAAGTGCATCCACATCCACATCCGTAAGGGGTTTTGGGTTACAGATCATGTAGGCGGTTTTTGTCCCCAGGGATTTCCCATACTCAAGCGCCCCTACCACATAGGGAGTGGCACTGCTGCTGGCTATTCCAATCACAAGATCACCTGAGGAGACTCCAGCCTCATCCATATCGCGATGGGCATCTTTTGGATTATCTTCTGCCCCTTCGATAGAACGAACCAGGGCCTCTCTCCCTCCTGCAATCAATCCTTGGAACCAGTCACGTGGAGCAGAATAGGTTGGAGGCATTTCTGTAGAATCCAGTACACCCAGTCGACCGGACGTGCCGGCACCAACATAGAATATTCTGTGCCCATTTCGCAATGCTTCCACAGCCATTTCTACAGTAGTGGTGAGTGCCGGGATGGCTTTTTCTACTGCAATGGCGATGGTTTTATCTTCATTGTTGATGGTTTTGAGGATATCAGATACGGATTTCTTATCAATCTGGTAGGAATTCGGATTCTGCTTCTCAGTGGTGAGGTGGCGTCTGTTTTGTAATTGTTTATCATCCATGGAAGGAAATTAAAGACAAAGCCATTGAGGCAAATAACCAAATAAAACTATTTTTCACCATGAATAAAACAACAACCATTTTCCCAATCCTCATTTTCCTCATTTCATGTCAATCCACTGGAGACCTCGAACATCAAATTCAGGAAAAGATAGACCAATTCAATGGAGATGCCGGTGTTTATCTACTGCATCTTGAACGTAAGGATGAAATTGCCATCAATGCGGACATGATTTTTCCTACTGCCAGCATGATAAAGGTACCCATCCTTGTGAAAGTCTATGATCGGATAGAAAAACAGGAACTTGCCCTGGATTCCGTCCTGATCTTCTACAGGGATTCCATTAATTACCCATATAAATCTGATGATGCCATTTCCCGGTTTGCTGAAGGTGAAGATATTTCCATCAACAAACTCATTGCACATATGCTCATTTTCAGTGACAACTACGCCAGTCTGTGGCTCCAGGATCTCGCAGGAACAGGGACCGCTATAAATGAATTCTTATCAACCAATGGGTACGAATCCACCCGCATGAATTCCCGTACAGAAGGTCGTCATGGGAACTGGGAACAGTATGGATGGGGACAAACTACTCCAAGAGAGATGGCAAACCTGCTCATCTCTATTCGTGAGGGTACCATGGTGTCTCAACGTGCAAGCGAAGACATGTACAGAAATCTCTGCAGGACCTACTGGGATGGTGAAGCCCTGAGCCGCATTCCACCAGAAATTCAGGTTGCATCGAAACAGGGTGCCGTATCGGCCTCTAAATCTGAAGTGCTCATCATCAATGCACCACATGGTGATATTGCGCTGTGTATTATCACCAATAACCAGGATGACACAAGATGGGTCAGTGACAATGCAGGGTATGTCCTCATTCGTGATATAACCGAACTGGTGTGGAACTATTATGAATCGGGATTTCCCTGGGAACCAGCCCCCGGAATTGATGACCTGCATTGAATCCGTCTTACAACAGAATCCATTTATTTATTGAAGAATCCATTACAGAATTTATCTGTGATATGGCTCTTGAATGTGGTGCATCTTCAGTATCCATCCATGCTGAACGTGAATCCGATCCATGGTTTCATGAACAAGAAATCTCATTCTGGGATGAACTCCCTGATGCACACCTTACCTGCGTCCTGAATACCAGCATCTCTCCAGATACATTTGTCACATCGCTGGCTACCCATACCAAATGGGATCATCATCCTCGGTATGTTGTAGAGCCTGTTGAAGAGGAAGACTGGGCACGCGCAGGTCGTGATGATTTTCCACCCATCCAGATTGATTCTTCATTCTGGGTTGTACCAACCTGGTGTGATCCTGTGGATTCAAATGCAACCAATCTGCGACTTGATCCAGGATTGGCCTTTGGTTCAGGTACCCATCCCACTACAAAACTCTGTTTGAAATGGTTGATCAAGCATCTAAATCATGGCGATTCTATTCTGGACTTTGGTTGTGGATCAGGCATTCTTGGCATAGGGGCAAAATTGCTGGGTGCAGGCGAGGTGGTAGCCACGGATATTGACCCTCAGGCACTGGAGTCCACGAACATAAATGCCCAACGAAATCAGGTAGACATCTCTGGAGTAAGTGTTTCTAGCATTCAGGGCGATTACAATTTGGTCATAGCCAACATCCTTGCCAGACCCCTAATGACCCTTTCAGCTGAGCTAACCAAATACACAAAGATCAATGGGACCCTTCTTTTGTCGGGAATTATGAATCATCAGGTTTCAGAATTAACTAAAAAGTACTCAGATTCCTTTCAGTTCTTTGAACCTGAGACTATGGATGGTTGGGCTTTACTGGAAGGGCGAAAAGTTTATTAGAGATTCTCTCCACTTCTAACACGCGCAAAATAGATTCTTGCTGCAGCCATTACCCTTGGTGATAATAGCAGCGTTGCCACCATGGTTGGTATAACCATTAACGCAAATGATGAATCAATAACATTGATGGCCAGGTCAAGAGAACTGACCGAAGCAATCACAATCATGATGACGTAGAACCAGTTATAATAGTTTTTATACTTTGTTCCAAACAGGTGGGACGTGCATTTTCGTCCATAATAACAGTACCCAAACATGGTGGACATGGCAAAGGTGAGAACGGCAGTGATCAGAAGATAATGCCCCATTGAACCCAGTTCTTTTTCAAAAGCCATGGCTGTCATGGTGACACCATTTACATCTTCTGTATAAACACCGCTGGATAAAATCACAATAGCCGTAATGGAACAGACCACAATGGTATCGATAAATGGACCAAGCATGGCAACGAGTCCTTCTCTCACCGGTTCTGTTGTTTTTGCTGCCCCATGCGCCATGGTTTCTGTCCCGGTCCCCGCCTCATTGGAAAACAACCCTCTCCTTACCCCAATAATGATCATTGAACCCAGGGAACCTCCCATGACGGCATTTCCAGTGAATGCATCTGAAAATATGAGACCAAAGAGGGACGGAATTTCCGATGCATTTTTTCCCAGGATGATGATGGCGGCAATAAGGTACAACCCAACCATTCCAGGTACGAGTTTTGATGCCACGGCAGCAATTCGCCTGATACCACCAAAAATAACAAGACTGACGATAAACGCCATGGTGAGTCCTGATGTCAAATTACCGGCAAATGTATTGGTCTGAAATACATCCATGGGAACATAGATATAATCTCGAATCACCTGGGCAAGCTGGTTTGCCTGGAAAAGGGACAAACATCCAAGGAGTCCGGCAATACTGAACATGGACGCTAATGGTTTGAAAGACTTACCCAATCCTTCCTCAATATAGTACATGACTCCACCCTGCACTTCACCCTGATCATCCTTGCCACGATACATGACGGCAAGTGTGCATGTAAAAAACTTTGTGGCCATACCTAAAAATGCCGTGAGCCACATCCAGAAGATTGCCCCCGGTCCACCCATATGAATGGCTACTGCAACGCCGGCCACATTGCCCATTCCAACGGTGCTGGCCAATGCGCTGGATAATGCCTGGAAATGGGTGATCTGTCCAGGATCATCATGGGAATCGTATTTCCCTCTTACTATATCAATGGCATGACTGAAAAATCGAAACGGAGAAAGTCGGCTGTATGCCATGAAGAACAGGCCACCTCCCAGAAGAAGAATGACCAGCGGCAAACCCCACAGGGCTCCCGCAACATTTGCCATCCAGGAATCAATCGTGTTGTAAATATTCATGCTTAATGCCTATCTCCTATCCCTTAAACCTTGATTCAATGGAGATCCTTCCATTGATTTAGAAACACCATTTGTCACTTTTAAAAAAAGAATAAATTTGGTGGCATCATTTTTCATGATGGCGGATAAGTTAGGGCATCCGATATAACCAGCAAAGGAGTTATTCCGGTCCATATTTATGAAGATTAAAAAGATAGATCAATATGTCTTGAAACAGTTTTTTACGATTCTGATCATGGCATTATTGGCTTTTATTACCATTTTTATCATCGTGGATCTCATTGAAAACATTGATCGGTTTATCGATAATGATGTCCCTGGAGATATTATTTCTAAATATTATATATACTCCATACCCTGGTACATCAATATTGCCCTTCCAATGTCTGTACTTCTCGCTACTGTATTCAGCATTGGTCTCATGGCCAAGCGGAATGAATGGACTGCCATGAAAGCTTCAGGTATTAGTTTGTACCGGATCGCCATTCCTCTCATTCTAAGTGGATTTCTTATTAGTGGTGCTTCTTATGTCCTCGAGAATCAATTTGTATCGTGGGGAAATGAAAAGCGGTTTGATATAGAGAGGGAATATGTAAAGCGCAAAGCGCGAAAAAGCATCAACAAACCGAAGCGTATCATGAAAGATGTTTTTCTTCAGAAACAGGAATCATTACACATTTCCCTGGCAACGTATCGTACCAGGCAACAATCTGCGGAAGGCATTAATATGGTGCTTCTGGATAGTGGTATTGTGTTTCAACGACTGGATGCTCAACGCATGTCTTACATTGACAGTCTGTCCATGTGGGCTGTAAGGGATTACTCCCTTCGGACATTTGATTCAACGGGACATGAAACCAGCGTGCACATTTCAGACGGTGATACATTGCTAGCATTGAATTTTGTACCTGAAGACATTGCACAGAGGTTTAAATCCCCTGAAGAATTAAACTTCAATGAACTGGACAAGCGAATTGAAATACTACAGGATAATGGCGTCAATACACGTCGATGGGAAGTGGTGCAGCAGTTTAAAATTTCCTTTGCTTTTACCAACTTGATTGTCATGCTATTTGGACTTCCTCTTGTGGTCATGAAGATGAAAGGCGGACTCACATTTGGAGCGGGTATGAGCGTCTTTGTGATTTTTACCTATTATGCGTTAATTAAATTTGGGCAATCCCTTGGATTCAAAGGAATTCTGGAACCCATCCTGTCCGCATGGATGGGGAATATCATCTTTATAATCGGTGGAATAATCCTGATCTTATTTGTGAGGAAATAGGATTTCAATCAGGATTTTGTAGTATAAAAAGAAAAATAGTATTAATTCTCAGGGACAACTGGTGCCGGAGTTCCTGAATTATCCTCCAATGATTCCTTCCTGCTTCCCAACCCTGTAAATGTCAAACCGAGGGACAGGTTAAATCCTTTCATGGTATGAATCCATATTCCATTTCGGAAAGCGAATCCTACATCAAATATGACAGGACCTTTATGCACACCAATACCCATGGCCAGTTCCTTGAAGTCACTTCCTCCCCATGCGTACCCAAGGCGCAATGGCATTGAGGGAAATCGATATACCTCCACTCCCATGGCCCATTTCCAGTGTGCCCTTGCGAAGAATCGATTCTGGAAACCCGTCCAAATATCACTGGTAACCAAATAGTCAGGAGATCGATAGGATCCACCCAGTCTGAATAGACCCGGATATCTCGTGGTGAAGGATTTCAATTTTCCGTTTTCATCCAGATTATATACGATACGCTGGTCGTTGCTGAATGTGGGTTCACCTGACAATCCTTCAAGGTTGGTAGAATCAATTTCAAATTCATAAATAACAGCCATGGAATCATTGAGGATCTGGTCTCCCCATGTGAAATGAAAGATATCATCGTCCGTCCCAAATTTCTTGTCCCCACCAGCCAGGATATCCTTAATAAAGCTTGGATTATTCCACTTTATTTTTCCCATAACATTCATGAAAGAGAACCCAAACTGCCACCCATTTGTGCGTCGTGTGGAGAACCCAACATCCAACCCAACACCGCTGCCGCCAAGTCCCTGTCGCATATAGTATTGTCCAGAGCCATACAGGTACTCATCCGTCGTAACAAGTGTTGAACTGCTCGAGTCGGGATCCACACCAAAATAGAATAATCCCTGCAAATATTTCAGGGTGATGCCCCAGGCAAAATGATCATAAGGAACTGCAAAGGAAAACCCAAGCTCATTGACACCAAGAATTTCATAATTCAAGGTGAGATCCAGGTCGGTTCGATGGGCATTGCCTTTTAATAACAACTCAACTAGTTCTGTAGGAAGTGCTAAATCCGTTAATATGATTGTATTGCTCGTTAATGCCATGTTTCCGGAAGCAAAATTCAATGCAGGTGTTGCAAGGTGGATATCTGGCGTAAATGTAAGTCCACCGCTTTTATCCAGTGTTCGGAGTAATCCATCAATATCCGAACTTGTGAGAGTATCGCCCGATAAATTGTTTATGTTACTTAAAGAAATGTAATTGCTAACCAGGCCGAAATCGAACCCAATCAGCTGCATCATAAAAGGTTTTTCGGTTTGAAATGCAAGTAGTGCAGGGTTATATCCAACAGAGAAAATCCCATCTGCTACCGTCCCATACGCTCCAGCAAGTCCAACAGAACGTGCATCACGTTTCATTTGTCCCTGTATAGAAGAGATTACCAATAAAGATAAGAAACCAATGAGGATACGATTCTTCATTCAAGTCCCTTTCTGGTGGCAGATCCTGCTTTACCTGATCCAGATCTTGAACCATCCTGGACAGTGAAATACCAACCGCTGACATCATATATCTCTGTTTCTGGAATAGAAATACGGATCCTTATACTGTCCCTTTCTGCAGGTGGTACCTGGTTTAGATCTGATAATATTGGTGTCCAGACGAACGAATCCACATTCGCGACAGCAAGTTGAATATCCTGCCACTCATCTTTATTCGCAGGTCGGATGGAAGACCCAACACCGTACTGGAGGTCAATCTCATCCACGGATCCATACGTTTTCCATCGAATCACATAATCTCGATTCATCAACAGTGTTTCACCGCCATTTGGATATTCCAATACCAATTCATCCGGTGGGGTTTCAAAGACACCTGTATTGCTGACCCTGAAGACAATGCTGGCAGAAATCTGGATATAATCCTCCATGGATAAATAGACAGATCGCCCATCGGTACCGTTTAGATGAAACCGGGGAACGATATAATGATTCCCCGGATCGGTCATGAGTTTGATCCGATTGGTATCAATGACAGAATTGTGACTGATGGATCCGGGCGTGGAAACAGCCCCAGGATGACCTGTTGATGATGTATCTGAGTAATATGAAATTGGATCAGGAAGTATAATTTTCGCCAGCGTATCTACATAAGATATTACCGTATCTATGGGGCTGGTTGTAGACCTAACCAGGTAAATCAGCCCATCAACGCAAGCGCTAAAGTCATCCATGACATTAAAAATATAAATATCACTGGTAGAGGGATTTAGAGTATCACAGCTTGTAACAATATATAGACTGTCCGTTGCACTCCATCCCTGCGTTGCCACCATAGTATCTCGGAATGCAGTCAATGCCTCCAGGGTCGTGTTAAGCGGGAAGTACAACTGATTGGATTGTAGAATAGAAATCTCTCCGCCCACTGGAATATGGTTCACAACATTCGTATTCATGGAAGCCATGAGGAGGGAATTGCGTATGAGACTTCTATTCTCGTGTGTCATTTCTTCTAGTGGTGTCTGCGTAAGTGGTATGAATGTCATTTCATCCATTCTCACTTCAAAAGGAGCTATTAGTCTATACGAACCTCCAATGGATGCACCTACCACAATCTTTCCTCGACCGTCAATGGTAGCAGATGCGTCCACATCTATATTCACGGGGTTGCTGGATAGGAGATCCACGATGGTTGTTTCACCCTGCCCTGGTGGCACAGTCAGGCTGTCTGTCCACATTGAATCCGATGGCGAATCATAGATCAGTGTGGTGGTTCCAAACTTCCACAGTCGAATAATTGTCTTTGTTGTATCAATAGCATTGGATGGGCTACCCACATTCGCAATAACCGCCACACGGGATGTGTCCTCGAATGCATCGACACCAACCAGCGCAATATCGAGATTTACTGGTAATTGAATCTGGTTCAGCATTTCAAATTCGATTCTAACATCCGTAAATGCCATGCCAGAAAAACCCTGTGGCATACCAGCCATTTGCTGGGTAGTCGGTGGAAAAGATTGAATAAGATTGGCCTGTAATGAGTCGAAATGAAATTCCGTTACCTCCACACCTATATCGAAAGAACCAAGGTCGGTCCCATCAAGCGGTATCACGGTCTGTTGTGCCACGATGATGGCTCTCATATCAATATTCAATGTGGTTAATGCACTGTCCGGATCTTCAGGGTTTGCAAAGGTGTAGCCATCCAGCTTCCAGAGTTTAGAAATAGGGTTTAGATCAGCACTTAAAACTGTATCAATCTTGACAGAATCCGATCCTGCCGGTGGAATAAAGTTCCTGAAGTGCATATAGAATTCAAGGTCAAATGGGAATGTGCTTCTTAACCCTGTGACTGATATGGTATTGATGTCACCAAACGTATTGGCAGAAAACGTTCCGCTATACAATTCCACATCTGAAGGGAATTCAATAGGATCAAGTTCCGGAGCCACATTTGTTCGCGTGGTGGTAACCTGTGCCCCATCAATTCCTGCTATTCGAATTCGAATGGAAATATTCGCCTGTACAGAATCACCAGCAAGAATGGTGATCGTATCCACAGCTGTAATCTCCTGTAAACTAAAGCCGAACTCCATTCTGATTCCTGTCCCAAGACTATCCCTGCTTAAAGATGTGGTTTCTTCATAAGCATTGTCTTTAGAAACACTTGCTCTGGTATGATTTGCCAGTGTGTCCATTGGTGAAGATGTATCTGTCAGTAAGCGAAACTGAACATCTTCAATATCGGATGGGAGTCCATTGTTTGCAATTCGGGAGCGGAAAAGACTTGAATCTCCATTGGTATCTTCAACAATAATAAATTTGTCAATAGATGTAATGAATTCAGGCAGTTCAGATGAAGGTATATCGGGGATATTAAAATCCACCTGGATCAGCGTATCAAAATTGGTTGCAATGGTGTTCCAATTGGATGAGAGGATTCGATGATTAAATGTATTTGGTACGTCAAAAGTCTGTAGACTGTCAATATCCAGAAATCCTGCCTCTCCAAATGGAACAGTCAACTGAATGGTTGTATCAACGAGAAAATCAACGGTAATCCCTGATACCGGTTCAGTTTCTGGATCAATATCCTGGTTCACCTCAATCTGGAGATATGATGCATCAATTGACGTATCAGGCAGATCACCTTCAAACATTACCTGAAACCCAGTGGAATCTGATGTGGGATCAATGAAGTCACTATTGGCCATATCCGATAGAGGATAGGATTTGTTTGTGATAGGAATCTTTAGATCAATAAACCATGTGGGCATTTCAAATTCTGCAGGATTTTGAAAATCACACGATGCAAACAGCACAAGCATAAGGATGACCCATAGCCAGCCTGCAGACGATCCATGTCGTTGATTTAGTTTATTTGACGTCATCACCTTGGATTATCAGGTTTTCCTCGACCGTCAATTTTCAGGTTTTTTCGTCTATGATGCCAGAACTTTTTATTTTTGACATGTATCTGTATATATGAGATAAAAGAAGGATATAAATATGGCCTACGTATTTCGATCAGGATGTAAAGGACATCAGGACTAATTAATAGTCCCAAATCGTCCAAGTCGAGGCACCCATCTGTCTAGATCCAGGGAGAAATAGACAAATAAGGCTGTCCCCAACAGGTTACACTCAGGCACAAATCCCCAGTACCGGGAATCGAGACTGTCATCACGGTTATCTCCCATGGCCCAGTAATAATCCTGCTCTACGGTATAACGTTCCAATTCGGTTACGGATACACCATCTATATGCAGGTGCTTCCAGCTATCATCTCCTATTGCAGTGGACCATGGTGTCAATTTATCTCCTGCTGGATAATAATCCTCAAAGACGTCCATGGATTCTTTTCGCCTATACAGGTCATTCGGGTCTGTGTTTGTTAATTTGTAACTACGTGAGTCAGATTCCAGTGTGATATCGTGACCATCCATTATCATGAGAGGTACAACGTATAGCCAGTTCGTTTCTTCGTTCAGAACTATGATATCCCCTTTTTTTGGAATAACAATTGGGTCCAGATTATCTTTGTTCCCAAACGTTCGTAAGAATATATCCCGCTGTTTAAAATCCGGTGGCAATTCAGGTGCGATGTACTTCCCATTTTCAGGAAGGATAAATTCGGTTTGATTGATATAGACCTGTCTCTCACGGATAGCAAGTGTATCACCCGGAAGTGCAATCAATCGCTTGACATATTTATGATAAGGATCCCTGGGATATTTGAAAATAATGACATCCCCCTGTTCCGGTTCGCGAAATTTCGGAAATCGAACGTAGGGAATATTAAATCCTTTATCGGTATAAGGAATGCCAATCCAGTCAGGTGTACGCATGCCATATACAAATCGATTTCCCACAAGAAAATCACCGGTCATGATCGTGTTTTCCATGCTGCCGGTTGGTACGATATACGCTTCAACAATGGTTACCTTTAACAATAGTGCAATGAGGATTAGCAGTCCAAGGGATCTTGCCTCAAATAGAGCTTTACGGGTTTTATCTGTCATGTCTTCTTTCTAATTGAAATTGAAATCTACATGCTTAATATGATCGAACGAATGTTTTTTACCATCTATGGTTACAGTCATCGCTTCGAAACGGATGGGGCGACTTTCCTGCTCATCCTGCATGTATTTATTTATGGCTGATTCCAATTTTATCATTTTTTGTTCAGACAAATTTAAAACAGGTGAAATTCGGGAGTTTGACATGCCTGTTTTGATCTCTAAAAAGACAACATCACCAGAATGTTCCGCAATTATATCAATTTCACCGTAAGGATGCACTCGTTTATTCATTTCAAGGATAGCATATCCCTTATCCTGCAAATTCATGGCGGCCAGTTTCTCCCCCAGCCATCCAATTTTTTTATTCTCCCGGTACCAGGTTGCGGGTTTCAGATTTTCTTTCACGGGTCGAAACGATTTTCGATGAATGGGAGAGGGCTTCCATTTCTGAAGTGCTTCCATATGCTGTTTAGTACCGTACCCTTTATGCCCTGCAAAGCCATATTCGGGGAACACGATATCCCATTTTTCCATCAACTGATCTCGTGTTACCTTTGCAACTATGGAGGCAGCACGGATGCAATCAATTTTATCATCCCCTTTTATCACGCCTTCGTTTGGAATAATCTGTGTTGGAAGTCCATACCCATCAATCAAGGCCCTTGTGGGTTTAACGTTTAATCGTCCGAGTGACATTTTCATGGCTCTATGGGTAGCATTCAGAATATTGATCCTATCAATCACATCGTTGTCAACAATACCTATCCCAACCGATAGAGCCGAGTCTAGAATTTCATGGTACAGTTTGTCACGTTTCAATGCACTTAGTTTTTTTGAATCTCGTAATCCTTCAACAGGGTTATCCGGCGAAAGAATGACTGCTGAGGCAACAACCGGGCCTGCTAAGGGTCCCCTACCTGCCTCATCAACTCCTGCAACTAATTCCATAGAATCCTCTTAAAACTCCTTCCATCTGAACGAAACCAGATAGCTCCTGATTCATCCGTTCTTAGTACACTACACCCATGGGATTGAAGTCTTTCGACAACGACATGTGATGGGTGGTTGAATTTATTCTTTTCTCCAACTGAAATTACGGCAGTCTGTGGGTTCACGAGATTCAAAAATTCCGTAGAAGTGCTGGTTATGGAACCATGATGACCTACTTTAATAATATCCGATTCCAGGGATGACCCAAATCGCAGCATGTCTGCTTCCGCTTCCAGTTCAGCATCGCCAGTGAAAAGAATGGTATTTTTCCCATGAATGAGTTTAAAGACAAGGCTGCGATTGTTGATATTGTGATCCACTTCATGACTCGTATCAGGATGGAAAAACTGTAGATAAATCTGATTGTCCAACCTCATTGTTTTCGTCGCAAATCCATTTAGATAAACTATTTGATCCCTGTCCACTGTTTCCAGAATCTGGTTATAGGTGAATGAACCATAGTGAATATCTGTATCAATTAGTGTATCAGCATATACGGCTTCCAACACGGACATGGTGCCTCCAATATGATCACTATGTGGATGACTTAATACAAGCCAGTTGATTTGACGAATACCCAGGTGGTTCAACACAGGAACCACCATTTCCTTTCCCATGTCTACTTTTCTTGAACGGTATCCTGTATCAACCAGCATTGTCTTCCCATTGGGCAGTTTTATAACCGCACTATCCCCCTGCCCTACGTCAATAAATACAATATCCATGGTGTGATCGGTAATAACCCATTTCCAGATACTGAGATTGACTAATATGCAAAGGAACAGACTTGCGAGCCCAATCTTCCTCCTACCGTACAAAATCAGAATTATCAATCCAAGGATATAGATAAATACGTGATAGTTTTGGAAACCAGAAGCATTTATAACACCATGTTCAATGCTTGAAAAGAAATTTGAAATGTATTGGATAACCAGTGAATCGATCCAGATCGCCTCGCTGTATATCCATGGCAAAATTGGAACCCAGGATATACCCAGCAAGACTATTCCAAGTGCAACTAACACACCAATTAGCGGCACAATGATTACATTGGCAATCAATGCAACTATTGGCAATTTACCAAATGTCAACAGTGTGACTGGGAGTGTGCCGATCTGAGCTGAAAACGATACAAGAAAAAGTGCCCAGAAGAAGCGTAGCCCCAACCAGGGGATGTTTTCTACTTTAAGCACATCGGGCAGAATTCGGTTAATCTCCTTGTAGAAGAAAATAATGGATATAACTGCTGAAAAACTCAGGATAAATCCAAGATCAAACAATTGATGTGGTTTAACAACTAGAATCACGTACGAAGATGCAGATATAATATTCCATGGATTTGCATTTCTATTCAGCAGAAGACCAATCATATACAGACCTGCCATCAGGCATGCACGACTGACACTGGGTGTAAACCCCGTAATACCAGCATAAAATAACAGACCTATCATTATGACAATTTTATCGTAACCCCACGGAATTTTCATCAGAGATACGATCGTTGATAGAATCAACACAATATACCCAACATGCAAGCCCGATACAGCCAGAACATGTACCACCCCGATTGATTGAAACTGTGATTTTAAAGCTGGATCAAGACCACTCTTATCACCAAGGATCAGAGCAGTCAGCAATCCTGCATCATTCCGATGAAGACATCTATAGAATATGGCTGAGATTCTGTTGCGGATATCGTATACCAGTCCCTGGAAACTTTTCCTGTGGTTTCTGCGAACTATTATCTCAAGACCATCCTCTGGGAGAAGTAGACCAAAAATGCCCTTCCTCTGGTAAAATTGTCTCAAATTAAACTGTCCCGGATTACGTTTTTTCTGGAATTGAAGAAATGTCCCATAAACCTCAAGTGAATCACCATACTCAACCATAGGTCTACTATTTATATATAAAAAACATGCTAGTGATGAATGAACATTGATACTATCGTTGTAAAAAAACGCATTGGTTAATCTTATTCTATACTTACCGCTATTGGTTTCAGAAATATCATCGACTATTCCAGAAGCATGGACAAGTCGACCCTCAAGAGCGATCGCAACCCGTTCGCTCTCATTCAATGTTGTATCCTGAATTGAAAAAACACCCCAACCAAGGATCACGCTCAAGCATATTAGAATTGTCGGCAGGAGAAACTGTTTCCTGAAGCATATAATCCAAAAAGTAATTAGAATGGTCACAGGGATAAGTATTGTACCAAGGATATATTTATACGCTGAAAGAATCCCGAGTACAAATGCTCCATTCATAAATACTATTGGATATCTATAAAACACACTCATTTTTATAATTCAGTTTCAGAAAGTTATTACAGAATATTGAAATTTGCCAGAGTGAGCCTGAACGGTTAACTTGACGGTTTAAATACCCAATCAAAAGGACATGTTATGACGAAATCCACTGCCGGGCTTATTGCATTTGGAATCATTTTTCTCATCCTTATCATCTGGGGAGTTGGTCCCTATGAGGCTGTATGGTCATTTCCAGGTAATTTCGATTGGGTCAAGTCCTTCCCATCTGAATCCCTTCCATTGGGAGCCATACCATTAATGATAATTGTCCTGGTAGGGACAGGGATCTATGCCACCATCAAACTCGGCTTCCCACAGATTCGGTATTTAAAACACGGTATCAATGTAACACGGGGGATTTACGACGATCCCAAAGATGAAGGGGATTTAAACCACTTCCGTGCCCTCACTACAGCCCTGTCAGCAACAGTAGGTATTGGAAATATCGCTGGTGTGGCAACTGCACTGTACTATGGTGGACCCGGAGCTCTTTTCTGGATGTGGGTGACGGCATTTTTTGGTACTACACTGAAGTATGCTGAAAGCACACTCGCCCTCAAATACAGGAAGATTGACAAGGATGGTTTTACTTCTGGCGGCCCCATGTACACTATCGAACATGGATTGGGACGAAACTGGCGCTGGCTTGCAGTGGCTTTCGCTACCTTTGCAGTTATTTGCTCCTTTGCCACTGGAAACGCTATTCAGGCATTTACCGTCTCGGATCAATTGTATTCAGAGGTATCACAGGTAATCGGCGCAGAACATTTTCTTACGGCAAAACATGCCATTTGGAATGAGTTCTCCGTGTCATTCATCCAGATCATCAATGGACTCTTTTTGGCAACGGTTGTAGGAATGGTTATTATTGGAGGTATTCGTCGAATTGGACACGTAACAGGATTTCTGGCCCCAATCATGGCGTTGATCTATGTATCTGCAGCAGGGTTAATCCTTCTGGCAAACTTTGATAAGATCGGGGAATCATTTGGTTTGATTTTCCAGATGGCTTTCAATCCACCTGCCGAGATTGCCGGTATTGGTGGTGGAGGATTTCTTGTACTGATGAATACATTACTTTGGGGAATAAAACGTGGATTGTATTCCAACGAAGCGGGTCAGGGATCCGCTGCTATTGCACATTCAACAGCAAAAACAAAATATCCCGTGAGAGAAGGAGCTGTTGCCATGTTGGGACCATTCATTGATACAATTGTTATTTGTACCCTTACTGGTTTGGTGATTCTATCCACAGGTGCATGGCAACATACTGAATTCTATGTAAATCGAATCGATCCCAATTTTGCCGGTGAGCTGTTTAACAGCAGCCTTCTGACGTCATTTGCCTTCAAAACAGGTTTATCATGGCTGTTCGGGTTTGGAGATAAAATTGTCACATTATCGGTTCTTTTGTTTGCCATTTCTACCGCTATCAGCTGGTCTTTTTATGGTGATCGTGCGACTGAATATCTTTTTGGTGAGAAATCCATTAAGCCCTATCGTTGGTTTTTTGTATTGTTTGTTTTTATCGGTGCAATTGCCAGTCTTGAAGCTGTATGGGCATTTGGAGATGCGGCTCTTGGATTTATGACTTTCCCCAACCTTCTTGCCATTATTCTTCTATCAACAAAGCTGAAGAAAATGACAAAAGAATACTTCTCAATTGATCATCAACCATACATCAAAAAAACCATTCATGAATGATGAATATTTACGAGTAGCTGTTGATGCTGCTCAAAACGCATCTTCCATAATTATGAACGCCCTGGATAAACCCAGGGCGTATTCGCATAAGGGAATGATGGATCTTGTCACAGAAACGGATAAGGCATCTGAACAAACCATCATTGAACAAATTAGACGACAATTCCCTGATCATTCAATACTGGCGGAGGAATCTGGACAGGATACAATTCAATCTGACTACCAGTGGATTATTGACCCGTTGGATGGAACAACCAATTTTGTTCATGGATATCCTTGCTTCGCAGTTTCAATCGCCCTCCACAATCAAGGAATCCCTCTTATCGGTGTTGTGAGTGAACTTCCTGCCGGACATCTCTATATCGCCATGAGAGGCAAAGGTGCAAGCTTGAATGATACATCTATAAAGGTATCAAGCATAGAGAAGCTGTCAAAATCTCTTTTGGTTACGGGTTTTGGCTATGAGCATGGAGAGAAATGGCAACGAAACATGGATTTGTTTAAGCATTTTACCGATATAACACAGGGTGTCCGACGGTTGGGAGCTGCATCGGTGGATCTATGCCATGTTGCATGTGGAAGAGTGGATGGATTCTGGGAATATGACCTCCATCCCTGGGATACGGCAGCTGGGATACTAATTATTCAGGAAGCTGGTGGTATGGTGACGGGAATGGATGGAAATCCGTTTTCCATATACCAGGATCATGTTCTATGTACAAATGGATATCTTCATCAGGAAATGTTAAGAGAGTTAGGTAGCTAGGTACTTGAACCCACAAATTATTTGATCTATAAAGAACATTCCAAACCAGCTAGGGAAACAACTATTTCAAATGACTTTGATTGAATGAATCACATAACCTTTTGAGAGTGTTAAACCCTCAAAGGGATTGAAATTTCATGGACATTTCCAATTTGAAATGTAGATCCTTATATCAAATGACTTTGATTGATTGTTTTACTTAACCTTTTGAGGGTTTAGTGTATATTATTCTTTAGGACTATCCTCTAGCTTAAAACGGATCGGAATCGATATCCACACACCCACGGGGCTTTCCTTTTGCAACGCTGGAGTGAACTTTGTTGATTGTATGGCTTTCATAGCTGATTCATCAAGGCCAGTATTCGGGACACCCTTCAATACCTTCATCTGAGTCACATCACCGTTCTCATCAACAAATGCCTGTACAATAACAATCCCCTCAATACCTGCTTCAGCTGCAGTTTCAGGATAGGAAGGAACAATAGGTTCAACTGGTGCTGGAGGTACATCATACTCAACGAATCTGATTTTGGTATCTTGAACTGGTTCCCCTGAGACATTAGATAAAGGTGTAAATAGTAAACCCAAGAAAAATATCAAAGAAAAACTGCATATATGCTTCATACCAACTCCTGTTTCACTGAACCAAAGTACAGGAAATTGACATTATCTACAAGGAAATTATCACCTAAAATGCGAGCTTTTCCAACCAGATATAATTTCCTTATTTGATCAACATTGATAATATATCATTTCCACCCATCTTCAAGTCAAGTTTGTCACCTGATAACAAAGGCCCAACCCCACTTGGGGTCCCTGTAAACAGAATATCCCCCTGTAGTAATGGGACACGACTTATAAGCGCCATCAACAGATCAGGAATTGAGAATACTGTATCGTTAATGGACCCGGATTGTGTCAATTGCCCATTTTTCAATAGGGTAAACTCCTCATTGATCCCATTCGAATCGTATGGCTGGAATTGTCCTAGAATGGTACTGTTGCGAAAAGATTTTGCCCAGAACCAGGGTTTCCCTTTTGCTTTCAATTCACTCTGGCTTGTTCTATCCGTTAAATCCAATCCAATGGTAAATCCAGATATACAAGTCTCTTCATGAAGATCGTCTAGGTTTAGTACATCCCTGCCAATACACACTACCAACTCTAGTTCATGGTGGATTTCAGTACCTTTTGGTATCTCAATGCAAGAGCCAGATGCAATTGTTGCAGTCGATTTTTGGAAAAACATGGGGGAATCAGGCACTTTATTACCCAATTCCATGGCATGATCAGTATAATTTCTACCGACGCAATAGATATTACGGACAGGTAAGGTTGAACCGTTTATGAAACGGATTTCCGGGATCATTTCAATTCATCTACAGATACATCTAGAAACTCATTGAATGTAAATCGGCCTGTATCTGTCACTCTTCCAATGGTAGTGGATGGTACACCAATGGACATACAAATCCGTTCAAATTCCATGATATCCTCTTCACCAAGACTGATAATAACCAATCCTTGAGTTTCCCCAAACAGTAATTGATCCGTACGAAGTTTTCTGCTGAAATGGATTCTGGCTCCCAGTCCGTCACTTCCCATCATTAATGCATCAGCGATTCCAACGGATAATCCACCTCGACCCAATGGTTGGGCAGATTTAATCAGGTTCGTACGAATTCCCTGTACAACTGCATCCTGTATCCGACTTTCCATGTTCAGGTCGCAGGCTGGAAGATGACCAAGTTTACTATCATGCAGAATATCCATGTAGGCACCGTATCCCAGTTCACCTCGATGGCTGCCCAGGATTGAAATGAAATCACCATCGGACTTAAATCCCAGAAACATATTGTCTTTCTGCTGCATCCGCTGTCCCACTGCTACCAGGGATTGGATGTTGGCATCCTCAATTGGCGTTACAGATCTATGCAACACTGGTAGATGCAATGTGCGGATTGCTTCTTCCTGACCCTGGATAAGTTCAAACCCATGCCATGCTACTTCCGGATCAGTGGAATCAGGGAAAATATTGCGAATGATAATTCCTTTTGGTTTTGCGCCAAAACAGGCCAGGTTACGTGTGGCATCAGCAATGGCAAGTTTACCAGCCAGTCGCGGGTAATCCTCCTGTAAAACATGACTTTCAGATGTGGCCAGCACCCACTGCTTCTGGGTTGTTTTGCTTTTTTCAACCGCACAATGAATGGTGGGGTCAGCCTTCCCTTCCACTTCCCATATCTTTAGAAATGATTCATTGATATTAGATTCGATATCATCCGGTAATGATTTATCAATCTTTAACTCTTCTCGATGAAATCGCGTCTGTGTGTAAACTCGCCAAGGATAACGCAATACATCCACAGGGAAAGACACATCATACTTCCCTTTTACCTTTAGCTGAAACTCCTGCTTATCATTGATGGTACCTAACAGCGTACATGGTTCTTGCCAATCCTTTTTCTCAGCTCGCATTTCCTTTAAAAATCCATGACGAATAACAATGATTAATCCCGTGGATGTATAATCAAATATGTTTTCGCCTATAGTCACACCAATATTGTTCTGTATACACCAACTGGACAAGGCTTGAGGTAATCCCCACTGATCAACAATTCGTGTGCCCAATATCCAGGGTTTTTCCAGCAAATCCGAAATGCGTTTTTGTGTTGCTTTTGGTATTCGCTTTGCTGGTAATTCAAGAAAGGCTATTTCTGACCCGGCCGGTGCAAGATGCAGTTCTGTGGGATGGCTGGCTTTTACCAGTCCGGTAGAAAATGTCATGGTAGAACCGCTGTATTCGTGGTCAAGCTTTACGGTAATGGATGAACGTGATTCTACCTCAAGCAGGGATGCGGTACTTTCTATGGCCTTTCTGCCTTTTGTTAATCCCGAATAGAAATATATGTGATTGCCCTCTTCATCCATTAAATCTTCTTCAGGAATCCGAGCCCGTTGAATACCATCATCTAGACGGTTCAATGTCTCTGTATAAAGGCGACCTTTTTTATACTTTAGTTGTAGATTTTCAATAATAGTGGTTTCGTCATCATTGGGCATACGACCCAGAATATGACGAATGTATTGGATATCAGATGGTGATAGTGATGTCTTCATGATAATTCGTTTTTGTTGATTTCAGAGAAGATTGCATCCAGTGGAAATCCTTTTCGCTGTAAGAACTGGATACACTTGTTTTTCTCGTCAGGTTCGTTAAGGTTATACCCTTTCTTTTGTATTAAGTTATGAATAATATGTGAGATAGGGAACTCTGCATACACAGAATCCTCGGTTCTTTTAAGCACTGTATCTGTAATGCCATGTTTTTTTAACTCAATTGTTAATTTTATTGGACCAATTTTTGACTGCCTGACCTTGTCTCTTGCGAATGATTTGGCAAAAGCTTCATCATTCACATATCCTTTGGACAAAAGAGTGTTCAGAGTATCTTTTATAATCGATTCCTGAAAACCTTTTTCCTTTAATCGCCTGGACAATTCTGCTTTGCTGCGTTTACGGTAACTAAGCAGGTTCAATGCTGCCTGCTTACTACGAAGCATACTATCTTCATATTGCATGGAAGACAGCATTTCACTGGACAGCTGATCCCCCACATGAAAGCTATTCTGAAAGAAAACGTCTTCACTCAGGGTGAAGACGTCATCATTGTCGAGAATCACAGTCCGGGAACGATAACGATCCTTCCCTTTTTGGATATCTGTTACTTTAGGCAGAGCCCGTCTCCTCCAATCCCATGAAGGCTTTTACCTTTTCTGTAATCTCTTTGAATGTTTTTTCATTTTCTTCCAGGAACTTCTTGGCGTTTTCTTTTCCCTGTCCAATTTTCATGTCACCATAGGAGTACCATGATCCCATTTTTTGCACAATATCTCCAGTAAGTGCCAGATCAATAATATCACCCGTATAGGAAATACCTGTTCCGTACATGAGATCGAATTCAGTTTGCTTGAATGGCGGAGCCACTTTGTTCTTTACAACTTTTACACGGACTCTGCTACCCACACTGTCACCACCATCTTTTAAGGTCGTGATCCTGCGGATCTCCATACGGACAGAAGTATAGAACTTTAGTGCTCGTCCACCGGGTGTGGTTTCCGGGTTACCAAACATCACACCAATTTTTTCCCTAATCTGGTTGATGAAAATGACGCAGGTTTTTGACCGGCTGACTGTCCCGGTGAGTTTTCTCAGTGCCTGGGACATGAGTCTTGCCTGGAGACCAACATGGGCATCGCCCATATCACCTTCAAGTTCTGCTTTCGGGACCAGAGCAGCCACGGAGTCAACGATTATGACATCCAGCGCCCCACTTCGTACAAGTGTTTCAGTTATTTCAAGCGCCTGTTCGCCTGTATCTGGCTGGGAGACAAGTAATTCGTCAATATCTACACCGAGTCGATTTGCATAGGATGGATCGAGGGCATGTTCAGCATCTATGAAGGCAGCATATCCACCAGATTTCTGTGCTTCTGCCAGGATGTGCAATGCCAGAGTTGTTTTCCCTGATGATTCAGGTCCATAAATCTCGATGATACGACCTTTTGGAACACCCCCTACACCCAGTGCAACATCCAGGGACAAACACCCGGTGGAAATGGTATTGCCTGACCAGGTAGGTCTGTCGCTCCCGAGCTTCATGATGGATCCTTTACCAAATTGGCGGTCTACCTGTGCAATGGCCAATTCGAGTGCTTTCGATTTTTTATCTTTATCAGTCATGTCGTTCTCCTTGGTTGTGATCCTATTCGTTTAAAGTGTATTCATGTAATTGACGATAAATCGCTCCAGATGGTGTAAGCTCACTACTCATTAGACTGAAGCGTTTTATATGAAATGGAATAGGATGAAAAGATGTTTGTAGAAAACCTGAAATATCCGGTGTTAGTTTTGGTGGATACTTAATTCTTGCAAGTGTAATGTGAGGTATAAATGTATTCTTTTCTTTTGGATAGCCCAACGGGTCCAGCTTTTCATTGATGGTTGTGACGAGGTTCGTTAAGGGCTCGGTATCACCTGATATCCCAGTCCATAATACCCTGGGTCTGGTTGGTACCGGAAAACAACCCGTACCCGCTATTTCAAACTCCATAGGAGAAAAAGCTGTGGATATATCATGTAGCACATGATGAATATCATCGACACCATCCGGCGGTGTATGACCAATGAATTTCAATGTTAAGTGAACCTGCCCATCTTTCACCCATTTAAGATTATCCTTCTTATGCTGGATGGTAGTTTTTAACATATCCCTTGTGGCTAATAGTGCATTGGGTACTGTCACGGAAACGAATGTGCGTAATAATCTATTATTCATCTAAGG
This sequence comes from uncultured bacterium, assembly GCA_964344305.1. Classification (GTDB taxonomy): domain Bacteria; phylum Fidelibacterota; class Marinisomatia; order Marinisomatales; family JABMOV01; genus JABMOV01. Next base: position 7,471 of record CAYFMT010000008.1, on the reverse strand, counting down.
CAAGTCTAATCATGTTTAATGCAAACTGGCTACTTCTCAGTTTATTCCGTTTTCGATTTTTCCCGAACACTTTGTGTTTCACGATTGTCTTTTCACCGATCGCTAAGCCAAAATAAACTGTTCCAATAGGTTTTTCCTCGGTTCCACCGCCGGGACCTGCAATGCCAGTAACTGAAATACCAATATCTGCTCCAAATCTTTGTTGCACACCTTCAGCCATCTGTCTAGCAGTGGATTCACTCACTGCTCCATCTGAATCCAAAACGGATGACGACACCTTCAGAAGGTCCATCTTTGCTACATTGCTGTAAGATACAATACCTCCAAGGTAATAGTCCGAACTTCCAGGAACATCAGTGAGCCTGTGTCCGATCAATCCACCTGTACAGGATTCTGCGGTGGCAATGGTCAGGTTTTTTTCTTTGAGAAGGGATCCTACCGTTGATTCCAGTGTGTCGTTTTCTGATCCAAAAACCATATTTCCCAGTGATGATTTTATGTCTTTTGAAGCTGCCTCTATACAGGAACGATTTTCAGACGTTATTCTTATGTTTACTTCCAGGTAGTTTGGGTAGAACGCGAATACACAGTCCTGATGCTCATGAATGATGGGATCCAGTTTTTCTGCTAAACCTGATTCAGGCATTCCGGTAGTACGTATAATAATGGAATGAATATCGGCTCCTGATCTGTCAGACAGAAATGGGAGAATTGTCTCCTTCATCATGCCTTTCATCTCTGCTGGAACGCCGGGAGTCGAAAAGAAATGTACATCATCTTCTTGAAAATGCAGCCCTCGTGCTGAACCCACAGGATTTGGTATTACCTTTCCCTTATCCGGCAGAAATGCCTGGTTTCGATTTATATCAGGTATATCAATCCCTGCTCTTTTAAATCGTTGTTTTAAATAGGTCCAGTATTTTTCATCAAATGAAACTGATGTATCGAAATAATCAAAAATTGCTTTGGGTGTGATGTCATCGTGTGTGGGACCAAGTCCACCGGTGGTAATCACCACGTCATGATTTTTTGATTGATTGTTTAATGCAGAGACAATCCTATCATGATCATCGGGAATGGTTATATGGGTCACAACCTGGAGACCGATGGAGTGCAATTCCCTGCCGATCCAAGCGGCATTTGTGTCAACGGTCATCCCGGATAACAATTCATTCCCAATGGTTATCAATGCAACCTTCATACAATAAACTGTATTCCTTCAAGGATTATAAGTGCGTAGACTCCTGCAGCAATATCATCCAGCATGATCCCCCACCCACCTGACATCTCATCGAAGATGCGAATTGGCCATGGTTTTGCAATATCAAATGCCCTGAATAGCCCAAATGCCAATAAGATATATACAGGCTGGATGGGAATAAACCAAAGGGGTATCCATTGGCCCACCCATTCATCAATTACGATATAGGATGGATCCTCTTCTTCGTCGTGCTTGGAAAGTTTTGCTGAGACCCAGACGCCAACGAAAAATAGAATAATTGTTAATCCCATTATTATCAGTGGTGAAACTATGTATTGAAGTCCAAACCATACAATCACCGCAACCAGGCTTCCCCAGGTTCCAGGGGCACCGGGCAAATAGCCCGCAAACCCCGCAGATGCGATTATTTGCTTAAGTCCGATCGGTTTCACGAATTTTGGAAGAATTTTTTAATGACCTGCTGATTGTCATTCAGGTATGAAAACCCTGTGTATACAGTAAAAAGGGTAACAAGAAGCGTTAAATAATAAATCAGGTTAAAGTCCCTAATACCATTCATTACTGGGACTAAAAGACCAATTTTCAATCCTTTTAATCCAATGTAAGTCAGGATAAACCCTATGATAAAAATCTGTGTGGCTGTTTTTGCCTTGGCAATATTGCTGGTGATCATTTTTAATCCTTTGTGCCGCATGGCCATACGAAGACCTGTTACAAATAGATCACGGAAAAGAATGAGCGCCACCATCCAGTATTCTACCAGTCCAATGACGGCAAATGAGATAAAAGCTGAAGATACCAGGATTTTATCTGCCAGAGGATCAAGGAACATCCCCTGGGGAGTAATTTGATCATATTTTCTTGCAAAATATCCATCATACGCATCTGTTATGGAAGCGATAATAAATATGATTAAAGCCCAGGTTTTTGCCATTGGGTGGTCATAAAACAGGCAAATGATAAAAACCGGTGTAAGTAAAATCCGAAAAACGGTCAAAATATTTGGGATGGTTATAATTCTGTTCTCCCTTCCAATGCTCGTGTTAATGTAGCCACATCGGTGTATTCCAGATCGCTGCCTACTGGTAACCCTCTGGCTAACCTGCTCACACGGATATTTTTATCCTTCAAAAGCCTGCTTAAATATAACGCAGTTGTATCACCCTCTACACTGGGATTTGTGGCGAGAACCACTTCCATTCCCGGTGTCAATCGCTGCATTAAACTATCAATGTTCAAATCTTCCGGACCTATGCCATCGAGCGGTGATAGTACACCTCCTAAAACATGATATAGTCCACGAAATGTATTTGTTTTTTCAAAAGAAAAAACATCTGATGGATTTTCAACAATACAGATCACATCCTGAAGTCGCTTCGGGTCTATGCAGATATGACAGGGATCCATCTCTGTGATACCCCCACAGTTTGAGCAGAAAAGAATCTGAGCTTTTACATCCAGAATGGCTTTCGCCGTTTCTGCTGCATCCTCGTTGGAGGACATTAATACATGCATTGCCAGTCGTTGAGCAGTTTTACGTCCAATTCCGGGGAAAGTGGAAAAACGCTCAATGAGTCGTTGAACTGTTTCAGGGTATTGGCTCACCTACATCCCCGGCATTTTTAATCCACCCAGCATGTTCCCCGTGACGGAATTCATTCTGTTCTGGGATTCATCCTGGGATTTACTGATGGCACTGTTCACTGCGGAAATAATCAAATCTTCCAATAATTCTTTGTCTTCATTCATGGCCTCGTCCGCAATGGATAACTCAAGAACTTCCATTTTTCCATTGATGGTAACGTTTACCATGCCACCACCTGCATTGCCTTCCACGATCATGTCTTCCAGTTCGGATTGGACATCCTGAATTTTTCGCTGCATTTCCTGTGCCTGTTTCAGCATGTTGGCCATGTTGCCTTTATTAAACATCGTAACTCCTATCTGATGATTTCACCATCGAATAATTCTATAATTTTTGACACGGCATCGCCCTGAGGATTTTCCTTCTGTGCCAATTCATTTTTTAATGGTTTTGGCTCCCCATCTCCTGCTTTTGATTCACCTGGTTCTACCCAGTGAAAGCGGGCTCCAAGTGACTGTCCTGATATTTCTTTAATAACGCTTTCAATAACATCCCTATTCTGTTCAATGATCTTTACATTGAATTTCGGAATGTCCTGCACTGAAATATGAACAATGGACCCTTCAGTTCCCTGAAAAAAACAGTGTTCTATCAATGCGGAAATAGATGCTTTTTTCAATGATATTTTTTCAACGATTTCAGGCCACTTTTTTCCAATATCCACCAATACACTCTTTGCATCCGTGTCATCTTTCTCGACCTGTGTTTTCACCACTTCAGAAGGTTTTTCATTTTTTACCGGAGGTTTTTTCTCAGTAGAAGGAATTACAGGTGGTTTATTTACTGTTGCCTTTTTCACCTGTCGTTCAGCTTTTCTTTGGGGTTTTACCGGTTTCGCGAGTGGGGTTTTTCCAGACAGGATGGATTCCAGGGATGTGACGGATTCGTATTCCAATAGTTTCAGAAGTACCAGTTCCAGCATGATATATGGGTGAGAGGCTCTTTTTGACTCTACTTCCAGCCGAGACACCTGATCGCTGAGACGGAGGAGATCCTCTTTTGTCCAATCTTTACCATGGGAAATGTATCGATCCTTTAAATCATCACCACATGTCAGTAGTTCTTCTCCCCCATCCACTTTGCTGTACATCAGATTTCGTAGATGCTGGTTTAAACCAATGGCCACTTCGCTTACTGGCATTCCGGTTTTCTTGATGGCTTTTGCTTGCTCAATAGCAGATATGGTATCTTTTTGTATCAAGGCTTCAGTGATCGTGAAATACAATTCTGATGGAATAAGTCCAATAATCTCTGATATGGCATCAATGGTGATGGAGTCTTCTGAGAAGGCAATAATTTGGTCCAGCAGGCTCAATCCATCTCGCATGCTGCCGTCCGCCTTCTGAGCTACAGCTTCCAGAGATTCATCGTCAATGGAAATTCCTTCCTCCTTCAATATGGTGGAGAGTCTATCAGAGATGATCTTATCGGTGATTCGATTGAAATCAAATCTCTGGCATCTTGAAATAATGGTGGCGGGTACTTTATGGACATCCGTTGTCGCCATGATAAACTTCCCGTGGGGAGGCGGTTCTTCCAGTGTTCTGAGGAGGGCGTTAAATGCCTGTGTGGTAAGCATGTGAACTTCGTCAATAATGAACACCTTGTATGGGGCATTCATGGGGGCATACTTAATGACTTCCCTGAGATTTCGGATCTCCTCTATCCCACGATTTGATGCACCATCAATCTCCAGCACATCCATGTTCCTGCCATCCGTTATTTCAAGACAGTTATTGCAGGAGTTACATGGTGACCCAGGTGATGTCTGGCAATTCAGGGCTTTTGCGATGAGCCGAGCCGTGGATGTTTTTCCAACACCGCGAGGACCTGTGAGCAGGTATCCCTGGGCAACACGATCCTGTTTGAAAGCATTGGTTAACGTTTTTGTGACATGATCCTGTCCGACTAGATCGGCAAAGGACTGTGGTCGCCATTTTAGTGATAATACCTGATATGCCATGAAAATAAATGTTCTGGTCGTGCACCGTAGATTGACATCTCTGGACAATGATTCTTTAATTTAGTTTGCTCCATTCCAAGATTCCACCGGCACATGAGACCTCCTCCTACCGCTGCTCCCTCCCGGGCCTGACGGGGTTCAGAATCAGCTCATTGCGATGGACTGAAATTTCATCACCACTTGAATTAAAAAACCACCTCAGCAAATGCCTCTCTACAGAGATCGATCCTGCTATAGCGGATTGCAGGTTACAGGGCACCGCTACCTCCCCATCCAGCACGACCAAGTTTGTGGAGCCGAGGAGGGTCGAACTCCCGACCTTCGCATTGCGAACGCGACGCTCTCCCAACTGAGCTACGGCCCCGGGTCAACAATTGTACTAAATCTCTCAAACTCCATTTCCCATTATGACCTGTAGCGAGGTTGCCGGTCAATCGTAGTTCCCGATACAATCGGGACGAAGATTGAAGCTACGGCCCCGGGTCAATGGTTTAATTTTGAATTTTTGGTTGCAAAAAAGCCAAGAAATTTAGTGGAATTATAGACAAATGCGCAACACGCTAAGTTCCTTCTTATTCTTAGTATAACCACAACTCCTATTGATATTTATTTACAAATTAATAGAGGATAATTAAATTCTATTATACACTTTTTAATATCATAGTGATGTAGGTGAATTATGAAGAATATAGCTTTAATTATTTCTCTAATTGTATTGAGTGGATGTGCCTCAAACATCAGTGATGGTTCTTATGCCTGGGGAATACTTCCTCAAGGAATATTTACAAATCCTATAGCAGATATTGACTCTTCATCTGCTGCAAGAGTCATATTTGATAAAGCATATTATAAATTCAATCGGTCTGATTTCTCTATAACGATTTCAAGGCATAAACGAATCCAGATTCTTAAAGAAAGTGGAAAGGAATATGCAAATATAAAGGTGCCATATTGGCATGATGAAAAGATATATGATCTCAAGGCACAGGCTATAAATAGCAATGGAACTATCGTCAGACTCGAGAAAAAAAATATTTTTGAAGAAGGTGATTCTAAAGGATGGATGTATAAAGTATTTGCAATTCCAGGCGTTACAGAAGACTGTATAATTGAATATCAATATAGGCTTATTTCATCACGTATTACTCGATTGGAACCTTGGTATTTCCAAAACGAAATACCAACAGTTGAATCCACTATTTCAATAGAATTTCCTAGCGAATTAATCTATAACACATATCTAGCGAATTCTCCAGAGGCTGATTTTAAACCGCTACGTGAAGAAATATTAAATCCCAATGGAAAGCGTACAGCGAAGTATACATGGTCGTTTTCAAATCTTCCGCCTATCAAAGAAGAGCCATACATGACTGCACCTATTGATTATATGTGCAGGTTAAATTTCCAATTACTTGAAATACGTTTTCCCGGGATGAAAAAAACATTCGTTGAATCCTGGGATGACATCTATGATCTTGTGATGAAATATTACGATCCTTTTGTTGACAGATCATCCGGGGAAATAAGGCGAACGGTGGACAGAATCACGGGTTCAGCAAGGACAAGAACTGACAAAATCAAGTTATTGTACGAATTTGTACGTGATAGTATTGAGACGACAAAAATTACAGTGCTATATGGAGATCGGCTAAATAGTCCAAAAAAAATTCTATCAAATCGTCAAGGTACTAGAATTGAGAAAAACTTGTTGTTAATCAACCTGTTAAACACTGCTCGAATTACCAGCTATCCACTCCTGATTAGTACTCGAACAAATGGAATACCGGACTTGAGGCATCCGCGTCTTGATAGTTTTAATCATTTATTAGCCTACATCCCAAGTAGGAAGCAAAGTATAGCCATGGATACTAGATTTAAGTACTATCCCTTTGGCATGTTACCGAGTTCGGCCAATGTTTCCAATGGCCTCTTACTGGGAAAAAAGTATGCATCGATAATAAATATTCCAGAAAATTCTTTCAAGAACAATAGGATTCTGGTACAAACTGATTCAATGAGGGTCGATAATTCAGGTACACTACATGCGCATGCTCAATTTGTGTTTGAAGGGTACATGCAGTCGCGTTACCATCGGCTTCATGATGACAGTGAATCCAAGATAGATTTCATAAAAGATTATTTACTCGACGAAATAAATGACGTTTCTATAGACTCAATTCAAACAAATATTGACTCTGTCTTCGAGGATAATAATTTAATTGTTAATGTTTTATATGAAGCTCCTTATTATGCCCAAGTCGTTGGCGAAGAGATTCATATTCCTATTACTCATGTTCTAAAAGAGTCAGAGAATAGATTCACCCTGGAAAATAGAACGTTTCCAATTGATTACAACTATACACGGTTTCATAAAGAGAACTATATCTTAAAACTGCCACCTGACTATATCGTTAGTCACATGCCAGAGAATGTAGACAATAAGATTTTTGGACATGAATATAGACGGTTTGCCTACGAAAAGTATGGAAGATTGTATTATGAACGAGAAATGCGAATTTCACAAACCCACTTCCTTCCAACTGACTATAAAGCAATAACCGGTTTTTATGGCAATATTATTCGCTCGGTCAAGTCCAAAAAGTTCTGTAAAAGTGCATTAGGCAGCCACAGTTTTCTTGGG